>JAKEEU010000008.1 GCA_022616415.1 Candidatus Zhuqueibacterota bacterium | reverse complement strand
TTTTCAATACAAGCACCGTGCTTGATAATAAAAAAGATCGTTCCACGATGACATGCTATGTTACTTGCCGTACTAACCCCGATAACCGGGGTCAATCGCTGAATAGTTACAAATAAGTTACCCATTTCAAGCTCATAAGCCGCTGTTTCTCAATATGGGTAAGAATCAGATTACGGGTGGAGAAAAATGTCATTCTGGAAGAATCTTGTTCCAAACCAGCACTGTGCTTGATCGTAACAAGACTGCGTCCGTAGGATGCTTCCAGCATGACAAAATAGTTTTCCACCAATAACTGAGCCATTACGGTGCAATCTTACTTTTTCATTGCTTTTCACCGGGGATTTTTTATTTTCATTCAATTGCCTCTCAACGATGCGCAATCGATTAGCACGGCGAATTTTATCGAGAAAGGTTAGGCATGGCAGAAACGAAGGCCAACCCAGCGAAGACCAAACCGCTTTTTTTATTGCAGATGTACCCTCTCACCAAGCGCGTTTGGGGGCTGCTCGTCACGATATGGATTGTATTTAATTTTTCGCCTTCAGCTTTGGCTGCAGAAAAATTTCGTGAGGCGGAGCTCACGGCCAGTACGGCGACAAAAGAAACGATCGCCACTAAACAGCACGGCGCGCCGGAATCCGCCGAGCACGTCGATCTCGGCAAATCTTTGCCGTTGTGGAGCGGATTTCCCTTTGCCGGCATGTTGCTGTCGATTGCGATGTTCCCGTTGCTGGCGCCGCATTTTTGGCACCATCATTTCGGCAAAGTCACGGCGGCGTGGGCGTTGGTTTTTGCCGTTCCGTTCGTGCTCGTTTATCACGGCGCCGCAACGCACGAGATTTTACACATCTATTTGAAAGATTATATTCCTTTCATCATCCTGCTCTGGTCACTGTACACCGTTGCCGGCGGCATTTTGGTGGAGGGCACGCCCGTCGGAACACCGGCCACCAACACCGTCATGCTCGCCATCGGCACGCTCATTGCCTCGTGGGTCGGCACCACCGGCGCCTCGATGCTGCTGATCCGGCCGATGTTGCGCATGAACAAGCTACGGAAGAATAAGGCACACCTTGTCATATTTTTCATTTTTCTCGTCAGCAACATGGGCGGCGCGCTCACCCCGCTCGGTGATCCGCCGCTGTTTCTCGGCTTTCTGCACGGCGTGCCGTTTTTTTGGACGATGAAGCTCATTCCGGAAATGCTCGCCGTTTCCGGGATCGTGCTCGGCTTGTTTTTTATTTTTGACACCATCATGCACCGGCGCGAGCAAACGACGTTGCTGGAAGCAGCCAGGCACGGTCAAGCTGCGCGTGTCCATGCCAACCCGGGCCCGGCGAAAGCTGAGAAAATTCGCATACGCGGCCTGCACAATTTGCTCTTCCTGGCCGGTGTGATTGGCGGCGTGCTGTTCAGTGGCTTGGTGAAATTGGGAGAATTTAGCATTCTCGGGATCGAATTGGCGGTGCAGGACGAGCTGCGCGACCTCTTTTTGGTCGGCATGGGCTTGCTGAGCTGGAAATTCACCCCGAAAGAAATTCGCGACGGCAACGGCTTTACTTGGGGGCCGATTCAAGAAGTGGCGATTCTTTTTGCCGGTATTTTCATGACGATCATCCCGATGTTGGCGATGCTGAAAGCCGGCGCCGAAGGGGCTTTAGCCTTCATCATCGGCGCCGTGCGCGAGCCGTGGCAATATTTTTGGGCGTCGGGTGTTCTCTCCAGCTTTTTGGATAATGCGCCAACCTACTTGACCTTTCTGAACACCGCCCTCGGGCGATTTTATCCGGGACAACCTGAGCTGCAAGCGGTGCACGCGTTGATCGCCGGGAACGCCATTTATTTGAAAGCCATTTCTTGCGGCGCGGTTTTCATGGGCGCGAATACGTATATCGGCAACGCGCCGAACTTTATGGTCAAATCCATTGCCGAAGAGAACAGCATTAAAATGCCCAGCTTTTTTGGCTACATGATTTATTCGCTGCTCATTTTGATTCCGAGTTTTATTTTGGTGACGATTATTTTTTTTCGGACGTAAGCTGCGATCAATGGATTGAATTGCTGGCGGCGCTCTCGAGTTGGCAGCGTACAAACCATGACGACAATTCATTTGAAGCGCATAATTAAATTTGTATTTTGAGCTTTAATATGCAACGAGTGTTTGGCAAAAACTTTCGCGTCGTTTTCCTGGGGGCGCTGATTTTGAACGTGGTGATGACGTCTTCGCCCATGCGCGCGGTGATATCCCTCTTGCCGGCGGTCACGCCATCACCAGACGCCGAGACGATCGTGTTTGCCGAACCGGAGGCCGTCGAAAGCTCGGTGGGCCTCGTTCCCACAAGCTCTCGCGATTCAGCTTTTTCATGCCTCAATCGCGCGCTGGACAATCCGCTAATTTTTGTTGACTGCGTCGTTGTTGTTGATAACGCTCGGGCCGGCCACGAGCGGCATCATTACGTCCGCGACAACGATCTCGATTTCAATATTCCCTCGCTTACCTACCGCCAGCCCTCCAGCCGTCACGCTTCTGAAGACTGATTTTTCAGCGGTTTATCCTCGCGTCTATCTTTATTTTTTTAGATACATTCTTGTTGCGCGCGACAAATTCATTCTGTGAAACATCCAGCGCGGGCGGCTTTAGTCAAAAAATCGTCTATATTTCGGAAGGAGGAAAAAATGGCTCAAGAGCAAGCTGGGTTGCGCGGCATGGCGCGGCACACAAAAATTTTCATCGGCTTGATCGTTGGTGCTATCGCCGGCGTGATCAGCAACAAATTCTTTATCGACGCCTCGGCTTTGGCGATGGTGCAGAAATATCTCAGCGATCCGTTGGGCAAAATCTTTCTGAACATGCTGATCATGGTGGTGATTCCGCTGGTTTTCGCCAGCCTGGCTTTGGGGGTGGCGCAAATCGGCGACCTCAAACAGCTTGGCCGCATGGGCCTTCGCACGATTCTCTATTTTCTGATCGTGACTGCCATTGCCGTAACCATCGGCCTCGTTTTGGTCAACACCATCCGCCCTGGCGATCAATTGCCGCAGGAAACCAAAGAGAAACTACTTGCCACGTACGGCCAACAAGCCGCTGAGCTTAAAGGTACAGCCGAGCAAACCGAATTTGGCATTCAAACGCTCGTCGGCGTCGTGCCGCGCAATCCGTTTGCCGTCGTTGCCCGGCCCAATCCCGACATGCTGGCGTTGATCTTCGTCGCGCTCATGGCAGGCGTCGGACTCACGCTCATCAATCAAGAACGGGCGCAACCTTTGATCCGCTTGTTGGAAGCCGTCAACGACATCACCGTCGCTATTATCAATATCGCGATGAAACTCGCGCCGTATGGCGTCGCGGCCTTGATTTTCAGCGTCACCTCGCGATTCGGATTCGACCTGCTCGTGGCGCTCGGCATGTACGTGATCACTATGCTGATCGGCTTGCTGCTGCATCAACTCGGCGCCTTCTCGATTTTGGTGCGGCTTTTTGCGCGCTACAACCCGCTAAAGTTTTTCAAGAAAGTGGAAACCGTGATGCTCACCGCTTTTTCCACCAGCTCCAGCAACGCGACGCTGCCGACGACGATCATGGTCGCGCAGGAAAATCTCGGCATTCCGCCGAAGATTTGCGGCTTCGTTTTGCCGCTGGGCGCGACGATGAATATGAACGGTACCGCGCTCTTCGAGGGTGTCACGGTTCTCTTTCTCGCGCAGGTCTTCGGCATCGAGTTGAGTCTCGGCGCGCAATTGATCGTCGTCATCATGAGCGTGTTGACCGCGGTCGGCGCCGCCGGCGTGCCTTCTGGCTCGATTCCGCTGTTGATCATCGTGTTGCAAATGGTCGGCGTGCCCGCAGAGGGCATTGCCATCATTCTCGGCGTCGATCGCATTCTCGACATGTGCCGCACGGTTCTGAACGTCACCGGCGACATTACCTGCGCGGCATACATTGCGCGTTCGGAAGGCGTCGCCCTCAAAGCCTGAAAGCAAATTGATCGCTTCATCAATCAACTCTATAACCATTGTTTAAGAAAGGATGTCCTGTGGAACTTGGCCTCACTTTAGGCTGCAGCATTTTTGCGTTGCTCTTCGCCGTTTATCTGGCAAAATGGGTGCTAAAAAATGACGAAGGGACGCCGTCGATGCGGGAGATCGCCGAGGCGATTCGCGAAGGTGCGGAGGCGTTTCTGGCGCGGCAATACAAAACCATTGCGGCGCTGACGATTCCGGTGGCGGCGGTGTTGTATGTGCTATATGCGTTCGTGCGGCCCCACTCCGAGCACGATCCGGTTTCGGAAACCTTGCTCGCCACTTACGTTGCCGGTTCGTTCATTCTCGGCGCGATCTGTTCCGGCATTGCCGGCTACATGGGCATGTTCGTGTCAATCCGCTCGAACATCCGCACCGCCTCGGCCTCGCGCTCGAGCTTGAATCGGGGCTTGCAGATCGCCTTGCGCGGCGGCGCAGTCTCCGGCTTGTTCGTTGTCGCCATGAGCTTGCTCGGCGTCGGCGGCTTGTTTGCGATTCTGCGCGCGTTCGATCTCGAGGCCGAGAAAATTCCGTTTTTGATCGTCGGCTACGGTTTCGGTGCCAGCTTTGTGGCGTTGTTCGCCCAGCTTGGCGGCGGCATTTACACGAAAGCGGCGGACGTCGGCGCCGATCTCGTCGGCAAAGTCGAAGCCGGCATCCCGGAAGATGATCCGCGCAATCCCGCGGTGATTGCCGATCTCGTCGGCGACAACGTTGGCGACTGCGCCGGGCGCGGCGCCGATCTGTTCGAATCCACCGCCGCAGAAAACATCGGCGCCATGATTTTGGGCGTCGCGCTCTATCCGTACTTCGGCTTGAAGGGTATTCTCTTTCCGCTCGTGGTGCGCGCGTTCGGATTGATCGCCTCGATCTTCGGCATCATGGCGGTGCGCACGCGCGAAGACGGCGATCCCATGCACGCGCTCAATCGCGGCTATTATCTCACTACCGTCCTCGCGGCGCTTGGCTTCGGCGTGGGTTGCTATTGGCTGCTCGCTTCCGCACAGGCGCCTGACGCCTGGTGGCATTTCTGGCTCTGCGGCTTGATCGGCCTTGCCACCGCGATGGCGTTCGTGTACATCACGCAATATTATACCGAATACAAATATCGCCCCGTGAAAGAAATTGCCGAAGCTTCGCAAACCGGCCCGGCAACGAACATCATTACGGGTTTTGCCGTTGCCATGGAATGCACCGCGGTTCCGGTGATCGTCATCGCCATCGCGATTATGGCTTCCTACCATCTTGGGCAATCGAGCGGCGTCGCCAATGCCGGCTTGTTCGGCACCGCGGTCGCGACCATGGGCATGCTCGGCACTGCGGCGTACATCCTCGCCATGGACACCTTCGGCCCGATTGCGGACAACGCCGGCGGCATTATCGAAATGAGCCAGCAGCCGGAGGAAATTCGCAAAAAAACGGATCGGCTCGATGCCGTCGGCAACACCACGAAGGCGTTGACGAAAGGCTACGCGATCGGCAGTGCCGCGCTCGCGGCATTTCTGCTCTTCTCTGCCTATTTGGATGAAGTGAAAAATTTCGGCAAGCCACTCGCCGCGGTGGACATTGCCAAGCCCGGCGTGTTCGTCGGCGGATTGCTGGGCGCGATGCTGGTGTTCTTGTTTGCGGCGCTGGCGATTCGCGCTGTCGGCAAAGCCGCCTATTATGTCATCAACGAAGTGCGCCGCCAATTTCGGGAGAATCCCGGCATTCTCCGGGGCACGGCCAAGCCTTCGTATCGCCAATGCGTCGATATTGTCACTTCCGGCGCATTGAAACAAATGGTGTTGCCCGGCGTGCTCACCGTGGCCATGCCGATCGCCGTCGGCTTGATCTTCAAACGATTTGCAATCGGCGCCGAAGCGGTTGCCGCCTTGTTGATGGTTGGCACAATGGCCGGCATTCTCGTCGCGACGATGCTCAACAATGGCGGCGGCGCGTGGGATAACGCCAAAAAGTTTGTGGAGACCGGCCAGTACGGCGGCAAAGGCTCAGACACGCACAAAGCCGCCGTCGGCGGCGATACGGTCGGTGATCCGTTCAAAGATACGGCCGGGCCTTCGCTGCACGTGGTGATCAAGCTTTTGAGCACGATCACGCTCGTGCTGGCGCCTCTGTTTATTTAACCAAACCGCGAGGCCATTATGAACGCTCTCCCCATCATTATTCTCGCGCTGTGCATTTACGCCATTGCTTATCGCTACTACAGCGCCTTTATTGCGGCGAAAGTTCTGGCGCTGGATGACCAACGCACTACGCCGGCGCATTCGATGTACGACGGCCAGAATTATGTGCCCACGAACAAGTGGGTGCTGTTCGGTCATCATTTTGCCGCCATTACCGGAGCAGGCCCGCTCATTGGCCCGGTGTTGGCGGCCCAGTTCGGCTTTCTCCCCGGACTTTTGTGGTTGGTCATCGGCGTGTGCACCGGCGGCGCGGTGCACGATTTCATCATTCTTTCCTCGTCAATTCGCCGCGGCGGCAAATCCCTGGCTGAAATGGCGCGCATCGAAATCAGCCCGGTCACCGGCATCGTCGCCGCAATTGCGATTCTCTTCATCATCGTCATGGCGCTCTCCGGCCTGGGGCTGGCGGTGGTGAATGCGCTGCACGACAGCTCGTGGGGAACTTTCACCATCGCCATGACCATTCCGATCGCGTTGTTCATGGGCCTCTACATGTATCGCTTCCGCAAAGGCAAAATTGTCGAAGCCTCGGCCATCGGTGTGACGCTGCTCATTTTGGCCGTCGTCGCCGGACGCTTCGTGCCGGAATCTTTTTTAGCGCCCTATTTCACTTTCCCCAAAAATCAAATTACGCTGCTCATCGCGATCTACGGTTTTGTCGCCTCGATTCTGCCGGTGTGGATGCTGCTTTGCCCGCGCGATTATTTAAGCTCTTACATGAAAATCGGCACCATTGCCTTTCTCGTCATCGGCATTATCGTCGTACATCCGGATTTGAAGATGCCGGCGTTTACGCAATTCATCTCCGGCGGCGGCCCGATCGTTCCCGGCAAGCTTTATCCCTTCGTCTTCATCACCATCGCATGTGGCGCCATTTCCGGATTTCATGCGCTGATCGGCTCCGGCACCACGCCAAAGATGATCGACAAGGAAACCCACGCGCGGCCGATTGGCTATGGCGCCATGCTAATCGAGAGTTTAGTCGGCGTTACCGCGCTTATTGCCGCGACGGCGCTCCATCCGGCGGACTATTTCGCGATTAACGTGCCGATTGAAAAATTTGCGAATCTCGGATTGAGTGTGGTTAATCTTCCTGAGTTGGAGCAGCAAGTGGGCGAAGCGGTGGCCGGACGCACCGGCGGCGCCGTTTCGCTGGCCGTCGGCATGGCGCAAATATTTACGGCGCTGCCCGGCATGAAAGGTTTGATGGCGTATTGGTATCATTTCGCCATCATGTTCGAGGCGCTGTTCATTTTGACCACCATCGACACCGGCACGCGGGTGGCGCGCTTTCTCGTGCAAGAATTTCTCGGCAAATTCTACAAGCCGCTGGAGCGCGCTGACTGGATGCCCGGCACGGTGATTTCCAGCGCGTTGGTTTGCGCGGCGTGGGCGTATTTCATCTACACCGGCAGTATCAGCCAAATCTGGCCGATGTTCGGTGTCGCCAATCAACTGCTCGCAGCGATTGCGCTGGCCGTGGGGACGACGATCATCATCAACGCCGGCAAAGCGCGTTACGCTTGGGTCACCATTGTGCCGCTGTCATTCGTGGGCACCACTACGCTCGTGGCCGGCTGGAAAAACATCACCGACAATTTTCTGCCGCTGACCCAAAATCCGAAGCTGGCTTTTCAGGGTTATCTCGACGCCGCGCTCACCGCCATCATCATGGTCTGCGCGGTGATCGTGTTTGCCAACTCCATCTTTCGGTGGTATCAAGTCTTGAGCGGCAAGCGGAGGACGTCGCCGAAGCTGGCAACGGCGGAGCAAAGCTCTTAAATATATTTACCTCAATACGGACGAGCTACAACCCAAAAAGAAAAGAATGAATTGCTCACGAAAGTGGAACAGCTCACGGAATTTTTAATTTTTCTTCCGTGAGTTCATTTCTGTGAGCCAAAATCTCTTTGTTTTTTTTGCAAAGGGTTAACTTTTAATGGACTAATCGCATCAACCAACGGAGGAGAGAGAATGGAACGGCTTGTCAGCTTGCTCGGCATGGTCGCGATGATCGGCATCGCTTACGCCATGTCGTACGATCGCCGCCAATTCCCGTGGCGCGTGGTATTGTGGGGTACGGGGTTGCAGATGGTGTTCGCTTTTGTTATCTTGTGGACGGAACCCGGCAAAATCGCTTTTCAATGGGCTGGCGACAAAATTAGCGCCTTTCTTGGCTTCACCAAATATGGCACCGAATTTCTCTTTGGCAATCTCGTCAAACCGGAGTACCAAAATACGTTCGGGCTGCAATTTGCGTTTGCCATTTTGCCGACGATTATTTATTCCTCTGCCGTGATGTCTATTCTTTATCATCTCGGGATCATGCAAAAAATCGTCGAGGGCCTCGCGGTGGTTATGGCCAAGACGATGGGCACCAGCGGCGCCGAATCATTGTCTTGCTCCGCCAATATTTTTGTCGGCCAGACCGAAGCGCCGCTGTTGATCCGGCCGTTTATTGCCAAAGCGACCAATTCCGAGCTGATGGCGATTAGGTGCGGCGGTTTTGCGACGATTGCCGGTGGCGTGATGGCGGGTTACATTCTCATGGGCGTGCCATGGAAAGACTGCATCGAGTTTGGCAACCTTCTCGGCACCAAAATTTCGATCAACGAATTTGTGGCGTATGTGAATTTGTCGGACTTGATCAAATCCGGCGGCATGAGCGCGCGTGCGCAGATCATCGCCACCTACGCGCTCTGCGGTTTTGCAAATTTTTCTTCCATCGCGATTCAAATTGGCGGCATCGGCGGCATGGCGCCGGAACGGCGCGGCGATCTCGCCAAGCTCGGCCTGCGGGCGATGTTCGGCGGCGCACTGGCCAGTTGGATGACGGCGGCGATTGCCGGCATGTTGATTGGCGGGTAAGCCTTTCGTAAAAAGTGCTTGAAAAATTGGTGATTAAGGCTTATATTTAAATTTTGCATTTTATCTTCTGGCAAATTAAGCAATTGCATGTAGATAAAGTTGTTTCATAACTATTCAGTCATCCTCTCGCATGTCATTCTGGAAGATTTTTTTTCGCATTAGCACAGTGCTTGAAATGGAACGGGATTTCTACGGAATGACAGCCTCGCTTTTGCCTGAATAGTTGCGTAGTTTTTAATCGACCTGTGGAATGACAACAGGGATGCAAAAATAAATAATCGGACAACCTCAACTCTGAAGGAGGAAGCTGTGCAGGATATTTTGATCCCGGGTGTAGCGAGTTTGCTGGCGCTCGGTTTTGTTGCCTATCTCGCCATGGACGTTTTGCGCCAAAATCCAGGCAACGCCAAAATGGTGGAAATTTCCCGTGCCGTGCAAACCGGTGCGAAGGCGTTTCTGCGGCGCGAATATATGTATGTCGCTGGTTTTGTCGGCGTTATAGCCATTCTGATCGCGGCGGCGCCAATGTTCTCAAATGTGGCTTTGAATTGGCAAACCTCGGTCGCGTTTGTTGCCGGCGGTATTGCCTCGGCGATTGCCGGCTACATCGGCATGAGCATCGCCACGCGGGCGAACTCTCGCACCACGCAGGGCGCCGTTGACGGCGGCCTCAAAGGCGCATTGGGAGTCGCAGTTTCCGGCGGCGCGGTGATGGGCATGAGTGTCGTCGGTGTGTCTTTGTTGGGCTTGTGCATCGTTTATGCGGCTTTCAACGGCGATCCGGTTATCGTGAACGGCTACGCCATGGGCGCGAGTCTCGTCGCCCTCTTCGCGCGCAGCGGCGGCGGCATTTTCACCAAGGGCGCGGACATGGGCGCGGATTTGGTGGGAAAAGTTGAAGCCAATATTCCCGAAGACGACCCGCGCAACCCGGCGGTGATTGCGGATAACGTCGGCGATAACGTCGGCGACGTGGCCGGCTTGGGCGCCGATTTGTTGGAGTCTTACGTCGAATCCATGATCGCGGCGATGGCAATTGCCGCCGGCATGAGCTTGTTGGCCAGCGATCACATGCATTCATTGACCGTGCTGCCGTTGAACGTCGCGAGCATCGGCATCATCGCCTCGATACTCGGCATCATTTTCGTGAAAGCCACGGGCCGCGGCAACCCGCAGGGTGCGCTCATGGGCGGCTTGTACGTCAGCGCCGGCTTGACCGCCATCGGCACGTATTTTCTGTTTAAAACCCAGGGCGTGGCGTATGAAAATTACAGCGTCATGGGGCCGTTTTGGGCGACGATTGCCGGCGTGCTCTCTGGCGTGATCATCGGCTTCACCAGCGAATATTACACCTCCTCCAAATACAAGCCGGTGCGAAATTTGGCCGACGAGTCGCAAAGCGGCCCGGCGATTACCGTGACCGGCGGGCTGGCGCTCGGCATGGCCTCGACCGCAATACCGGTGATTGTTTTGGCAGGCGCCCTCATTGTTTCTTTCAACTTCGCCGGCATTTATGGCGTCGCCATGGCCAGCCTCGGCATGTTGGCGACGACCGGCATGGTCGTTGCAGTCGATAGTTACGGTCCCATTGCCGATAACGCCGGCGGTATTGCCGAGATGGCGCATCTCGATCCCGGCGTGCGCAAGATTACTGATAGCCTCGACTCCGTCGGTAACACCACGGCCGCCATCGGCAAAGGCTTCGCCATTGGCTCCGCCGCGTTTGCCGCGATGGGGTTGATTGTGGCTTATATGCACTCCGTCAAATTGGCAAGCGCCGATTTGAAAGACCCGCAGGTGCTGGCCGGCATTATCATTGGCGGCATGTTGCCGTTTTTCTTCTCCTCAATGCTCTTCAAAGCAGTGAGCAAAGCCGCGTTCAAAATGATCGCAGAGGTGCGCCGGCAATTTCGCGAGATTCCCGGCCTGCGCGAAGGCAAGGCTATGCCGGATTCTGCCAAGTGCGTCGACATCAGCACCATCGGCGCCATCAACGGCATGTTGCTGCCCGGCGCGATGGCGATCCTGGCGCCGGTACTGACCGGTTTCATTCTTGGACCGGCGGCATTGGCGGGCTTGCTCCTGGGCGCGCTGGTGACCGGCGTAATGCTCGGCATTCAAATGGCCAACAGCGGCGGCGCCATGGACAATGCTAAAAAATACGTCGAAGAAGGAAATTATGGCGGCAAAGGCTCGGAAACCCACAAAGCCACCGTAATTGGCGATACCGTCGGTGATCCACTAAAAGACACGGTTGGCCCGTCCATTAATATTTTGATCAAATTGATGGCGGTGATCTCGCTGGTCTTGGCGCCGATTTTTATGCAATAAGATTTTGAGCGCAAAAAGTTTTTACAAACAGTACAAGTTTTTCCAACGGATTGAATACCCAACTGATCTAATCCGTTGGGTTTTTCTATCAGTTGGAGATTATTTTCTTTGCGAGGTCATCGGTTGGAGATGAAGCTTCGCAGAATCTTTATCTTAAGCAGGCAATGATGGCTGGAGAACGCAAGGAGTCGTACAATTTCAGAAATCGCACGATCAAGCTCGCCGGCCCGGAAATCAAAGTCGGCGATAAAGCGCCGGCGTTCACTGTGTTGGCGCAAGACTTCTCCGAAGTCGGTTTGGAGGCGATGAAAGGGAAACCAACTGTGTTGGCCTCGGTGCCGTCGCTGGATACCGGCGTGTGCGATGCCGAAACCAAACGCTTCAATGACGAAGCCGCCAAGCTCGGCGACAAAGTGAACTTCGTCGTGGTCAGTTGCGACTTGCCGTTCGGGCAAAAGCGCTGGTGCGGCATGGCGAACGTCGATAAAGCCCGCGTTTATTCCGACCAGCGTGACCGTTCGTTCGGGCAGGCGTATGGTGTGTATGTCAAAGAAACCGGCTTTCTTTGGCGCGCCGTGTTCGTGCTGGATAAGGACGGCGTCGTGCGGCACGTCGAGTACGTTCCGGAAATGGGCCAGCACCCGAATTACGACAAAGTTCTGGAAACGGTCAACAAGCTCAGCGCTTGATTTTTGCTGCGATTATTCGTTTCGGTCGTGTCATTATCGGCAAATAAGCTTTGTGAATCTTGATCGCCTCGGTTGAAAAAATCGCGCTGCCCGGCTTGCGTGACCGCACCGTGCTCATCACCGGCGCCAGTCGCGGCATTGGACGCGCAGTAGCGGAATTGTTCGCACGCTGCGGTGCTGCGGTCGCCGTCAACGGTCGCGACTCGACCGAAGTCCATCAATTTGCCGCCAACTTGAGCGAGCAGCACGGCGTGCGAGCTTTCCCCGCAGTTGCGGATGTGACCGATATCGCCGCCGTGCGCGAGATGTTTGCGCAATTGCAAAACTGGAGCGGCAACCGTCTCGACGTGCTCGTCTGTTGCGCCGGGTATCCGTTGGTGGAAGAGTTATGGCGCATGCCGCTGCACGAAATGCGCGAAGCCGAAATCGAGCAATGGTTTCGTCAAGTCCGCGCCGTGGATCTCGACGGCAACCGCTTGTGCAGCCATCACGCCCTCAAAATCATGGTGCCGCAGCGCCGCGGCACTTTGATATTCGTCAGTTCCACGCCGGCCCTCTCCGGCTATCACGGCACGCCTTACACCGAAGCCAAAGCCGCGCTGTTAGGCCTCATGCGCGATCTCGCGCTCGAGTACGGCAAATATGGCATCCGCGTTAACGCCGTTGCGCCTGGAAATATCGCGAGTGGCTGGTATCATCAGCTCTCTGAGAGCCAAAAGCAAGAGCTTGCCCGTGAAGCGCCGCTGCAACGTTGGGGCCAACCCGAAGAAGTGGCAGGCGTGATTCTCTTTCTCGCGTCGGATTTAGCAGGATTTATTACCGGACAAACGATCGTGGTGGATGGCGGGAAGGTGAGGCGCTAAGCAAGTCGTAGCCCAGACGGCCCGTCTGGCATCATTCTCCAAACATTATTTTTCCAAAAGTCAAGCTTTAGAAAGCGACTGACTGTCTCCCGAAATGGGGTTTACAATTTAAAACATTCGAGGAAGCCGATCAATGAATGCTCCGAATGCTCTATCTTTCTTCGCGGCGTCTAAAATAAAATGCTCTCTCCTCCTTCACGTCACAGCCCTATTTGTTGCCAGCATTTCTTCTTCCCCAAAAGCCGATACAATTCACCTCCGCGCCAATCAAATCGGCTATTTGCCCGAAGACCCCAAAATCGCCGTCGCGTTTTCGCAACAGCCCGCGGACAAGCGGCAATTCGAGATCATCGAGGCGGCTTCCGGCCAACGGGTTTGGGGACCGGCAAAACTTGGTGCGAATGCCGGCGCTTGGGGAAATTTTGCCTACCACTATCGGCTCGATTTCAGCGCTTTGAAGAAGGCCGGCCGTTTCAAATTGCGCATTGTCGGGACGGATTTTGTGTCTCTTCCTTTCAATATTGGGCCGGAGGCTTACTACGAGTATCACGAACTTCTGCTCGCGTACATGCGCCAACAGCGCTGCGGCTATAATCCTTTTCTCGATGAAGTTTGTCATCAAAAAGACGGCCGGACGATGTACGGGCCGATGCCGGACAGCACCTATTTCGAGGTGAGCGGCGGCTGGCACGATGCCGGCGATTATCTGCGCTATTTGCTGACCTCGAGCAATGCCACGGCGCGAATGCTGTTTTCATATCAAGAAAATCACGGCAAATTTCGCGACGAGTTCAACGCGCTCGGGCAAAAAGGCGCCAACGGCATTCCGGATATTCTCGACGAAGCGCGTTGGGGCCTCGACTGGATGCTCAAAATGCATCCGGCGCCAAATCTGCTCTTTCATCAAGTCGCAGATGACCGCGATCACTCCGGTTGGGAATTGCCTCAAGAAGATGTTTCGGATTACGGCTGGGGGCCGGGAAGTTACCGCGTGGTTTATTACGCCAACGGCAAACCGCAGGGGCTTGGTAAATTTCAAAATACTTCCACCGGCATCGCCAATCTCGCCGGCCGCTGCGCCGCGGCAATGGCGATGGCCGCGCAAATTTGGCAAAATGATTGGCGAGATAAAAATTTTGCCGCGCGCTGCTTGCAAGCGGCGAAAGAAGTTTACGCCATGGGCAGGAAGCAGCCCGGCTGCCAGGAAGGCACGCCCTGCCGCGCGCCGTATCGTTATTACGAAATCACCTGGGCCGATGACATGGAATGGGGCGCAGCAGAGTTGTTTCGAGCTACCGGAGAGAAAACCTATCTCGACGAGGCGAAAATTTTTGCGCGTCGAATCGGCGCAACGTCATGGATGGGCGCGGATATGGCGAGGCACTACGAGTTTTATCCCTTTGCCAATCTCGGCCATTACGCGCTGTATTCTCTCGTTGACCGCGCCTTTCAAGATACGCTTGCCGGTTTCTATCGCGAGAGTTTGGAAAAGATGCAGGCGCGCGCCAACAAAAATCCGTATCGCATTGCCGTGCCGTTCATTTGGTGCTCCAACAATCTCGTGGTGAATTTCATCACTCACGGCTTGCTCTACGAGCAGATGACCGGCGACATGTGTTATCATGAAATGATTGTCGCGCATCGCGATTGGCTATTGGGGCGCAATCCGTGGGGCATCAGCGCCTTCGTCGGCATTCCCGCAGGAGGCGGCAACACCCCGCAGTTTCCGCACAGTGTGATTGCGGATAAAACGAAACGGCAAATCACCGGCGGGCTAAACGACGGCCCGGTTTATGGCAGCATTTACAAGAGCCTCATCGGCATTCGCTTGACGCGCGAAGACCCGTATGTCGAATTTCAATCCGATCTCGTGGTGTATCACGACGACCTCGGCGATTATTCCACCAACGAGCCGACGATGGATGGAACCGCGGATGCGGTGTTTTTTATGGCGTGGTGGGTGAGGGATGGGCTTGGACAATAATGGCTTTGGCCCGGTTCTAATATTACGCCGCCAACAGCGAGAAATCCATCGCCGGAGCGGAATGGGTTATCGCGCCAATCGAAATGTAGTCGACGCCGGTGGCGGCAATGGCGGCAACGTTTTCCAGGCTTACATTGCCGGAGGCTTCCAAACGCGCGCGACCGGCAACCAACTCCACGGCTTCGCGCATTTCGGTGAGCGGCATGTTGTCCAACATGATATGCTGCACCTCGAGGCGCAGGCATTCTTCCACATCATTGCGCGTTCGCGCTTCTACTTCCAAGTCCCAATCGCGGCCATGACGCCGGCTAAATTCCCGGCACTTCTCCACCGCGGCAGCAATGCTGCCGGCAGCCGCAATGTGATTTTCCTTGATCAAAAACATGTCGTGCAACCCGAGGCGATGGTTGCGACCGCCGCCGCATTGCACCGCATACTTTTCCAACACCCGCCAACCGGGTGTGGTTTTGCGCGTATCGAGAATCTTCGCTTCAGCGCCCGTCACCGCCTCGACAAATTTGTGCGTCAACGTCGCAATGCCGGAAAGCCGCTGCAAAAAATTCAGCGCCACCCGCTCGCCGGCGAGGATCGAGGCCATGGGGCCGTAAAGATACGCCACTCGTTGCGCCGGCACAATCCGCTCACCGTCTTGCGCCCGCACCTCCACATCGACCGGCGGGAAAATGCGCTGGAACACGCGGTCGGCGATTTTGAGTCCGGCGACAACACCGGGCGACTTGGCGATGATCACGGCGCTGCCGATTTTCATCTTGTGCGCCAGGCTGCCGGTCGCAATCGCGCGCGAAGTGATGTCGCCGGCCTCGCCTAAATCTTCCGCCAGCGCCAAGTCGATGAGATTGTTGGCTGCGTGCAGGGCGGCTTGCTCGAGATTGAGATTTTGCAGCATGATGCAAACTAAAACGTTTGTACAATAAAAGCAAGTCATTTTGTCCGGCCCACCATGCTCGTTGAGGGTTGTTTTGTAACCGTCATTGCGAGCATCCCGCTTTTCAGCGGGACAATCTTTTTGAAATCATGAGATTGTCCCGCTGAAAAGCGGGACGCCTGCAATGACTCACATACCACCACGAAACGAGTATATAAACACACGAAAAACGCAAAAGGTTGCTTGACTTTTTGGGAGAAGCTGTGTATCTTTTCTTTCACCCTAGTTTTTCTCAAGCTATTTTCACACCATTTAAACAGAATGAAAAAATGAAAAAAATGGCTTTCAATTTCTCATCGATGCCAATGGCAACAAGACCGCTGTGCTGATTGATCTAAAAAAGCACCGCCGGCTTTGGGAAGATTTTTATGATCTCATGATTGTGGAATCGCGCCGCGATGAGCCGCGAGTGGATTGGCAGGCGGCGAAAAGACGTCTGTCAAAATACGAAATCAAAGACAAGGCAAAGATCGTGGATATTGCCCACGTTCGGCATCGACGCGAAGCTTACGATTAAAACAACAATCTTCCTCTCACCTTTTACTCCGCGCGAAAGGCTGTGCATGGACAGAACGAACCGCTGGTGCCTGTTGCTCGTCATCGCGTTTTCAAATTTATGGCTGCACTGTTCGACCAATCAAGGAAATTGCCCGCCGGCAGACTGGGTGCTGCGCAACGGCGCGATTTATACGATGGACGCCGCGCGCACCTGGGCCGAGGCGGTGGCGATAGACGAAGGCCGGCTCGTTTATGTCGGCGCTGAAGACGGCCTCAAGCGCTGGCTGGGCGCGCACACCAAGCTCGTCGATTTGCAAGACAAAATGGTGCTGCCCGGTTTTCAAGATTCGCACGTCCATCCCGTGAGCGGCGGCATCGAATTGGGCGAGTGCAATCTCAACGGCCTCACCACACAGGAACAAATTCTCGACGCCATTCGCCGCTACGCCGAGCAGAATCCGAACGCACCGTGGATTCGCGGCGGCGGCTGGGACCTGCCGATCTTTCCGAATGCCAATCCGCACAAATCACTGCTCGATCAAATCGTTCCCGACCGTCCGGTTTTTCTCTCGGCCGCCGATGGGCATTCTGCATGGGCAAATTCGAGAGCTTTGCAAATTGCTGGCATCACTAAAGACACGCCGAACACGCCGAACGGACGCATCGAGCGCGATCCCAAAACCGGCGAGCCGACCGGCACATTGCGTGAGGATGCGACTGAGCTCGTCTCAAAGTATCTGCCCGAGTACACGCCGGAGGATTATGTCAAGGGTTTACGCCGCGGCCTTGAGATGGCCAATCGCTTCGGCATCACCTCGTTGCAAGAAGCGAGTGCCGATGAAAAATATCTCGAAGCGTATGCAGAGTTGGATCGTCGCGGCGAGCTGACGGCGCGCGTGGTGACGGCGATGTACGTCGATCCGGCCCAAGGCGTGGCGCAAATTCCCCGTTTGAAAGAGCTGCGGCAAAAATATCAGGGCACAAGACTCCGCGCCAATGCCGTCAAAATTTTTGCCGATGGCGTCATCGAAGCGCGCACCGCCGCGGTGTTGGAGCCGTATCTCGACAAGCCCGGCGATTTGGGTAAACCTAATTTAGAGCCGCAAGCTTTCAACGAATTGGTCACGGCGTTGGATCGCGAAGGCTTTCAAGTTCATGTTCATGCGATTGGCGACCGCGCGATTCGCATGGCGCTCGATGCCTTTCAAAGCGCGGTGTCGGCCAACGGCAGGCGCGACTCCCGCCATCATCTTGCGCATATCGAATTGTTCGATCCGCAAGACATTCCCCGTTTTCGGCAGCTTGGCGTGATCGCCAACTTTCAGTCCTTGTGGGCGTATGCCGATTCGTATATCACCGATCTGACCGAGCCGGCGCTCGGCCCGGCGCGCTCGCGCTGGCTCTACCCAATCGCCAGCGTGCTGAAAACCGGCGCGGTAATGGCCTGCGGCAGCGACTGGTCGGTTTCGTCGATGAACCCCATCGACGCCATGCAAGTGGCGGTGACACGACGCGGATTAGAAGATAGCACCGGCGCGGCGTGGATTCCGCAAGAACTGGTCGAATTGCCGGCGATGCTCGCCGGTTACACGATCAACGGCGCGTATGTGAATTTTGAGGAGCAAGAGACCGGCTCGATCGAAGTCGGCAAAGCCGCGGATTTGATCGTGCTGGACCGCAATCTGTTTGAGATTCCGGCGCACACGATTCATCGCGCCAAAGTGCTGCTGACGCTGCTGGAAGGCAGGGAAGTTTATCGGGATTCGGCGTTTGAGATTGGGCGTTGAACGTAAAATGTGAGACGTAAAGCGTAATGCATAAAACGTAAAACGGCTGAAAACTTCACGATTGTCATTGCGAGCCCCGCGCTTTCCAGCGGGGCGAAGCAATCTCTTGGTTCTGTAAAGATTGCTTCGCTGAGAAACGCTCGCAATGACTGATTTTTCACTTTTTCAGCAACCTGCTAAACTCTGTTTGATCCATAAGCCATACAAGATCAGGAGGTAGCTATGGAAAATCCCAAATCCTTCGATTTGTCCGAGGTCAACATGATGACCGGCTTGATCGACGCGGTTTTTTCTGAGATGAATATCGGGTTGGTCATTTACCGGATGGAAAATTTAAGCGAGGTGAGCTCGCTAAAGCTGGTCTATGCCAACCGCCAGGCCTCGAAGTATACGGGCACCGATTTGAGTCAGTTGGTTGGCAAGTACATCTTCGATAATTCTCCGTTTTTGGCAGAAACCGATATTCCGCAAATTTTTGCCGAAGTCGCCATCACCAAACAACCCCACACCATCGGCGCGATGGAGTACCGCGATGAGAATGTGCAAAAAGGCTATTTTGCCTCCAAAGCCTTTCCCATGCCTAACGATTGTGTTGGCATCATCTTCGAAAACATCACGCTGCGCAAACGCATGGAAGAAATGATCAAGCATGAGAAAGATCGACTCGAGCAAAACAAAAACAGCGTGACGGGTTTCTACGATCTCATGTTCAACCAGTGCCAGCCCGCCGAAACGATTGCGAAATACGCCGGAGAAGTTTATATTCAGCACAACCCCGGTGTGGCTGACGGCAAGGAGGCTTTCATCGAATATTTCACGAGAATGGCGCAGGAGTATCCCGGCAAGCGCGTCCACTTCAAGCGCGTGATCGCCGAGGGCAACTACGTGGTTCTGCACTGCCACCAGGAATGGCCGGGCGACAGCGATTGGGCCGGCATCGATATTTTCCGGCTTGACGACAACGGCAAGATCGTCGAGCATTGGGACGTGCTGCAAACCGTGCCGGAGAAAGCGGCGAATAATAACACGATGTTCTGATGAGATATTTGAAGAAAGACGTTTACGAGCTAATCAATTTTTGTTCAAAGCAATGTACTTGTCAATTTTCATTCCAATTTTGGTTCGTAGCTTTGGGCGCTCTATTTGTCCGGAGACGACGGCTTGCGTCAATAAATGAAGAATCTCTTTTTCTGAAATTCGCTTGAGCTCGGCATGGGTCAAGATGGCTTTTGCCAAATTCACAAGCTGGCGCGCTGAAAGCTCGACAAGATCACTGTGACAATTCTGATTGACTATCTCGTCCGGTGAATTTCCCTTGGAAGGTCGAATGACTATATTGATTTCTTTTAAAACTTGCTGATCAAAGATGGCATAGTCGAGATTGGAAAGGTCGTCGCAATTTGCTGCAAGCGCAGCAGCAACGCGAGGAAAATTGGACTTGTCATCATCAATTTGCCATACGGAAAGCGCATTCTCGTTCGTTGCCAGATCGCCTAAGGGATCCGCAGGTATATCGTTTTCCAGTAGCCAAGGAAAATCCGTTTGGTTGTTTTTATACCATCTGGCTTTCCGTATCTTGCGGAGGATTAGCGGCATTGCTCTGTAGTTTCAAGTTGCGTTAGAACCTGTTTCAAGTCTTCGCGAAGTGCTGGGTGTTTTTCCCTTTGGATCGCCTGTTTGAGGTAAGCGATGGCATGCGGGTCATCCATGGCAGCCAAGCCCAATGCAGCGCCATCCCGGACCTGCGCCGAAGAGCAAAAAAGGCTGCGTTCCAGCAGCCACAAACGGGCGTTGTGGGTCGGCATATGATCCATGCGGCCAAACCAGCGCAACGCCTCGGCCGCAACTTCAGCGCTCACGATTTCTGAAATGATAAGATGAGCGATGGCTTGGACCGCCGCGTCGCCATGCTCCTCGACGAGAGCGACAAGTTCGTTGGAGAACTCACTCTCCATGCCATCTTCAAAACGTTGATCCGTTGCGGCGGCAAACAAAGCAGCGGTTTTTTGTCGAATTTTTTCGTGGCGATCTTGCTGGATAGCGGCGCTCTTTTCAAGCCACTCGGTCTGATTATCTTCCTGCAAAGGTAAAACCGCCGAACCCAAGGTTTCCGCCGGCCAAGGCGAAGACACGGCAAGCTCTGAAACACTTTTTTGCGACATGCGATAATCCACCGGTTAAAATTGATCTTGCTTCCAATTAAATCGTTGCTATTTTATATTTAAAGATACCACCCAGCGGTTTGAATGTCAAGTCAAATTCAAATAAATCTATCGGGCGGGGACAAAGCCATGTCAAACGAAAAACATTACGACGCTTTTCTAAGCCTGAATAGCGAAGATCTGGCCGCGGTTGAGGCTATTGCGCGTTGGCTTGAGGACAAAGCGCAGCTCAAAATTTGGCTGTACACCTGGAACATGATCCCCGGCGAGCCGTTGCAGGAAAGCATGGAAAAGGCGCTGGATCATTCCCAGTGCTGCGTCGTCAAAATTTTTCCGAAGCTATCCAATTTCTTTGGGGCCTCAAGTTAGTGAATTTGGAAATCTACGAAGCCCCGCGCGTTCCCACGCTCTACGAACAAGACGGCTATTATTTTGTGTACGACAAAAAATTCCGCCCGCTGCTCCGCCCGCCCAAATCCGGCCAAGGCAAATTCGAGCAGATCTTCGAGTGGGCTAAGCAGCAGGCGGGGGAAAAGTGAAGTCCAACTTGCGCAGCAGAATTTTGTTAATTTAGAAAACTCGCCCCGCGCAAGTTGGACTTCGCGCCTCACCCCTGAATTTAACGAGGTTTGCAATGAATGCTTTTGAATTCGATGTCTTTCTATCGTATAACAAAGCCGACCAAGCCGCGGTCGAAAGGCTCGCCAGCCAACTCGAAAAAAGCGGACTGAAAGTTTGGCTGGATCGCTGGAATCTTGTTCCTGGTGATCCCTGGCAAGATGAGATTGAAGAGGCGCTGGATCGTTCGCGCACCGTGGCGGTTTTTGTGGGCCCTTCCGGCATTGGCGGATGGCACAACGAGGAGATGCGCTCGGCGCTCGAAACGCGTGTCGTTGATCGCAACCGGCGGGTCATTCCCGTGTTGCTGCCCGGTGCGGTGGAGCCGGACAAAGGCGGCCTTCCCCGCTTTCTGCGTCGTCTGCATTGGGTGGATTTTCATCATGGCTTGGAAGAAGAAACCACCTTCAATCTGCTTGTTGCCGGCATCACCGGCAAACGACAAGTGAAGTCCGACTTGCGCACGACGATTTCCAATAATCAGCATACACGTGAGCGCAAGTCGGACTTCGCCCCTCGCGCTTACCGCGACTTCGACCTCCGTCTCGCTCGCGTGGGCAAAGGTAAGCTGGAGGTTGAGGTCCTAAGTCCGCACACTGGCGAGGGCTTATGTACTGTGCCCATCCCTGCCTATAAAACCGACAGCATCGAGTCGGAACAAGACATCCCTTTGTCTCAAATCGGCGAAGCGATTGGTCAGGCGTTGCTTCCAGGGGAAGTGCGGCTTCGCTTCGAAGCCAGCTTGCGTAGTGCGATCGAGGCCGGTGAAGGACTGCGCCTGCGCTTGCGAATTCGTGACCAGGAGCTATCGGCTATTCCTTGGGAGGCGGCGCGTATCGGTGAAGAATACCTGGCGCTCAGACCTGCCACGCCAATCGTGCGGTACGTACCCGCGCCGGAGCCGCCAGCCGTATCTCGATAAGTGGGCCGGTACACGTTCTCGGTATCATCAGCAGCCCGACGGATCAGGCCCCACTTGCGGTTGACGAAGAGAAAGCCCGATTAGAGCAAGCGCTGGAGCCATTAATCAAATCAGGGCGTTTGCGCCTCACGTGGTTGGAAAGGGCCACAACCACGGCTTTGCAAGAAGCGTTGCGCCGCAGTGTACAAGTCGTGCATTACATCGGCCATGGTGATTATGATCCTGAACAGCAAGAAGGCGAATTGCTATTCGAAGATGACTCAAGCGCAACCTCCTCGGTAAAGGCAAGCTGGCTGGCCACGCTGCTGCGCGATAGTGGCGTGCGCTTGGCTTTTCTTAACGCTTGCAAGACCGGACACGCTGCCGGCGGCGTGGCAGAAGTGCTGGTGCGTCGAGAAGTTCCTGCGGCTTTGGGCATGCAAGTGTCCGTGCGCGACGATGTAGCGATTGCCTTCTCCGCCAATTTCTACGCTGCTCTCGCCGACGGTTGGCCGGTCGATGCCGCGGTCGTTGAAGGCCGCAAAGCGATTGTCAACGCCTTGAATAATGATCCCGACCAGCCCGATTGGATACACCCGGTGCTCTACATGCGCGCACCGGATGGGGTGCTGTTTGGATAGGGGCAGCATTTTATCAAAGTACTTCCAGGTTTATCGTTGCGAGAAGAAAAGCATTTGCTTTTTTCCTAAATTTTACTAATAATGAAAAAGTGCATCTTGTGCTCGAGCAATCCGCATGAGAATTTTCATACAGGGTTAACGTTATGACATTACAAGAAATCATTAGCGACATCCATGCACTGAACGAAGATCTGGAAACCTACGAACGTAAATATGGGGTTCTTTCTGAGACCTTTTACGAGGCTTACACCAAGGGTGAAGAGCCGGAAGAAGAGAGTTGGGTGCTGGATTGGGCCGATTGGGCCGGAGCTTACAAAATTTTGCTTCGTCGCCAAGATCAATACCGCCTTGCGATTCAAGCATTGAAGAAAGACTCTCAGACATTGATGCGGGTAATTGGAAGAACGGCGCGCCATGAATCCATTCCAGTCGCTCCGTGATTACGAGGCGTATGTTTATACCCTCCAGCAGCAGTTTTCTGCCGTACAAAGATCGACGCTTGTGCTGATACGGCGAGGCAAGCGAACGGCGATTTTGCATGGTGAAATTGCTTTTGCAAAAGGATATCGCATTTCACTAAAAGAGCGCTTGTCTTTTGATGACGGCCCGGTTGTCATCGAAGATTATGGCTATGAGTTATGGCGCAACCACGAAAAACTCGCCTGGTACGATGCGCAACCGCATCCAAATGATCCCGCACTTGCTTCCACCTTTCCCCATCATAAGCATATTCCTCCCGATATCAAGCATCATCGCATCCTGGCGCCCAACATGAATTTCACTCGGCCCAACTTGCCGGCTTTGATTCAAGAAGTCGAAGAGTTGATAAGACGAGAAGATGAAACAGGCACGCCGAACTGAGGCGTGAATGCAATAGCTCAGATTCGACTCCAGGTTCTAGCAGATTGCAGCAGAGCATAATCTGCCGGAAGACTGGTTAAACGACGCTGCCAAAGGTTATGTCGTACGCATGGAACGCATTGAACAAATTGCCGAAGCCGCTTTGCAGGGAGATGGATTGATGACCAGAAGTTTGGTGCAAGACTTCTTTCGCAGCCATCCTCGTATAGCAGAGGTGTCCAAGCCTGCAACCGAAGACAAACGCCTATTAGCCGCTGCCGCTTCCCTGCTGGAATTATTTGCCCTCAGGCTGAAGCAGGAGGCCCCGAGTTGGACGCGCAGTATCGGCCCTTTAACCGAGCCGATATTTTTGCTCAAGTCGGCTGCAAGCATGCCACGCCTGCGCGCGCTTTGTGAAGCAGAATCTCCCGAGCCATTGCGCAAACGTGGGTTTTACGCGCCACCTAATTATCTTGAGTTGGTTTGAAATGAGCGGTCTTGCGAATTCGTGACGAAGAGCTATCGGCTATTCCTTGGGAGGCGGCGCTTGTCGGTGAAGAATACTTGGCGCTCAGACTTGCCACGCCCATCGTACGGTACGTACCAGCGCCGGAGCCACCCAGCCGTCTCTCGATAAGCGGCCCGGTACACGTTCTCGGTATCATCAGCGGCCCGACAGATCAGGCCCCACTTGCGGTTGACGAGGAGAAAGCCCGATTAGAGAAAGCGCTGGAGCCGTTAATCAAATCAGGGCGTTTGCGCCTCATTTGGTTGGAAGAGGCCACAACGCCGGCTTTGCAAGAAGCGTTGCGCCGCAGTGTGCATGTCGTGCATTACATCGGCCACGGCGACTACGATCCTGAAAATCAAGAAGGCGAATTGCTATTCGAAGATGACTCAAGCACGACCTCCTCGGTAAAGGCAAGCTGGCTGGGCACGCTGCTGCGGGATAGCGGAGTGCGTTTGGCCTTTCTCAACGCTTGCAAAACCGCCCATGTCGCAGATGGCGTGGCGGAAGTGCTGGTGCGTCGGGAAGTTCCTGCGGCTTTAGGCATGCAGGTGTCCGTGCGCGACGATGTGGCGGTTGCCTTCTCCGCCAATTTCTACGCTGCCCTCGCCGACGGTTGGCCGGTCGATGCCGCAGTCGTCGAAGGCCGCAAAGCCCCGTTGGATAATGCCACTTCGGAGAGTATACCCGATAAGACAGTTTTATCCAACGGGGTCAACGTGTTAAATAATGATCCCGATCAACCCGATTGGGTTCATCCCGTGCTCTACATGCGCGCGCCGGATGGGGTGCTGTTTGGATAGATAATACTCATTCATGCGCCATAACGATGCGAAAAGTAGTCCTGCTCCCTTGTGGAGCACTGTCACGGCAATGAGTGTATTGGCTTTTACAGCCGCCCACAAGGGGCGGAGACTACAATATTGTAGACGCAAATGAAAACCACTTTGACATATCAAAACCTCAGGAAGGATCATTATGCCCGATTACAATCTCGAAAAGCTTGATCAGATCGAGCACATTGTCGTGCTCATGCTGGAGAACCGTTCGTTTGACCACATGCTCGGCTTTTTATCCCTGCCGAAAAGCAAGGGCGGAAGAGGACGGAACGACGTCGATGGGCTCAAGAAACCGGAAGATCACAAAATTGAATACGAGGGCAAGGTCTATACGCCCCAAGCTCTGGCTGACGAGCATTTGAATTTTCTTTGGGATCCTTGTCATGAGCATAAATGCGTGCAGCAGCAGCTTGCCAACGACAATCGCGGCTTCGTCGAGAATTTTGCCACGCACCACCACCAGCTCGTCAAAGAACGTCCATTAACCGATCCCGGCCTGATTATGGGATATTACACGGCCAGGCAACTCCCGGTCTACGATAACCTGGCGGAGCAATTCTGTGTCTGCGATTGCTGGTTCAGCTCCATGCCCGGCCCGACCATTCCCAACCGGCTTTATGCGCTGGCCGGCACATCGGATGGCGAGACGGATAATCCCCCGGCGGCGGTTCCCTTCCGCTCGTATGATCTGAAAACAATCTACGAGTTTCTTCCGCCCGGAGCATGGAAACATTTTGCCGATGACGTTTCATCTCTATTGTACTTCAAAAAATATCGAAAAATAAAAACGATGGTTAAGGTGTTGAGCGATAACAGCAAGACCTTTCTGCAGCTCGCCAAGAAAGGTAAATTGCCGGCTTTATCGTGGATCGATCCGAATTTTGCCTCTTGGCCGCCCGGAAGCAAGGCCGGCAACGACGATCATCCCCCATTAAATGTACAGCAGGGCCAAAAACTGGTGGGCCAGATTTATAACGCGCTGCGAGGAAGTCCGAAATGGGACAAGACTCTTTTTGTCGTCACTTATGATGAACATGGCGGTTTCTATGACCACGTGACACCGAAAAAGGCTGAGGACAATTGGGCGCTTTTACAAAGCTATGGGGTCCGCGTTCCGGCGTTGGTCATTTCGCCGTGGGTGGGCAAGCGGGCGGTTTCGCATGAAATTTTTGACCATACTTCAATTCTCAAGACCGTTCTGCTCAGGTTTTGCCGCCAAAGTGATGGCAGCATTCCGCACATGAGCGAACGCGTCGATGCGGCGACGCCGTTGAGCGTTTTGTTGACGGAAACGCATGCGCGCAAAGATTGTAAACCGGCGCCGCAAGTTTCTGCTTCACGCGGGGTGGCGCCCAAATCTGATTCTACGGATTTTCAGAACTTAATGAGAGCGCTGAGAGAAGATGCGTTATCGGAGTAAATAAACTTTTCAAATCATCTTATGAACTTACGATCCAATAAAGCGATGCAAAAGCGTATGATGATTTACACACTTCTCACATTAGCCATCCGGCTGAGTTTTGCCGGTGCAGTGTTGCTGGCAGTGCCGCTCGCCACCTTCTCCCAAGACCTCGACGACACGGAGAAAATGCTCAAAGCGCTTTCGGAAGCGCCGGGGGTTTCGGGATATGAAGAGCCGGCGGCGCAGGTGTTCATGAAGTATCTCAAGCCCCTTACCGACGAATTGCAGCGCGACCGGCTCGGCAGCGTCATTGCGATTAAAAAAGGCGCGGCCGAATCGCCGCGTGTCATGATCGACGCTCATCTCGACGAGATCGGATTTATGGTGAAGCGCCTCGACGAGAATGGCTTCGTCAAGTTCTTTCCGCTCGGGTGGAATTTTTCGCAGCAGTTGCTCGATCGTCGCGTCATCATTCACACACGCAAAGGGCCGGCTCAAAAGCCCTTGCGGGTACTCGGCGTGCTCAACACCGGGCCGGATATCGACGAGGAAAAAATCATTCCGCGCGAAGATATGTGGATCGACGTCGGCGTCGAGAGCCGCGCGGAAGCCGAAGCGCTCGGCATTCAACCGGGCGACCCCATTACACACGAGAGCGAATTCGCGCTGCTGGCGAATCGCAAATTTCTGCTCGGCAAAGCATGGGATGATCGCATCGGACTCGGCGTCATCATCGGCGTGCTTAAAAATCTTGCCGGCGCGAAACATCCAAACACGGTATTCGCCACCGGCTCGGTACAGGAAGAAATTACACTTTCGGGCGCCAAAACTGTCGTTGAAGCGGTGAAGCCGGATGTCGCGATTACGCTCGATATCGATGTGACCAGCGATCTTCCGGCCTATACGAGTGAGGATTACGCCCAGCCGGTGCTCGGTAAAGGCGTGGTCATTATTTTGCACACCTCGGAAATGTTGCCGCACGTCAAGCTGCGGCAATGGGTACAAAGCGTAGCGGACGAATTGAAAATTCCATATCAATTCATGTTGGAAGAAGGCGGCGGCACCGATGCCGGCCCGATTCACAAATGGAACCTCGGCGTGCCGACGCTGGACTTGGTGATTTCCCAGCGTTATTATCATGCTGCGAATGGCATTATTCATCGCGATGATTACGAAAGCGCTGTACGCTTGATCACCGAAGCCGTAAAAAGGCTGAACCAAAATGTGCTGGATGAGCTGATGTTCAAACCGCTTTCCAAGTAATGAAGATTAAACATACAACTTTGAAACACGTACTGGTAATTTCGCCTTGGCGCCGCCGCATTTAACCTAAATTTTACATAACAATAACGCTGCTATGACAACGGAATGGTTTTTGTAGAGTATATTAGTATTGAGTGGGGCGGGTTTTATAAAGGGACGGCGGTTGGAGAAGATGAAAAAACAGAACACCGTTGCCCACGAAAAAAGAGAAAGAATTTGCGCTATGACCGAGATTAGACAGTCCCTTGCCAGTGATGCCGCCGCCACAACGGCCACTGTTGCAGCGACCATCGATTTCACCCGCCGGAGAAAGCTCGTCGAGCTGCGTTTGGAAGGCACCATACTCGGCGAACACACCGGCGCCCTGAGCGATTTTTTGAGAAATCTCAGCCATTTTCCAGGAAACCGTTGGACGCTGCAGTTGGAAAATCTGGACGTGATGAGTATGCGGGCGCTCAAGGTGCTCGTCAAATTCGCCAATATCATTCGCCGGCGGGGCCACGAAATCGAGATCGTTGGCATTCAACCCGGCGTGCTCGCTATGTTAATGGATTTGGGCTTGCACACGCTGTTCGATTGGAAGCGCTTGAACCGCCAATTCAATTTTTCGCGCGTCGAGGCGCTCGACGAGCTATCGGCGAATATCTTCCCTGAGGAAATGCTGGAAGAAAAAGTCTATGCGTATTGATTAATGGCCCAGCCAAAACCGATTCATCAGGTCACCGATGAGGTAGCCGACCACGGCGACGCCAAGGCCGACGATAAACATGTCGAAGCCGCTGCGGAGCACGCCGCGGCCGGTGAAAAAGCTGCGCGCCGCGCCGACGCCGAAGTGCGCCAGCATGCTCACCGCGAAGGAAAACCAGATCGCGATCGCAAAATCGAAAATAAAAAACGGCAGCACCGGAATGACCGCGCCAAACGCCGTGGCCAAGCCGGTCATCACGCCGTCTTTCAAAGGCGTCATCGCCGCGGGTGAAATTTCCAGCTCCTCGCGAATTTTTTCTTGCAGCATTTGCTCCGGGCTGGCGAGCATGCTGTGGGCCATCTCTTGCGCGCGCGCCGCGCTCACACCTCTCGCCTCGTAGATGAGCGCCAGTTCCTCCGCTTCGATTTCCGGCATCAGCCGAATCTCCTCCCGCTCCAATGCAATCTCGTGCGCATATACTTCGGCCTCACTTTTGGCGGCGAGATAGCCGCTCGAACCCATCGATAACGCGTCGGCCATCATGCCGGCAACCCCCGCCACCAATAAGGCTCTCTCATCGACTGCGGCGCCGAGCACGCCGGCGACCAATCCGAAATTGGCGGTCAGTCCGTCATTGAATCCGTAAACGATGCTGCGCAACATGCCGCCGGAGCTTACCGCGTGCCACGGCTCGCCAGGTTTATCCAACATCTTGGCGAGCGTTCCCGCGTGGTGCGCCGATTCGCGCGCGATTTCGGTGGCCATTTCGCGCGCCGGCAATTCCTGCATATTTTGCGCGAGCTTCAGATAGTTTTTAACCTCGCGGGCTTCTTCAGCCAGCAAGCTCGGGGCAATGAAACTCGTGCCAAAGCGCCGCGCCAGCCAGCCCATCAATCGCGCCCGTGATGAGGGTCTTTGCGCTGCTGCAACTTCTTCTCCAGCGTCGCGCAACAGATTTTGCCATTGGCGCACGTGCTTGTCTTCCACTTCCGCCAGTCGCAAATAAATCTCCCGTCGCGCCGCATCTTTCTCCGCTTGCGCCAAATGGCGATATAAGTACGCCGCATCCACTTCGTCTTGCAGGTGGTGCTTCCAGTTCGAAAGGTCATTTGGTGGTGTTGTGCTCATTGTTCTCAGCCAATTTCTTGTTCGAAGATACAAAATTTCTTCCTCATTCGCCACGAATAAAATCAAAACACATCTTGATATTCGCTCGAAGATACATTATATTCTTTTCATAATTTTTTCCATTCACCCATTCGGAGGAGGAGCCATGCGGCGCCGTGATTTTGTTAAATCGACCGGAAGTCTGGCCCTGTTGCCCTGGCTGTCAACCGCATTGAGGTTAGATGATCATCGCAAGCTTCCACAATATGCGGAAATGGCGGAGCGCCTGAAAAACGCGCCACAAATCACTAGGGACGATTTTCAAGCGCGTCTCGCCAAGCTGCAAGAAAACCTGGGCAGCCGCAAGCTCAGCGGTCTCTTTATGGAACCGAGCGAAAATTTATATTATTTCATGGGCTGGCGTTTTGGCCGCAGCGAGCGGCTTGCCGCCGCGTTCATTCCGGCCGCCGGCCAGCCTTTTGTTTTGGGTCCGGCGTTTGAAGAATCGCGCTTGCGCGAACTCAGCGGCGCGGACAAAATTTATGTGTGGCAGGAGCACGAAAGCCCGTATGCCGTCTTTGCCAAAATCATCGGCGACCATGGCCTGCGCGCGGGCACGATGGCAGTTGAGCCGACGACGCGCTATTTCGTTACCGAGGGACTTGCCCACGCATTGCCACAGGCGAAATTTGTCAATGGCGACGACGTTTGCAACGCGCAGCGCATGATTAAGACTGAAAAAGAGATCGCGCTGATGCGCTTGTCGAATGACGCCACCGAGGCGTGCATTCGCCAGACGTGGACGCAAATCAAAAGCGGCATGAGTGAGAGAGAGGTGGCAAGCCTCCTGCGACAAAATTACGCTGCGCTCGGGCTCTCTGGTGGCGGCCTCATTCAATTTGGACCTTCGTCGGCGATTCCACACGGCGGTGCCAGTCCGCGGTCATTGCAGCCAAACGACGTCGTGCTGATGGATTGCGGCACGAAAGTTCAGAGCTATACGAGTGATGTGACGCGCACGACCGTATTTGGCACAGCGAGTCCACGCCACGAAGAAATTTGGCGACTCGTGCATCAAGCGCAAAGCGCGGGAATCACCGCCGCCAAACCAGGCGTTACTTGTGAGTCCGTCGACGCTGCAGCGCGCAAGGTGATTGAAGACGCCGGCTACGGCAAATATTTCGTGCATCGTCTCGGCCACGGCATCGGTCTCGAAGGCCACGAAGCGCCCTACTTTGCCGGTAACAACAAAACCATTCTCCAGCCCGGCATGACGTTGACAGTGGAACCCGGAATTTATATTCAAGGCGAGTTTGGCGTGCGCTTGGAAGATGACATCGTGATTACGGAAAACGGGTGTGAATTGCTGACGGTGCGGATGGAAGGGATCGAGCCGATCCGAGCGTGAGGGAATGCAGTAGTGGATTTTTGGAGTGATGGGATCCAGTATCCCAATACTCCAACAATCCATCAATCCTTTGCTGCTCCTTTGTGGGTGCCGGTCAAAATCATCATGACCGTATCCAGCCTATCCGGTTGTTCCTCAGCAAACAACCATAGCACGTTCAGCCAGAAACCGGGAATGGCTTTCGAATGAAAAATGCCGTCTTCGCTCACAGGCATGGGCGTCCACGTACCATTATCGTTCTGGAAAAACTCGGCGGTTTGTTCTTCAGGATCAAACTGCCAAAGCTCGAGGACGCCGTGTTCGGCATAAAGCGCCATCTTTTTGCCGCGATCCAGCTTGCGCGTGCTCGGAGAAAGAATTTCAACAGCCACCTCGGGAGCACCATCCATGTAATATGGATTTACAAGGTGGCGGCGCGCATTACTGATAAAAACAATATCCGGCTGCGTGCCATTGTAGCCGGAAAATTTGATCGCAGTGCGAGATCCGCGCACAATACCCAATTTCTTGCGAACGACAAATGCGTCAAGAATCCCAATTAAAAATACAAAAATTTTTTCATGTTCATCAGACGGCGGTGATTGCATATAGAGTACCCCTTCAATTAAATCGCCTTTGGATTCTTCGGTGAGCAAATCCAAATACTCATCAAAAGTGGTTCGCTTAACCGATGGCGTCCGCGATGGCGCGGTTGGAGTAAGCAGTTCGACTTCCATTTTTGTTCCTAAAATTATATTGTACCCTTGACATCATCGTAACAAATTTTTAGCTTAAATGCAAGTAGAATTTTATTTCGGAGCTGCGGCATGAAGCGCCATCAAAATAAACCGGTGATCACCACCACCGATTTCCCGACGCTGAAATTGGTCAAGCGCGGCAAGGTGCGGGATATTTACGAGGTCGGCAATTATCTGCTGATTGTCGCCACCGATCGTCTCTCGGCTTTCGACGTGGTATTCGCGCAAGGCATTCCTTTCAAAGGCCAGGTCCTGACGCAGATCTCGCGCTTTTGGTTCGAGCGGACGCGCGACATCATCTCGCATCATCTCATTTCGACCGATGTTGAGGATTTTCCGAAAGAATGCGCGCCTTTTCAAGAAGTGCTGGCCGGGCGCAGCATGCTGGTGAAAAAGACCGCGCCGTTGCCGCTCGAGTGCATCGTGCGCGGCTATATTTCCGGCTCGGCCTGGAATGAATATAAAGCCACCGGCGAAGTGTGCGGCATCAAATTGCCGGCGGGATTGGTCGAATCACAAAAGCTGCCGGAACCGATTTTTACGCCGGCGACGAAAGCCGAAATGGGTATGCACGACGAAAATATTACTTTCCAGCGCGCCGCAGTTCTCGTCGGCGTGGGCGTGGCGGAAAAGATGCGCGAAAAGAGCTTGCGCATTTACCAACGCGCCGCAGCGATAGCCGGGCAAAAAGGCATCATCATCGCCGACACCAAAATGGAATTCGGTCTGCGCGGCGGCGAGATGCTGATCATCGACGAGCTGCTCACGCCGGATTCCTCGCGGTTTTGGCCGCACGACAAATACGCGCCCGCACGCGCACAAGAGAGTTACGACAAGCAATACGTGCGCGATTATCTGCTTTCCATCAATTGGGATAAAAAACCGCCCGCACCGGATTTGCCGACGGAAGTGATTTTGACCACGAGCCAAAAATATTTGGAAGCGCTGGAGAGATTGACGGGAGAGAGGTCGGCGGAATGAGGGGCTGATCGTATCTAACAGGGTGTTTGAAAAGCACAAAAATGCGACTGACCGGTCACTTAAAGCAGTTGAATTGTGACACAATTTGTGCGTAAAGAGTGACCGTCAGTGACTTTCCAAACGCCCTCTAAGGAAACAATCGAAGCACAGCCGCGCAATTTTTATCTCTATCTCCGCAAGACTTTTGTGTTGCCGGCAAAAGCGCGATCCGCCCATGTGCTCGTTTCCGCCGACAGCCGTTATCAATTTTTTGTGAACGGCACGTTCGTCAATCGTGGCCCGGTGCGGTGTGATCGACGCTGGCAAAGTTATGACGAGTGGGACATCACTAAATATCTGCGCTCCGGAAAAAATGCCATCGCTGCGTTGGTGCATCATTACGGCGAATGGACATTTTCATACATGCTCCGTCGCGGCGGCTTCATTTGTCAAGCAGACATCGTTTTAACCAATGGCGAAACGCTGCAACTACAAACCGACGACACTTGGAAAGTGATGCCCGCGTCGTCTTGGGAACCGCTAACGCCGCGCTTGAGCATTCCAATCAACGCGAATAAAAATATTCGCGTCCATTCGTGCTCATTAACAGCAAAATATTCTTTTTTGAGCTGCACGCCACGCCGAATTTTCGTGGCGATGGTCAAAAATTGCTTTCAACCATCTTCCGTGCACAAAAGTTTTTGCACGAGCAAATGTCGTGAGCAACTCAGCAAAAATCGTTGCCGTTGATAAAATAGGCTCTCGCTCCCACATCTGGTGGGCTGCGGTCATTTGGCGAATTTGACCATTTTTCCCAAATGTCGTCCACCAGACCCCTTCGACTCCGCCTCGTTTTCGCGCTTCTGAAACGGGGCGGAGTTTTTTCTAACAATGCGATGCCATAACCCCGTCTTAATCGTAGTACAAGTTATTGGTGGACTACCACCCATGTCATGTTGGAAACATCTTTTTTGTTGTCAAGCACAGTGCTGGATTTAAAAAAGATTCTCAACCTATGACAGAAGCATTACCTTCGATCATTTTTTGCGCTTGCATTTCAGCGCCGGTTTGTTATCTTTGTATCAGGATCGCGCGCCCCTCGGGCCTTGATGATTCATCGTGTGAGTTTTGCCGTGCCTTTGAAAAGGAAACCTGTGCATGAAGGACGAATATCAGCTTCGCCTGGTGCAACGCATTCAAGCCGGCGACGCCACCGCCGATCAAGAGCTTTTTTGCCGCTTCAAAGACCCCATTCTCTGGAAAATCTGCCGGCACGTCAAAACGGATTCAGAAAATATAAAAGATCTTGCCGGCGAAATTTATGTGGCTATTCTGGAAGGATTGCGCAAACAAAGCTTCCAACCGGAAAAGTGGGAAACCCTCGAGGCCTACATTTGGGGCGTGGTCAACAATAAAATCCGCGACTGGTTCAAAAAGGAAAAACGCGAAAACAAAATTTTCGACGGCGACCCTCCTTCCGAAGAAATTGCTGCCGCAAGCGAAGAATTTTGGTTGGAAAACGAAGAATTGGAAAAGCTTTTGAAAACCTGCCTGCAAGCTCTGGAATTCAAATACAAAGAAGCTTTGGAGCTCCGCTATTTTAAAGAGCTTTCCGTGCCGGAAATCAGCGCCCAACTCGGCATTCCGCCGCGCCGCGTAAGCGAAAGAATTCATTACGCGTTGAAGCTGCTGCGCCAAGCCTATCAAAAAAAAGCAAAAGGAGCGTCAATATCAGCCTTGATTTTTCTATTATTTTAATAGATAGGGAAGAGACCATGAAGTGTGAAATCACAGATCGCGACCAGCGCCTCGACGATTTTCTGCTGGCGAAACTGTCTCCGGAAGACGCCGACGCCTTTGAGATTCACCTGTTCGGCTGTCCCGAGTGTTTTGAAGAGCTGCGCCTGCGGGAGCAGATGGTCAAGCTCATCAAAGAGGAACGCGTGACCGTTGTCGAAGATCACGCTCGCCAACGGTCATCGCAATCTCAAATTGGCTTGATTAAGTCCATTGCCGAATTTTTTCGGTTCAAACACAGCATTTGGATATATGCCGGCGCGGCGGCCGTGCTCATTGGATTTTTCATCATTCAACTTTTGCGCCGCCAAGAGTCGCTGGATATTTACGCCGCCAATTTTGTTGAACTTCCGCATCTGGAGAGTAAATTAGGCCAAACCTTGCGCTCTGCCGATTTGTCCCTTTCCGTCATCGCACCTCAAATCGGCGACAACTTTTCCGGTAATATCGCTTTTCGCTGGGAGATCGAGAAGGATGGAGGAAAATTCAATGGCCCGCTGGAGCTCAAGATTTTGGATAATCGAGAGAATCTTGTCCATGCCGCAAACGTCGAGAGCGGGCAATATAATTTTAAAGAAAATTTAGCGCCGGGGCTCTATTATTGGACGCTCGATAATCAGGGAGAAACGTTGTATGTGGGAAAATTCTATGTCAATAAACCCGAAAAGTAAGGAGGCTTTATGTTTCATTTTCACCTCAGAATGAATTTCATTCCTTTGCTCATGCTGACAACCTCTGTCATGGCCCAGACCGGCGCTTCTCCTGCCGGTGAGGATACAACCTTTGCCAATCAATATTTTGCCAAGGCGGAAAAGTGGGCAAAAGAGAGCAAATTCGATAGCGCCATTTTTCATTATGAAAACGCCGGCTTGATTTATGAGAAGCTGGCGACGCAGCTTAAGACACCAACCCTTTGGGAAAGGTATATTAAAAGTTATAACAATATCGGCGAGATGTTTCGCCGAAAAAACGAGTTGGAAAGGGCGAAGTTTTATCTAAACAAAGCTATTGCAACGGGAATTAAGCAGCTTGGTGAAAATCACCTCGAAGTCGCGCAAAGCTTTCATAATTTGGGTAATGTTTATGTCACAGAATCTGAGCTGGAAAAGGCGTTGGTGCATTTCAATCGTGCATTAACTGCAAGAATTCGCCTATTAGGCGAAAATCATCTCGAGGTTGCTAAAAGCTACAACAATATCGGCGTAGTATATAAAGAAAAGTATGATTATGAAAACGCGCTGGTTTATTTCAATAAATCTTTGGCGCTAAAATACAAATTGCAGGGTGAAAACACCATCGACATCGCGCGAACATACAACAATATTGGGGATTTGTACCGCTTGCAAGGCGACTTCGATATGGCGCTCGAGTTTGCAAAGAAAACCGCCGCTCTCAAGCTCAAATTGCTGCCGGCCAGTCATGCGGAGATTGGAAGCGCTTATGTGAACCTTGGCAATGTTTATCTCGAGCAAAATGATCTAGAGCTGGCGTTGGAGAATTACCAAAAGGCGCTGGAAAATGCCGAGAAAGTATTCGGCGAAAACTCCCTGCCGGTCGCAGCTATTTGCGGCAATATGGGGTTGGCATTGCAGCATCAGGGCGAATACGAGCCGGCCATGGCGAATTACCAGCGCGCTTTGACCATTCTTTTAAAAACCTACGGCGAGAACCATTTGGAAGTAGCAAGAAACTACTATAATACCGGTGAGCTTTATCTGTTAAAAGGAGATTATGCGAAAGCGCTCGCGCATTTGGCGGAGGCCTTGTCGATACGGCGCCAGGCATTGGGCGAACCTCATCCGATAATGTCGCAAGTTTATCGGAAAATGGCTGAGGCCTATTTCGAGCAAAAAAACTTTGAGCAGGCCGTGGCAGCTGCGCATATGGCAATCATGTCTGTGACGCCGGCTTTTACTGATATGAATATCTACGCCAACCCGCCCTTGCAAAACATCAGCTCGGAGGTTGATTTGCTTCCGGCGCTGGCGCAGAAAGCGCTGAATTTGGAACGATGGTTTTCACTAAAGTCGCATGATCGTAAAGCGCTTCAGATGTCATTGTCCACCTATCAGCTTGCTGCAGATTTAATTGACAAGATGCGCCGCGACCATCGCGCCGAAGGCTCTAAATTGTTTTTGGGAGAAAGGGCATCGGCAATTTATGAAAACGCCATTCGCGTCGCAGTGTTGAGTTATAACCTTGCCAAAGAGATAAAATATCAAAAGCAGGCTTTTGCCTTTGCGGAGAAGAGCAAAGCGGCGGTGCTATCGCAACTGCTGCAGGAATCGCAAGCCAAACGCTTCGCCGGCATTCCGGTTGATTTGCTGGAAAAAGAAAAGGATTTGAAAATCAATCTCGGCTTTTATGAAACCGAGATGGAAAAACAAAAAGCCGGCAAGCCGGATAAAGCCAGGCAGCGCCAATATCAGGATCGCTATTTTGCGCTCAAAAGAGCGCAGGAGAAACTAAACGAACAATTGGAAAAATCCTATCCGCAATATTACGCGCTTAAATATAAAACCTCAACCGCCGCCATTGCCGAACTGCAAGAGTCACTGGACGGCCAAACGGCGATGGTGGAATATTTTTCAGGTGAATACACGATTTTCGCCTTCGCCGTGACCCGCGACGGCTTTGACATGGTTGCCATTGAAAAAGATTCATCCTTCGAGGCGCGAGCGGCCTCTCTGATAACCTCGTTTAAAAATGTTGCTGCAAAAAATGCCTATCTTCAAAGCGCCGCGGATTTATACCAAATACTCGTCCAACCTCTTGCTTCACGAATTGACAATAAAACAAAATGGGTGATCATTCCTGACGGTGAATTGCACCAAATTCCTTTTGAGGCGCTGCTCACTGAGACGGTGCTGCCGCAAAGCGCTGCCGATTATCGCACCCTGCCTTATTTGATCAAGCAGCGCGAAATTTCCTATCACTATTCCGCCACGCTTTTCCTGAAAAGCCTGAGGGAACCCGCGCGCGTAAGCTATGCCAATCTGTTTGCCGGCTTTGCGCCAGTGTTCAGCGAGACGGCCAAGAATGGCATGTTATTCCAGCTCAAGCTGCCTGAGTTTACAGCAGCGCGTCCGGATGCCCACCGCTATTTGGTTACCCGCGATGGCAAAACCCTGGAAGAATTGAAACACAGCGAGCAAGAGCTTCGCGAAATTCTCGCCGTGTTTTTCAATCGCGGCCGCAATTATCTCTATCAAGAAGCGTCGGAAGAGAATTTCAAAAAGCAAACCAAAGGCAGCAAATACGTCCACGTGGCGACGCACGGCTTCATCAACAACGAGAATCCCAAACTGTCCAATCTTGCCTTTTCGCAGCCGCAGGATGCCGGCACAATAGAGGACGGCATTCTTTTTTCCGGCGAAACTTACAATTTGGATTTGAGCGCCGATCTACTCGTTTTGAGTGCTTGCCAAACCGGCGCGGGCCAAATCGTGAAAGGCGAAGGCTTGATGGCACTGACGCGCGGCTTTCTCTATTCCGGCGCGCGCAACATTGTGGCGTCGTTGTGGAAGGTTTATGACCAGCACACCAGCCTGTTGATGGTTGAAATGTATCGGCAGATTGCCGCAGGCAAGAGTTACTCGGCGGCGCTGCGAGAAGCCAAGCTGAAGATGATTACTGATCCCGCCACCGCCGCGCCACAGTCGTGGGCGAGCTTTGTGTTGATTGGGAAGTAGCCCAGACGGCTCGTCTGGGAACAAGCGGTGAATGCGCAAAATAATTATGGCAAGATAATTTAAAAGCTTTTAAATCATCTGCCACAATCATCTTGCAAAAGTATCTTTGCTCCTCTTTGTTGCATTAACTCTTTGCCGTTTGCTCTTCGTGGTTTTCATTTTCCCATCGACACGTACCAACTCGCTGTAGCGTCGGGGCTCCCCATTGATAAAGATGACATCGCCATCTGTAAAAAGCAAATTGGCGTCATTGGGAATGCGATCCGCAATCTCGGGATTTTTGATGATACGCTTCATCAGATCAGCCCATTTGTCCATTTGGCGCTGTGCCGCTTGATCTTGTTTAGATTTTCTCTTTGCCATTGCCTTTCTAAAGAAAGATGACGTCGATGTCATCAACTCGCTTGAAATCCTGATCCATCGTCGCGATTTTTAGGTTGAAATTTTTGGCAATGACGTGTTGATAAGCGTCATCGAAATCCAAAGCAAACTTTTGGGCGGCCTCAATAAGGGATTCGTAAGCATTGGTAGGAAGGGTCAAGATTCGAATGGCAGGAAGCGTGTCGTTGAGAAACTTCCGAAAAACATCTATGGCATTGCTTTTGAGCAAAATCAATCCGATGGAATGAAAAGAGAAATCGGAGATAAAAAGAGAAGAAGAGTTATTGTCAAGGAACGCTTTGCAGATATCGCTCTTCTTCTGCTTGAGCAGAATTTCCAGAAAAATATTCGTATCGGCAAGGATCATGAGCGCCACTCCAGTACCTTGTGTTGCAATTCGACCGAGGTGAATTTATCGGAAAGATTGGAGAGGCCGCCTTCCCAATCAAAAGTGAAGGCTCTGACTTTGGTTTGCTGCTTCGGCTGGACGTGCTTATTCAGCAAGAAATCAACATAATCCATGATTTCAGGAAGCAAATAGCCGGGCAATTGCCTGATCTTTTGTTCAATCTGCAATGTGCTCATGTTAGCTTTTCGATTAGGTTCATTGTCAAAATGAATTGATAACAATTCAATATAATGAATCGCTTTCAAATTATCAAGATTTATTCTACTCCAGTTTTTTGCCTTTTCCCTCCTGAAGATTATTTGCTCCTTCTCTCCCGCTTATAAAAAAATCCAAAAAACCTGTCAATATTTCGCCGGCTCGCGCTATTACTCTCATAGAAAACGGTTGAGAGCGCAGGTGCATCACTTTTGCGAAGAGACGCGGCATGCCCAAACCATCGGCCATCGAGCGAGCCATAAAGTACGTCAAAGCAAATTGGCGGGAAGGCAAGACTTTAAAAGAAGTCGCCGAGCTTTATCGCATTGACGCCGGCAATTTCGAAAGAGCCTTTAAAAATCGAGAGGGAATGACTTTCAAACAATTTGTTGATGAGAGACGGAAAGCGCACGTCGTCTCACGGCTAACCAAGAAATCCGTCTTTGGCTATGAAATCGGCGTGGAGCTTGGCTTTGCCGATGGGGTGGCGTTTTATCGTTGGGTTAAGCGGGCGTTCGGGGTTACTTTTGCAAAGTTGCGCAAAAAAACAAAGGGCGAAGTCCGACTTGCACGGGGTGATGTGTCGAAATTGTAAAATCCCGTTGTGTAAGTCGGACTTCGCTAAGCTATCGCCTCATCTCACCTGCAAAAAAATTTTAAAAAAGTTGTCAATATTTTTCGGGCTCAGGCTATTACTGGGTTAAGCGAGATCGTGTTGGCAATTCCATATTTTTTAACCTTAATTCAAGGAGGATATCATGAAACGACTGATTTACCCAACACTCGTGGCGGCTTTCCTCGTTGGTCTTCTCGCGATCCTTCAGTTGGTGATGGCAGGAGATGAACAGGTGAACGTTTGCCATATTCCGCCTGGCAATCCTGAAAACGCCCATATCATTGGGGTATCACCAGATCTTGTACCTGGGCACTTGGCGCATGGCGATTGCTTGGCTCCGGCAGGAGCACAGGTCAACGATCCCTGTACGTGCTCTCCCGATACGCTCGGTAGCGCGCTGCTCCTCCAATCTTCGGCAGCAGCACACGAGTCAACGATTCCTGGGCATGTCAGTGAACTGAAGTAAGCGGCTAATTCAACGAGAAGGTAGCGGGGGCATGCTATCCCCGCGGCCTTCTCGTTACGAAGGTTTGGGCGCCCTCGCCTCTCGGTTGAAGTTTCCGTTAGCTCCTCACGCCTAAAACTTTGCGTTAAGCGCACGTTCGGAGTTTCTTTCGCAACGTTGCGTTCTCAGTTTGTGACAATCCGGCAACAAAAAAAGCATGACAAGAAATAGTAAGTTTTTTTGCTTGAATTATAATTTGGGACAGATTATATTTGGAAACCTGGAAAGAGGGCGGAATCGTTTTCATTGTGTCCCACCCAAAACTGTTTTGGCAATTTTACCCGCCGATGGAGCGGCTGTAAGCTGGAGCGCGACCAGCAGCAATAACGTTTTGAACACGATGTACAATTCAACAGACGGACGAATTTTGCTCGGCGCCGTGCTGCTGATTTTTACATCTTCGACAGGAGGACTACATCATGCGCATCAGTATCGCTTGCAGCATGGGCGACGTCACACGTGTGATTTTTGCTTTCCGCACGCCCAATTCGCACAGCAATGCCGCTGTTGCCAGCCGTTTCACCATCAAGAATAATGGTGACAGGTATTCGTCTCCTAACCACCAATTCGTGAATACGTCGTAGGATCCCTGCTTCTCAGGGGGGAGGATGCAGGGATCTGCGTCTTCCTTCCTGAGGCATGAGGCGAAGTCCGACTTGGGCGCGACGATTTTTCAAATTTTGCAAAATCCTACTGCCCAAGTCGGACTTCACTTTGACGCGGGCGCAGCCTTGCGGGACTCTTCAAATAGCTTTTCGATGCGGCACGATAGCAGAATTTCACCAAACCTCAGCTCAACAACTTTTGAAAGGACAACAGCCATGAAAAATTTATCGACGATTCCGCGAATGAAGCGCATGTTTGTTGTGGCGCTTCTTTTGGCAATGGGATTTTCTTTTTCGGAAAGCGCATCACAATGTGTGACTCCTCCTTCCGGCTTGGTAAGCTGGTGGCCGGGAGAGGGAAACGCAAGTGACATTCAGGATGGAAATGATGGAACGCTACAGAATGGGACGACATTTGCATCGGGCATGGTTGGGCAGGCGTTTAGCTTTGATGGGGTGGATGATGCTGCGTTTATTGCGGACAATGCAAGCTTGAGAGTTTCCAGCTTCACTCTTGATGCCTGGATAAACACCGCAGATGCGACGTTGATACAGCCGATCATAGCCAAAGTTCAGACAAGCGAGAATTGGATCTCGTACATGCTCCGGATACAAGATGGGGGCAAACTCGCGCTCATCGTTGAGAACAGAGCAGAGAATCGATACGCACACTGGCGAACTCTTTCGACTTTGTCAAGTAACAGGTGGTATCACGTTGCGGGTACCTGGCAGAATCTCAATGGTGATAATACCGATGCCAAAATTTATATTGATGGAGTCGAGCAAGCAATCGAGATGAGCCTCAATAATGGGTATAGCTCGACTTTTCTTCCTGGCTATACGAGCGAACCCTTATACATAGGTAGAGATGGGCAACCGTCAGGGCGCTTCGTGGGCTTGATAGACGAAATCGATATTTATGACCGTGTACTAAGTGCCTCCGAAATCCAATCCATCTTTAACGCCGGCAGCGCGGGCAAGTGCACGAATACACCGCCGCCGGTTTGTGTCAATCCGCCTTCCGGCTTGGTAAGCTGGTGGCCGGGAGATGACAATGCAAACGACATAAAAGATGGCAATAACGGCACGCTGGTAAATGGCGCTACATTCGCGGCTGGTTTGGTTGATCAGGCGTTTAGTTTTGATGGTGTGGATGATTTTGTTCGCATCGAAGACAATAGCAACCTGCGTTTGGGTACTGGTGAAATAACTATTGACGCGTGGATTAAGGCTTCACCAAGCAATACATTTCGCGCCATTGCGGCAAAGCTCGGCCTCTCTTTTCCATTTCCTGGCTACGCTCTGAGGATCGCGGATGACAATAAGGTGGAGTTTCTCGCTGTCGATTGTGCGACAGGAAGTTGTGGGTTCAGTTTACCTGGAGGTGGCGGTAGCAAACAACCCGTTAGATCAATCTCGGTTGTCGCTGATAACACCTTCCATCATGTTACTGGCGTGCGGAGGCCGGACGGTACCCTTGAGATCTATGTTGATGGAGTTTTGGAGAATACCCGCGTCGAGCCATTAAGAAATACTGATAGTGCAGATCCATTCACCATTGGCGAGATAGACGCAGTAGGCCCAGAACAGCCATTTAACGGTCTAATCGACGAAGTCGATATCTACAACCGCGCTCTTTCCGCTTCAGAAATCCAATCCATCTACAACGCCGGCAGCGCGGGCAAGTGCAAAGAATGCACGCCGCCAGAGGTGAGCATTACCGGCAGCGATCCGGTGTGCCCTAACTCGACTCATACTTACACGGCAAACACCGATGCCGCGAATCCAACCTTCGAATGGTCAGTCACCGGGGGAACGATTTACGGCGATAATAACGGCAACTCAGTGAGTGTAATCGCAGGCGACGCCGGCACGATGACAGTAAGGGTGGAAGTGACCGACGGCGCGACGAATTGCAGCAACAGCGCCACGCAGGAGATAACGGTGGAAGACACCGAAGCGCCGGTGATTGGGACGATTACCGCGCCAATGGATCCCAATCAAGTTAACACCCTCATCAATGCCAGCGCCGGCTTTACTGATGTTTGCGATGCCAATGACCACACCGCGGAATGGAACTGGGGTGACGGTAATACCACGCCGGGCATGGTCGATCAAAACGCTAACACTGTGAGCGGCAGTCATTCCTATACTGCTGCCGGCGTGTATACCCTCACGCTTACCGTAACGGATGGTGCCAGCAATTTCGACACCGAAGTTTTTCAATTTGTGGTGATCTACGACCCGAACGCCGGGTACGTGACTGGCGGCGGCTGGATCGAATCACCACCTGAAGCCTATCCGGCCAACCCCTCACTCACCGGCAAAGCCCACTTTGGGTTCGTTTCCAAATACCAAAAGGGAAAATCGACTCCCGACGGCAACACCCAGTTCGATTTCAAAATGGCTGATTTGAAGTTCAAAAGCACCAGCTACGACTGGCTGGTGATCTCCGGGCCACATGCCAAGTACAAAGGCTCAGGCACCATCAATGGCGCCGGCGACTACGGCTTCTTGCTGTTCGCCAGAGACGGCCAGGTGAACGGGGACGGTGTTGATCAATTCCGGATCAAGATTTGGCAAAAAGATGCCGACGAAACCGTTATCTATGACAATCAGATGGGCGCTCCAGAAGACGGGGATGCTGCCGACGCCATTGAGGGTGGCAATATCAACATCCACAGCGATGGTGCAAGTAAAGCCACCCAGGAAGAGCTGGCGTCAGAGGCTATTCCGGAAAGCTATGCACTTGAGCAGAATTACCCGAACCCGTTCAACCCGAGCACGAGCATCAAATTCAGCGTCAAAGAGGCCGGCGTGGTGCAGTTGTCGATTTACAACTTGCACGGCCAGGAAGTGCGCACGTTGGTCAATGGGCAAATCAATGCTGGTTTTCACTCGGTGAATTGGGATGGCAAAGACGCACGCGGCCAGCTTGTGCCGAGCGGCGTGTATCTGTACAAGCTGCGCGTGAATGGATTTTCGCAAACGCGGAAGATGATATTTATGAAATAACGGTCCGAGGTCGAAAGTCCGAAGTCCGAGGTCGGGACTTGACTTCACAAAAGGGGAAAGGCGTGGCATACGTCTGGAGAAATTTTCTTTGGAGGTGACCACGCCTTTTTGTTTGGTTTCACAAAAGACTTGCGTTTCGATTAATTTGTATGTAAATTTGATCATCACGAGGTCAAATTTACAGGCAAATTGATCATGACGAGATCAAATTTACATAAATTTCGCTGGATAACCCGCCGCTTGCCCAAGTCTTCGACGCGGCGTTTAGTTGTGATGACGGGCGCGCGGCAAACCGGCAAAACAACCCTGGCGCGACAGGCATATTCCGAATTGCGTTATGTTAATTGTGATGCGCCGGAAAACCGCGAATTTGTGCGAACGCTGCGCGCGATGTCGTGGGGCAAAAATCTGGGCGCGGCGGTTTTGGATGAAGCACAAAAAGAACCCACCGTTTTCGACAAGGTGAAATACAGCTTTGATGAAGGCGATATCACTTTCACCGTGCTCTTAGGCTCTTCACAAATTTTGCTGCTCAAACGCATTCGTGAATCACTCGCTGGTCGCGCATTTTTTTATGAGCTTTTTCCTTTAATGCTTTCCGAAATGGCAGCCGAAGATGAACCGGCTGTGCCACCGCTTGTGGCTCGACTATTAACCGCCGCTGATTTTAATGCGTTACTCAAGGATCAGCCGGTGATTCGACCCCCTCAGGAAGACGAAGCCACGCTGGCCGCTTTAGATTACATGTTGACGTGGGGCGGTATGCCGGCGCTTTTAGCGCTTGATGATAATGATCGCCGGCAATGGTTGCAATCTTATGGACACAGCTATCTCGAGCGCGATCTTGGTGATTTGGCGCGCCTCGATGATCTCAGCCCCTTTCGTGAGTTTCAACGGCTCACGGCGTTGCGCAGCGGTCAGATTCTTTCCTACTCGGAGCTGGCACGGGACGCCGGCATTGCCGTCTCAACCAGCCGGCGTTATCTGGAATATCTCAAGCTATCTTACCAAACGTTTATTTTGCCGCCGTACAATAAGAATCTCACCAGCACCGTCATCAAAACGCCCAAGCTGTTTTTGATTGATATCGGCATTTTGCGCCACCTGCAAGGTTACTGGGGAGCGCCGACCGGCGAGCTTTTCGAAACCTTTGTCATTGCCGAAATTTACAAGTGGGTGCGCACGGCCGGTGAAAATGTCCAGCTTTATTTTTACCGCACGCGCGCGGGATTGGAAGTCGATCTTATGATGCAAACGCCGCAGGGCGTACTCGGCTTTGAAATCAAATCGAGTCGCGAGATTGCCGCCAAAGATTATCGTCCGTTGCGCGACGTCGCAGCGGCGCTGAAATCAGACTGGCGCGGCGGCATCGTGGTGACCCGCGGCGCCCAAATCGAGTCTCTTGACGCGGCAAATAAAATCTGGTGCGTCCCCGTGCATCGCCTGCTCGGTTTTTAAGCGGGATTTATAACACTCAAACAGACAGGGAAATCTTGAGTTTTTCAATGCGACTGCTTGAGCGTGGCAGGGACTTGCCTTTAGCAGCAAGATCGCTAAAGTGTTGGTGGAGATTGTTTGCCAGTTGCTTGCGAGCTTGGGCTGGGGTTTTGCCACGGGCATAATAGCCGTAAACTGCCGGGCAATAAGCCAAATAGCCGCCATACGGCGCGGGAGTAATCAGCAGCGCAAACTCTCGCACGATGGTTTTGCGGCTTTTTGACGGTTTGATTTTCGTGCGCTCGCGCCTGTGGCGTCGGTTCACTACGGTTGCTTCAGGATTGATTGTTTCTTGGTCAACCTGAATGCCTAGTCTCTCTCTCTCTTTCTGCAACCGTTCCAGAAGCGCATGCAAACTCGAATCGTCTTTTATTATAACAGGCGGGATTTGGATCTGACTGTTCCGTTTCATGGCTTATGCCTCAAAGTTAATCGTCCATCGGTTTTGCCAAGATAATAGGCGAGCCCATAGGCAACACATAAATCAATATTCATTTTTTGTACTGCCTCTGCAAACGGAGTTTTCTCATTAGAATATCGCCATACTAATTCATTGGCCAGATCAACAATTTTGTTGCTGTCAACTGAGTGCGAAGATATTTCAGTGCGAATTAATGCGGCAATTTTGTTGCCGGCATGAACGACCGAAACGTTTTCACGCAAGTTGATCGCAGTGGCAAAATCTTCTCCACTAAACGCAATTCCCAACCAACCTTGTTTGTAAGGATGCGTGTGAAATGTTCCAACGAATTTTTGCCCTCGATGAATTTGTGGTTTTAGTGCAACCGTATTTGACTCTCCCTGCACAACGTTGGTCGAACGCAATCGTCCGCGCTGCCAAACTAAAGTGGCACCAAACTCGGTTACCAAGCCGTGCCGGATGTTTCGAATGCTGCCTTGCCAAAGCCGATTCATCCCCGTTGAAATGCTGCTTAAATCAAGCTCAGATGGCAGGTCTTTGCTTTGACATTCGCCGAGACATACCGATTTAAGAATGTTATGTCGTTGCGTTGCCACTCTATTTATCGTCCCACTCCAAATGAATGTTCCCTTATTTTGTCACCTCACCCAATCCACCATGAACACGCTCATCAGGGTCACAGCGCTGGCACTTCCGGAATGTTGAGAGAGACAAGACTTCACGCAAAAAATTCCTTCGCCTCGGCCACGACGCGCGGAACGACCTCCTGCACCGGGCCATCCACCAACGCGCCGGAGGCATACGGATGCCCGCCGCCGCCGAAACGATTGGCTAAACCGTTGATGACGATGCGTCCCTTCGAGCGAAAGCTGATTTTGGTTTGGCCCTTTTCAGTTTCTAAAAACATCAGACACAGCTCGACACCGTCGATGCCGCGCGGGAAGTCGGCAAAACCTTCGGTGTCGCGCGGCTGCGTGCCGGTGGCGCGCAGCATGGCCTGCGTCACCGTGAACCACACCAGCCGTCCGTCTTTGCTGAAATTCAGGTTGTTTAGAATTTGCCCGAGTAAGCGCATTTTATTAGCCGGCTGGCGCTCGTAGACTTCCTGGTAAATGTGGTGCGGCTTGACGCCGCGAGCAATCAAATCCGCCGCAATCTCGTGGGCGCGTGAATTGGTGTTGGAAAAGCGAAACGAGCCGGTATCGGTGAGCACGGCGGTATACAGCGCCTCAACCATTTTGCCTTGCAAGCGCGCATCCAATTTGATCAGCAGATCGTACACGATTTCTCCGGTGGAAGAGGCCTCCGGCAGGATTATATCAACTTCGCCCATGCGATCTTCGGCCGGATGATGATCGATACAAACTTTGGCAACCGGAAGCGCGCGCAGCAGCTTGCCGAGATCGCGCAGCCGCTCCCAGTCGCTGATGTCGAGAATGAACACCGCGTCCATTTCGCGCACCAATTCGCCGTGCTTCTGCGCCTCAAAAAGTTGGAGGTCGTTGCGGGGATCGAGAAATTCCAGATTCTCCGGCGTCGGGTTGTGGTTGAAAATGTGAACCTCCTTGCCGAGATCGCGCAGGTGGTGCGACAAAGCAATCTCCGAGCCGATGCCGTCGCCGTCGGCGTTCACGTGGGTGGTCAGAAGAAATCTTTTTCCGTTTTGTATTATTGACTGAATCTGCTGTAGAGCGGCTGGATCGATCATGAAAATAATCCTGTTGTTAAATTCTCCTGCTCCTACTTCTACTCCTGCTCTTACTCGCTGTTAAGATTTTTAAAAACGAGTAAGAGTATGAGTACGAGTACGAGCAACCAACGACTATTTTAGTTGCACCTTCGCAAACCCGCTGTTGCCGTTGACATCCACCACTTTCACGGCCAAAATGCCCGGCGCTGCAGAAGTGGCGTTTGAAATCGTGAACTGATAAGTCTCACGGCGTTGATCGGCCACGTTGTCCGTGGGGTAAATCAATTGCCAGTCGCCGGCATCGACCGCATACCACGCTTCTTTGATCCGCGCGAGCTGGTCAACGGCCTCAAAGCTTGCCGTCCATTGCCCGCTGCTTTTTTGCGCCGCGAGATTTTTGATCTCCGGCGGCGTGTTGTCAATGACGAAAATTTCGCTGATTTTCTCGGCCGCGAGCGCGAGGTTGGGGGGATTGCTGCGGCGATCCGATGCCGTGATCCGAGCCTGATACTCGCCGTCCGGCAGCGCCTGGCTATCCCACGTGTACACCGCGCCGGCATAATCTTTCACCAGCTCGCGCCACGCGGTTTCGCCCACGGCGCGAATTTCCACACGATAAATAAGCCGATCGCCGTTCTCATCGCGCGCCTGCCAGCCGAGGGATTGCGCGCCCTTCTGAAATGACTTGCGCCCGGCATCCGGCGGCTGAACGTTTCGCGGCGTGGGTGAGCCGCCATCTTGCGAATCACTCACGTGGTTGGCGGCTTGCTCTTTCGCCTCCGGAAAAGCGTCGCCGGGATTATAAATATTGATGGACGCCACTTCCGGCGCGACATTCTTTTGCAAGTAAGAAATTTGCACGCGCTTGACGAGGGCTGAGCTTTTTCCGTTGCCTGTCATCTCGAGCTTCCATTGCAAAAAGCGCGCGTTCGGACTGCCAATCGCGCCGCCGGTTGCCGCGCCTTGCACCGCAACCCAGTCGCTCCAAGTTTTGTCAGGCTTCCCGGTGTTGCCGCTGCGCGTGAGGAGACGCACGCTGCTGACGTCTGCCTGCCTGTCGCCGGATTGCAGCCAGTTCACCGCGCCCCATTGCGCCGGAACCTTGGCATCGATCACCTCGGAAAGATACTCGCCCTCCTCGCGCATCTGCGAGCTGAGAATTTGCACGGTGCCAGCATTGGCGGTGGTGAGAATAACGCTTGCACTCTGCCCGGCGGTGATGGAAGTAATCTGCGCCGATTCCAACTGAAACAACAACGAACGCGAGCCGTCGTCGTTGAGCCGATAAACTCGCCCGCGGTCGCCAGTGCCAATGAGCAAGCTGCCGCTGGCTTCGAGAAACATCGAATGCACGCGATCCTGGCGCGAGTTCCATAATGTTTTGGCAATGCCGTCTTGGGTGAGGCGATACACCGCGCCCATGCCTTGCGCCGGTGGGGCTGCTGAGGGCGCCGCGCCCGGCACTTGCGGCTGATCTCCGGCGCTGGCGCTAATGATGATCGGGGGGATTTCTTCCTCACCGGCCTCCGGCTCGCCGCCTTCCACCGTTGCAATCGGAGTGGGAATGAAACCGGGGCGAACGGCGCCTTCACCGGCTGCGGCAGCGTAAATCACACCGTTGGGGCCGATGGCAAGCTGGTGCATTTCCGGAAACGGCGCATCATACAAAACACTGACCCCGCCTTGCGGGGTTGAAGTCAAGCGATACAGATAACCGTTCCCGCTCGATCCTGCAAAAAGATTGCCGGTATTTCTATCCAACGCCAAACTGCGGATATGTTTCTCTTCGCTCTGAAAGAAAATCTCGCCTTTGCCGCCGGGTTGAACGAGATAAACGCGGCCAGGCTCGCCAGTCGCAACATAAAATGCGCCATCGGGTCGAGGTACAATGCTCCAGATGTATTTGGCTTCGGGCTTGAAAAAGGGTTGCGCTTTTGTGCTTCCACTTTGCCGGTAGATTTGTCCATCCGGCGAGGTGGCGATATAAAGAGAGTTCTGCGAAAACGCCAGCGCAAATACGGCGACTTCCGCGCTGGAGAAAACGGTGTCGGGCGCGGGTTTGGCTCCGGCACGCAGCACTAGCGCCGGATTGCCGCCGCCGATATAAATATTGCCCTGGCCGTCGCTCGCGGCGCACCAAAGATAAGGCACGGAGGCGCGGAAACGTTCCTGCACCGCCGGCGCCAGGCGCATTTGGCCGAGCGCATCGATGGAAATGCCGAGCGCCTTGCCGTTGTCCAAATCGTCCTGCGTGGCAAAAGTTTTGAATTGCGGGGAAGCGGCTAAAAGTCCGAGCGCCAAAATCAGGGAGGTGATAAAAGCGATTTTTCTAACGTGCATGTTGATTCCGTTTTGATCTGTTGAGTTACATTTTATAGTATTACTCGGGAAAAACTATCATGACCGCGAAGATTTTTTGAAGGCAAAACCATTATGGGCAAAACAATTAAGAATGCGAATGACGATTAAAAGAAATAAGTCAAAATAATTGAAGTCAAAATGATTAAAAGCGGCTCAATGATTTTGACTTTTTTGCTTTAAGCCCATTGGTATTTAATCGGTCATTCACATTAGAAACAAAATCAAATAGTTTTGCCCTAAATCGTTTTGCCTTTGGTCGATCGGTTGCGGCTATTGCCGCGCTACGATTATTGCGTGCGCAATTTCAACCGCAGCGTTTTCAAGCCGGTCACGGCATAAGGCGCGTCGTTCTCGTTCTTTGGCGCCGCTGCAGCCATCGAAATTTGCTGGCGGGTTTCCGCCAAAATTTGTTCGCGAATAAAAGACGCGTTGCCTTTGAGATTTTGCGATTGCATGACCGAATAGACCGAGGGCGGCAACGAAGAGAGCTGTTCGCCCTCGATAATCAGGCCCTGATCCGGTTGGCGCAACTGGTAGTAGATAAAATCATTGCGCCGGCGCTCTTGCAACAACGACAAAAGCTGCTGGAAGTTGTGCGCGACAAAACGGCCCGGCATCATCCGGCGTTCGAGCAGCGCGAGATCGTCCCCGCCGCCGACATTGATCGTCAAATATCGGCCCTCCGCGTTCTTCGGAATGGCAAGCCGTTGGTGGAACAATTTCTCCGGGCCTTGAAAAGCTTTGAGCCGGGCAAAAACGGTTACGGTATCGCCGGGCTCGACCTCGCTGCGGCCAATCCACACCTCCTCGAGCGTCGCGCTGCGGCGGCCCGGCACCGAGGTGAAATTCAATTCGATGCGGCTGAGCTTCGCCGGCTGAAAATTGTTGGCCATGATCGCGCCCAACGTCGAGGCCACTTCGCCGGTGGATTGCAGAATGCCGTTGAGAAAACCGAACCCGCTGATGGACGTGAAGCCGGGGTAGAAATCTTCGAGAGCGATCTTGGCGCCGTTCTGCAAATGAATGCTGCCGGTGAGCTGCAGGCTGTTTTCTCCGGTTGCCAGCCGTGCCGACTCCAACGCGTTGACGAGCACGAAACGCATGATCAGCGGCATCAGCGTGTTGATCGTGCGCTCTTCGGTGAAGCGAAATTCGAATTGAGAAGCTTTGCCGGCTTCGTCAGTGTAGCGCACCGTCATCGGCGTCAAAGCCGGAGGCTCGCCAATAATGCCGTAAAGGCCGGTGGTGCGATCTTGCCGTAACGTGCCGACAAGACTCGAGCTAGCCCCGATTTTGGACGAGGCGAAATCACTGGGAACGATGAGGGCAATCTTTGCCAACGAGATCGGTATTTCCACCGGGCCGCTATCAAAAAAGGGATGGCCAAACGCCAACACACGATTGTCACGGCGGTAGGTCACTGTGCCGATGGCTTCAATGTTCATATCACCGGCCAGCAGCACGGCGCCGATGGCCGCGCCGGGTTGCAACAACGCCGCGCTTTCGGCATCGAAACCGGATTTATAAAGCTTGGAAGCCTCGGGGCCGGCGCTGCCGCCGGTGATGACGTGAAACCCCGCCGGCTTTAATAAACTCGCGGCCAGCTCGACAAGCGCCGGTTGTATGCCGCCAAAACTCAGCGGCAGATCGAGCGGACGAATGGAGCCTGAGAGCGCAGTGCGACGCTGCAAAAGCTCCTGCGGCACAAAATTTTCCCAAGACAAATCTTGCAGGCCCAAAGACATTTCAACGAATTTGTTTGGCGCCGGGGGGATAAAAACGGCGAGTTCGCGGTCGCGGCTGTCTTCGCGATTGAAAATTTCCAGCATTTCTTCTATCGGCGTGACGCCAGCCAGGGGCTCGCGAAGAAAGAAGCCAACCAATTGTGAGAGCGCGCCGATCACCTTGCCGTCAACGTAGACCGGGCTTCCACTCATGCCATAAGCCGGGCCGGTGTGCTCGGCTTTCTCGCCCTTTAAGCGGATAAGAATGAGATTGCGTTTAGGGTAGTTGTAGTTGTACAAAACATCCACCACTTCAACCGGAAAGTCTTCGGGGCGATCGCCGCGGAAAACCGTGCGGCATACACCGGCCATGCCGGATTTCACCTCCGAAAGCGGCATAATCTCTTGCGCCAACAAACAGGTTGGCAAGATGACGGCAAACAAAAGAAAGGAAAGGAATCGCTGCATCGTGCTTAGTCCAAAAGAGTTAAGCATATAAAATACGGTTTTTGCAGCAAAATTGCAAGCGCGGATTTGTGTTTTTTGTGGATTTGTGTTGAAAATGTGATGGGGCGGTAGCGGAGGGCCGAGAGTAAAGAGCAGAAGGCAATGCGCGTAGGGTAATGAGCGAACGGTGTGCCGTGAAGAGTGCGCTTATCGCCTTTCACGCTTCTCTATTCGCCTATCGCGCTCCCTCTTGCTCAAGCGGTGGCAACAGCTTTTTCCAAACGAGAAAATTTTTCCAAGTGCCACCACCAATGCGAGATCGGGACGGCGGCACGGCGGCGCATTTCACGAAGATCGGCAACCTCCGCAACCTGCTCGTAAAATTCCGCAGCGTGCGTCAGGAAGACTTCGTCAGCTTTTTCTAATTGTTCCTTTTCGGCGGCGTTCAACTGTGCTTCGGCAAGCGCCAAGCGGCTACGAACATCAAGCAGCTCGAGAATTTCAAAGCCGCTCACTTGGGGGAAGCCTACGCTGGTTTCGTAATAGGCAAGCAATTCAGGATAGTCACTCATGGTATCATCTCACTCATTTTGCCAAGATATATGAAGTTTCGCCGTTGCAGATAGTTGATCGGATCTTTCGGCGGGAATGCGGTTTCCATCATTCCTGCGGCGCTTAGAATAATGAGCCATGGAATTTCACCGGCGTTACCAACTACGCCAAAATAGTCGTCTCCGTCAAATGGGTAATGATAAATCTCACTATCCGGCTGGCGCAAGATTTCACTAATCATTCGGTTGTATTCATCCATCGCCGTACCTGCTTGCAAGTGTCCGACACGAATGCGTTTCTCCAGATGTTGAATGTCTTTGCCTGGCTTCCAACGCACTCGAGATCGCAGTGCCAGAACGGCAGCAACGGCTAGAGCGCGTATATTGTCTTCGTTATTCATCAAGCTCGAACCGTTTGTAATAAACGAAGCTTTTCGCCAATATACGGAATCTTGGCTTCTTTGTCAACGCAAACTTTAATTCCAGCTTTCATTCTGGCGCTACTCAGATTTTCCGGTCCATTCGTTCGGAGTTTTATGCAAACAGCTCCGTCTGCTCATTTCGTCTGAAATGCGCTGTGGTCAAAGGCGTTCGTGTTTGGTTCAGACCGAGCTTCCGGCAAGTGACTTCAAACATCTTCGCAATCGCTTCCGCCCGTTCGCCTTCGCCGCTCATGCGCGAGCCAAAACGAGGGTCATTGAGGCGGCCGCCGCGCACGTCTTGAATGGCGTGCAGCACTTTATCCGCGCGCTCGGGGAAATGCTGCCGCACCCAGTTAGAGAACAAATCTTTCACCGCGTGCGGCAAACGCAAAAGAATGAATCCGGCGCTCTTGACGCCGCGCGACGCGGCTTCCGAGAGAATCGCCGGCATTTCGTGGTCGGTCAATCCGGGAATCACCGGCGCAACATTCACGCTGGTGGGAATGCCGGCAGCAACGAGTTGCGCGATAGCATCCAGGCGTTTTTCCGGCGCCGACGTGCGCGGCTCCATTTTGCGGCAGAGGTGATTATCAAGCGTCGTGATGGTGATGCAAACGAATACCAAATTGTGTTCGGCAAGCCGGCGCAGCAAATCAAGATCGCGCAGAATGAGCGCATTCTTGGTGATCATGCCCACCGGATTGCGGTACTTCAAAAAGACCTCCAAACAGCGCCGGGTGATTTGCAATTTGCGTTCTACGAGCTGATAACAATCGGTATTGCCGGAAAGCGCGATGACTTGCGGTTTCCATTTTGGGTCGCGAAAAGTTTTCTCCAAAAGCTCCGGTGCCTCCGGTTTCACCATAATTTTTGTCTCGAAATCCAGGCCGGAGGAAAAACCCAAATACTCGTGCGTCGGGCGTGCGTAGCAGTAAATGCAGCCATGCTCGCAGCCGCGATAAGGATTGAGGCCATGAGTGAATGGAATATCCGGGCTGTCATTCGACGACAGGATGTTGCGCGTGTAGTCAACGTAATAAGTGGTTTTTACCGGTTGCTCATCTGCATATTCGAGCCATTCGGGATCAACTTCAATTTCTATCGGCTCGAAACGGTTGGGGGGATTCAGCGGCGTGCCTCGGCCTTTGACGGGCAGATTGGGATTGACGATTGTGCTCATAAGACTATCTCCACAATAGGGTTTTTGTTCACCATTATTTTATGAAAAGATTTTGATAAATGCAAGAATTTTGGTGAAAATTTTACCACCATTTTTGAAAAAAATCTCGGCTTGACTTTTTAAGAAAAGGTTGGACAAAAAATGGTAAGAATCCAGCGAAGCTTTGCCTTATACCGACGAGAAAGAATTTTCCCAACTGACAGAAACAACGCAACAGATAAAAAAATTATATCCGTTCTCATAATATCCGCCTTCCGCGTCATACCAATAAAGCTTGTACTCGATATAGCCGTAAGAGGTCTCGTAATTTACAACCACACTCGCAATCCCACCTTTATCCCTTCCAGCGTCGTCCATTCTGAGCGAAACGTTTGGCCGCCGAGGCGCAGCTCGACGCGCTTGATCATGACGCCGAGCGAGCCGCTGGCGATGGTGAGCGGCTTGCCGTTGATCCACGCGTGTGAGATGTTGGCCTCAACGTTGATTGGCTTGCGTGGCAGCATCAACATTTTAGCGCCGATTTCCGGCCCCCAAAGATCGAGACCGAGACCGCTCAAGTTGCGGGCGCCGGCGTAAGGTCGCGCCAGCAAATAGGGCGTGGCAATCACCTCGTATCCGCCGTTCAAGCCGAAGAACGTGAGCGATTGATTTCTCCTGCCCAAATCTTCAACGAGCGTGTGCAGATCGAGATTGGCGGCAAAGCGGTAAGCGCGAAAATCACCGGCAAGCTGGAAACCACTCAAATCGTCACCCAAATGCAAATAGCCGGCTTCGGCGAGCAGGCTGTAACTCCGGTAATCCGGCGACCGCATCGGCAGGCCGCGATCATCGCGATAGGGATATGGCGCCGGCTTTGGCGGAGATGACTCGCGCGGCTCACCGGCAGCGTCTCTCTTGTCATCATTGGGCGAAAAAAAGATATGGACTAAAAAGCCCAACCAACCGCCATCATCTGATTCATCCGAACAATTCTTTTCGTCGTTATTTTCTTTTTTGCCTTTCTCGTAGTCGCTGGCAAAATCACCGAGCTTGCCCTTCTTTTCTTTTTCCTGCGCCGGGGCCAGCGCCACCGCACCAAACAGCAGCGTGAAAACGAGATAGTATGTCCACTGTTTCATAACGATAACCTTCCACTGAAATTTTACGTGTACTCAAACCGATTTTTGTATGATTAAAAAGCAAACAAGGTGCCAGTTGGTTTGACAAAAAAATGCCGCCATTCGGGCTTGATTCCGAGCTTGAGATGAAAAACTTTAATGCCGACCTGTGTAGTTTGCTCACACACCTGGCATCAACATGCACAGTGGAATGGCTTTACAGCAAGGTTGCCTCAATCTCGCGAATCACAAATTCCAAATTGGAACGCTCAAAAGAGATTCCTGGTGCAGGAATGCGATGATGCTTGATGTCTGGTGAGATGTGTTTGTGATGTGGGAACGTAGCGGCGAGGGACGGATCGTTGGGATGGGGTTGTGAATCGTAATAAAACAACGTTTCGCCGGCTTTATAAACAGTGTAGCCGTATTTAAACAATCGTTTCCCAGCGAAATCAATATGCTCAACAAATGTGAACTTGATTTCGTTCTGGAATAATATTGTACCCGAAGAGTATCCCTCCGTTGCTGAGGTCAGGTAAGCATTAAATTCCACGCTTTGAATGCTGTCAAATCTATCGAGCAGTGTCGAGAGAAATACGGCATACTCTTCGTAGTTATTTAGCATGATTATTTTCGACGCTTTTGAGATGCCTTGGCTACCAACGTAAATTTCATCTCTGCCGGATTCTCTCCGCGAGAATAAGCGCGGCGAGCCAATTCGTAAAAACCCATCCATTGCAGGAGATCCAAAGTTTCATCAATATCGTCATTTTCCAATTTGCGTGAGCACTCTTCCGAAGTCATTCCATACTTTATCTCGTACTCGTCCAAAATGTCCTGCAAAGTCTTATCCGGCGGAATCTCCAGCGGCAATGGGGGATCGATGTCTTTGATGGTGATTTCCGCCTCAACTCTGGATTTTGGCACGATGCCGAGCGCTCTTACGGCTTCCGCGGCGATACGGCCTTCGCCATTTTCGGTAATGATAATCGTTGTTAACATCGCCAATTCTCCTTATAAAAATCTGTTTTCAGGTTTCTTATAATTAAGCAAGCCTGCGCAATAAAGCAAGCGAATTTTGAGCGTCCGATAAAATTCTCTTGCATTTCTCCGTCGCATCCAATAAATTAGTTTGCTCTATTGCTTGTATTTGAAAATTTCCGCGTCTACAGCATATTGTAGTTGTTCACAAGTTATCCACAAGGTTATCCACAGAAAGCAAGTGGCAAATAGGCAAGTGTGCAAGTCGCAAGTGTGCAAGTGGCAAATAGAGAGAAAAACCGCAACGAGCCGCCAGCAACGAGCGACCAGCAACAAATAACCAGCAACCAGGAACCAGCAACCAGTGTATCTTTCCGATCTCGAGATTTTTGGGTTCAAATCTTTCGCGAAAAAAACCCAATTCGTTTTTCATAGCGGCATCACCAGCGTCGTCGGCCCCAACGGCTGCGGCAAAAGCAACATCGTGGACGCCATCCGCTGGGTGCTCGGCGAGCAAAAAGCCGGAGCGCTGCGCAGCGAGCGCATGGAAAACGTCATCTTCAACGGCTCGAAAACGCAGAAGCCGCTGGGCATGGCGGAAGTCTCGCTGACCATTCAGAACACGCGCAACGTTTTGCCCATCGAATATTCCGAAGTGCAGATCACGCGCCGGCTGTTCCGCTCCGGCGAAAGCCAGTATCTGCTCAACAACACGCCGTGCCGATTGAAGGACATCGCGGATTTGCTGATGGACACCGGCGTCGGCGCGAATGCGTATTCCGTCATCGAGCTGGCGATGGTCGAGCAGATTCTCAACGGCAAGCCGGAAGAGCGGCGCCACATTTTTGAGGAAGCCGCCGGCGTCGGCAAATATAAAGCGCGGCGGCGAGCGGCCTTCCGCAAATTGGAAGCCACCGAGCAGGATCTGTTGCGCCTCAACGACATTCTCAGCGAAGTCGAGAAGACGGTCGATTCACTGAAGCGGCAGGTGCAAAAAGCCGAGCGCTATCAAGTTTATGCCAACGAGCTGCGCGAGACCGACATGGCGTTGGCGGCGTTTCAATTTCACCAAATCAAAAACGAGCTGGAGCCGCTCGTCAACAGCGCCAAAGATTCTCGCGATCGCCGCGAACAAATTTCGGCGCAGCTTGCGGCGGAGGAAGCGCAAATCGAAGAGATGCGCCTGACGTTGCTGGAAATCGAAAAACAGCTTGTGGCACGCCAGCGCGATTTGAATGCCAACACCGAGCGCCTCAAGAAAAAAGAAGAACAAGTTCTCGTCAGCCAGGAACGCAGCCGCGCCGTCAAGGAAAACCGCGAGCGTTTTGCCAAAGAGATCGAAGAGCTTAAAACGCGGCGCACGATGCTGGAAGAAATGAAGCAAACACTCTCCAACCGCGTGGAAGAGTTGACGCTCGCGGTGGATACGGTCGTTGGCGAGCTGAACACCAAGCAGTCGGCATTGAGCGGCTTTCAAGAGCGCTATCAAGCCAAGCGGCAGGAAGTGCGGGAGGCCGAGGCGCAGCGGCAGGGCGAGGCGGAAACCTTGAGCCAGTTGCAAAAAGAAAACGAGCGTTTGCGCACGCAAATCGAATTTAACGAAAAGCGCCAGGCCGTATTGCAACAAGAATCCGCCGAATTGCAGCAACGCCAAGCCGAGCTGACCAGCCGGCGTGATGAAACGCAACGGCAACTGGCCATCAACCTCGCTCGTCTCGATCATTTGAATCTCGAAATCGAAGCCAATCAGCAAGGCATTGCTGAGAAAGAATCAACCGTTGCCCGCCTCAAAGAGCAGATCATGGCGTTGCACAGCGCCATGCAACGGCATCAAGATCGCGCCAATTTGCTGCGTAAATTTTTGGAGACCTACGAGGATTATCCCGAGGGCGTCAAGCATCTGCTGCTGGAAGGCGGCATGCCGGAGGGTTGTCTGGGCACGTTGGCGGAGCGGATTCGCGTGCCGGAAAATTATCGCCGCGCCGTCGAAGCCGCACTCGGCGAAGCCGTGGTTTCGTTGCTGGTTGATTCCACCGATCGCGCCTTTGAAGGCATGGATATGCTGCGTCAGCGCGAAAAAGGTTTGGCGACTTTCCTGCCGTTGCGTGGATTGCACTCGCCGAATGGCAGAAATCTGAGCAGTCGATTCGAAGACTCTCGCATCATCTCGCCTGCGAGCGAAGTGGTTGAATGCGATGAGGCCGCGCGGTTTTTAGTCGAAAATCTTCTTGATGAATGTTACATCGTCTCGTCGCTGGCTGATGCGCGCGCGCTGTTGGAGCAGTCCAACTCGCATCGTCAAAGCTTTGTCACGCTCGCCGGCGAGGTGCTGACGACGTGGGGGCCGCTGAAAGGCGGCGATACCAGCCGCGGCCACGAAAGCGTCATTGACCGCAAAACGCAGATCGAGCAGCTTGAGGCGGAAGTGGCGCGCCTGCACGAAGAAGTCGCGCAGCAGTCCGATGCAAAGGAAGACGCTGAAGAAGCGTTGCAAAGGCTGCTGGCGCAAAGCGAAGATCTGCTCGATCAGCGCAAGCAAGCCGAGAGTGAAAAACAAAAGCTGGAGTTGGAATTTGGCCAAGCTGCTTTTGAGAGCAGCCGTGCCGAGCAGGAAATTCGCCAACGCAGCGATGAGTTGGCGAAACTCGATGCCGGCCGGCTAGAGTTCCGCGTCCAACTTGCCGAGCTTGATCCCAAACTGCAAGAATTTGAATCGCGGCGGCAAGCCGCCGAAGCCACGAATGTGCAGCAGGCTGCCGCGCTGGAGAGCTTGGAACAGGAACTGCGCGTCGCGCAGGAAGCGGCCAATGCCGCCAATGTGATCGCCGTCGAGAGGCGCGCCGAGCTGCGCAATGTGCAATCCGAAATCGAACGCAATGCCGGCAGCCAACGCGATATGGCCGAGAGCATCGAGCGACGCACCGAGCAGATTGCCGAGGCCGAGCAACAGGAGAAGGAACTGGCCGAGCAAATCAACAGTTTGCGCGAGCAGATGCACGACGATTTTGCCGAACGTAAAGAATTGGAAGAAGTGGTTTCGGAGATCGAGCGCACGTTCCGCGAGCAAAAGCAAACCGCGGACTCGAAAGAGCGCGCGTTGCGTGCGGTGCGCGCCGAGCGTGACGAGGTCTCGGAAAAATTGCACCAAGCCGAGCTGCATATTTCCGAATTGACGATGCAACGCGATAATTTGATCAAACACATTCGTGAAACTTACGAGCTTGATTTGTCGCAGCAAAAGCCACCCGAAGGTGAATTTGATGCGGCAGCCACCGAAGAGCGCGTCGGCTGGTTGCGCAATCGCTTGAAGAGCATGGGGCCGGTGAATATGCTGGCGTTGTCCGAATATGAAAAAGAGAAAGAGCGCTTTGATTTTCTCACGGCGCAAAAGGAAGATTTGCTGAAAGCCGAAGCAAATTTGAAAGACACCATCAAGGTGATCAACGACACGGCCTACGAGCGCTTCGGCAAAGTCTTCTCACAAATTCGCGAGAACTTCATTCAGGTATTCAAAGGCTTTTTTGAGAATGGCGAGGCCGATTTGCGGCTCGACGAGGGCGATCCGCTGGAGGCCGACATCGTCATCGAAGCCAACCCCAAAGGCAAAAAGCTGGGCTCGCTGGCGTTGCTCTCCGGCGGCGAGAAGACACTGACGGCGACCTCGCTGCTCTTTGCGATTTATTTGGTGAAGCCAAGCCCGTTCTGCATTCTCGACGAGGTGGATGCGCCGCTCGACGATATGAACATCGGCCGTTTCGTCGGCGCCATCAAAAAATTTTCCGACAACACGCAGTTCATCGTCGTCACCCACAACAAGCTGACGATGAAAGCCGCGGATTATCTCTACGGCATTACGATGGAAGAGCAGGGCGTGTCAAAAGTCGTCTCGGTGAAGTTTGAAGATGCGGAGGTGGGCAAAATCGCCGCGGCGGCGTAACACAGACCGCCGGTCTGTTTTTTTGAAATGAACCCAGATGCAAGTCTGGGTTTTTCGTTTGTAGTAACGCCTTCTGGCGTCGCGCTTGGATTGCTCCGAAATTTTTGCAGATTGGAAACACTGTACGCCTAAAGGCGTGACTACGAACCTAAATCCTCATTTCGGCGTGACCTGCTTCAACCGGCGCTCCAGCTCCGTCGAATCGCCGGCTTGCGCATACAGCTTGCCGATTTGGATAAACGCATTGACGCTGTGCAGCGGCAAAACGTTTGGCGGCATGAGTTCATCCATGCGCCGCAATAGTTCCAGCGTTTCCCGGCGTTCCTGCCTTTGGAGGTGATGCGTAATCAGCGTGAGAAAATTGGCGCGATAGCTTTGGGCGAGTCCTTGCGCCTGATCATCCAAATACACGCCGGGATCGTCGAGGCCGCGATAATGATACACCGCGAGCAGATGATGGCGCAGCGCTTCGGGAGAATAGCGCACGCCCTGAAACGGCATCAGCTTCAAGGCCATGCCGTCGATGCGCAGATACGGCGTCAAGCCGGCGTGGTTTTCCTCCGGCACATTGAAGCCAAAGTAAATCGGCCGGCGGAATTGATTGGCCGCAACGATCTCAAAGATCATCAAATCTTGCACGCGCAAAAAGCGCCTGGCAAAAGTCGGCCCGATTGCAATCTGCATTTCCCGGCCTTGTTGGCGCAGTGATTCCGCCGGAAAAAAGTTTTTAACTTCCTCGAGATATTTTTGAAAAACCGCTTCGTCTTCCACGGGAATGCCGATCATTCCCGCCTCCGGCCAATCTAAAAGGCCGATGGAGTCGATCACGCTGTCGGTCAGGCTCATGGGCACTTTCGGCTCGCGGTTTTTGAGCTCGCGAATGTACCAATGTGTGTTGAGCAGGCTGAGATTGGCCACGCTCACGTCGCGGCGAAAACCCTCGACTTGTTGCAGATACCAGAGCGGAAAAGTGTCGTTGTCGCCATTCGTAAAAAGAATGGCATCGGCCTCGCAAGAATTGAGCACATTGTACGCGTAGTCCGAAGCCACATAATTGCCCTCGCGGTCGTGGGTGTGAAAATTGTGCCGTAAGAGATTGGCCGGAACGAAGATGAAGAGTAAACCGGCCATCGCGATTTGCAGGTGCTGACGCCCGCTTTTGGAGCCGGCGACGGCGTCGAGCAAAGCATGCGCGCCAAAACCGATCCACAAGGTAAAGGCGAAAAACGATCCGACGTAGGAATAATCGCGCTCGCGCGGCTGCGGATCGGCCTGATTGAGATAAACGACGATCGCGAGTCCGGTGAGCAGGAAGAGCATCGCCACCGCGCCGGCGCGCCGCCAATCGCGGCGAAAATGATAATACATTCCCAATAAGCCGAGGAGAAATGGCAAGCCGGCAAGGCCATCGAGTTGCACGGTATTGCGGTCGGTCGCCGGATTGTTGCTGCGGCCAATGAACTGCCACCCGAAATAGCGCAGATACATTTCTTTGATCTGATAATCCCAAAACGGCGCTTTGCGTTTGGTGATTTGCGTGACGATATCCTCGCTGCCATATTGCTCGCGATTCAAGTAGCTGATCAACGCGGCGATGGTTTGCGGATCATTCTCGTCAATCGCCGGATCGAGATGCGAGCGAATGAAGATGGCGATGTACGTCGAGTAGCCGAGGCAAATCAGCAGCACGCTCGTTAAGATCACGGCCATCACCGGCCGATTGCGGAGAATCATCCACGCCGTTGTTAAAAGTGTGAGCAAGAGCGCCAGAACAAGAGTGACGGCGCCATAGCTTTCGATAATTTTTGGAATCCACTTGACGATGCCGGGATATATCGTGAGCAGCGCCAAGCCGGAGAGAATGATGGCGGTAAAAAAAGTGCGCCACGAAAACTCCCAGTGCTTGAAATAAATAATCATGGCGATGACCGGGATGGCGAGCACGTTGAGCAGATGCGCGCCGATGGCGAGGCCGATGAGATAAGCGATGAGCAAAAGATATTTCCACGCCGCCTCTTCGGTGTGATGCTCGGCCCAGCGCAGAACCAGCCAGATCACCACTGCGGTGAAAAACATCGACAGCGCGTACACCTCAGCTTCCACCGCATTAAACCAAAAGCTATCCGAGAAGGCAAAAGCGAGTGCGCCGATGACGGCTGCCATCACTTCCGGCCAGCGATGTTCCTGGCGGCGAAATTCGCGGATGAGCTGCAAGATGATGAGATAGGTGAGCAAGACGGTCGCGGCGCTCGCCAATGCGGAAATCAAATTGACGCGCCAGCCGATGTCCGCCGCGACCGGCAGCATGCTGAAAACGCGGCCGAGCAAAAGATAAAGCGGCGCACCAGGCGGATGGGGAACACCGAGAATGTACGAGCAGGCAATAAATTCGCCGCAATCCCAAAACGAGACCGTCGGCGCGAGCGTGCGGAGATAGGCGGCCAGTGCGACAATTAACGTGACCAGGCCGCCGAGAGGAGTGGGACTTTTGATGAGGTTGGCAAGGCGCAGCATAGAATTTTGGTTGCTTGATTGAAGCTATGTGCGCTGCGCTGCCAGCTTGCCGTTTGTTGAACGTTTTTTTGAATTCGAATTGACGCGAGCCTGGGCGCGTGAATTGGTGCTGTAATCTTCAATCTCTTTTACCTGCACCAAGATGAATACATAATTTTCATTCTCAAGTTCGAGCAGTTTGTTGTCGATGAATTTCTCGATTTCTGATGAGCGACGGCGTACCCAAACATCATAGTACGCGTCAAAATTTGGACCCCAATGCTCGCGCTCGACGATTTCAGCAATGGCATTGCCAAATCTCGCCTGCAATTCTTCAAACAAGGGCTTCATGAGTTTGCGGATATACCGCATGGATTTGGGTTTCTCCAAACGAGCGATAATCTCATCGTGTGTTAGTTCTTTAGATTTTGGCCTGGACATACTTTTCAACCTCGCTGAAAAAGAATTCCGCTTGCTGACAAGAACGTTTCGCAGCCTCTTCGATGTTTTTGATGTCGAGCTCATAGTCAGCCGCTTCTCGCAATTTTATAAGTGCTCGCAGAGTTTTGCTGAGGGAAACAGGCAAAAGTCGAGTTTTAATAAAATATAAGCCAAAGATTTTCAGACAGGCAGTATGCGCGCCTGCCCGTGTTTTTTGCAAGGGCTGACCAACGGCATCCAAACACGCCCGCGCTGCATGATGGCACGCGTAGTAGCTCCGGCTAATCGAGCAACGATAGCGCTTGTGCTGCAAATTGAACCGCGCGTCTTCCAACATGACTTGAGCCAACTCGACACGCTTGAGATTTGCTTCTTTGCGTTTTCCCATTCGCTCAGCCAATTATCCATCAACCCAATAGATATCCGCCAGTGTTTTAATCGAAGCCGTCCATTGCTATTTTAACACTTTTTGAGCGAAATTGCAAGCAGGTTTTTTTTCAAACAAGGTAACGCAAAATGCAGAGAAGATCAAGCAACCAGCAACAAGCAACCAGCCTCACACCCACCGTTTAAATTTAAAATACAAAAACATCGCCAACCCCACCAAAACTGAAGCCGCGATGGTCAGATAAAAGCCCAGCGGATGCTTGCTCAAAGGAATGACGTCGAAATTCATTCCGAACAAGCCGGTGATGAACGTCAGCGGCAGGAAGATGGTGGAGATCAGCGTCAGCGCGCGCATGATCTCGTTGAGCCGGTAGGACACCGAAGAGAGATAGGCATCCAGCGCCATCATGATGAAGTCACGATGAGTTTCGGCCAATTCAGCATAACGTGAAATCTCGTCGAAGATGTCGCGGTAATACACCCTCAGTTCCGTCGGGATCAGGCGAAACTCGCCGCGGCCGAGCCGGTTGATGACCTCGCGCTGCGGCCCGAGAATGCGCTTGAGATTGAGCACTTCCCTTTTAAATTCGAAGATGCGGTCGAGCACGCGGGGATGCGGTTTTTTGATGATGATTTCTTCGATGTTGCCGATCCGCTTCTCGAAATTTTCCATTGCCGGCGAGTAATTGTGTATCAAGTCGTCAAGGATTTGGTGCAACAAAAACGCCGGCCGGCGGTCTGGCGGCAGCGCGCCTTCTTTCAGGCGCAGGCGGCGATGCGTCGTCGTGCGCATCGGCTCATAATGAAAGGTGACGACGAAATTCGGCGTGAGAAAAATGTCCAATTCCGTCGTGCGAAACGTGCTGTCGGCTTTATTGTAATCAACAGCATGAACGATAATATAAAGATAATCCCCGTAATCATCGATTTTGGGATATTGGTGGGTGGCGATACAATCCTCGATGGCAAGCTGGTGAAAATTGAAAATTTCCCACAGAATTTCTTCCTCGCTTTCGGTGGGGTTTTCGAGATCGACCCAATATAAATTGCCATCTTGAAAAGCCCGGCGGACGGCAGCCGCATCCTGCCCCAGCGCCAAGCCGCCATCCGGCGTATGAAAATAGCAGTAAAGCATGCGAAGTCATCCGTAGCTCAAACAGCCAACTGAACAAACTGCCAGCGAACCGCGTTGCCATTCAGAATTTTTGCGACTTGCCTGTCATGATTCCAAATAAAGCCCGTCCCGCACTTGTAGATCCGGCGAAATCTTTTCTGCCAGCTCCGGCTCGTCCAATGCAAATAACGGGCTGATTTCGAGGCGCGCACTCAAGCGCCCGGCGGCGTCGCGCGGAATTTTGACGCCGGCCTGCTCCAGCCAATGCGCGTGCAACTCGCACAAATCGTGTTGCGCGGTTGGCGGGGAATCTTCGCCCGCAGCATTTTTGACCGGGCTGAACTCGAAGCGCCGCTCGACTTCCAGCACCGCCACCCGCTGCGCGTCGCTCAACGCGTCAAAAATGAACGTCTCAAATTTATAGCCGTTCGGCTGATCCGGCTGGATCAATTTACCGTTGGTGTCGAGACAAGGGATCTGTTTGTGCGCCACGTGCCAGGGCAATTTCGTGCCGCCGTTGACTTCGCGCGCGATAAAGTCCACGTTGAAAAGATGAATCGCAATACTGCCGGCGTTGTATTTGAGCGTGCCATCGGGATTGCGCTCTTCTTTATCGGCTTTGCTCATGTCGCTGTATTCGATCACCATGAGCTTGCCGGCCTTGCCAGAAGCCGGATCGACCACCCTGCCGATCACGCCGACTTTTTCGTAGGGATCGCGCTTGGCGCAGACCTTCGCGCTCATCTCGGCGTTGGCGGTAACGTGATAGCCGATGAACAACGGATCGCAAATTTTCAACAATACATTATCGACTTGAAAATAGAAAATCTCTTCAATGCCGCGGCGGCGCATGTCGGCAAGCGCGCCGCTTTTCTCCAAAGCAGTGAGCGTGCCGCCGTGGCCGTTGGGGTTCATGAAAATGTGATCCGGTGCATCGAGAATGAGCTTGCCGTTTTCATCGAGGGCCGGCATCATCTCCTGCTCGAAAAAGAAAATGTCAGACGGCGGATAGCCAAACAAATTATTTTGCTCAAAAAACGCCCGCGTCTCGCCGGCGTTGGCGTCGCTGGTCATAATGTACCAGGGAATGCGCGTGCGGTAACGGCGCGCTGTGGCAATCAGTTTTTCGGCATGAAGCTGAAACAAGCTTTTCTTGCTTACCGGCCCGATGGGATATTCGCCTTTGGGCTTGTCAAACCCCAATCGTGAAGCCTGGCCGCCGGCAACCAGCACTGCCGCAATCTTGCCGGCGCGGAGCATTTCTTCACCGCGCGCTATCATCTTGGCGGTTTCATCGGGGTGCGCGCGTTGATGCGTCAAAGCAATGATCTCGGCCGGCTCCAACGCAGAAATGTCCGGCTTTTTCTTGTGAACGATGTATTCGCGATAGAGCCGCTCCATCAGGCCAAAATCGATTAAAGAGAGTTGATGCAACAATTGACGTTGCGAATCTTTCGATAGTTTGTCCCAAAAGTTGAACACGTGTCCATGTCCTGCTGCCCGAACACGTTTCATCAAGTCTTGTGCCTCAACAAAGGCTTGCGCCTGACCATTCCGAACTTCCATCATGCTGTTTTCTCCCGTTGCTGGTTCGCATGATCTAAATTTTATGAAGTTTCAGATAAAAAGCAATGGTTTTCTGGTTGCTGGTTGCTGGTAGCTAGTGGCAGGTTGCCCACATTTGTTACCAGCAATCAGCAACAAGCAGCCAGCAACGAGCAACAAGCAACACCAGCGACCAGAAGCCAGCATCAAATTCCAAGCATCGTATACAGCCCCAAAATCGCCACCCCTAGCGCCGTCGAGAGCAGCGTCAGCGGCGCGCCGATTTTGAAAAACGTCCAAAACGGCACACGCGCGTGATCGCGCGAAAGCTCCATCACGATCATGTTCGCCACCGAGCCGACGATGGTGAAGTTGCCGGCGAAGGTGCTGGCCATCGCCAGAGCCAGCCACATCGTCTTCGGCTCGGCAAACGCCTCCACCCAATGCGCGCCAATGATGACGAACGGCACATTCGAAACCAAATTGGAGAAAAAGATCGAAACACCGGAGAATACCCAAAGCTGCTGCCAGATCGAAACGCTGAAAAAACTCCTCAACGGAACAAACATTTGCTCAACGAGGCCGACTTTGTTGAGGCCAGCGACCACGACGAACAGGCCGCAGAAAAACAAGAGCAGCGCCCAATCGATGCGTTCGAAGGCGCGCGCCGGCGGTTTTCTCGCCCACAAAATAAGCGCGGTGCCGGCGCCAATTGAAACCAATGCCAATTTCGAGGAGAACAAAAATCCCACCATCGCACCGGCGAGCACGATCAAACCTTTGCGCATCAGGCGGAGATCGACGCGCGGCGCCACCAAATGCGATTGTCTCCAGGTTTTGCCGGCCAATTCTTTTTTGAAGATCAAGTAAATCAGGCCAAAATTCAGCGCCAACCCGAGCAGGCCGATCGGCAACATCCGCAAGAAGAAACCGCCGTAGCTCCAGCCAGAATATGTTCCTACCAGCATATTCTGTGGATTGCCGACGAGCGTCATCACACTGCCGATGTTCGACGAGGTTGCCAACGCGATCAAAAACGGTTTTAGATCGAGTTTGGTCTCTTCACACAATTGCACCACCAACGGCGTCATCATCAGGCAAATCGTGTCATTCACAAAAATCGCCGAGAGCACGCCGCTGCAAAGAATCACTCCGGCGAGAAGCTGCGTGCCGGTGTGCAAGCGGCTCAATAGCAAATAGGTCACATATCGAAAGAAGCGCGCAAAGCGTAGATACCCCACGAGAATCATCATGCCGAGCAGCAGCGTAATCGTGTCGAAGTTGATGGCATGATAAGCCTCGTCGAGCGTGAGCACTCTGGCCAATACCATCGACACCGCGCCGGTGAGCGCGCCGCTCGGCCGGTCGAGATGCAAATAGGGGATCTTCTGTGAAGCGATAATCAGATAGGTTAAAGCGAAGATCGCCAATGCCAAATAAGTGTTCACGCCGTCCATCGCCTCCGAATGCCCTGGTTTTCTTTAACGTAGTTTATGAGACCAGTGCAATAAAAGCAAAAATTTTGGCTCACGGAATAGAACTCTCACGGAAATTTTCTGGAAGTCAATTCCGTGAGCTGTTCCACTTCCGTGAACAATTACTCTTGTTTCTTTTTTAGGCCGCTTTTGCCGGGCTTTTTCCTGCGGCCAAAAAGCGGCCACAGCGACTCTTCGGGACCGCGTTCCGGCGCGGCTTGGGTCGAGCCATTTTCAGAAACGAACACGCGATGATCACTCAATATCAACGGCCAGCTTTTGACGTCGCGCAAAACGCGAATCGCCTGCCACGTGCGCATGCCTTGTGGCTCCCGGATCGGGCGCAAAAGAAACACCGCAGCCACACGCAATACGCCCGCCAACAGAAAAACGGTTTTCAATCCCGCGAGTGAAAAAAAGATCAACTGGATTTCATGATGCGCGGCCCACCGGCCGAGCACGCCGCCGAGCAGCGAGCCGGCACAGGCGGCCAGGCCATTGCAAGCCGCCCACGCGCCAAAATAAATGGAGTTGCGGTCACGCGGCGCCAGCCGAAACATGATGTTGGTGGAGCACAAATTGTAGCCGGCCCAAAAGAATCCGCCAGCAATGTGCAGCAAGGGTATGAGCCAATAAAAACTAAACGCATTCGATGTCGTTGACAGCCAAATCCACGGCAGCGTGGCGGCAGCCGCGGCGCTGATCGTTATCACCGGCTTGTTGCCGGTGTGATCGGAAACGTGTCCCCAAACCCGCATGCCCACCAAGTCGAAAACGGCGGCGATCACCGCATATATCGCCGTCAAAGCGTAGCTCATGCCCAACTCGGTGAGCATGTAGACGACGAAAAATGGCGAGGCGAAATAGATGCCGAATTGCCAAAGCATCGAAAAGCGCAGCAGCCGGCGGAAATTCGGCTGCCGGAAAGGCTCTAAATAAAGATGAAAGAAACGGTCTTGGCCTAGCGGGCGCAGTTTGGGTGGCTCCGGCTGCTTGATGAGCAAAACCGTGCAAACCGCGCCGGCCGCGGAAGCGATGAGAAATAAAATGCCGAACGCCGAAAGACGCCCTTGTTGACGCTCGAGAAACCAGCCGCCTGCAAAAGTTGACAAACTGGTGGCGATACTGATGACAGCATTGCGCAGACCGAAGTAACGACCGCGAATGCCCTCCGGCACCACGTCGGTCATCCACGACAGCCACGCAACGCCGGCCATGGCGGCGAGCGCGTGCGTCACAATCATGAACGCCAGCAAAACACCGAGCGCCGCGCTTTTGCTTTCCGGCGCGAAGAGCAAAAACAAAATCACTGCCGGCGCCCAGCTCAGGCGCTGCAGGCTCGAGGTGATGATGCAAAACTTTTTGCGCCAGCCATATTTTTCGACGAAAAAGGCGCCGGCAAGCTGAAAGAGATTGGCGAAGAAAGGAATGGCCGCCAAAGCGCCGATGTAAAAATTATTCGCGCCCAACGCGAGCGCGAAGGCCGGCAGAAAAACGCCGCCGGTCAGCGTCACAAACGTTTGCGCCGAAAAGCCTTCATAGACGGAGATTTTCAGGGCGGCGACGACTTGCGCCCGGGGCAACACCGCTTTGGGTTCGGCAGAATTTGGCCGCTCGGTGGGATGATAAAAGGAGCGCGACGCCGTCAGCGTCTCCGGAACAAGTTCGTGTGTCGTCTTCGCGGATTGAAAGGTGGGTAAATCTGATGGTTCTTTGGTTGAATCCATATATGAAAATGCCGTCCTTGGGCAGTGCCGTCCGAATGCTGTTGAGCCAAAGCTTGTCTTAAAAATATCTTTTATACAGCTACTTTTACCGACCGGCTCTGCAGCTCGGAAATATAGTCGTCAACTTCAGCGTATTTGAGATGTCGCATGCCTTGAACCATAAGTGGGAACTCGTGCTCATGTACACCAACAAGAATGGCTGTTATTGGTTTGTGCAAGCCAAAAGCGGCGCCAAGTATAGGGGTAACCCAAGGATTATTCAAAGATTTATCGGTCACCAAGATAAGCACTTCGTCGCTTTCACTGAGACTTTGCCTAATTCGGCGATCTATGGCTTCGTCAGGTTGAAATTCCTTTGATAAAACTTTATAACCGGCCTTTTTCAATCTGCGCGTGAGATCCATGACGAGATCTGCATCCTTTTGGGCGGCGCTAATAAATATTTTGTACGTCATTTTTTATCACCCTTTGGTTTTAAATTGGCTTATCCAATCCGCTGCTTCAATTGTGGCAAAAACTCATCAAAGTCATTTAGCTCAATCGCTTTGATGTCTCTGATCGGGGATAGTGCATCATGGCTGACTCCATGTAAAATTGGAGTTACACGCTTCTTCTGTCCCCAAACGGCTCCAATCTCAAGTAGCACCCATTGCGATTTTAAACTATTTTGAGAAACGACGACAACCGCCTCGTGACAGCTATCAATTCCTTGCCTGATCTCCTGTCCTAAAATGTCGCCTCCTTTCAGTTCTTTCTCATCCAACCACGGCGTTGCTCCCGTCGCAGCAATCTTCTCGGCGATTGCTCGCGCTATCCAGGCATCCTTTGACGAATGGCTGATAAAGACAATGTACTCAGATTTCTTTTTCGTTTTCCTTCGGCGGATCGCACCTGCTTTACGTTTCATGTTTTTCCCCTTAACACGAACGGGGAAATTTGGCGAAAGCTCAAAATGCACCGGAGTGGTTTTCAACTCCGCGGTTGAATGCGTATCCAGCCACTCGGCGGCTTCTTCGTAAGAAGAAAATTTTGACAGCGCTTTATATTTTGCCATTACTAAATTAGGAAAAAGCGGTTTTAAAAGCAAGGGCGAATATTTCTATCCAATCTGCGCAACCACAAAATCCCCGCACTCCTTTGTCCCCAAATTCCCGCCGACGTCCGCCGTCACTTGCTTTTCATCCACGGCCTTTTGCACCGCCGCCTCCACCGCCGCTGCAGCTTGCGGATGGCCGAGGAAATCCAGCATCATCGCCACCGTTAAAATTGCAGCGAGGGGATTGGCCTTGTTTTTTCCGGCCATGGATGGCGCCGAGCCGTGCACTGGCTCGAAGAGCGAAACTTGGCCGGGATGAATATTGCCGGAGCCGGCCATGCCGAGGCCGCCCTGCAAGATCGCGCCGAGATCCGTGATGATGTCGCCGAGCATATTCTCTGTGACGATGACCTGAAAATGCTCCGGATTCTTCACCATCTTCATCACCAGCGCATCGACAAAGAAATGATCTTTTTCGATTTCAGGATATTCTTCTCCGACTTTGGCAAAGACGCGCTGCCAGAGATCGTGGCCGTAGCGCAACACATTCGATTTGTCGGACATGGTGACGCGCGTGCGCCCATGCGATTTCGCGTATGCAAACGCGGCGCGAATGATGCGCTCGACACCTTTGCGCGTGTAATACGATTCTTGCGTGGCAACTTCATCCGGCGTGCCCTTTTTCAATATGCCGCCGGCGTTGATATACGGACCCTCAGTGTTTTCCCGAAAGACGACGAAATCCACGTCTTTGGCGGTTTTGTCTTTCAGTGGGCAAAGCCGCTCGTTCAGCAGTTTCACCGGCCGCAAATTGATGTAGAGATCGAGATCGAAGCGCATGCCCAACAGAATTTCGCGGCCGTGCCGCATGTCAGGAATGCGCGGATCGCCGAGCGCGCCGAGATAGACCGCAGCATAATTTTTCCGAAATTCTTCCATTTGTCCGGGCGGCAAGCCGATGCCGGTTTTGAGATAATAATCCGCGCCGAACTCAAATTCCACCAGCTCGAGAGGAAGCTTGAAAACTTCGTTGGCGCGGCGCAGCACTTTCACAGCCTCGCGCGTGACGTCGATGCCGATGCCGTCGCCGGGAATGATCGCGATTTTTTGCATGGGTCCTTCGGTTTTTAATATGAGCATCAATGAATTTGTGGTAACTATTCAAGCCCGTGTTGAAAGGCAAGACTATTTAGGCTACGCCCGCAGGGGCAAAACAATTGTTATAACGCTTCTTTTAATAGTTTTGCCCAAAATCGTTTTGCCTTAGTTTGATCCTTCGGCCGCTTTTGAACTTGCCGTCTTCGGCACGAGATACTTGTCGTACCAAGCCAGGTAACGTTCCAAGCGATCGCGCTGATAACTCGGCCTGGTAATGCCGTGATATTGGCCGGGATAAATCACAAGCTGCGTGTCGATGCCGAGGCTGCGCAAAGCTTGATACATTTGCTCCGAATTGAGCAGCGGCACGTTGAAATCGTCCTGCCCACATAAAAAGAGCGTCGGCGTGACGATGCGATCCGCGTGCAAAAAAGGAAAAGAGATGCGCAACCAAGCATCGAGATTGCGCCACGGCGTGCCAAGCTCATATTCGTATTCGCGAATATATTGGTCGGTGCCGTAACCAGCTAGAATGTTCGAAATGCTCGATCCGCTCACCGCCGCTTTGAAGCGGGTGTCTTGCGCAATGACGTAATTTGTCAACATCCCGCCATAGCTCCAGCCACCGACGCCGAGCCTTTGCGGATCGGCGATGCCTTTTGCCACGACGTAATCCACCGCGGCCAGCACGTCTTGTGCATCTTTAGTTCCCCAATCCGCGTAAATTTCCGTTGAAAATTTTTCGCCGCGACCAGAGCTGCCGCGCGGATTGCAACCAACGACGATGTAGCCGCGCGCAGCGAAAAGCTGCCAGTCGAACATGAACTCATTGCCGAACTGCGACACCGGCCCGCCGTGAATGCGCAGAATTGCCGGATACTTTTTGCCCACAACATAATCCGGCGGCTTCACCACAAAGCCATTGATCACCATGCCGTCTTTGCTTTTGAAACTGATTTCTTCCACCGCGCCGAGCTTGAGTTTGGCCAGCAACGCTACATTTTTACGCGCCAGCGGCCGCAGCGTATTATTATCGAGTGTGAAAACTTCATGCGGTTCTTGCGGCTGGCTTGAAAGCAAAACAATTTTGCCGTTGGGAGAAAAATCAAAATCGCTAATTTCACGTCGTTCGTTGATTAAACGCTCGACATTCCCGCCAGCCGCCGGCGCTTTGGCAAGCAAAGTCGTGCGATCGTCTTCGACGAGAAAATAAATGGTCGAGCCATCCGCAGACCACTGCGGCTTGTACATGTTGCGATCCAGCGGTGCAACCAATTTTGCTGCGCCGCCTGCTGCGGGAATGACGGTGAGTTGATAAACTGCGTAATAAATCAGCTTCTGCGGCCCGCCTTGCAGATACGCAATAAATTTTCCATCCGGACTCCACGCCGGCCGGCTCTCCCAATCCGGATGGCAATCCGTGCCTTCGGATGTCGTGAGTTGGCGCGGCGTTGCACCGGCTTTGGCCTCAATCACATAAAGATCGTAATTATCGTGACGATCCGGATCCGGGCCGCGCTTGCTCACAAAAACAATCGACGAATTGTCGGGCGACCACGCCGGCAAATACTCGTCGTAATCGCCGGGTGTCAGCAACTCCGCTTTGTGCGCAGCAAGATCGAATACATAAAGATGCTGGCGCAAATGGCGCAGATAACCGACCTCATCTTGTTTGAATTGAAAGCGGTCGATGACGATCGGTTTCGGCGTTTTCTTTTCAGCTTTGTCTTTTGCTGCTATCGCTTCGGAGTCGGGATCAGCAATGATGAGCGCGAGCCGTTTGCCATCCGGCGACCAAACATAATCATTCACCCCGCCTTTGAAATCGGTGATCTTTTCCGCCTCGCCGCCGTCGCGATTCATCAGCCAAACTTGATCGGTTTCTTCTTCAACAGTACGGCTCGATAAAAACGCCAGATATTTTCCGTCTGGACTCCAGCGCGGGCTGCTCTCACTCTCTTTCGTAAACGTAAGCTGCACCGTCTTCGCGCCGTCCCAGCTCGTCATCCACAAATCGCTATTCTTCTTGTCCTCTTTCATGTCAATGGTGCCGACAGTATAAGCCACCCACGCGCCGTCCGGAGAAATTTGTGGATCGTTCACATCGCGGAAGGCGGCCAAATCGTCGAGCGTCAGCAGACGTTTTGCAGAAGTTTGGACTATTGAAGCGGATGCAAGCAGGGTGGGGAGTAGTAGAAAAGCAAAGATGAACTTAAGTCGTCTTTTCATGCTTCTTCCTCCGGATTTGGGAGCGTAAAATTACAAATAAAATGTTTGGCGTCGCGCTTTCAGGCGCTCACGCATTAGCTCCTGAAGGAGCTACTACGAACGCGTCACATCGAAATCGACCCTTTGCGAAACGCGGTCTTGCCGAGATACGCATTCACCAACACGGGTTGGCCTTGCGATGCCGCTTTTCTGGCGTGTTGCAGGATCTCGCAAATGTGTTGAGAATTCTCAAGCAAGAACCCTTTGCCCCCGAACCCCTCCGCGACCAAATGATAATCCGTATGCCGCAAAACCGTGCCGACATCGTCTTTCAGCATCTCGACTTGTTCGCGGGCGATTTGCGTCCAGCAGGCGTCGTTGCCCACAATCGCCAATACGGGAATTTGATGACGCACGAAAGTATCAAATTCTGACAAGCTATAGCCAACCGAGCCGTCGCCAAATAAAATCCACACTTCCGAATCCGGACGGCACAATTTTGCGCCAAGCGCGAATCCGGCGCCGACGCCGAGTGTTCCGAAAACGCCAGGATCGAGCCAAGTCAACGGGCCGGGTGGGCTCACAATGTACGAAGCCGTTGCAACAAAATCACCGCCATCGGCGACGATAATGCTGTTGGATGGAATATTTTTTTCGATTTCTCGGCAAAGATGGACCGGGTTCAATAATTCAATCGATTCTTGGGCTTGTTGACAAATTTCTTGCTCGCGTGCTGCATCGCGTTGTCGCAATTGCTCGCGCCAATTTTTCCAGCGATCGTTTTGCGGCAACACTTCGGTAAGCCAGCACAAAAACAAAGCGGGATCACTGAGTACTGCCAAATTTGGACGCCGATTTTTTTTCAAATCGCTCCGCCCGCGATTGATGGAGATGAAATACGCACCGCGCCGAATATGGCGACCATAATCCAAGCGGAAATCGCACGGCACACCGGCGAGAATGACGAGATCAGCTTCTTTGAGCGCTTCGCGGCGCTTGTGCCGCATCAGAAGATGATGTTTCTTGCCAAGCAGTCCACGCGCCATGCCGGAGAGATAAACCGGAATCCCCAAGCGTTGCACTGCCGCCGCCACTTGCGCTGCTTTCGACGCTTCGAGCAGCGCTTGGCTGCCAATGAGAAGAAGCGGACGTTCGGCGCGTTTTAATTTTTCTGTGGCTTTGCGAATGTTGGCTGAATTTGGCGATGGTGGTGCAACTTCAATGGGCGGAGAAAAGTTGACCACATTGGCTCCGGCGAAAAGTTTGTTGACGTGATAATTGAGATATCGCTTTAACACGCGCTCCGCCAGCGTGTGGCCGCCTGATGATTTGACGCTGTACCACTCGCGCACGATAGATTCGTCATAAAGCAAATCCACCGGACATTCAATAAACACTGGGCCCGGCACCTCGCTTTTTGCAATTTTGAAAGCTTGTTCGAGAGCGGAAATCAAGTCGCGAACTTTACGCACTGATTTCGCCCATTTGACGTGCGGCTTGAAGAGTGCCATCTGGTCGATATCTTGCAAAGCGCCGCGGCCTTTCAGCGCCGTGGCGGTTGCACCGCCCAAAATAATAACAGGCGATTGTGCGAGTTGAGCATTTTTGACTGCCGTCATCGTGTTGGTGACGCCAGGGCCTGCTGTCACTGCTGCAACGCCGGGAATGCCCGTGAGACGCGCCACCGCATCGGCTGCAAACACCGCCGTGGCCTCGTGCCGAACATCGATGACGCGAATACCGCGCTGCTTGCAGGCAACGAGAATCGGCGAAATATGTCCGCCGCACAAGGTGAAGAGAAACCGGACGCCTTGCGCTTTGAGAACTTCTGCGATGAGATCGCCGCCGTGCATAAGTTTGCTCGCAACGAAAAGGGAACCGCAACGAAAAAAGCAAAGAATTTTAAATTTGCTATTTCACAAACCAGCTTCTTTAGCCAATTTCAACATTTCGTCCAAGAGTTCTTTGAGTCGTGGGCATTTAGTGTAGGCGAGATTTGGATCGAGTTTGCTGAACAGCTCACTGCCATGCACAACTTTTTTATAAGGCCGTTGCGTTTTCTGCTTGTAAATACGCTCTAAAAATTTTGCCGGCGGCTCATCAAAATTGATTTCCTCAGGATGCTGAAGATTTTTGGGTAAGGCGCTTTTGATTTCGACGGGAAACAAATTTGGATCGCTCAACAGCCAGGCTTCAGTTTCATGAACCGCAAAGAATTGACGAAATTTGGGGTGATTGACTTTATTCTCAAAATGGGCTTTGGCCCAATCATAACGATCCTTCGAGGTTTGCTTATCAGCGGGGTACAATGTGGGGCCGTAAAGATCAATCAAAGCAATGACGGCAACAAGATCGTGCTGTTCAGGCCCGTTGAGGTACATCAATGCCTTTTTAGGCGTATCTTTCACCAGCTCCGGCCAACCTTCAAAACGCACTGATTTGATGCCAACAGGTTTTGCCAGTCTCAGATCAAGCCACTTTTTCAAGAATTGGGGCAATGCCTTCTTTTCCGTATGCCCCTCGATGAAAAGAATAAACTTCATTCCATACCCTCCAATTCCCCAGATTTAAAAAGCGCACCCAGCGAATATTCTTTCAGCCAATAATCAAGTTGTTCGCCTGCGAGAACTTTGATCGTGGTTTCTCCATTTTCCCATTTTGCAACTGTAGTAGTTGGCTTTGTATCTGTGAACGCATCTAAAAATTGAGGAGAATGGGTGGTAAAGACGACTTGTGTTCGCGTCGCGGCATCGACGGCGTATTCGGCAATGATTGGCAACATGGATGGGTGCAAACCCGTTTCAGGCTCATCGATCGCAATGAGCGGCGGCGGCGAGGGACTCGCCAAAATAGTCAGAAGAAGCAAAAATCGCAATGTGCCATCGGAAAGATCGGCGGCGGATTGTTCTCGTTTCAGCGATTTCCAACGGATACGCAACTGGACTCTTTGATCCGCAGCCGGTGGAAAAATCAGTTCGTCAAAATCATCTCCAAAAGCGGCACGCATCGCGGCGTCAATGTCTTTTTTGAAATCGCGCTCGCCAGTGTAAAGCGTATGCAGAACAGGAATGAGATTTTGGCCGTCTGGATCAACCCGCTTTTCAAATCGAGCAACGGCGGGTTGGCGAATGCCAGCATCCTGATGCACGAGTATGTCATGATAAATACTCCAAGTAGCCAATTGCTCTTGGAAAAATTTAATTGAATTGTTGCGGAGAAAAGGTCCGGACACAATTGAAAGGAAGGATTCCTCATCTAAAACTGTTTCTTCCGGTGCTACCAACTGTTGTGATTTTTCATCTAAAATATAGGCTATGACGCCGTACCTTTCAAGAAATTTCACCGGTCCAATTTGTTTTCCGCTGACAACTTGATTATAGTCAGCAAGAAGTTCGGATTCAATTCGATACGAACTTCCTCCACCCAAACGCGCAAACTCCAGAATATAAGTTGTCCAATCATTTCCCGCCAATTGCATTCTAAGCTTGAATGAAATGGCTGTGACTTCACCGTCCCAGACAATGGGTTCCATTCCACCCAATGATTGAATATATTTCCCAAGACGTTTTTGGGCGGAAACCGATATCATTTCAAGAAAGCGCAGCAAGTTGGATTTTCCAGTGCCGTTGGGGCCGATGATTACATTCAAGTCGCCGGGCTTCCAGCTCACCTTTTTCAGGGAACGAAAGCCTTCAATGTCTAATTGGAGAATCTTCATACCACAAAATATAACACATTGTGCTATCGATTTCAATGTTTAAATTTTGGGCGAGCCTCACAGAAATCTATTAATCCAAAATTTCAACACCCAGACGAGCAGTCTGGCTGCGCCCACAAGGGTTACTTACCCTCAGCCATATAATGCAACACCGCGCGCGCCAGCAGCGCATCGGCTTTGGCGCGGTGCGCGTTGGGCAATTCAATTTTGCATTGCCGGCCCGCTTCTTCGAGTTTGTGCCAGCGATACGAGCCGTGATAATCATCCCACTCGCCGCGGAATTGGGCATAGAGTTTCATGATGCAAAAAAAGTTGGCGCCCTTCAACTTCCAGCGCATCGCGTGATGGCGATGCGACTGTTTCATCAACCGCACATCGTAATCGGCGCTGTAGATCGCCACATGCCGGCCAGTGAGCGCGGCTTGCACCGTAGGCCAAATCTCCAGCCAGGTTGGCGCCTCCTTCACCATCGCATCAGTGATGCCGTGCAATTTCGTAACAACCGCCGGAATTTTGCTTGTGGGTCTCACCAGCGAATCCACCAACACGCTGCCATCATAATCCAACACGCAGATTTCCACAATCTGGTCAAATTTTTCCAAGCCGGTGGTTTCGGTGTCGAGATATACTGGCTTGTGCAAGATTTCATCTTGCGCCTGTCGAATGGCGGTTTCACGCGTCGGTGCATCAATGTTGAGAGTTAGCATAGAGAATTCTAAAAACGGAATGGAGTGATGGGTAATGGAGTGTTGGAGTATTGCAATTTCCATTAATCCAATACTCCATTACTCCAGGCCACCCAGACCGCCGGTCTGGGTTACGGTTCCTGATTCCACCAATACTGCGATCCCAACTTTTTCTCGACCGGCCAAATCTGATCTAACGTTTCGGCGTTGTAGAGCAAACCGTTTTTCATCACGTAGCGAATCGAGTTGGTGTTGCGGATATTTTCGAGCGGGTTGGTGTCGAGCACGAGCAGATCGGCCAGTTTGCCCGCTGCAATTGAGCCCAAATCTTTTTCGAAGCCGAGGGCTTGCGCGCCGAAAATGGTGGCGCAGCGCAAGGCATCCATATTCGACATGCCGCCGGATTGCACCGACCACAACTCCCAATGATAACCCAAGCCTTGCAATTGTCCATGCCCGCCAATGCAAACCTTGCCGCCGGCCTCGACGATTTTTTTCGCCTGCGCCGAATGCAATTTGAAAACGTGCTCGTCATCATGAAACCACGGGCGGCGGCGTGTGAGTTTGTCCAATTCCTCGTGCGGAACGAAGCGCCGCAATTTGGCGTCATTGTGGACTTCCGATGAGGTGTAGTAATAATTTTCCGCAAAAGGCCCGCCGTAAGAAACCAGCAACGTCGGCGTGTAAAACGTTCCGGATTTGGCTACCAGCTCGACAATGTCTTTGTACAGCGGGGCGATGGGGAAACTGTGCTCGTGGCCGGGATAGCCGTCGATGATTTGCGAGAGATCCAGCTTCATGTCGAGCGCGCCTTCGGTGGTCGGCATGATGGATTTCTCCTTTGAGGCCATGATGATCCACTGGCGCGTGTTGCGGTCGCCGGCGACGTATTGCTTGATGGTGTTGGTGTGATAATAATCCGAATAGCGGGCGAGCACGCGCTTGGCGTCTTTCAGATTTTTGATTTGATCGGTGGCAAACACGCCGGGCGCAGTGTAGAAAACGCGCGGGCCGAGCAGCGCGCCGGTTTCGACAAGATCGCTGTAAGTCAGCACATCGGTGGTGGAAGTTTGCGGGTCGCGCGTCGTCAGCACGCCGTAAGCGAGGTTGGCGAAATATTCCCACACCACGCCGCGATGCACGCCCCACGCCGGCCACATATGCGCGTGCGTATCAACGAAACCGGGCACGATGGTTTTGCCGATGACGTCAATTTCACGCGCACCCGCCGGTGTTGCAATCGTCGCATTCTCCCCGACCTGTTCGAGACGATTGTCTTTGATCACCACCGCGCCATTTTCAATAACGCCGTCATTCGCGGCGCCAGGTGTCATAGTGAGAAGGCGCGCGCCACGCAGAACGATGGTGCCCGCGCCTTTCACACGCGGCACTTCGAGATCGATCACGATGCGCTTTGGCTCATACAACTTTTCGTCTTCGTCCTTGCTCTCTTCTTTCGGCTTTTTCGCTGCCGCAGCTTTGAGAGAATCTTCAAAGGATTTCGCCGCAGCCAAATTGTAGCGAAAGACGGTGTTGCCGAGCGCCCACACTGCTTCTTTCGCACCGGGTCCCCAACTCATGAATGAGCCGCCGATGGCCGTCAGTCTCTTCACCGGAAACGTCGCCTCCTCCGGATTCAAAATGGAAATGGTGGGAGGTTCTTCGCCAATCTTTGCGACGGTGATTTCATAAATCTGATTTTGCGTCAACGCCAGCGCGTGCTCGCCGTCCGCGCTCATGATGATCTCACTGGCGGGGATCGGTTTCTCGCCGCCGAATGGTGGCATCATGCCGGTCACTTTCACATGCACTTTGCGGTCGGTGCCGTCCAAGCGCATGGAGATCAAGCCCTCTTCGCCCTCGTACACGTAAAGGCGATCCGGTTTGTTGACAAAATGTGGTGTGGTTCCTCGATATGGCGCAATGCGAGTCGCGGCGCCGCCAATTGCAGGAATGCGCACCAGATCCATGCCTTCGCCGGCAATGAAATTGAAATAGCTCAACGCCCGACGCTGTTGCCACGGCCCTTTCGCGACGACAACTTCTTTGCCATCCGGCATCCATACCGGTTCATCATAAAAAGCGCTAATCGTGCTCAACCGTTGCGCCGTGCTACTGCGACCTGCTACTGCCACTTTGTAAAGATGGCCGCCGTCTTCTTCCGACCACGTAACAAAGGCAATCCACTTGTTATCCGGACTCCACGCCGGCGCGAATTGTCCGGCAGGCATTTCGGCCAGTCGCGTGTTGGAACCGGTCGCCAAATCTCGAACATAAAGTTTATCCAGCGCGGTAAAGACGAGCTTCGTTCCATCCGGCGAAATGACCGGCCAGCGCACTTGCCGCACTTTCACCGGACCGTCGTCGACGCGCGTATCAAAATACACTTTCGGTCCCGCCGCAAGCGCGACCTCGACTTCAAAGGGAATTTCGGTGCGCTCGCCGGTGGGCACGGCGACGCGATAAATTTTGCCGTCAATCGCGGCGATGATCGCTTTGCTATCCGGCGTGAAAGCATAGCCGGGCATGAAATCGCGCGTGAAGCGAGACTCTTGATCATCGCGCTGCACCGGATAAGCCAGCCATTGCACGACGCCGGTTTCCAAATTGCGCACGCGATAGCCGGTCTTCGCGTCGTGTCGGCTTGCATACACCAGCCACTTGCCATCCGGCGAAATCGCGGGACGAACGCCGCCGCCGACTTCGCCGCTCAAGGGGAAAACTTTTCCAGCTTCGCGATCATAAATGGCGACTTGAAAACTCATCCCGGGAAGGTTGTAGCCCCATCGTCCCATTTTGGTGGCGAAATAAATGTAGCGGTCATCCGGCCCGAAAGCCGCGCCGAGCGCGTTGCGCTCTTTTTCTTTGGCGAGCAAATCCACGCCGCTGCCGCCATCGACGTGATACATCCACGGATGATAAACGCCCAAGCCGCTGCCCTTCGAAGCGATGATATATTTGCCATCTGGTGTCCACTCCGGCGAAGCGTAATTCGTGTTCGGGCCTTTGGTGAGGACCTTCAAGCCGGTGCTGTCAGCGGCGGCCGTCGTGTCGACAATCGTGCGGCCAACTTCGAGCAGCCAGATATTTTCCGCGCCGCCGCGATCGCTCACGAACACGAGGCGCTTGCCATCCGGCGAAAAACGCGGCTGCGTATCCAACGCCAACCCGCTCGAAGTGCGTGTCGCCTTGCCGCCGGTGATGGGCAACGTATAAAGATCGCCAAGCAGCTCGAAGACGATGGTTTTGCCGTCGGGCGAAACATCGAGTGAGAGCCACGTCGCTTCGTTGGTAGTGAATTCGATTTTGCGCTCCGGTTTGAGCGGCAACGCTTTTTCCGCCTCTTTCTTTTTGGCTTTGGAAGTGTCGGCTTTGGTGGTGTCAGTTGCGATAATTTCCGACCGTGCTTCGGAGACAATTAGGCTTGCTGCAATCAAGAACGAAACGGCAAGGTGGCGCCACATGTTTTGCTCCCTTCCTCTCAGCTTGTTTTTGCTACTGGGTAAAATGTATTTCAAAGAAATGTCGCCAACGGATGAATTAAGACCAACTGATAAAAACATCCGTTAGCGGCAAAAAGGTTTACAACTTTTAGAATTGGTCGGCCATTTTTTTATTGCTTTATCAGGCGACCAGCAACCATCCTCATTTTCCTCCTCCCGTCACCCTCTGCTGCACCAAATCCATCGCCGCCTGCGTTGCCGACATCGCCGCGTCCACGGCTTGCATCAGCCGCGATTCTTCGATGGGCAGGCGATCCAAATCATTTTTGTCGATGCAGTCGCGTAAGCCCGGCAGCGTCTGCGCCGCGTAGCCGGTGTATTCGCCGGGCGCGACGTACAAATTTTTGTACCACGTCCGGCCGCGCAAGCCTTCGGCGGAGATGAACGCGCGGTCGATGGCCATGAGATGGCCGTTGAGCGTCTTCAAATCTAACGCTTCGAGATTGGCGGCGCTCGTTACCAACTTGCGCCAGTTCTCCGCCAACTTCACCCATTCATTCACTTTGCGCGCAAAATCGTCGAGCTGCGTCACCGGCTTGGCTTCAAGTTCCTTCAAGCTCGCCTGCACAATGCGGATTTCTCTGCGCAATTGCTTGGCGTAAGTAAGCACGTCGATCGGAAGCACCGGCCGGTCGGCGAGCGCCATCGCCATCAGTCCGGCAATTTTGGCCATCGTCGCGTGATAGGCGAAAGTCGGATCGCCGAATTTTTCCATCCAATAAAAATTGTCATACGTCGAATGATAGACGCCGTACGGTCCGCCAAAATTCATCGAGATGCACGGCGCGCCGGCGAAATCGAGAAACGCGGTGAAATCCGAGCCGGCGCCGAGATCGTCGATCTGGACGGCGACGGTGTCAAGCCTTGACCAGTTCGGCTCGACCTTTCTTTTCTTGTTTTCATTTTGTCGATGCCACCATTGGCTCACCACGCTGCGGCCGCTTTTGGGATCGCTCACCATACCGGTAATCTGCTGGACGAACGTGCGCAAGGTCGGTGAAGCGCCGGCAAAAAATTGGTCGCCGCTGACTGCCGCATCCATATTCACATACGCGACGACGTTGCGCGAGGTCAATGTCTTGTGATGCTCCACCCATTCCGTTGAGCCGAGCAAGCCTTGTTCTTCGCCGTCCCAACTCGCAAATTGAATGGTGCGGCGCGGATGATAACCCTGCTGAACAAGCTCGCCGATGATGCGCGCCATTTCCAAAAGTGCGGCCGTGCCGGAGTTGGGATCGACGGCGCCGTAAGCCCAGGCGTCGCGGTGATTGCCGACGATGACGATATTTTCCGGCTCATCGCTGCCGCGCAACGTGCCGATGACATTCCAAATCGGGCGAATCTGATAATCCATCACGGTTTCGAGCTGCAGCGCGGCCGGGCCGGGACCGACGTGATAAGCGAACGGCAAACCGCCCTGCCAGCCTCGGGGAACATTCGGGCCGGCGAGGTGCCGCAGAATTTTTTCCGCATCGCCGTAAGAAATAGGCAGCGAGGGAATGCGCGGCAAATTTTTGGCGCGCTCGGCCGAGTTGCGTTCGGCCGCGCCGGTTGCGCCCCAACCCGGGGTGAGCGGATCGCCGGGATATATAAAAAGATATTGCACCGAGCCGCGTTGGATTCCGGTTTCGGGACGCATCGGCCCGTAAGGATAAACGTCGCCTTGCATGTAACCGTCATCAGCCGGATCGGAATAAATCAACACGCCGGCGGCTTTGCGCTCTTCGGCGACGCGCACTTTGACGCCGCGAAAAACTTTGCCGTAACGCACGAGCACGATGCGGTCGCGCACCGAGATGCCAAGTTCATCAAGCTCGTCATAATCTTCCGGCAGGCCGTAGTTGGCATAAACCACCTGGCCTTCGGCCGCGCCGCTCGGCGAGTAGGCGTGAAACGGCAAAATGATGTCCGGGCCAAACGAATCTTTATCGCCGACGAAACCAGCCTCAGGAGTGGGGCCGGTGAACTGAATCGGCTGCGTGATGTTAAATTCGACTTTTTTCGGATACGGCAGATAAACGTCATAACTCGGCATCTCGACGGTCAGCCCGTACGATTTGAATTTTTTGGCGACATATTCGGCCAGCGCGTAATCCTGCTCGGTGCCGGCGACGTGCGGCTCTTCGGTGAGATACATCAAGAAAGCGCGGCAACTATCGGGGCGCGGCAGCTCGAGAAAGCGGTTGGGCCAATTGGGGGATTGGGCCCGCGCCGGCAGAGCCAGCATTAAAAAATTCAGCAGCAAAAATGGAAACGAAGAAAACCGGAGGAGACGAGCCGGCCTTTGCGGGAATTTGTTTAAATTTTTCATATTGGCCTTTATACTGGTTTTCGTATTTCAGAAATATAACATTATCAGCGCAGATTTTCAAGCGATTTAATGTATGATTTTACCCTCCCAGAAAACGCGCAGAAAATTTCGCCAAGGCATGATTTTTATCCTCTCGTAAATTCTTTCGGTTTTTTCATTGCACACCACGATAGCCGATCGCGGTGAGTATTCATTCACGAAGGCGTTGAGCGAGCGCAAATCAGCATTGTCGACGCAGCTCGTGCTTTTGACTTCTATGGCGACTTCGCCGCCGCCCAGCACAAAATCCACCTCCAAACCCGATTTCGTTCTCCAAAAGTTAATGTCAAAATCCAGTTCCCGGAGCGAATTGTAAGCGGCAATCTCCATGAAGATGAAATGTTCCAGCGCCTTGGCAAAACTCTCTCCCTTCTCCTGGCTTACGCGCCGGTTGGAGATGGCGCCGGCAATGCCGACGTCGAAAAGATAAAACTTCGGCGCCTTGCCGATTACTTGCCGGGCCTGCCTTTTCTTGAACGGAAGAACGAATCTGCCCAACAAGGTATCGACGAGAATTTGGAAGTACTCTTTCACCGTTTTGGAATCCACGCCGCAATCGCGCGCGATATTGGAATAATTGACCAGCTCGCCGTGCGAGTAGCCCATGGCGTCAAAAAATCGCGAAAACGCCGGAAGATTTCTCGTCAACCCCTCGTGAAAAATTTCCTCTTTTAGATAATCTCGCACATAAGCTTTCAACGATCGTTTGTAATCATCTTGCAAATAATGAACAGGAACCATGCCATGGTTCAGCGCGCGGAGCAAATCCACACGCTCCAGCTCCGGTGTCACCAGCGGAAACATTTCGTAACGCCACGCCCTGCCGCCCAACAGGTTGCTTTGCCCTCTTTTCAGCTTTCGCGCGCTGGAGCCGCACAAAATAAATTTAAGCCCCTTGTTTTCGATCAGCCAATGCACCTCATCCAAAATCTGGGGAACTTTCTGCACTTCGTCTAAAATGATCGGTTGCTGCAGCTCGCCAGCAGACTTTGCCAACAATTGCTCTCGCAACAGCGAAGGACGTTTGGAAAATTCGACGAATAAGTCGGTCATCAGAAAATCATAAACTGGACTCTTTGGAAATTTGGTTTTCAAGTAAGTCGATTTCCCGGTTTTTCTTGGCCCCCACAGAAATGCAGACTGCCGGGGTGGAAGATCGATTTCGAGCAATCTTTTAATAATTTCCATTTTGGAATAGACTCCGAAATAGTTCAACTATTTCGGAATATACTCCAAATTGGTAAAAATAGCAAGGGCGGAATTCGGAAAAATTTCTATAATCAATTTCCAAAGCGCGGATTGACCACGTTGTCAGCGTTTTTTTCTCGACACCGGCTGCTTTGAGCTAACCAGCCCGAAGCGCTTGAGAATTTGTGTAAACACTTCTGTTCCCAGCCAGCCGCCGAGAGTGGACAAAACGAACGCGCTCAACGGATTCAAAACCACGGTGCGAGGGAGAACCGTGAGCACGCCGAAGACAAAGGCCCAATAGAGTACGAAGCCGGTGATGAGCCCGATGGCGATGCGCCACCATTTCGAGTCTTTGCCGGTCCAGAATGCGATCAACCCGCCGGCGAGTCCGCCAACGGCGGTGAGACTCAATGTCAAGAGTGGCAGACCGACCTCGAGCGGAAAAGTGGTGGTCGGCAGATTGGGCGTCGAAGCGGAGATAACGACCTCGCCTCGCCAAGTCGGCAGGAACGTGGTGCGTGCTTCAAATTTGTCCGGCGCGATGGTCGGCTCTTTTTTTTCAATTTCACCGCGGCCCGCGTCGATGGCCAAAGAGATCAACCGCGGCTCGTCGGTCGCAACGGGATTGTTATCTTTATCCAAAAGCCGGACGAGCAGCTCGGCTTGGTCCACGAGTGTAATGACTGGCGGACTTGCTCTCAGCTCGAGCTGGGTAATAGGCGGTGCGAAGGAAATGTGGAATTCTTTCGGGCCTTGCAAATCTGCTGGCGGCATTGTGCTCAGCAATTCGACCTTGACGGTCTGAATTTTGTTCGATATTAAAGTCGAGGCCCCGACGTCGGTGCCTGGTTGAATCACCAAAGGAGGTGGTGGCGCCATCTCTCCGGCGCTGTTAAAAAGGCGCAGGCGAATTTCCGTTGCGGGAATTTCGTCGGCGTTGAGCAGAAACGCTTGGATGAGAGCTTGATCTTGCCCATCAGCGAGAAAATGGCGTTGGGGGCTGTACCGCAGCGTGAGAATGGGGCGCGGTTGCGCCAACGGTGCCCGCGGCTTCTCCATGTCCGGGGGTGGCACTTCTTCGCTGGGTAGTAGCGAGTCCGGCTTGGCGATTGGTTTTTTGACGAGAAAATTGAGGCCGCCGGTCAGCAACTCATCGTGCCTGGCCCAAACATAAATGAGGCCGGCCTCCGGCAAAGATACGCGCAGCTTCTCCGAGCTGCTTCCGGCTTTGATAGTGACTGTCGCCGTCATCACGACGCTGTCCGACTCGGTGCGCGCTTTGATTTCCACAATCATGTCCTTGGCAGCCGGCACGGCTTGATCGTTGGCATCACGGAGTGCAACTTCGATCTCAAATTCTTCACCAGCGCGGACGCTCTGCACTGCCGCCTGGATGACGAGCTTGAGCGCTTTGCTTTTCACCGGTTGCGCAACCGCGATTTTTTCGATCAACGAGAAAAAGAGAAAAGCAAGCCAGGTTATCCGGGCCAAATGCTTGCATGCCGGCAATAAATTTTTTAACACCGTTGGCTTTGCCATGGGTTTAGCTCCCTTCCTTTCGGCATGATGTTCGAGAAAAGATTCGCGCAAATCACCTTGCAATCCAAGAAAGCGTCCGAACTCTTCGGGAAAGATGTCATTCTCGCGCACACTGAACCACGGCTCGGCCGAGATTTCTTCCTCGTAAGTTCGAGAAGCCGGCATCACTCTAAAACTGCACTCGGACAGCAAGCAAAGCTCGTCGTAATCATAAAAGACCACCCGGCCGTGGCGCGTCACGCCGAAATTTTTGAGCAGCAAATCACCTGGAAAAATGCCGCTCGCGGCCAAATCTTTGATGGCATTTCCATAATCCAGCACTGCGGCTCGCGCGGCGGCTTCATCGGCTTCGCGCAAAAAGATGTTCAGCGGCGTCACTTGCCGCTCGACATACAAATGCTTGATGATCACATGGTTTTCATCAATCACGACGGTTGCGGCGGCATTGCGCTGCAGCTCGTCGAGCAACGCTTGCGAAAAGCGCCGGCGCTCGAATTGCCAGTGCTCAAATTCCTGCGCATCCACCAAACGTCCGGCGCGGTCGTGCTTGAACACCAAACGATACTTCGCCATCACCGCCTCGCGCGTCGTTTCCTTCGGCTGGGGAAATTCATCCTTAATAATCTTGAACACCACGTCGTAAGCCGGCATCGAAAACACCGCCATCACCATGCCGCGCGCGCCGGGCGCAATCTCGAATTGATCATCGGAAGCGGCTAAATGATGCAGCAAATCTCGATACAGCTCGGTTTTGCCCTGTTTGTTGTACCCGATGGCGATGTAGAGCTCGGCAAGGCGTTTGCGCGGCATCATCGCTTTGAGAAAATGCACCAAATCATACGGCCGTTCCACTTCGACGTGGAAATACGTGCGGGTGAAGCTGAACAAAATGCTGGCGTCGTCTTCATGCAGCAGCACCGCATCCGCCACGAGGCCGTGCGGCGTGTTCAGCAAAGCCAGCACGAGCGGAATTTGATGCACGCCGCTGAAAATTTGGCCGGCGAGATAAGCGCCCTGGCCGCGATAGAAAACCGCTTTGATCATTTCCACGCGATCGACGAAGCGCATGGCGCCGATGACCCGCAGGCGGTTTTCAATTTCGTTCGCCACCAACTGCGCATCACGCGGCAAATCTTGATACGGAACTTGAAAGCGGCAATCTGCCAGAATGTTTTCGATCAACGCTGCAGTTGAAGCGGCGCGCGTGTAGGTGCGATACACCGGAGCTTTCGCCGGCGTGGGAGGGGCCTCAAAATCGGTGTCAACAAACTCGATCTGCGGGTCAACGCCGACGGTGGAAAAAATGCGGCGCGTGACCGAGTTGAAAAATGTTTCCGCCAGCTCCCAATTGTCGCGCGTGGCGATCAAGCCGGAATAAACCGCTTTCATGCTCGCCCAAATCAGCTTGTCGTGAACACGCCGATTCAACAATTGGCGAATATCCGCCAAAATCTGTTCGACCACTTTGCCGTAGATATCCAGCCGTTCAGCGGCATCCCCCGCCATGCCGTTGCAATCCCGATTTTCAAAGCGGGATTTGGCCCGGCGGGTAATGGCCGCAAAGCGGTTTTGATAGACGTGAAAAGCTTGGTGAATGGCATTCGCCCCCAAGTTGGCAAGCCGGCTGTCGGTGAGAGGTTGAGCCATTTGCAACCATTCCTTGAAAACCGCCTGAATTGGGTTTCACTATTTTCTATCTCCTTCCCACAATCGGAACTTGAAAAACGTAAATGCGCTTGCCTTCTTGCTCAAAATACGGGGACGTGGTGATGGGCGTCGGCAGTTGGCGATTGTCAAAGTAGACGAGATAGCCTTCGTTCAAGCCTTCACTCGTCACATAATCCACAATTTGCTTTTTGTCCTGCTGCGCGAACGCCGCCGGTCCGCTCCACATTTTCATCTCCAAGCAGAATTTTTGGCCGCGGAAGAGCAATTTGATGTCGGCATAACCATTGCCGGTGAGCACTTCCGCGTTGCTGTCGCCGTTGCTTGCAGCGACGATCAGATCGACGTAAGCCAGCAACAGATATTGGCCGATCACCTCGCGCGGCGCGCCGGGAAAAGCTTCAAAGAGATTAACGCCGAGCCGTTTGATAAAAGCCGCAAACGCGTTGAGCACCGCCGACAGGTCAAGGCTGCCATCGGTTCGCAAATAATCCGCGAGGGCAAATTCCGGTCGTAATTCTTGCTGCGCTTTTTTCAGCTCGAATACATCCAGAAAAATTCTTTGATAGATCGGGTTGGCAGATTCGGCCATCTCTTTTGGCCCGGCCTTAATCAGGCCAAACTGCTCCAGAAAAGCCAAATCCTCCTGCCGCGGGTTATAACTCACGTCGCCGGCAAGCACAATGCGAGCCAGTGTATTTCGGTATTGCCTGGCTTTATCCACGATGTTGGCAAAATGGTCGTTATTCTCGTAATGCAAAATCTTTAGCGCCTTCTCAACGTCGGCTTCCGTGATTGGCTCAATGCCTTCCGGTTTGATATTATATGTCAGTATTTGGCCGAGTCGATTGCACAAAAAGGGCTGGCCGCCGGTTTCAAAATGAATTCGCCGGCAAGCTTCCGGCGTGAACGGTTGGCCGGTCTCTTCCGTATATTGGCCGTAGAGATTCTCAATTTCGGCGAGAGTAAACGGCGGGATTTTGACTTGATCGGCAATTTTAAAGGGAGAGATTTTTCCGGCAATGTCTAATTGGGCAATATTGCGGATGCCAACCAAAGCGATGGAATAAATCGAATAGCCTTGGCCAAGCTTATTAGCTAAATACATTTCCCGCAGCGTGTTCAGAAAATTTGCCAGTTCGTGCTCGGGGATGCCGTCGAATTCGTCAATGAAAACGACGATTTTTTTGCGCTGAATGATTTTGTTTAACTCGGCAAAAAAGTTCTGAAAGCTCTCATGATCAGCCATGATGTACGTTTGGCAAAGCACGGCAACCTCTTCGGCTTTGGCGCATTTTACTTCCTCGAGACGTTGCCGTAGCTGAAGGCTCATGTCTTGTTGGAATTTTCCGTAAAATCTGGCGGTATCAAATGTCTTGACGATTTGAAAGCTCAAAAGAATCGGCGCGTAAAGCGGGTCATGTTTCAGGTTGCGGGCAAACTCCGCAAAGAAAGTGGTCTTCCCCATTTGTCGCGGTGCAAAAATGGTAAAATACCGGCCCTGATCCACCAACTGACGAATGGGGATACCCTTTTGGTTCACAATATGGCGATTCTCCACCAGGTAATGTTGACCCGGAACCGGAATGCCTTGGGTCTCGAAATCCCGTTTTTGCGGGCGACGTTTAGTTGCTGTGCTCATCGTGATTCCTGGATTTCAAGAACATGAAGCAATATCGGGCAAAGAGAAATTCCTGTGCGGGTGGCTGTTGTGATATGGTTTTGGCGACGCCAAATTAAGGTATCATTTTGTGCCGTAAAAGTCAAGCATGGTTTTTTCTGCGTGCACAAGTTTTACCGTCCGGACGCTGTGAGCGTCCGGACGGTTTTGACAAAACTAAAAACTAAAGTTTTGCACCTCGATTTTTAAATCACAAAAGGCATCCGGCTACCGTTTCCGCCGCCGCAATAACATGACCGGGATTAGAAAAAGCGCAATGTTCGCCGGAATCTCGACCGCCCAGCGCGTTGACGGATCGAGGCCGTCGAACGACATGGCGGACTGGCCGCAGCAGCCACCGTCTCCCGGCTGATCCGGCTGGGTCGTGATCGTGAAAGTGTAGGTTGGGCTGGAGGTGCGGTTGGCGCCGTCGTCGGTGGCAATAACCAAGTAGTCAATTCTTGTATTGAGCGATTGCCCGGGAATGCCCGCCGTGTAGGAATCGTTGCCGGCGCTCGTCATGTTCAACGTATCGCCCGCGGCGCCGTTGATCGTATAAACCAATTTGACGCTGGTGATCGCGCCGTCGTCCACTGCCGAAGTGTTGATCGTATACGGCCCGGCAGTGTTAGGTGTATTGCCAAAATCCGTCGTCAGCGCGATGAGAGGGTTGCTGGAAAAAGCGTTCGCAATATTCAAACGGCCGCCGGTCACCATCCTGCCGACGAAAGCGTTTTTGCGATCGGTCGAGCCGAGCAGGCGCACGAGAACTTGGTGCATGTTGAGCGAGGGATATTGCGCCCAAATCAGGGCTGAAGCCCCGGCAACGTGCGGCGTTGCCATGCTCGTGCCGCTGAGCGTTTGATACCGGCTCAACGGCCGCGCGCTGAGAATGCTCGATCCGGGCGCCGCCAGATCGACGGTGCGCCGGCCGTAATTGGAAAAGCTGGAGAGGGCGTCGTTGCGATCCGAGCTGGCCACCGAAACGACGTTGGGCACGTCATAGTTGGAAGGATAATTCGCGGTGGCGTCGGTATCCGATGACTCATTTCCGGCCGCGGCGATGAACAACACGCCGCGATCACTGGCATACTGAATCGCATCTCGCAATGTTTGGGAATTTTCGCCGCCGCCCCAACTGTTGCTGAGCACTTTCGCGCCCATATCGGTGGCGTAAATGATGGCCTCGGCCGCGGCCTCCGAGGTGCCGGAGCCGTCGCTGCCGAGAAACTTGAGCGCCATCAATTTCACACGCCAGTTCACGCCGACCACGCCTTTGCCGTTGTTGCCAACCGCGCCGATCGTGCCGGAAACGTGGGTGCCGTGGTCGTTGTTGTCGTAAGGATCGTTGCTGTTCGATTCAAAATTCCAGCCGCGAAAATCGTCCTTGTAGCCGTTGTTGTCGTCATCAACGCCGTTGTTCTCTTTGCCGTCGCCGCTCTCGCCGGGATTGATCCAGATATTGTCTTTAAGATCTTCGTGATCGTAATCGATGCCGGTGTCGATCACGCCGACGATGACATTGCTGCTGCCGGTTTGCGTGTTCCAAGCTTCCGGCGCATCGATGTCGGCGTCGTTACTGTTGTTCATGTTCCACAGCTCGCTGAAACGCGGATCGTTCGGAGTCACCCTCGGGGTGGCGCGCGGCGAAGTTTTTGCCGGGGTCGTTTCCAGCGCGTAGAGATAATAATTCGGCTCGGCGTATTCGACATTGGGATCCGCCTTGAGAGCTTGAACGGCGTCGGTAACCGCTTGGGTCGTTATGGCGGCTGTCTTGCAATGTAGAATTCCGAGTGCTGGCAAACGCCCGAGAATGGTGAAGTTGGCGTCTCGTACGTAGGATTCTTGCGCGCTGGCCGCTACGCCGGCTTTATATTTGACGATGAACTCGCCCGGCACTACACGAGGCTTGTTTTTTATGCTGATCTGCGCCCAGCTTGTTACGGCAAAAAACAAAAACGCGCCCAGCAAGCAAACTACCACTTGCCACTTGCCACTTGCCACTTGCTCCTTTAACATGAAACGTTCCTCCTTGAGGTTAGGTGAAATACAACGTTGATTTTCCGTGCAACGGAACTACATCGGATTTTCAGACAAGCTGAAAACCGAAGCCCTTGCGGGCAGCACACGGATCAAAAACTCACGCTGAAAAGCTTTTTCCGTGTGTGTTTTTGAT
>JAKEEU010000007.1 GCA_022616415.1 Candidatus Zhuqueibacterota bacterium | reverse complement strand
AGGCATCAATGGCAAAAACGTTCACCGGCTCGATGAGCTGCTTTACCGCATCAGCGCCAATATATTTATTGACCATATTGCGGATTTGCTTTTCATAGGATGAATAATCCACGGCCTCGCCATAGCGCTGTTTGACCGCTTGGCGCAGATTGAGAAAATATTTCAGATCATCTTTATAGCGCGCGATTTTGTTTTCAGTTGTTTCGTCCTGAAACCGGGCATTGGCCAATGCCAGTTGCAGGGTTTTGGCAAACGAAGCCAGCATTTCATAAAAGCGCTGCCGCCGGTCTTCCGGCTCCAGATGGCGCTGCATGGCCTCCAGGTCTTTTTGATTTGGAACGTCCTTGAACACTTCCCAGACATTGGTATGACGCTGCGGCAAGAGTTTGATCTCTTCCGCCACATCGGTCAGCGTGCCTTCGATGTCCTCCGGATCAAAGCCTTCATTTTCCAGGGCCGCATAGGTGTCGATGGCTTCGTTGAGTTCGCCGAAAATGCCGCGGTAATCGATAATCAAGCCGTAATCCTTGCCTTCAAACAAGCGGTTCACGCGGGCAATCGCTTGCAAAATATTGTGCTCGCGCAGGCGTTTATCGAGATAAAGCACGCTGTTCCTCGGTGCATCAAAACCGGTGAGCAGTTTATCCACGACGATCAATATTTCCGGATCATCGGAATGCTTGAAGGCATTGATGATGCTTTCCTGATATTTTTCATCGCTGCCGAATCTCGCCATCATCGACTTCCAAAAGGCCGGCACTTCTTCGAGCGAATCTTCATCGACGGTCTTATTGCCTTCCCGCGTGTCGGGCGGGGAAATCACCACTTCCGCCGTTACGTCACCAAATTCATCGAAATATCTCTTGTAGCGCAGCGCCATGGCCTTGCTGGAGACGGCAAACTGGCCTTTCTTGCCCGTGCCTCTGAAGTTGTTCTTGAAATGCTGGCCGATGTCATAAGCGATCTCGCCCAAGCGCTGCTCGGATTTGCTGAGTTCTTCCTCCCGGCGGAATTT
>JAKEEU010000064.1 GCA_022616415.1 Candidatus Zhuqueibacterota bacterium | reverse complement strand
TTGCGAGGCGCTTTTTGCCGAAGCAATCTCTTGATTTTCAAAGGATTGCTTCGCTGAAAAACGCTCGCAATGACGTTACAAAATAACCCGTAACGAGTATATTTTGAAAAATTAAAGACAAAAATCACAACAAATTTGGTTGGTAAGAGTGGGGCAGGTAAAACTGTTTATCTTTTCCACTTACTCGCTTTTGGAAATCCTTAAAGGCTAGTATGAGCATGAGTACGAGAAAGAGTAAGAGTTATTATTACTTGCCCTCCACCACCTCCATCAAAATCCACCCTGTCGGATCGATCTCCAATTTCGGATTGCCGGTAAATTGATAGCGCTGCCAAGTTGAATTCACGTCGACTCGTCTTACCGAAACTTTGTCGCCGGTTGTGGCTCGAACTTCGACCGGCATGTGGAAGCCCTCGTCGCGCCAGCGGATTTCAAGTTCTTTCGAGGCGTCGGGCTTGCGAATGATTTTGTATTCGAGCGTCGGCGGCTTGGCAGTGAAAAGATATTGTTGGAAAAACCAGTCCAAATCCTGGCCGGTTTTGCGATTCACCAGATCAATGAAATCCTGCGAGACGACGCGATTGTGCAACGTGTAAGCCGGATCACTGGCGAAGGTTTTGAGAATATCCAACAATAGCGAGTCGCCGATGAAAAAACGCAGGGTGTGCAGGACCACCGCGGCTTTGGCGTAAATGTCGCTGTTGTAGGTTTCGGACGTGGTGGCGTCGCGCTTGGGAACGATCGGCTGGTGGTTGAGAATACGGCGCCGCAAATTTTCTTTCACGTATTTGTGGTATGCCTCCATGCCAAATTTATCGTTGAGAAAAAGCGCTTCGGCGTAACTACAAATGCCTTCGTGAATCCAAAAGTCCGCCCAATCGCGCACCGTGACGTAATTGCCCCACCATTCGTGGCCCATCTCGTGCAGCATTAGCCCGTCGTAGCCCAACGCATTATTGCGAAAATGATTGCCATACGCATTGATCGTCTGATGCTCCATGCCGAGATAGTAAGTGTGCGCGAGGCCGAATTTCTCTTTGATCCACGGATATTCACCGAAATATTTTGCGTAGAAGCGCAAAAACTCCTCCGCCATTTCCAAGAGCGCCGGCGCTTTAGCGGAATCCGATTTCAGCACATAGAAGACGATATCCATCGTGCCGGTCGTGCCACGATAAGGCCGCCGGACGACGGCGTAATCGCCAATATTGATGGAAACGTTATAGTTGTTCACCGGATAGCGCGTTTTCCAGCGGAAGGTCTTCCACCCTTTTTCCGCGGGAACGATTTCTTGCAGCAAGCCGTTGGCAGCGCAATACAACGAGTCCGGAATGGTGATGTTGATGCCGACGCTGTCCGGCTCGTCGCTCGGATGATCTTTACTCGGCCACCAAATTTTGCCGCCTTCGCCCTGACAAGAGACGCCGATCCACGGTTTGCCGTTCGCATCTTTGCTCCAATTGAACCCGCCTTCCCACGGCGGGCGCACGGCCACCGGCGGATTGCCGGCGTAATAAATGCGAAAGCTTGCGTGAGTGCCGGCCGGAAGCTTTTCCGCGAGCGCCAATTTGATTTTATGGTTTAGGTGCGTGAACGGCATAGTTTTTCCGTCACGCTCGATTTTGCTGATGGTGTAAAAGTCAACCAGATCAAACTCGAGCGTATCCATCGCCGGAACAACGCTTTCGACGACGACATCAACGTAACCGGAGAGATGCTGCCGCGCCGGATCGACTTTGAGATTAAGCCCGGAATATTTGACGTCGTATTTCGCCGCGTTGGCGCTGAGCGCGCCGCCGGAAGCAAACGTGCCGAACTGGCGAGCGTAGGCAAACGTCGCTAATATTACGGTCAATAATAAAAACGTAAAACCAAGCCGTGCACAAGCTCTCGCGATCAAGTTTGACATAGAATTCTCTTTTTTTGAGATTTTGATGAATTTCGGGAGCCAAAGGCAATGAACTCCGCTGCGGCACAATAAAATATGCCGAGAAGGAAAAGTCAAGTCTTATTTTTCCAAAAATTTTCTCATCTAATGCAAAAAGAAAAGCTTGCTTTTGGCTGGTAAAATAACGAGAATTATCCATGACAAAATAATTTATCGAAAAATGATTCAATGAATGCAAACGACGCTACGCTCAAAAAATTGCGTGGCTTTCTGTTGGCAATCTTCGTCATCGGACTGCTCGGCGCCGGCGCAGAGCTGCTACTGATCGGGCACACCGAAGATTCCCGGCAATGGATTCCCTTGGTATTGATGCTGCTCAGTCTGCTTGTCCTCGGCTGGTACATTGCCGCTCGCAGCCACGCGAGCCTGCGGGCTTTTCAAGGCGTGACGATTCTATTTGTGCTCAGCGGATTCGCCGGCCTCTTTCTGCACTATCAGGGCAATGTGCAATTCGAGCTGGAGATGTATCCTTCCCTGCAAGGATTGGAACTTTTTAAGAAGGCGATCAAGGGAACAACGCCGCCGACTCTGGCACCAGGGACGATGATCATGCTCGGGCTGCTGGGATTGGCCTATTCATATCGACACCCGGTCTTCGTCAAGACGACCGGAAAAAATCAAACCATAACGGAGAAATGAAAAGAAGTTGCTCGCCTGGAGCAATACGTCTTCGTGCCGATCAATCTGAATACCGCCAGCGACGAGGACATTCTCAGCATCCCCGGCGATGGCAAACGCATGCTGCACGAGTTCAAAGAATATCGCCCGTACAAGAACATCGAGCAATTCCGTCGCGAAATCGGCAAGTACGTGGATAAGAAAGAAGTCGCGCGGCTCGAAAGGTGCGTCACTCTGGAATGAACGTTCGTAGTAACGCCTTCAGGCGTCGGAGCTACCGGCAAAAACAATGATCGAAAGCATCACTACAATAAACAAAAGCGCACGCAAAGACGTCTCGCGAGCAGGACAAAGAATACGCAAAGTTTTTTCCTGAATATTGCGCGCTAAAACGACTGAGGGGCTTTTTTCGTTGCGGCTCTCTTTTCGTTGCAATTTTAGAAGGTCGGGCATTGGGAATCTAAGATGAGAAAATATATCGTCGCCATCTTTTGTATCGCGCTGCTGTTTTTACTCTTTTCAATCACAGCTTTTGAATCCGGCATAACGACGTTTCACCAAACCTCAGCAGCGGAGGGCAAGCAGCGCGGCGTCAATTGGGTTGCCGGCGGTAAAATCGCCGAAGATGATTTCATACCGCTGGTTGAAAATCACGTTGACTGGATTGCGCAAAATCCTTTTGGCTGGCAGCAGGATTATAATTCGCCGGCGTTTGCGCTCGTCACGGATAGCAGAATTCTTTGGGGCGAGCGGGATGAGGGAATCGAGATCACTACGCAAATGGCCAGAAAGCACGGCATCAAAACGCTGTTGAAGCCGCATATTTGGCTGCGAAACCGCAACGATGGCAAGTGGCTCTCCGATATTGCCATGGACAACGAGGCGGATTGGCAAAACTGGTTTGAACATTATCGAATTTTTATTCTACATTATGCTCAACTGGCGGAGAAGAACGGCATCGAAGCTTTGAGTGTCGGCGCCGAGCTGCATGCGACGGTCAAACTGCGGCCGGACGATTGGCGCAAGATTATCGCCGAGGTGCGTCAAGTTTATCACGGCCAGTTAACCTATTGCGCCAATTGGTATCAGGAATTCGAGGAGGTCAAGTTTTGGGATGAATTGGATTTCATCGGCATTCAAGCCTATTTCCCGTTAAGTAAAAAAGAAAACCCGCCGATTGACGAACTGAAAAAAGGCTGGCAATCTCACGTGCAAGCCATTGAAAAAATCCGTAAGCAATACCAGAAGCCGGTGGTCTTTACCGAAATCGGCTACCGCAGCATGACGAACGGCGCGATCAAGCCGTGGGAATGGATGCGGTCTTCATCCAACGTTTACAGCGAGGCCGAGCTGCAAACCCAGGCCAGTTGTTACGAGGCCTTCTTTCAAACTTTCTGGAATAAAGATTGGTTCACTGGCGCTTATATTTGGAAATGGTTTCCAAGCTCTAGCCGAGGCTTTCGCCGAGGTAGCGATCCCTTTACGCCGCAGAATAAGCCGGCGCAGAAGGTGATGGCGAAGTGGTATGGGAAAGCTGGCGGGTGATTTGAAGTTGTGCGATAAATCGTAACGCGGCTATTGCTGTAACAGAAATGATTTGTCACTTGACAAAGGTTTCGCCGCATCCTCGTTGTGGCTCCCTGTAACTCAAACTTTTTCAACCTTCCGTCGTCCAATAAGTATAAAGCAACCCCACTTGGACAAAAGGCAGAGGTATGCCAGACTCGGCCCGAACCGCGGCGATGGTGGACACGCTTGCCAAAAAGCTGACGCTCTCCAAAGAGCAGAAAGAAAAAGTCGGCAAGATTTATTTCGCGGCGTTCGAAGAAAACAAAAAGGCCTTCGAGAAGAACCAGGGTGATTGGCAGGCGAGGCGCGAAGCCCGTATGAAGATCAATGAGAAACGCGACAACGAGGTGAAAGCGTTGTTGACCGAGGAGCAGAAAAAAATCTACGACAAATTTTTGCAGGAACAACGCGAACAATTCCAAAGACGGATGGGTGAACGGCGCCCGCGAAATTAACAGCCAAACCATCACACCGATTATGAGAAAATAAATAAACAAGGACAATTGACAGCAAAGCCCTACGGAGGCAACTCCCAATCCGAACTTTTTTCTCTCTCAAACGTCCAATAAGAAGTAACGTGAGATAAAAGCATAACATGAAATTGTCTCGCTATACACTGATTCCATTCAGTGTGTGGACGGTTTTTGATTGAAAATGGAAAAACGTAACAATTCATCAAATAAACTCAGTCAGATTCAAATGTTAGAGAGATGGACCCAATTCTGTATTGGAATGAAGTGGCGCTCGAAGCCAACCGCATCAGTCACACTGATTTGAAGGATGTCGGGACACTCGGTCCCACGCTAAGCTCACGCGCTTTAGCAATCATCCATCTAGCGATGTATGACGCTTATGCCGGTGTCGCCAAAGATCCAGCTAATTTACCCCACTATCTTCCTGGCTTGCCCACACCTGTGACCGGGGCCTCAGCCGAGGCCGCGGTAGCTGCCGCCGCCCACGCCACGTTGTCAAAGTTATTTCCAAGCCAAAAGGCATTTTTTGACCTTAAACACGCGCAAGCGGGACTACAGGATCCTGGGTTAAATCAGGGGCATGATTTTGGTCTGATGGTGGCTCAAAAGCTGCTGGATGATCGCAAGGATGATCCGAACGCCAGTGACGATGGCTACATGGCGTCAGTTGCCCTTGGTGCGCATCGTCCTGACCCTGACAATCCCGATCAGGGCTTTCATGCTCCGTTCTATGGTGCTAAATCCAAGGGCTTTGCGATCACGGCGCGGCATGAGCTCGATAAGCCACCGCAGCCAGGTTCTCCCGATTATACGAAGGCGCTCAGAGAAGTGCGCGGCAAAGGCATCGCGCCGGAGTTGATGGGAACCCTGCCCGCAAACTTTTCACGCCGTACAGTCGACGGATCGTTGATCGGCCTCTTTTGGGCTTACGACGGAACTTCCGGTCTTGGTACGCCGCCGCGCCTATACAACCAGATCGTCCGCACCATCGCCATCGCCAAAGGCAACAGCGTGGCAGAGAACGCGCGATTGTTTGCGTTGGTCAATGCCGCGCTGGGCGACGCCGGCATCTTGGCGTGGGATCAGAAATACATCTACAATTTCTGGCGGCCGGTCGTGGGCATTCGCGAGCATGATAAGTCCATGGGCCCAGCGGGCGTAGGCAACAATAATATCCTGGACGATTGTGATCCTTTGTGGTTGCCGCTGGGCTCTCCCAATACAAACTCAACGGCAAAGAATTTCACGCCACCTTTTCCAGCCTACCCGTCCGGGCACGCCACATTTGGCGCTGCAGCATTGCACGTCACGCGGCTCTTTTATGGTGTGACGGCTCCTCAACCGGACAATCTATTCGATGGCCTCACCTTTGTGTCCGACGAGCTGAATGGCGTCAACAAAGACAACAAGGGAACAGTCCGGCCAAGGCACATTCGCAACTTTCCGAAAGGCCTGTGGCAGATGATTGAGGAGAACGGCCGAAGCCGCGTCTATCTGGGCCTACATTGGGTGTTCGACGCCTTCGCGGTCGATAGCAACAACAAACCTGACCTCACACAAAACGTCGGTGGTGTTCCGCTCGGCCTCAAGATCGCTGATGACATTTTTAATGGGGGAAGAGCAAACGGACTGAAGAAGTCGCCAGTGAAACCGCGTATATAGCGCAATAAAGCAGCGCCAAACAATAGGGTGTTTGGGGCGATTTGCGTATTAAATAGTAAGGAAATTTCAACACCAACACCAATATGAAAACACGCAGAGAGTTTTGTCTTCGGTCCTGTCAAGCCGCTACTTTGGCTATATTTGGCAGTTCATTGGCTACCATCTTGGAAGGCTGCGGTTCGGATAACCCGATGGATTCCAGCGGCGGCAACATCGCCAGAATTCAAGCTTCAATCGTCAATGGGACGATTACGCTGACGATCGACGCCAACTCACCGCTGGCCGCGGTCGGCAGCGCCGCGCTTGTGCAAGCTTCAAATAGCTCATTTCTGGTCGCTCGCACCGCGCCAGATACGTTCACGGCGCTCACGGCGATCTGCACGCATCAAGCTTGCACCATTACGGGATACAACAATCAAATTTATACGTGCCCCTGTCATGGCTCGCAATTCAACACCAATGGGCGAGTCGTGCGAGGGCCGGCAACGAACGCGTTGCGGACATTTCAGACGCAATTTGCCAGCAATCAGTTGATCATTACGGTGTGAAAGATCATGAGAAGAAAATTTATCTTCTTTATCGCCCTGGTTTTATCATGGCAGATGACACTCGCTGACGAGAAGCAGGAGGTCGCCAGCCGATGGCGTATCGCCGAGATCAAAGTTGACGGCTCGGACAACGAGTGGATCGAGGCGATCACGTATTTGGAAAAAGAACAGCTCGGCTTCGGCCTCAAAAACGATTCGAGCGATTTGTATATCTGCCTCAAATTTGATCGGGCCATTGAACGGCAAGCCATGATGTTCGGCTTCACGCTTTGGTTCGATCCCGCGGCCAAGAACAAAAAAACGTTCGGCGTTCGCTTTCCGATTGGCATGATGAATTTCGAGAGCGACTTTATGCCCGACCCGATGGAGTCGCTGGAAGACGGCGGCGGGAGGCAAAAACAATTCGCCGCGATGCTGCGCGAAGTCGAAGTGCTGGGGCCGGAGAAAGATGATCGCAACCGATTTCTCGCCGGCAGCTCGTTCGGCATTCAGGCCGCCACTTTTGATTCGCCCGCCGGACTCGTGTGCGAATTGAAAATTCCTTTGCAAAGCGCACCAGGCCGGCCTTACGCGATTGCCGCGGCTTTGGGCCAAACGCTGAGCGTCGGTTTTGAGATGGGCGAGCTTGATCGGGAAAAAATGCGCGAGCGCATGGGACGGGAAGGTGGTCCGTTTGGCGGCGGGAGGCCAACTGGCGGCATGCCTCCCGGTGGTGGAACGCGCGGCGGCGGCAGGTTTCCCGGAGACAGGCCGGAGGGCGGCCCTTCTGGCGGGATGAGAATGCCCAGTGCTTTCAAAATCTGGATGCGTGTCAATCTCGCCGCGAGTGCCTCCGATTCTCAGCACGGGTTCGCACCCCAGGACGATCTCGATAACATTCGCGTGTCTCTCGAAGCGAGAAACATTCCCTTGCGCGAGGCGCTGCAGCAAATTATGGCGCAAACCCAAGCGCAAATCGTTTACAGCGACGCACTGGTGAAGGATGTCAATGCCGGCTATTCCGGAAAAAATGTGACCTTGCGAAATGCTTTGAACAGCTTGCTCGCGCCGACAGCGCTCGATTATCGGGTGATGGAAGACGACCAAATTGTGATCATCAGGCGCAACAAACCGAAGGATGGTCTCATAAAATGAACTTGCAACAAAAAGAGAACCGCAACGAAAAAACCTTTAAAGGCATGAAGTGCATTTGCGTGTTAGACAAAACGAACACATCGAATGTGTGGGTTTGAGTCACTCTTTGAAATTGGCAAATTCGCTTTTGTTGCGATTTCTGTTTCATTGCAGGTTGCTTTTAGAGGTGATGAATGCACAAAACATGTTCAACACTATTTTTGCTTCTATTCATTTTTGTTGCGCCGAGTCTGGCTGATACGAACGGCGAGAAAGCCGGCCTCGACTCGATTCGGGTGAATTTCGAGGCGAAGGACATTCCGTTGCGCGAGGCCTTGCAGAAGCTGATCGCGCAAACGCATTTGGAGATTGTTTATAACGACGCGCTCGTCAACGGCTTCAACGCCAGTTGCGTTTGCAACAATGTTTCTTTGCGCCAAGCCCTGGAGGAATTGCTCAAGCCGGCGCCGCTCACATTCGAAATCGTGGAGGGCGGCCAAATCGTCATCGTCAAGCGCCGCGTGAATTTGAAAGGATATGTCAAAGCCGCCGGCGCCGGCGAAACGCTGCCGTATGCCAACGTACTCATCAAGAACACCTCGCAGGGAACGCTGTCGAACGTCAACGGTTATTTCGTGCTCGTCAATGTGCCGGCCGGTTTGTGTACGCTGCGCGTGAGTTACATCGGCTACGAGCCGGTGGAATTGCCAATGAGACTCACGGATGGCAAAGACCCGGTCATCGTGAGCCTGAAGTCGCAAATTTTGCGCGGCGAAGCCGTCACCGTGACCGCGGAGAAAAATTTCCAGACCATGCAAGTCGCCGAAGAGCCGGCGCAAGTGCGCATCTCACCGCAACAAATCTCCACCCTCCCTTCCGTCGGCGAAGTCGACATCTTCCGCTCGTTGCAACTGCTGCCCGGCATCAGCGGTGTGAACGACGGCTCTTCCGGACTTTATGTGCGTGGCGGCACGCCGGATCAAAATCTCGTTTTGTTCGACGGCATGACGATCTATCACGTCGATCATTTCTTCGGTTTCATCAGCGCGTTCAACACCGAGGCGGTCAAAGACGTGCGCGTGTTCAAAGGCGGCTTTCCGGCGAAATTTGGCGGCAGAACCTCGAGCATCGTCGAGCTGACCGGCAAGTCCGGCAGCTTCGATCACTTTCAAGCCGGCGGCAGCGCGAATTTGTTGAGCGGAGGCGCGATCGTGCAAGCGCCCATCTCCGGCCGCGGCGCCTTGCTGCTCTCGATGCGGCGCTCGTATACGGATTTCATTAAAAGTGGCCTTTACGAAAAAATTTATGACTCGCTTACCGGCCAAAATAAATCCGGCGGTGGAGCGAGCGGGCGAGGCAGCGGCGAGTCGCAGACTTTTCAGGCCCTCACTGCAACACCGATTTTCTATTATTATGATTTGAACAGCAAGCTGACGTATTTGCTCTCCGGACGCGATCGCTTGGCGCTAAGTTTTTACAATGGCCGTGACAATTTGGACCAAGCACAGGATTTGGGCAATGTTGCTTTTCGCCGCGGCAATCCGGAAGGCGGGCCGGCGCCGACGCGAGCGGCAACGGAAAATCTCACTTTGTGGGGCAACACCGGCGCGAGTGGCAATTGGTCGCGCGTGTGGAGCGACCGGTTTTATTCGAGCCTGCTGGCGGCCTACTCGAATTATTCCAGCGAAAGCCGCCGTGGCTTGAACGCTGCCGGCGATAATCAGAATACGCTCTTTCGCGCCTTCAGCTCGTCGGAAGACAATGACGTCCGCGACGTGACGCTGCGTTTTGACAACGAATGGCAGTTGCACAAATCACATCGTTTGGAATTTGGCGCGTGGCTGTCGCGCACGAACGTGACGGTGCGCTTTACGGCCAACGACACGATCAATATGCTTGGGCTCGATGACGAAGCCAGCCAAGCCGCGTTTTATTTGCAGAACAAATGGCAAGTGTTCCATTCTTTGGAGTTGACGCTCGGCATGCGCGCCACGAACTACGCGCCGACGAAGACCACATATTATGAGCCACGCACGTCGTTCCGTTTGAATCTTCGCAAAGGGCTGTCGCTCAAAGGTGCATGGGGTGAATATCGTCAATTTGTCAATCGCATCACCAACGAAAATGTTTTGGAAGGCAATCGCGATTTTTGGCTGCTGGCGGATGAGCAGCTCAAGCCGAGTTTTGCCGAGCACAAAATTCTCGGCGCGACTTACGAAAATCAGGATTATATTTTCGACGTCGAAGCGTATCACAAAGACCTCGACGGCGTGGCGGAATTTTCCCAGCGCTTTCGCCGCTCGCCGGAGGATAAGCCGGAAGCTCTGTTCTTTCTCGGCACCGGCGTGGCCAAGGGCATCGAATTTCTCGCGCAGAAGAAATTTGGCAAGTTGAACGGCTGGGCGGGCTACACGCTGGCGAAGGTGCAATATCGAATTTCTCCCTTTAATAACGGCGAGCCGTATCCGGCGAACCAGGATCGCCGGCACGAAATCAAGCTGGTGAGCAATTACCGTCTCGGCAAATGGAATCTCGCTGCCACCTGGGTCTTTGCCTCAGGTGCGCCGTACACCGCGCCGGAAAATCAATACACCGTCAAATTGTTGGACGGCAGCACGCGCAGCTACATTCACGTCGGCGACAAAAATGCCAACCGCCTGCCGGCTTATCATCGCATGGACGTGAGTCTCTCGCGCCAATTCAGCAGCGATTGGCTGGATTTGAATTTGGGCATTTCCGCCTTCAATCTTTACGACCACAAAAATGTGTGGTATCGCGAATATCTTCCGGACACCAATCCCGTGATTGTGCGCGAAGTGACGACACAGGGCTTCGTCCCGACGGTGACGCTGCAGGTGAATTTGAAGTAAGATACGTTTTATTTTGTCGTGGTGGAAAATTTGGAGGGCTCACCAACCCCCATCAATCACAGCAGCGCCGCCGTTCACTTCGTGGCCGATACACGCCTTATTCTTCATCAATCACCCGCACCGGACACGGGGCGCGCCGCATTAAATTCGCCACCGCCGAGCCGAAAAAAAATCGCGACAGGCGCGATCGTTTGCGCCGCGTGACGATGATCAGATCTATTTTCTCTTGTGCGAGCAATGACAACGCTTCTTCCACCAAATGACCCTGGCGCGAAAAGGACCGCACCGGAATGCCCTTGGCAGCCGCGGCTTCTTCCACCTCCTGAATTTTCGTTTGTGCCTGCTCGTGATATTCCCGGCACAACGCTTGGAGAAATTGCTCCGACGGCTTGCCGCCCAGCCAGCCCTCCTCGGTGAGCTTGCGTGTTACCGTGCGCGGCACTTCCATATCGAGCACGAACAGTACGATCAATTCGGATTTTCGCTCGGCGGCGATTTGCAGCGCCAGTTCAATGCACTTGGGCGAGCGGCGCAGGAACGACAGCAGCAACATGATCTTTGGCATGATGAGATCTCTCATTGAAATCTTGCAACGAAAAGAGAACTGCAACAAATAAAAACGCCTGAATTTCGCAACGAAAAAAAGCAAAACGTGGATACCTTCGTCAACCATGCTTTCAACTCATCGTCATCAATTTAAACAAAACTCCTCGCCATGACATCTTGATAAACGGAAAACCAGCCACCAGCGACCAGTAACGAGCAAACAGCTCATGGCACTTGAAACCCAATCCACGGCCAGATAAAATGCACGGACAAATTGAAAATCAGCCACCCGGCTGGAAACAACACCAGCCCCGTGCGCATCGTGTCCCGCATGGTGAGAAAACCGGAAGAAAAAGCAATGGCAGTGGCCGGCGTGCCCATCGGGAACATGAACGCCAAGCCGCTCGGGATTGCCACCACCATCGTCATGATGCTCGGATCAATGCCGAGGTCGCGGCCCATCGTGAGCGCCACCGGCATCAACAGCGCCACCACGGCGGAGTTGCTAATCATCTCCGTCAATGCGATGGAAAAAAAAGAAATCGCGGCAATAAGCAAAACCGGGGAGTGCACCACCGGACCAAGGGTGTTGCGCGCGAGCCATTCGGCGCCGCCGGTTTTCTCCATCGCGTAGCCCAGGCAAATCGCTCCGCCATACATCAGAAAAATTCCCCAGTTCACGTCTTCTTCGACTTGGCGCCATTCCGTCAGCTTGAACACAAACGCCATGATGACAGCGATGATGGCGATATTGGCCAGGCCGAATTGCTTGCCATAAAACATCCACGCCAAAATCGTGGCCAGCATCAACAGGCCGACGCCGATCTCGCGCGAGGAGATTTTACCCAATTCGCGCCGGCGCCGTTCCAGCATCTCCTGCACGTGCGCCACGTCCTGCACTTCCGGTGGATAGAGAAAAAGAAACAAATAGTACGCCAATATCAGCAACAAAATCGTCGTGGGCAAAGCCGCCAACGCCCAGGGAATGAAATCGACCGTCTGTCCCGTGGCTTCGCGCAAAATGCCAATGGCCAGCGGCGCGCGGCCCCCGCCTAAAAACGTGGTGATGCCGCCGATGATGCAGCCGGCCGCCATTGTCAAAAAAATGGCCTTGCCAAAACGGCTGGTCCGCGGAGACAGGTCGAGACAGTCGGTGATCTCGAGCACGATCGGGAACATCATCGCGGCCACGGCGTGCTCGGACATCCAGCAGGAGAGAAAGGCGGGGAAGAGCAAAATGCCGAGCAGGAGGCGGCGAGGCGTGTTGCCGAAGCGTCGCAACACCGCCAGCGCAATGCGTTTCGAGAGGCCGCTGCGTATGAACGGCGAGGCAAGAATGAACGCGCCGAGGATAAAAAAAACCACCTGATTGCCGAATAACGCAAAGGTGGTCTTGGAATCCAACACACCGGTCAGCGGAAACAAAATCACCGCCAGCAGGCTCGTGATCATCAACGGGATGATGTTGGTGACATAAAAAAAAATGCAAACGGCAAAGATGGCCACGGCCTTCATGGCTTGCGGCTGCAAATCGGCCGGCGCCGGCAGTGAGGCAATCAACCAATAAATCAACCCGGCGAGGGCGAACGCCGCCAACCGTCCGGTATGTCGCCACAGCGCTTTATATTGAGCCAAAACAAATGGAACGTTTTTCAATTTTTACAATTCCGTTTTACGCTTTAGAAACCTTTCTCCAATCGATAAACTGCTCGCGTTTCAAAGGCTGGCAGGTGGGGCAAAAAAACGTGTCGAAGCCGCGCACGCCGGCGCGGCGGATTTTCGTGCCGCAGCGTGGACAGGGCTGGTCTTTGCGATTGCGCACGCGCACGTGATCCCGCGCTTTCATGTGCAGCGGCGGATTGGCCTTTTCAACTTCGTCGAGGCCCCAGCGCATCACCTCGATGATGCACTGGTGCAGTTTGGCAATCTCCATATCGTCAAGCTGGTAGCAAAACGTCTTCGGGTGAATGCCGGCGCAAAACAGAATCTCGTCCGCATACGCATTGCCGATGCAGCTTACCACGGCTTGCTCCATGATCAGAACGCGAACCTGCTTGCGGGATTTTTTTATCTGCTGCTGAAAATATTCGAGCGTAAATTCGGGCGAGAGCAAATTCGGTCCCTGCTCGTCAAACTTTGGAATTGGGCCGTATTCTCCGCGGTGCGTGAGATAGACTTTCCCCATTTTCTTGTCGTCGAGATAGTGCAGGCAATGGAGCGCCGTGCTGCCGTCTGCCGATTCGCATTCCAAAGAGAACGCGAGTCCCGTTGAGGTTTTCTCGCCGGGCGTCGTCCATTGGAAGCGTCCGGCGAGCATCGGGTGAATGACCAGCTCGCGTTCTCCGGAGAGCGCAAAAACGAGAAAGGGGCCGTGACGGCGAACTCCGACAAATTCAGCGCCGCTCAACGCCGTTGCAAAATCGCCCGGCAGGAGCATGCGAATCACAACCGGCTCTTTGACTTCGGCGCCTGTAATGCGCTGTCCCGCCAGCAACGGGGACAGGCGTTTTTCGAGGTAAATGAGGTCGGGCAATTCGGGCATAAAAAATGATCAGTTGTGAGACAAAAAACAATGGTAGGAATATAGCAAAATGGCGGGGTGGATGCAAGGTTAAAAAAACGAGCAAAAACTGGGCAGTATCTTAGCCAACTAAAAAGCACCGTCCGGACGCTTGTTAAGCAGATTGTGTTTGAGCATTAATTTTGAATGAACCCTCCTCAACAATCAGCTTGCATCGTTGACAATTTTGTTGTAAATTGCAAGAGCACAATGATGAATCGTCTATGATGAAACAAAAAAGCCGTCTCTTCTTCATCACTTCCTGGCTGGTGCTGCGCTTGCGGTGGTCGCTGGCGTTTTTGCGGGTGCCGGTGTCGTATGCGACACTCGAACGCCTGTGGGCGCAGCCAGGAATTATTCTGTTCTCGCGCCAGCACGGCCAATTTCCCCTTGATCGCTGGTGCTTTGATGAGGGGCGTAGCGCTTATTTGTGTTCTCCCCAATCCGAGAAACCATTGCGTGTCTATCACTTACCTAATATCTCTCACAACTAAATCATCCAAACCCAGACTGGCAGTCTGGGTTACGGTCCACCGCGTTTGACGTACACCGTGTCGGTCACCGTCTGCTCGATGTAGATCACGTCGTAAACCGGCTTCTCCACGTACACTGTATCGGTGCGCGTGTAAAAAATCAAATCGTGCGCGAATTGTTCTCCCGATTCCGGCGGTTTGAGCAGCTCGTCGCGGTCGTGGAAGCCCCAAACGTTAAGCGTGGCCACTCCATTATCCGTGCCGTCGAAATCGAACTGCAGCTTCAATTTTTTGCCGACGTAATTTCTTTCCAAGAGACGAACCAGGCCCAAAAACATGTTACCAGCCGCTACGTAGTTGGTCTTCGTGACAAATTCACCGCGCCCGGTCTTCGAGCCGACCACAGTGATAAAGTTCATGCGCTGCCAGTTGCGCATGACGGCGAGCGCGGTATCCGACTCGCTCAAGTTATAGATCCGCTTGGAGGGATAAACCTCGAGCACGTCCTTTTCGTTGAAGCCGTCGCCGAGAATGTCGATCACCTCCATGCTGTCGATTTTATCTTCGGTAATAAAATATTGCTCGACAAAAAATTTGATCGTGGCCTTGTCTCTAATTGTTGCCACCGGCACGGTCTTGCGCGTCACCAAAACCTCGTCAGTGAGCTGGGCAAAGGCAGGCAGCGCCCAGACCGCCAGCACGAGCAGCACCGCTTCCAATTTTCCACCCACAACCATATTTTTGCGTTTCATATCCACACCTCGTTAAGCTTCAAAATACGAAATTTATTCATTAGCGCTTCTGACTTTGTCGAAGTAGAATCTCGCCTTTTCCGGCTGGCGCAAACGGCGGTAGCCGTCCACCAGCAGCTTGTAGAGAGACTGCAATTCGTCAGGCGTCAGTTGCCCGGTCAACGCCATGGCTTTCTCGCCATTGGCCACCATCAACTCCGGGTTTCCTCTTGTTAGTTCGGTCATCGACAGATAGCTTTTGCCGCGGCCCTTCCAATTGATTTCAGCCGCCTGCGAAAAATAAGTGTAAGCCAGCTTGCGGTCGCTGCGCAAAGTGTCGGTTCCCAGGTTGTGGCACATGGTGCCATAAGCATCGAAGTAAGTTTTATAAGTGGTGTCGATGGGGGCGCCGTCGGTGTCTTTGGGAATGTTGCGAACCACCTCGTACAATCGCGCCACCGCGCCCGCTTTGCGGTTGAGCGAGGTGAACTCAATCGTGGCGCAAGTCCAGCTTACTTCGTCTTTGGTGCGCTGAGTCTTCAAAATGCGGTTGATGAGATCTTCATAAATTTTGGCGGCTTCAACCAGCTTGCCCTGGTTAACAAGCGCATTCGCCGAGTCGCGCATGACCGCGCCGAATATATTGCCGTCGTCCCAATTGATCCACTTCATCGTCGATTCAACGGCTTCGATATTTTGCGGAACGTTCGTCGACTTTTTGGCGCGGTTCAAGCTTTCCAAAGCAGTCTTGTCGTCAAACAGCTTGACGGCGGCTTGCGCCTGATAATAAGCTGCCAAAAACAGCGTAGTCGTATCCATGCTGGCTTCCGCCGGCAGCGCAGGATTGGCCAGGCGCTGCGGATTGAATTCGGCGGAGGCCTGGAGCACTTCTTCACATTTTTTGAAATTGTCGAGCGCCTCCGCCCATTGGCCGGCCGCTAAAAAAACAGACCCGAGATTATAATGATGTCCGGCCTCGCCCGGCTCAAGGCGCGCCAAGGTTCCCCAGATGCGCAGGGATTTTTCGTACGACATTTCCTTGGGAAAACGCCCGGCCAGCAGCTTATAGGTCAACGCAAGATAGTTCTGGACTTGCGCATTGAACGGATTGAGCTGCACCGATTTTTCGAGGCTTTTCTGGGCTTCTTTCAAATTATAGCTGGCTTGAATGATCAGGCGCTGCTCCTGCGTGCGGTCATAATTTTGCAGATTTTGTGCGGCCTCGTTCAGCTTCACGGCGCCGGTGATCGTTTCTTTCACCGCCGCCAGCGAATCGTCCTTGCTCACGGACTTGACCGGCGATTTCTTGGCGGCATCGAGAACGGCCCACATCGAATCGCTCACCTCGTAATGGCGCCGTCCTTGCTCGAAAAGCGCTTGCGCCTCGCGCTCGTGCTTCATGCTCACAAACAGGCCGGCGGCAATGGAATCCGCCCGCACCGCCACGATGGGATTGACTCCCGGCGGCACTTTGACCGCGCGCTTGCCGTCAAAGCTGCGAACGGAAGTGCCGGTGCTGCTGCATCCGGCAATATAAATTGAAAACAGCATCAAAGCCATCAAACTGTAACTGCGCGTTTTCATGATTATTTCGGTTCTCCTCCTGCTGGCTTGTTTTTTTCCCACCACGAAAGGAAGATGCTATAAAATCTATCGGTTTCTTGCCGGGTCGGCCGCTCTTCCAACATGCTCATCGCAAACACTTCTTGCGTCTCATTGCGGCCGGCTATGCCCTTGCTCAAAGCAAAGCTTTGCTGGCGGAAACCGGTATCACGCAAGCACGTCGCGCTGGCGCTGTCGCCTACCGCCACCAACAGCAGGCCGAAATCTTCGGAAGCTTCGTTGCACAACATGAACACCTCGTACGAGGTCGCGCCGGCGTCGATGGCGACTCTGGCGGTCAAATCGCCGGGCTTGAAGCGCATATAACTTTTCAACGCCGGGGTAAATTCGTAGGGGTTCTGCCGCATCCACTTCGCCAACTGTTGAAAAAGCTCCCGCAGATTTTTTTTCAAATCGGCTTCGCCAAAGTTTTTGACGGTAACTTTTTCCGCTTTGGCGCTCACCGCCTCTTGACCGGTTACCGGGCCGGTGCGGCCGGTAGCATAGCTGTTGCCGGGAACACCGCCGATGCCGGCTTTCGAGGCTTCGAGGTTGGGATTGTAGACATTGCTCGGCGTGCCCTGCACCGCGATCGTACCGGGCCGATTCTGGATCACCGGCGCATTGAAGACGGGTTTCACCGTACCGACGTTGAGCTCCGGCATGGTCAACGACCGTGTGGCCGCAGACATGCGCGACAACGCCGACAAGTCTTTTGGCGTCTGGTCAATCATCTTCGTCAAATCTTCCAACATCGTCAAATCGACTTGCGGCATCTCCGCCGGCGCGGTGTTGGTCGGGTCCGGCGCTTGGTCGACCTTTGCTTGTTCTTTCGGCTTGTTTTCCTTTTTGGCTTCGGGCTTGAGCGGCTGAAATTTGGTAAAATCGATTTCGGCGAACTTGGCCACGTCGAACTGCGGTTCCGGAAACGTCAACTGGCGCACGACGACATATATGGCCAGAACCAGAATCGTCGTCAGAATATACGTCCACAGTTTTTCCTGATCGACGCGGCGCAGCCGCGCTCGCAGGCTATACACCAGGCTCGACATAATTGATATTCTTCACAAAATGGTTGCGTTCACAAACGTCCAAAACATTCACCGTCAATTGAATCGGCGAATTGGGATCCGGCTGAATCAGAAAAATCACGCCTTCGTTGCGCTCCAAAAACTGTTGGTTGATTTTGATCAACACCTCTTCCACGCGCTCCAAATCCGTATCGCTCATAATCTCGCGGGGCCCGTCCATCACCGTGTAGCGCGGCCCGTCCAAGACGAGAATCGAGACCGTATTGAGCTTGGTCTGCTGAGGAACGCCAGTCACGTCGCGCGGCAACTTTACTTGCGTCTTTTGCTCGACGTCGCTGACCGCAATGAAGCCGAAGAGCACGGTCAACGCAATGTCGATCAGACGAATGATCATGCTGCCTTTGCCCATAAGTCAATGAGTCCGAAGTCTATGAGTCCGAAGTTCAAAGTCATTTAGTCCGAAGCCGTTCGTAGTGACGCCTTCTCCGCCCCGAATCCACAAGAAAATGAAGAAAGGCGGAGCGGGGCAGGCGTGAAAGTGTGATGAAACGAAAACACGATGAATAATTCAAGCTTTGTTTAAAAGCAGAATTTTTGCGCCTAAAGGCTACGCCCGTGGGCGCTACTACGAACTCTCTTTTAGTTCGTCACTTTCGACCCCAAGCGCACGTCGACGGTTTTGAGGACGCCGACTTTGTCGCAAACATCCGCGGCGGCCATGACATATTTCATCGGCGTGTCATGATTGGCGCGGAAGCGTACGCGTATTTTGTGGCCGGCACGGGCGATGCGATCTTTTTCTCTTTGTATGTAGTTTTCCAACACCTGCGTGTCGTAGGCGTTATATTCTTGGTCTTTGCCGAACTGGTACAAACCGTTTTTCCAGATGCTGACGAAAACCACCACCTCCGGATCCGGGTTCGCCGCCGGCAATTCCACAGTCTTGGGAAGCACGATCTCGCTTTGGCTCAATTCGGAGCAGCAAATGAAGCCAAAGAGCAAAATCATGCAGACGTCGATCAATCGAACAATCATGCCACCGCCATTCATGACCGAATCCTACTCCTTTCCCATGGATTCAAAGGATACCTCGAGCCGGCGGCCGCCTTTGGATTTGCTTATGGCTTTGACGATGTTGGCGCCGGGTGTTTCGCCGAGCCGGAAACCGACGGAGGCAATCCCTTCATCATCGGTATGAACTTCCACGCGGGATTTGCCGCGCTCCAGCCGGCCGCTATTATAAGTCACTTCAAAAACGACCGGTTGATCCGGCACCGGATTGCCGCAGGCGTCTTCCAATTTCAGGCTCAACGGTTCCGGCAAAGGCACGCCGGCTTGGGCCATTTGCAAATGGCCGGAAAGCACGTGCACTTTTTCCGGCGCGCCGGGCCGACTTTCCACCTCAAATTGCTCACTCAAATTCACCTTGCCGTTAACGCGCGCGACAATCGTATATTTTCCGATAAGCTTTCCCAGGCGGGCGTGAACTTTAGCCCGGCCGTCGATATCCGTATCGACGCGCTTGACGGCGTCGTTGTTGTCGAAGGTGACCAAGCTGCCGTTGGTTTCAAACATGACGGTCAAGTTTTTCATAGGATCGCCGTATTGATCGGTCACGGCGATTTCCAGCGGTTTCGGCAACGGTGCGCCCGCGTCGGCAACCTGCTTGTCGCCGCCGAGGATTCTGATCTTGGCCGGCTCGCGATGCGGACGTTTCACCTTCTCAGCGTCGACGCCGTCCGCAAATGCCGCCACGCCGATCTCACTTGGAGTTCCCGGCAGCGCGGCTTTTTCAATCACGCGAACTTCCTTGATGGTGGCGCCGGCAGCGTGCGCCTGGCCGCGGCCAAACCGGTTGCGGAACTCGTCGGCAAACTCAGTCACACTTTCCAAATGGGAGTGAAAAGTCGAATGCGCCCACGAAATCGCAAAATTCAGAATAATGCTCACCACCAAACCGCTGATCGTGGTCACCAAAGCCACGCCCATGCCGGAAATAATTTGTGAAGACTCCAGTTGGCCGGGCATAAAGGTTATATACATGCCCAGGACCGTTCCGAGCAGGCCGAGCGCACCGGCCGTATCGGAGAGCAAAATGGCGAAATTCCGTCCGATTTCGTAACGTTCTTTGACCGAGCTGACGTAGCCGTCGATCTCTACTTGCAGCGCTTCGGCGCTCGGATCGCGCTGCCAAAGATCGCACAGCTTGCCCAACAGCCTGGCCAAATTGGATTTTCCATATTGATCGGTTAATTGCGCAATTCGCGCGATTTTTTCCTCGGTGTGTCCCCCTTCGTCGACCATCATTTTTTCAATCGTCGTTTTAATCGGTTTCGCGTAGCGTCTATCGAAAAAGATGCGGACGAATTGAAATATCACCACACCGAGACCAACGATAAAGACGCCATAAATCGGATACATGACCGGCCCGCCCTGGTCGGTCACCTGCGAAAAATTAGTGGCCATGCCGTTCTTGGGCGCTTCGGCCGGAGTCGCGGTTTGTCCCGCCATTCCGGAAGTTTGGGGCATGGTGTCAAGCGGCTGTTGTTGAGCCGGCGCGCTCGTCGAGTCCTGTTGGAACCCGAACGCCAGCCCGGCGGCCAACACCAAGAGCAATAACGTGACGATCAGAACCAGGCTCGTTGCGCGATATCGAAACATAGTGCAATCTCTCCGTAAAAAATTCCACTAAATAATGATTGGATTTTCAAAACGGTAAATCATCACCAAGTACGGCGTCATTGCGGAGGCCGGACCCACAAGCTTGAGCTTACGCTCAATTGACCACTATCGTTGCTCGCGCTTTCGGATTCGGCTTAAACTCTTTTTCCCGTGAAATCTCGATGTTGATGTGCCGGTTGTAGCGGCTGACGACCAGCGGCTTCTTCGGAGAGGTATAAACCTGGCCATCGCCGGACTTCCAGCGCAGATAATAGTAGTACGTGCCGGGCAACGGAATTTCACCGTCCAAGGGGCGTTTCCAATCCCAAATGTATCGCCGCAGAATTTGTTTTTCACCCGAGGTGCTGAGCAGCTCTTTGCCGTTGGCATCTTCCAAAATAAACGTCCACCACTCCGGCCCCCAGCGCAAATCTTTGAGGTTGAGATCGAATTTAAACGTATCCGGCGGTGCCAAAATCTTTCGATAGAAAATGCTCGGTGGTAGCCTGCGGCCACCCAAATTGCCTGCTATTGCAACACGGGCGGAATCACGCACGGCGATCTCAATCTGGTCGGTCAGCTCGCCAAAAAGCGACAAGTACTTCAACAACAAATAGGCGCGTTTTCCATCCGCCGGAATGACGATGCGGGTGCGAAATTCCGAATCGTGCTTCTGCTGCGCCACCACTTTTTGTAAAAATTCAAGGTACCTTGGCGTGTGATCCTTCTTCATGGCGTATATGATCGCCTCGCGTTCCGTCGGAATCTCGAACTTTTTGACGGCGCTCTCGGTCGCTTCGATCACGTTCAACAGCCGTTTCGCGCCGATTTTGGGCAACTCGGGCTCGAGGCTGTCCGTCGAGAAAAAGAGATCTTGCGGCAAATCCGCCAAGGCGGCGGAATCAATGCCGGCGCCAATATGACGCCGAATCAATTTATCGACATAATACAAAGTATCGAAAACCGATTCCACCACGAAGGCGGTTGCCGGATTGATGACTGGTTTGCGCGTGAGTTCCGGCTCCAGCCATTCCACCTCGTAAAGCGAGCGATTGCGCTTGAAATTGAACACCAAACCCAATTCATGCGAGCCGCTGCTGGCGAGGCGCAATTCATTGACCGGGTAATTGTAGCGGTAGCTCAAGCTCACGCCGCGCATGACGTAAACCAGCCCCTCGAACGTCGCCGCCTCGCGGCCAAAGCCGAGGCGGAGCAAGCCCAGCTCGGGGCGAAAGCTTTCAAACGCGATCGACGGCAAAGTTTCGTTTTCATCACGCGCCACGCCGAGGAGCGCGCGAAAATGCCCCAAGCCAACTACGGCGCCGGCGTTGAAGCCGATCGGCATCCGCGCTGATTTGTAGTCCACGCTGAGGTCCAACTGCGTGAGATGGGCGACGCTCAACGCCAGCGTCACGTAGCGATTCGGCACGGCAGCCACGCCGAGGCCGACATCCGGAAAGACCCATTTGGAAAGCCGGTTGAACAGCGGGTCGTCTTCGACCTCGACGTTGAATTGGCTGCGGTCAAACGAGCGGTTGATGAATCCAACATTCACCGCCACCGCGATTTTCTCGTGTATTTTTTTTCCGAGCATCGCGTTCATGGCGACCGCATTGAACAGGGGCGTTTGCAAAATCTGGCCTTGCAAGCCGTAGCCCAAAGCCTCGAAGCCGCCAAAGCTGCGATTGGAGGTGGTCAAGCTGAAATAACTATTGCGCAGATCGAGGCCGCCCTCCGAAACGCCGTAGTGCAGAACTTTGCTGCCCAAGGTGAAAATGGGATCCTGCCAAACCGCCAGCGCCGGGTTGACGAGGCCGGCGCGCGCGTCGCCGCGATCCGCCGGGTTGGCGATAATCAGGTTCTGCGCATTCGCCACGTTCGCCCCTACCAACAATGCGACAATGACGGCAACGAAAAAGATGAGATGGCAAGTTGTTTTTTTCATAGCAGATCACCCAGGTAGAGTGTAACGCAACATGTCAAATTTACTTCAGACTTCTGCGTTCAAACTAATGAATATATTTTTATCCGCGCATGTCCATGCAGTCCGCGCTTGTCAGCGTGTTAACGAATCAGCACAATCTGGCCGCTGGCGACTCTTTTGCTGTTTTCTTCCAACATCCACAAATAAGCACCCGGCAATTGCATTTGCTTGCTCACATCGAGGCCGTCCCAGCCGATGAAATAATACGGCTGCTGCTCCTCGTCAACATCCTGTTTCACATCGGAAGAAGTGAAATAGCGCACTTCCAGGCCGCGCAAGTCGAAAATTCGGAGACTGACCGCGGTCCGCTCATATCCGAAAAAGCGAATCTTGGCAAGGTCGTTTTTCCGATCACCATTTGGCGTAAAGGCGTTGGGACGAGCGTAAGCCTTTTTTCCAGTGCCGGCGCCTCGCAAGACAACAGTGACCGAGTCTTTCTCGCCAGGCTCACTCGGCGCATAATAGACGAACCGAACCATGTCTTCGCGTAGACCATCGTTGATTGGCCGAAATTCGACATCGATGGTTTGCGTGTTGCCCTGATTGATTTCTATGCGGTCCGACATGACTTTAAACTCCACGAGCTTGGGCGGCTGTGCAACCTCGACAATCAAGCGGCCTTGCGTATTGCAATTCCTCAATGCCAGCCTTTCGACCTTCACTTGGCCGACGGAAACCAAGCCAAAGTCCACGAGCTTGGGAGCCTCCAAACACGACACGCCATCTTTAACAAACCCCAACAATCTAATGCGCTCAAAAGCCGGCGTTGCCGCCCTTACGGGTGTGCTGGAGATTTTTAGCGAATCGGTGAAGCTGCCATAATCATATCCAGTGAATGAAACCATCACCTCCAGGCTTTGCCTTCTTTCCAGAGTGTTCGGCAAAGAGAACAGCGGTTTAAACGAGAAATATTTGGAATCAGCTTCCAAATCCACTGCGGTGATGACAAGCGCCTGACAGCCGTCGTTCGTGATCTTCACGATCTCCTGCTTGGTTTCATTGAGAGGCACGTCAAATTCGACAAGATGACGCGACACCTGAATTCGTCCAGGCTCGTTGCTGCCGTTTCCTTTTAATATCAAACTGCTGTCGGGCGTAAGCGGCGAGTCTGTTTTGACCAACAAAGTGTCAATCTCTACTTCTTGCAGCGGTGCGAATTTGAGCAATACATTGGTCGACTCATCCTTTTCCAAGGTGATCGGTTTCACAAAAGGTGGTTCCAGAAAAAATGCCTTGCCCAAAGCCAACCGCAAATTTGAAATGGTCAACGGCGCGTTTCCAACGTTGCATAAGGTATATTGAAAAGAATCTGTGGTGTCGCCAAGACATGCAATCTGGGGAGCCGGTAGTTTGCAAACGGCCAGGATGCCAGCAACCCCGTTGCCGAGCAGCGTCACCACTACCGGGTTGTTTCCCGGGTCGTTGGTGTAAATCGACAGCGTACACTCGATGGGGCCAGGCACGATGGGCGAGAAAGCGACCGTCACCGAGCTGTCCTCGCCGCAAGCCAACGTGAATTCATCCGCCTCAGTGGTGAAAACCGGACGGCAGGAGCTCACCAGGCTGTCCACTCTCAAAGTTATCACCCCCCGGCTCGTAATCTTGATCGTCAAGCGTTTGCTGCTGCCGGCAGGAACATCGCCAAAATCGAGCGTGTCCGGTTCCACTGCGATTGTTGGCACCGCCACACCGACGCCGCGCAGGACTACCTTAAACGGCGACTCATCCGAATCATTGCTAAAAACCCTAAGCGTGTCAACGTGAGCCACCGGCGCTTGGGGTGCAAATTGCAATACCACATTAGCGCTGTCGTTTGGCGCAATGGTTTGCGCGCCGCCTCCGGAAATGATCGAAAAATCGCCGGTAACGGTCAAGCTGTCAATCTGCAAGTCGCAAATCCCTACATTGCGGATCACATAAATTTGCCTTGTCGAATCGGTAGGACCGCTACAGGCAGCACTGACCGTGTCAAACTTCACTTCAGACACGCCGGCAATATCCGGAACCCCGCCTTTGCCGTGCAAATTCACCACAAACGGGTTCTCAGTTGTATCCGGATCATTGCTGAATATCGACAACGTGCCGGTGGTATCACTGCCGGGGGTGAAACGAACGGTGATCTTCTTGCTGCTACCAGGCGCCACCACGAAAGAATCGGGGTGATCGGTGGAAAAAGCGGTATTTGAGAATCGCAGTGAGTCAACTCGCAAGTCCGCCTCGCCTTCGTTCGAGACGACGATGATCGAATCGACCGGGCCACAAACGACGCCAAAATCAAGCGAGTCCGGTTCAACCGCGATATCCGGTTTAGGCTGTGGGCCAATGCCCCGGCCATTGAGAGGAACCAGGACGGTCGTGTCGTTACTGACAATTTCCAAATTGTCGGAGTAGGACACCTCAGCCGCCGGTGCAAAGAAGACCGGCACAACGCGCTGGCCGCCGGGAGCCAGATTGAATTTTTTGTCCGCGGCATTCACGTAGAAAATCGCCGGCAAGGTGTTGTGCATGTCGGTGACCCGCAACGTGTCGCAGCCTTCGTTGCTAATGGCGAGGCCTTTAGAGACGGTATCGCCAACAGAGACATCACCATACTGCAACGCCGTGGGTTTAACCGAAATGGCAGCCGGACAGTCTCCGCCAACACCAGTCAAAGCAATCTTAAGTGGATTATGCTTGAGGTCATTATTAAAAACGAACAATGTGTCGGTGTGTTGGCCCTCGCGTTTCGGCGCAAAAATGATCGGAATGCCGGTGGTATCGGCTGCTTTTAAAGTATCAGGCAACACGAAGGAACCCAAAGAAAAAGCCGAGGTGTTACCGCCCTTAATCTCCAGAGAATTAATTATCACATCGCATCCATCGGCATTCCAAACCCGGGCCGTATCCTGTTTCGAGGTGTTAACCAAAACCTTGCCAAAATCGACTGTTTCATCGCCGGCAATAACCGGCTGAATGACTTTCCAACGTATGCAACGTACTGCCGGATCATTGATGGCATTCGACCTAACCCTAACACACACTTCAAAGTCGCTCTTGACGTCGTCTACATCGAAAGTGACACAAACCCTCCCATTCGGTGGTATGAAGATCGGCGCGGTCATGGTTTGGGACGAAACTTTTCCCGCCATTTCTATTGGCGCAGGCTTTATTGGATGAATTATAAACCTAATCGAATCGACCCGCAATGTACAGGCGCTTGGATTGAAAATACACAACTCTGTTGTAGCCGTTCCTCCGAAACAAACTTTGCCGGAATCACGCGGGGTAGTTTCGAGCGCAATCAGCGGCCCAACACCTTCGCCTCGCAAGCCAACTTTAAACGGATTTTCGTCCGGATCGTTGCTGAAAATCGACAGCGTGTCGTTGTACAAAATGCTCCCGGTTGGCTTGAATTCAATATTAAGGAAAGCTTGCTCTCCTGAAGGAATGGAAAAAGGCAAGAAGTTAACAACACGGAACGCAGGATTTGAGTTCGCAACAGCCGTAATCATCAAAGCCACACAACCGGTGTTGGAAATGGGCAGAGGAAGGGTTTTGGCAGAGTCGCGGCAAATTTCGCCAAAATCGATGGGATTATTCGGCACCTCAATATCCGGCTCTTGCAAGACCAGGCCGCGCAGGGTGACGTCGAATTGCGGTGTTTGGGGATCATCGCTGGAAATGCGCAGCGTTGCCGAATCAGCATTGCAATCTTGTGGGGTATATTGCACGGAGACGGCCAGGCTTTCGCCGGGCTGAACGTTCACAGGTTGAGCTGCATTTAACACCAACGCGAAATTGCCCTCGGCATCATTCAGAATTTCAAGGTTGTTGATCACCAGATTGCAATCACTGTCGTTCCGAATGGTGTAGGCTTTTTCCGAGGTGTTCTTGACCGCGGTAGGGTCAAACACCAAGGCCGGCGCGCCGCTGATTTTGGGGGTCTGCGCGATTGCGGCGAAAATCTGGGGCGAGCCGGCGAGCGGACTGCTTCCGATTTGGGAAGACGCTTCCAATCTTTGTTCGCCCGCAAGCGAGTCGAGCGTCCAAAAAACTTGCGCAATGCCGGCGCCATCGGTCAGAACAGTGGTGTCGACCGGACTACCGCCGCCGGAGAGAACGCGGAACCGTACCGGATGATTCGGGAAGGGATTGCGGTATTGATCTTTAATTAAAACCTGAATGGGGTTCGCCAAAATGCTGCGGATGCAGCCGCGTTGCGCATCACCCAAGACTTTCGAGAGATTCACCGCAAACGGCGACTGCGGCCCGATGGCGTAGAGCTTTTTGTCGCTGGTGACATAAATCGTGCCGTCTGCGCCAATCGCCGGAGAAAAAGCGCAGCGCACTTCGGGCAGGGACCAGCGCAACTTGCCATCAGCCGAAACCGAGGTCAGTCCGAGCTTGTCATTAACGAGATAAACGTGATTGGAATCATCCACCACCAGTTCGGTCAGATTGAGGGCGCCGGGCACTGTGAAGATCCAGCGTTTGTTGCCATTATGATCCAGCGCCACGACGCCCCCCTCCTCCTCCGTGGGAAAATAAATCCGGCCGTCTTTGCCCAGCGCCGGCAACAAGGCACCTCTAAAGGAAGGATCAAGTTCTTGCTCCCAAAGAATTCGCGGGCTGTTGTTAATCGCCCTGAGCAAAGGCTTGTCAAGCGACGTTATATAGAAAAGTTTTTTCCCTTCAACCATCAACCCATTGAGGGGGTCCATATCAGGGTTATCGAATTCAAGCTGGAGGGTGCCGTCCGGCTTAAAGCCTTTGAGAAATTCACCGGCGACCACGTAAATCTTGCCATCCTCTGCAATCGCCGGTCCGTTGGCCGGCAATCGATCTATATTGACCTTCCATTTGATATTGCCGTCCGGCGTAATGGCGTAGAGATTGCAATCTTGCGCAGCGACGTAGATCGTGCCATCATTGCCGATATTGGCGGAAAAATTAATGGCCCCACCTAACGTTAGACTCCAACGCTTGCTGCCGTTCGGATTAATCGCGTAGAAAATATTTTTGGTCGAGCCAAGGTAAATCTTCCCATCCTGTCCGATAATCGGCGGCGCGACAAACAACTCGCCTTCCTTCACTTTGCCGACAAAAGTCCACTTTCGCTTGCCGTCGGGAGTGATCGCATAAAGCGCGCTGTCTACATTGCCGGGCACGTAGATTGTGCCATCGAGCCCGAGCACCGGGGAGCCAAGCGCGCCGGACCCGAATTGCGCCTTCCACTTAACTTCGGGCAAAACCGGACCTTTGGCTGGGATGAATGCCGTCATCTGCGTGTCGTGTCGAAAGGCCGGCCAGGCACTATCCGCCAGTTTCGATTGGGCGCGCACATGTGCTGAAGTTATGATGCTGATGGCGATAATCAGTGCCGCGCCTCTCGGCGCAGCACGTTTTGCCATCAAAGGACATGCAACCATTCGCTCACGTTTGGGCATAAGATTACCCCGCGGTTTCGGAAATTAAATGCCAAATATTCCCCGTTATTCTCGAGTAACGAGTAATGGGGCGATTGACTTTGCCAACGTTTTTATGGCTGGGCCGAAATCCCGGCTTGTCCTAAGGGGAGATCGGACCGATATACGGTCACGATGTCAGTGCAAGCGTGAAAGTCCGAGGACCGTTTGGAAGCGATTTGGGAGAGTTGAATCCGATCTTCTACAGGTGTTTTCTTAAGCCATCTGTTCACCAATGAGGAAAATCGGGGTGTACAGCCTGAATTCACCTTCTAAATATAAGTGACATGACAGGCAAAAATCTGACAGGCAATCTCAAAATTTTAACAAAAAAAGGACATGATTTACACGTGTTAAGTAAAATTGTTCAGCACATATTGGGCCATCGCCATTCAATAAATCCGAAAAATAAAAAAGAGCTTTCAGGGTGTAAAAAGCATTCACACTATTATATCTCTAAGCCACTATTATTATATATAACTTATTGAACCTCCTTAAAACAACCGGTCATTCCTGACCCCCCTGCTACCAAAGGATGAAGTTAAGGTGAGTTGAGGAGGGGAAACTTTAATTAGAGCAAAGAATACGGCTAACCATGTAAGAAATGCACCAAGCATAAAAAGGTAAATAATCTCCGTGAATTTTGCAAGCTTAATTTGGAAAAAAATACGTCTGCTTGACCATAAAAAGTCAAAAATTTCATTATCTTAACTTTTCACTCTAAGCACACGATGCCATTTATTAAGCAGGGCAAAAACGCAAAGGCAGGCGTGTAGATGAGAATCAGTCGCACACAGCCCAACTACTCCACCCACACTTCCTGCGAGCAACCGATGCAACCAAAAATATATCATTTAACATAAGCAAAAAGTTTCTCTTTTGCAATATCTTTTTAGCATGGCTCAAAAATTTTTAGACGCCAATTCCAGCGGTTCTACAGAAATCTCTTGCGATTTGGCGCGTGAGGTTTTACATTTAACTTTGCCGGCAACTGGCGAAACATTGGTTACGTTCTGGTTGCAGCCAAATTTGCATTGTGATATACAATAAAGAGAGGAATTTGCCATGTCTTCCTTTGATATCGTCAGCCAAGTCGATCTGCAAGAAATCGACAACGCCATCAACAACACCAAAAAAGAGCTGCAAGGCCGCTACGATTTTCGCAACACCAAAACCACTATCGAGTTGAACAAGAAAGACGGCGCCGTCACATTGCACACCGAAGACGAGATGAAGGTGCGGGCGTTGCGCGAAATGCTGGCCGTGCATCTCGCCAAACGCAAAGTCGATCCGCGCGCGTTGGAGTACGGCGAAGCGCAGCCCGCGCTCGGCAGCACGGTCAAAATCGAAATCAAAATCCATCAAGGCGTGCCCTCAGACACCGCGCGCGAAATTGTGAGAATGATCAAAGACACCAAGCTCAAAGTGCAAGCGGCTATGCAAGACGATCAAGTCCGCGTCAGCGGCAAAAAAATCGACGACTTGCAAGCCATCATCAAAATGCTGCGCGAAAGCGCGATCAAGATTCCGCTGCAGTTCGTGAATATGAAGAGCTGAGGGCGGAGGGCTTGAGGCGGAGGGCATAGAGTGGAGGGCTGAGGGCATAGAGCCTAGCGCTGGACCAAAGCTCATGCTTTGCTCTTTGTTCTCTGCTCTAGGCCCTCCGCCCTCTGCTCTTCGCCCTCCGCCCTCCGCGTCTTCAAAAAAAGATTTGTTTCCAAAATCCCTTGCGCGCCTGTGCTGCGCCGGATGATTTCCGTGACGACGCTGCGACTAAAGATAAAGATTCGCGGCAGTGCGGGCAAATAATGTCATTCTTTTGAACTTCTTTGCCGCAGGCGGAGCAAGTCCATAACTGCCGGCCGTCGTATTGTCCGCTGCCATGTTTGTGAGCCATAACACACCTTCCTTTTGCCGAATAAAAAGAAACGAAAACAAACCCACCGGTTCTGGCGGTGATACCCAGAATCATCGCCATACCTCTCCATATTAATAAGACAAGCCAAAACGGGTTTTTCTCACATTTTTTCTTGGCGGGCTTGAGATTTATTACGAATAAAAAAATAATACCGGTTAGATGTTCGGCTATGCGAGATATGAACCACAAGCCGTTAGCAGAGATTACGGAGTAAAATTTGGGAAAGGGAATCAATTCAACACGGACAAACCGTAATCACAAAGGCTCCAGCTAAAACAATTTTCGCAAATGCGGGGCTTAATCATTTGAGGCTATATTCGGGTATGCGCGTGCGAAGACTGGATTTACAGGCGCGAATTATAAGTCCGGCGAAGATTAACTTCTCCAGGCATTTACTGATTCGACTCGACTTGTACTGTCAAAAGCAACGATGTAACCACAGTGTTCGTCAAGATAGTATACCCATTCTTTGTCATTCGGACTATCTGCTTCGCCAAGAAGCGCTTCAACATCACGCTTGGTATACCCTTTTTTTATTTGCTCTGCACTTTCAACAAGTGCTTTCGCACGCCCCATCCGAACCCAATGCATGACATTAACGATGTCTTTCTTCGAGGCGCTGGTTTGGAGCCGTAGAAAAACGATCACCAACAACGCGGTGTTGATCACCACCAAAATCAAAGCAAGCGTGTCGACCATATTTGTTCTCTATATTTTATATATCCCGTTCATTCATGACTTCACACCGTGTTCTGTACCTCGGGGCGGAAGTCCAAGCTCCTTTCTAAGGTCATCTTCAATCAGCTCCGAAGCACGATGCCAATCCTTCCTATAACCTGGTTTTCCAGGTCTCCATTCCTGTTCATAACCGTTTATCCCAGGAAGAGCGTGTCCGCATAGCTCGTGAGCAAGAATGAGCCAATCAGGAACGTCCAACCATTCTCGCGTATCGAATCTTCTCTGGCCATATCTATTTTTTACCTCAATTTCTACGGTCTGGTCAGAGCCGGCTCCATTCACGCTATCATCATTATTGGCAGCTATAGTTCTTCCTCCGCCATGGGCCTTCAAATCTTCGCTGACTTTAATCCTCACAGTATTGTTTGAACCTATAATTTTACAGCAACATTTGCAGCCAGCTAGATCGTCGTGCTCCAATACCTGAGTACAGAAGTCGAGATTCCTTGGAACAACAGAGCCATCATCAGCCACAATAAAATTTGCTTCAGGATATATATGTCTGAGCATGTCACAGATAGCATTCCGGTTTGCGCCGGATGTTTCATCAATCTTTAAGCTCATTCCACATTAAAGATGCAAAAAAACAAACAAAGTATCAAGAAAAATTTCATCTCTGCTCGATCAGCCTTTCTTTCTGCGCTCGTTTCATGCGCTTGATCGCCAGCTCGCGCTTGGTTGCGACACCACGGTTAGCAGCCGATTCAAGATAAATCAATTTGACCGGCAACCGGCTGCGCGTGTACCGGCTCGCCACACCATCGCAATGCGCCTGCAAACGTTTGGGCAAATCGTTTGTAATGCCGGTGTACAAACTCCCATCGCGGCAGCGCAGGATATAAACCAGCCAGTGTTTATTTTCTGTCATTCAGGATGAATCTTTTTCGAATTCAAGCTTATTTTGGGAAATAAAAAAGCTTGCCTACGGAATGACATTTTCTTTTGCAAACATTGCTAATTTCATCGCGAAAACATCTTTCTGAACGCCGGCGGTGCGTCCACTTCAAACGTCATCTTCTTCCCGCTCACCGGATGCACAAATCCGAGACGGCACGCGTGCAGGCCAAGCCGCTGCAGCGGATTTTTTTTGCTGCCGTATTCTTTGTCGCCGATGACCGGATGCCCCAGTCCGGCGAGATGCACGCGAATTTGGTGCTTGCGTCCCGTTTGCGTCGTGATTTCCAACCAGGTATATCCGGCCGTACGTTTTTCCACGCGATAATTCGTGATCGCTAATTTTCCCGTCTGCTTATCATCCGTCACATAAACCTTGTAAGCGCGATTTTCCGCGAGATAATTTTGCGCCGTACCACTTTCATCTTTGACTCGGCCTTCGACAATGGCGATGTACCTCCGCTCAATATCGTATTTCTCAAATTGCGCTTGCAGCTTTCTCTTCACCTCTTCCGAGCGCGCAAACACCAAAATGCCGGACGCCTTTTTGTCGAGACGATGCACGATGAAGATTTTGTTGTCGGGTTGTTGCGTTTTCACGTAAGCGGAAAGATAAGCGTAGACCGTTGCTTCTTTTTCCTTCTCGGTCGCAATCGTGAGTAAATTAGCTTTTTTGTTGATGACCAGCAGGTGCTCGTCCTCATACAAAATTTCGAGATCTTCCGGCAAGCGCGTGACGAAAACTTTTTCTCCGATCTCGACGCGGTCACCAGCTTGTAATTGGGTTTTGCCAATACGCGTGATTACACCGTTCACTTTGACGCGATCATGCTCCAACAGTTTCTTGATGGAGTTTTTGGACGAGGATGGATAAAGCGCGCACAGATGTTTGGCGAGTGAAATGGTTTGTTTAATGGTCGTTTGCACAGGCTTTATCGTTCTAATGACATACCATTGACCGGTCACTCCCAGTGACCGGTCAATAATCAAATGATTAATTCTCAAAGCAAGATAGCACGTTTTGTCGAATTTGTCAACTACTGAAAACTTCATTGACTTTGTGGTTATGATTCACTAATTTTCAGCAATGGATAAGAAAAAACAATAGGTGACAGCATGATCAACAATTGGCAAGATCGCATCAGTATTAACCCAAACGTGTGTCACGGCAAAGCCTGTATTCGTGGCACACGCATCATGGTTTCGGTAATTTTGGACAATTTGGCGATAGGGGTGAGTGAAGAAGAAATTTTGCGTAGTTATCCATCGCTCACTCTTGAAGACATCAATGCCACCTTGGGTTACGCCGCCGAACTCGCGCGTGAACGCACCGTTTCACTTCCACTCGTATATTGAGAGTGTGTTATTCTTTCTGTGTGTTCTTTGACAGTCTCGTTAAATTTGTGTGTACAAACTGCTTTTCTTTCGTATCGATCGAGGTTGGC
>JAKEEU010000063.1 GCA_022616415.1 Candidatus Zhuqueibacterota bacterium | reverse complement strand
CTCCGTGCTTTCTTCATCGCTGGACTTGCCTCCACGACGAAGAAAACCACCTAATCCCAATTTATTCAATACCTTGAGCGACTTTTACAGCGGTAGTTTTTATTTGCTTTGAGCCAGCCAGGAACTCCGCTTTTTGAAGACGACGCCGAAGTTAACCCCCCTGAATATCAGTTTGCCGCCAAACGACGCCGGATGTTGTATGATTCGTCCTGGCAAGAAAAACATAACCAGCGACTCGACAAGCATTCAAGGAGAAACATCCATGCGGTTCTTTTGTCTCCTGGCGCTTTTCTTCCTGCTCGCGCTTTCGGTGGCCGCGCAGGACCCGGTGAAAGTCGCGCCGCAGGCTTATAAGCTCGAATTCGAGAACGATTGGGTCAAGGTCCTTCGCGTCCATTACGCCGCGAAAGAGAAGCTGCCCGAACACGATCATCCGGCGATAGCGGCGGCTTTCGTCTATTTGAACGACGGCGGCCCGGTCATTTTCAGGCACGTCGGATTGAGTTACGGCGCGATCACCAGACCGGCCACCAAAGCCCGCGCCTTCCGGCTCTGGTACGCAGTCAAGGAGACTCACGAGGTTGAAAACACGGGCGACACGCCGAGCGATTTCGTGCGGATCGAATTCAAGACCGAGCCGGTCAACGCCAAGAGCCTTCGCGGGAAGTTCCAGCCGGAAGAGTATCCTCAAGACGGGGCAAACGAAAACTTTCAAAAAATCCAGTTCGACAACGAACAGATTCGCGCCACCCGGCTGGTGATCGCGCCGCGCAAAAAGCTGGTTGTGACGACCGGCGAAAACGAGCCGGCGCTATTGGTGGCGCTCACTCCGGCGAGTCTCAAATTCAGGAAAGGGAAACATAAGCCGTCGAAATTACCGCTCGACGCGGGCAAAACCGGCCAAACCATATGGATCGAGCAAAGCGCCTCGGTTGAGTTCGAGAACATCGGCGCGGCGCCTGCCGAATTGCTGCGCTTCGATTTGAAGACCAAACCTCTGAGCGCCGATCAGATTAAACCGCCCGATCACAAACACGATTGAACTGACTTGTGCTATACCGTGAACGGTCACAAACCGAGCTTTTGAGAGAGGAAGCAAGAGTGGAAGCAAAAAAAAGCAAAAAGGGCAAAAAAAGAATTTTTTGCCCCTTTTTGCCCTTTTTGCTTTTTTTGCTTCTCTTTCGTTCATTTCAAAAGCCGTCTCATCGGGACATCTGAAAACCTCAATTTGTGCCCGTGCGCGGTATAGCTCCTGAGCAGAAGGACTGGAAGCAAGTAAACCTGGTTGACTATGCCAGCCCCCAGCCAGCTATAGTATCATTGCTTTCTCCAGCGGCGATTTCCGGCGCCAAGGTCTTATATGGTTCGCTCGTATTGTGTCTTATCGCCGGAATGTCGCTTATGCTATGGATAATTTTCTGCTCCAAACCATCGTGAACGAGCTTGAGCCGATGCTCAGGGGGCATCGGTTCGGCAAAATCTACCAACTGGGCGCGACCGATCTGGCGATTGACCTGTATCTGCGCAAAATCGGCTGGCTGGTGATTTCAACCGACCCGCAGCGGCTGGCGTTTTATCTGACGGCGCGAAACCCGAAACAACTCGGCGATCAAGCGCGAAACGACACGGCCTTCGTCGCGCTGGTCAAAAAGTATCTTGGCAGCGCGCGGCTCGCGACTATCGAAAAGCTCGGCTATG
>JAKEEU010000062.1 GCA_022616415.1 Candidatus Zhuqueibacterota bacterium | reverse complement strand
AGCAAGCCGTTGAAATTTTGCAGCGATACAATCTATTAAATCTTCAGAAAAAATTGCCTGGAGTGCGCTAAAAAACTTCGCATGTTCCAAGCTGATGTTGAATCTGCATCGCAAACATTTTGGAGTTGAGCGAGGAAATTAATATCACAGGAGTGTGCAATGGAATTACAACTTGTGCGTAAGTGGCTCACCGAGAACAGCACGATTGGCGAACTTTCGGTCAACGGCGCTTTTGAGTGCTTTACCCTCGAAGACGTTGTAAGGCCGGAAAAAATTCCCGGCATCACGGCGATTGCACCGGGCCGCTATGAAATCGCCGTCACGTTTTCCAACAGATTTCAAAAGTACCTTCCGCTACTGTTGAACGTGCCGGATTTTCAAGGCGTGCGCATCCATCCCGGCAATCGTCCGGAAGACACGGAAGGCTGCATCTTGGTTGGACAAATCAGGGAAGAAAATTCCATCGGAAATAGCAGGCTGGCGTTCGACGCTTTGTTTGCCAAAATCCAAGCGGTGACGTCGGTGGAAAAAATTTTTATCGAGATAACCTCACAAGGATAAGTTTCTAACATGATGATTTAGATTCGAGGAGGGCATATGTTTTGGAGCGCAGCCGCAGAGCTGCTGTGGTTTATCATCGGGCTGATCTTGCTGCTTGCCGAACTGGCTCTGCCCGGTTTGGTGATTATTTTTTTCGGCATCGGCGCATGGATAACCGCGCTGGCCATTTGGCTGGGCGTCGTCACTTCATTCTCCGGGCAATTGGTGACCTTTCTCGTTTCATCGGTACTGGCGTTGGCACTGTTTCGCAAGCAGGGCATGAGTTATTTCGGCGGCAGAGTTTCCGGAAAATTGCGGCCCGATCAATCTCTTGATGATGTCAAAGGTGAGAAGGCCGTGGTTGTGAGTGCTATTAAGCCGCAAAGCCTCGATGGCAAAGTTGAGTTCAACGGTACTGTGTGGGCTGCTGAGTCGGATGTTGAAATTGCGCCGGGCGTAGTAGTGGAAGTTGTTGAACGGATTAATCTGACATTAAAAGTGAAGCCGCTGTTGTAGAGCTGTTGAAGGAGAAAATCATGCAAGTTGAAACACTTATTATTCTGGGGCTGGTGTTTTTTGTTTTTATCATCATCGTCAAAGCAACGCGGGTCGTGCCGCAGAAAACTGTGTTCATTGTTGAACGGCTCGGAAAGTACAATGCGACACTCGAGGCCGGATTTCACATCCTCGTGCCTTTTATGGATCGAGTTGCTTATCGGCACTCTTTGAAGGAGCGCGCGATAGACGTGCCGCCGCAGACGTGCATTACGAAAGACAACATTCAAGTGGAGGTTGACGGCATACTCTATTTTCAAATCATTGATCCGGTGAAAGCATCATATGGGATCACCGAGT
>JAKEEU010000061.1 GCA_022616415.1 Candidatus Zhuqueibacterota bacterium | reverse complement strand
TGTTGTAGTTGTTGGTGTATACAGTTCCTTGCTATTGTAAATGTAATGCTTATAAATAGATAAACCAAACTTTCTAGCCGAAAGTAGGAAACTCACGCTAGGAGTTGATCAAATTCACCAGTAAGTATTCTCCATTCGCGAGTCAAATTCAAATCAGACTTTGCCCGCTATGTAGAAACGAGACTTACATCGCCATGTTCTTCACTAAAAATATTCCATCGGCATTCCAAAAGTGTTTTTGATGGTGAGTATGAAGAATAGCACAAGCGAGGCGCCTGGAGCGTCACTCCTGTGTTGAGTGATTGATAATTGGAGTCAGACGCAACTTCAGGAGCAAAATACACCTTTAAGGTACCTGGATGAATCGCCATCAGATTATTATCAAATAAAGCATGCAAGTCTTTCCTCAGAAGCAATCCGTTTTGTGGATGGTTGAATTCTTTTCCCTGAAAGGGGTCAATATGAGCAGCATCCAATACTTGTTCAACAGCGCACCCTGAGATACAGCAGGAGCCGTAAGTTTTCAACAATAATTCTCGAAATTCTGCTTGACCTTCTCTTTCCTTCATTTGCCGTATCGCCTTTTTAGCTTTTAATTGCGGCGAAGGTTCAAAGGGGGGAAATGTTTGTGGCTTGGGATACGTGCAACTAACATTTGCTGGTCGGAAAGCATGTTCCTTTGAATTCCGCCAAAAAACTCGTGAAATCATTTTGTCATCACGATTTTTGAACTCAATCTTTGTTTCTCCAACTTCCATTCCCGCTTCATTGTTGAGTTCTCGAAATGCTGTGTAATCAAGAAGTGCTTCTGTGTCTTCTACTTTTAGATTGAATCTTGCTCTTCCATAAGTTTGTCCATTGGGATCTAGCACGTAATGCCACAAACCATTAAACTCCCCATTGCGTAAGAATTCGCCATTGTCGAATACATCGACGTAGTCTTTCGCTACGCCATCAAGCCATTTTATATGGATCGCTGGGATCATGATATATCCTAAAGCAAAGAATCAGAACAATCGGCACTTCAAAATATGAATTGCCTAACTTGGATTATACGACAGATCTTGCATTTTCGGCTGCGGTTAAGTGTAGGCAAAACAGGGTAATTCAACGATTTTTGGTGCAAGATTTTTGCTTCGTCATCATGATCAAGAGCTTCCGCATTTTGGCGCAAACTTGGGTTAATGAAGCGTTTTGCACTTTAGCGGAAGGCTTGCCGTCAAACCACAACATATACTGTCGAGATGGAAATCAGTTTGATTTTGTGGCATTCGCCAGTTTCATTGTTCTTCAGGCTAATTCTGATAATCGCGTGTTGCCGCATAATCGTTATACCCAAATCACATAACGCATTTTCGTCCTGGTGAGGAAACCCTTGCAGATGCGTCAATAATAAAAAAAAGACGCCACTTTGTCAAGAGAAATTTTACATTTTTTTGGCAGAAATACCCAATATCGCTCCGGAGGAAATAGATAAATTATGAACAGCCGAAGATTTGCCGGCTCCTTCCGTATTTTGTGCCTAATTTAGTGACTACCTAAAACCTCAGCGTAAACACGGTCTCCACGTTCGGCTCGGAGCGCGCGCTGATGGCGCCGCGGTGATCTAGTGGGATAAACCGAGGTTGGTGCCGAAGCCTTCCGGCTTGGTATGGTAATGACTAGAGCTCAAGCACCATTTAAATTTTTATGGATAGACCCCGAGCAACATTAGATATTCACGAAAGGTAATGCGAAAGTCATCATTGAAACCCAACAGTCTGCTGGTGATTTCTCCAATGTCGGTTTTTGGGTGAATTATCGCCCAATTAAACTCAAAGTGTTTCGACCAAACGTCAGTACGAGGATTAAAAAGACGGGTGAATTTCCCTTCCGGGTGTTTGCGACTGGCCGATATTGGTGCCCTTTTTACGGTTACATTCAGGACAGGCTAATGCTAAATTAGATAACTCCGTGCTGCCCCCGTGCTTTTTGCCAAAGATGTGCTCGACGTGGAAACGAGCGAGAGGGTGGTAACTTTCCGGAATGAGGCAATATTCGCAACGAAATAATGCGCGCTTGCAAACTTGCTCACGTATTTTTACGGGCACGCTTCCCATTTAGTATTTTATGCGCCTGGATTTGAGCAAGCATAACGATACGGCTCAAGTGCATGTAGGTATCAAGCTCATCCTTCTCCGCCGGCGTGATAAGGCTATCCTTTTCACGGTTGATTAATGTTTCAACCCGTCGTCCCACCTTGGGAGAGAGGCGAAAAGAAAGGACGCGATGTGGATCAGACCGTGCAACAAGATCAACGAGTTCAGAATAAGCCGAAGATTTTTGTTTAGTTTGCATGATTGGAAACTCCGAATGGCATAGCAAAATATACCCAAATCTAACTGGAAAGTCAAGGCGATTTTCCCCAATAACTACTTCAAAACGAAACGTAAAGCCGCAGTGATTTTAAAACCTCAGCGTAAACACCGTCTCCACGTTTGGCTCGGAGCGGGCGCTGAGGGCGCCGCGGTGCAGGCGCATGATTTGGCGGGATAAGCTGAGGCCGATGCCGGAGCCGCCCGGCTTCGTGGTGAAAAATGGAATGAAAATTTTGTCGAGCACCTCGGGAACGATACCGGGGCCGTTGTCGGCGACTTGAATAATCGTGCGGCCGCGCTCGTCCATGGCAGCGAGTAATTTGATGCTGCCGCCGGGCTTGCCGTCCAAAGCGTGAATCGCATTCAACAACAGATTGATCAGCACCTGCTCGATCAATTCCGCATCTGCGGTCAATTCCAGGCTTTCCGGCTTGACGACGGCGCGGAAGTCGATGGCTTTTTCGGCGACATGGGCGCGCAGGAGTTGCTCCACCTGGCCAAAAAGCTCGGCGACCGGAAAAATTTTGAAATTGGGCCGCGGCACTTTGGTCAGCGTGCGGTAGGCGTCCACGAAGTGCAGCAAGCCTTCGCTGCGTTTTTGGATCGTCCGCAGCGCGCCTTGCATGTCGCTAATGGACTCGCTGCTGATTTTGCTGCCGGGCTTTTGCGAGTCCAACAGATCGTTCACCGTCGAAGCCAGCGAGGCGATCGGGGTGACCGAGTTCATGATCTCGTGGGTGAGCACGCGAATCAGGTTTTGCCACGCCTCCATTTCCTTTTCTTCCAATTCGCTTTGGATGTTTTGGAGGGAGACGAGCGTAAACTGCTGCTCGCGCAGCTTGAACTCGGTGGCATAAATTGCCAACTGCAGTATATCATTCCTGTCGTCCGCCTTGATCAACGCCTTTTCTCCGGACCTCAATTTGAACAGCGTTTCCACCAACGGTTTGCTGAAAACTTCGAGCACTTTGATGTTCTTGAGATGCGGAATGTGCAAGAGCCGTTTAGCCGCGGTGTTGATCAGGCTGACTTCACCGTCCTGCCCGAAGGCGATCAAGCCGATGCCGACGTGCTGCACGACGGTTTGGAGATAGCGAAAATGTTCTTCCTTCTCGGAACGGGCGCGGCGGAATTGCTCGATGACTTCGTTGAAGGCCTTTTTCAGCGGCTCGAACGACGAGCCGAGCCCGGTGCTGGTGAACGTTTGCGAAAAATCGGTGTGCTTGATGGCCTCCAAAAAGCGGGTGAGGTCGCGATTGGTTTTCTCGACGTAATGAATCAGGGAGTAGATTTGATAAATGATGATGCTGGCAACGATGGCGATGGTGGCATACAGATTGGTTTGTAGAACCAGGTAGAAAAACAGATAGATGGTGACGCCGAGCAGGATCACGCGGATGATGCAATGGAGGCGAAAATTTTTATAGACCATATTTTTCCAGGCGGCGATAGAGCGCGGCGCGGGTCAGACCCAGCTCTTTGGCGGCGTGGCTGATGTTGCCGCCGTGCTTGCTGAGCGCTTTTTGGATGACCACTTTCTCGACGTCCTCCAAATTATAGTCCTCGAACACGAGCGAATCTTCTTTTGTCTCCGGCGCGGTAAAAAGAAAATCCGGCGGCTGCAGCGCCGGCGATTCACTCATTATTACGGCTCTTTCCACCGCATGTTGCAGCTCGCGCACGTTGCCGGGCCAGGAAAATTTTTCCAGCTTCTTCAACGCCGCCGGACTGACGGGCTTCACCGGTTTTTGATATTTCTTCGCGTAGATCGCCAGAAAATGATCCACCAGCAAGGGAATATCTTCCACACGCTCGCGCAGCGGCGGCAGATGAATTTCGACCGTGTTGGTGCGATAGAGCAAGTCCTGCCGAAATTCTTTTTGCGCCACCATTTCGTAAATCGGCATGTTGGTCGCGCAAATCAGACGGATGTCGATCGGGCGCGGCTTGTTGGAACCGAGCCGGGTGACTTCTTTGTTTTGCAACGCCGTCAGCAGCTTGGCTTGAAACGGCAGGGAGAGATTGCCGATTTCGTCGAGAAACAGCGTGCCGCCGGAAGCCGCCTCGAAGCGGCCGGCGCGGTCTTCTTTGGCATCGGTGAAAGCGCCTTTCACGTGGCCGAACAGCTCGCTCTCGAACAACGTTTCGCTGAGCGCGCCCATATCGACGCTGATAAAAACCTCGTTGGCGCGCGGCGATTGGCGGTGCAGCTCTCTTGCCACCAATTCCTTGCCGGTGCCGTTTTCGCCGAGAATCAAAACGTTGGCGTCGGTTTTGGCGACTTTTTGAATCGTGGCGTACACCTTTTGCATCGCCGCGCACGCGCCGACGAAACCTTGAAAGTGTTGATCGATGTCGGCGCTCAAAAGCTGTTGCCGGGAACGTAGTTGATCCACTTGCAGGCGCGATTGCCGCAGGTTTATCGCTGCCGAGAGTGTGGCCAGCAGTTTTTCATTTTGCCAAGGCTTGAGCACGAAATCCGTGGCGCCCTCTTTGATGGCCCGCACCGCCATTTCGACATCGCCGTAGGCGGTGATCAACACCACGACCGCGGCCGGATCGATTTCGAGAATCTGGCTGAGCCACTGGAACCCCTCTCGTCCACTGCCCACGTCGCGGGTGAAATTCATGTCTAAGAAAATGACATCGTAGCTCTCATTTTTGAGCAGAGTGGGGATGAGCTGCGGATTCTTTTCGGTCTGTACCAACGCGACGTGTTGCTTGAGCAGCAACCGCGCCGCCAGCAGCACGTCTTCGTCGTCGTCGATAACGAGAATTTTGCCGAGCTTTTTGGTCATGAGAATTTGATTTGAAGTGTTGCGGCGCTGGACGTTTGAAATTTCCGAAAAATTGCAAGACGGTGGCTTAAATGCTGTGAGAAGTTAGCAAAAATTTCAATTGCTGTCAAGCGGCAAAATGTCTATCGGGGATAAATGTCAACCGTAAAAACCAAGCCTTTCAGTGCGCGGGCAGGGTGATGATGAGCGTCGCGCCCTCGCCCTTCGTGCTTTCCACCGTCAGCGTGCCGCCGTGGCCCTGCGTGACAATATCATACGAAAGCGACAAGCCCAATCCCGTGCCTGAACCTGCCGGCTTGGTGGTAAAAAACGGCTCGAAGATTTTCTCCCGCACCTCATCCGGAATGCCGCCGCCGTTATCGCGCACCCGAATCTCGACGCGACCGTTTACATAACGCGTGGATACGGTAACCGTGGGCGCATAAGCAATGCCGAACGCTTTTGCCAGCGCCTGACCGATCTCAATCTCATCATGCGAGAGCGCCGAGCTTGTGCCGATATAAAGCATGCCCTGCGTAAACGGCACGAACTGCAGCACGAGCTTCTCGGGCGCTTCACCGCCACCCTGGTACTTCTCCAGACTTTCGATCATTCCTTGTTCGATGAGCGACCGTGTCCAGGCGATGAATTGCTCGCGGTTCCATTCTTCGCGATAAACCTGCTGCTGCCGCCAGTGTTGCACCGCTGCCTTCACAACGGGCGCGCTATCGAATTTCAAATGCAGCGCAGCAACAGCTTCTCCCGATGGGGTGGAGAGATAAACATGCGCGTACTCGGTGGCTTCAGCGATGATGAAAACTCCGCAACGGAAAAACGGCACACCGAGTGTCGTCAGCTCGCGCCAGATGAGCGGGGTGATGCGTTGCAGATCGCCGGCGGTGCGCATGGAAGCGATCTCGGCGCGGACACGGTCGAGGGAGGCCTGCTGCTCGGCTTCTCGGGCGCGGGCTTCGGCTTGTTGCAGGTCCAGAAACCGCGTATAGGCGAAGGTGAGGACGCGGGTGAACTTCTGCAAAATACGGAGATCTTCCGTCGAGAAAGACTCATCTGCTACCGCAAACAGTACACCTTCCAGAAAAGAGAAATAGTGGAATACCTGCCGCTTCGGAAGGGCCGGTGAACCCCCCGATTCCGAACGGTGAGGTAGGTAACGGGCGAGCAACGTCTGCAAAAATTTATCGAGTTCGTCACCAGATAAATCGAATTGCCAGAACGCTTCCTGGCGTTGCCAGTGCTCGAATGAGCGTTTCATAAACGGATTCTCGGCGGCCAAGAATCGTCCGGCAAGTTGTATGGCTTCCCCTTGCGAGGAGGAAGTGGTTGTCCAGATTTCGAACTCCTCGGTTTGTTCGTTTGTAACGATGACAATGCCGCTGCGTACCGGCCGGAGGCCAAGGTCCTTGAGGGCGCTAAAAATGGCCGCCGCCGCCGAATGCAAATCATCGCTGTGGTGCATCGCCATCGCTTTCGCGCGAACGCGTTCCAGCGCAGCTTCGATCTGTGCCTCGCGGGCTTGCTCTTCCGCCTTTTTCAGGTCGAGGAAGCGCCGGTAAGTCAGGTCGAAGACGCCGGCGAAACGTTCGAGAATGCTCATCGTTTCCGGCGGTCGTTTATCCGGCGTGGTGACGCCGAGCATACCCTGAGAGAAAAATGCCGCACAGTGGAATCTGTGCTCTCGAAGTCGGATCTCCTGAAAAGGCATCCCCATCTGTTCACGCACGTATTGCACCCAGGCAGACAGCTCTTCTCCGTGCAGGTCAATGATAATACTCGACTCACCTTCTTTCCAGGCCAAAAACACCTTTGCGACGGTTGTGGGTTCGTCGATGGCTGCGATAAAGCTGTTGCTGATTTGGTTGCCGCCCTGCTCTGTTACCCAGATCTCGAATTCGCCGGCTTCCTCGTTGATGATGCCAATAAAGGAACGTTCCGGAGCAATGCCTAATTCATTGAATTGTTGAAAAAGAACTGCGGCGGTCTCGGCCAGCTCATTACTTTCGTGCATGGCCATAGTGCGGCTGCGCACGCGTTCCAGCGCAGCTTCGATCTGGGCCTCACGGGCTTGCGCTTCGGCTTGTTTAAGATCGAGGAAACGGCGATAGGTTTGCTCGAAGACGCGCGCGAAACGTTGCAAAAGCTCAAAGTCTTTCTTGGCTAAAGGCTCATACGTAACCGGGTTGAGCAGACCATGGGAGAATGGAAAAAAGCTGGTAATGATGTGCTCGGATGGCGTCTCGCCCTTCGGATAGACAAAGCCGTGCTCCAGCAGGTGTTTTATGAAATCCGCCAACTCGGCGCCCGCAAGCTCAATGCTAAATGCTTCTCGTTTCTTTCAACCTTTGATGATCCTCTTGTTGACAAAGTGTCCTTCGGCCGGGACGGTGAAGCTCGTGGCGTTGGATTCACCTTGCTCACTGGTGTACCAGAGTTGTATTGTCGATGCGACTTCATCGATGATGAGAATAAAACAGCGTCTCAGGGCCAGCACCCCCAACCCCTGCAGTTGCTGAAATAGGACAGACGCGGCCTCAGCCAGCTCATCACTTTCGTGCATGGCCATCGTGCGGCTGCGCACACGTTCGAGCGCGGTTTCGATTTGGGCTTCGCGAGCCTGGGCTTCGGCTTTTTTCAGGTCGAGGAAGCGAGTGTAGGTCTGCTCGAATACACGGGCGAAGCGTTTCAGGATATCATTTTCTTCCTCGGAGTAGGGTATGGCTTGATAGTTCTGAACTTCAAGGACACCATGCTTTGTGAAAGCACTGGAGCGTGCCCATCCCGGACTTTCCAGAACATATTTCTTTTGAGCCTCATCAATTGGAATAAGATGCGGAAGGTCGAAAAAATACCGCAAAAAAGTGTCTTTTTCCTCTCGTGAAAAAAATTGCGCAAGAAACTCTTCTCCCGCTATCCAGGCCTCAAATCCCCTGGCGTAACACGGATGGTCTATATAAGGAATTTTATTACTGCGACATACCGTCGTCCCATCCGGTCGTTTGGCGGTAGCCCACATGACACAGTCCCCAGTGTTTTTGTCTATAATCGACACATTTGTCAAATTCATTTCGAAGCCAAGGTTACTGAGTTGCTCAAACATAATCGCAACGACCTGTTCCAGTTCATTACTTTCATGCATGGCCATCGCGCGGCTGCGCACGCGTTCGAGAGCCGCTTCGATCTGCGCCTCGCGGGCTTGCGCTTCGGCTTGCTTCAAATCGAGAAAGCGGGTGTAGGTTTGCTCGAAGACACGGGCGAAGCGTTGCAAGAGTAACTGCACAGTCTCCTCGGGCGGCTCGTGAAAGACGGCGGCGATGGTCCCATGCTGGAAAGTGGCATTGTAATGATACTCTACTGAGGTCGTGGCTAAGACTTCATCGACGACCGACGTGGGAAGAGCAGTCGATGCGGAAATGGACTCATAATATTCTATCAGCGACTCCCCCTCTAAGGTGAACAAGACGCCAGCTTTCCCCGCTTGCCAATCAGCCCAAACCCCGCTTTTGTATATTTCATCAGATGGAACTGTCCCTTGAGATAGGCCTCGTGCGCCTCAGGGTTGACGGTCGCGGTATTTGCCAGTCGCGCCTGCTCGTACTCGCCGCGAAACGGCAATTGCCCGGTGAGCATTTCATACAGCACCACGCCAAATGCCCAAATATCGGTGCGATGATCCACCGGCTCACCTCGCGCCTGCTCCGGCGACATGTATGCCGCCGTGCCGAGAGTGGAATGATCTTTCGTGAGTTGCGCTCCGCCTGCGATCTTCGCCAGCCCGAAGTCCATGATCTTCACTTGGCCGCTTTCTGTCACCATAATGTTGCTTGATTTGATGCCGCGGTGGGTGACGCCTTTGGCGTGCGCAGCTTTCAAACCTTCGGCAATTTGCGTGGCGTATTCGATTGCGGATTGCGGATTTGGGATTTCGGATTTGATGATCTCCCGCAATTCTTTGCCATCGATATATTCCATCACGATGAACATCTGATCATCGACTTCTTCGATAGCATAAATCGTGGCGCTGTTGGGATGGTTGAGCGCCGCCGCCGCTTTCGCTTCAATTTTAAAACGCTCGCGTTCCTCAGCATTGGCCGCGATGTGGTGCGGAAGAAACTTGATCGCAACGACGCGTTCGAGCTTTGTATCCTCGGCTTTGTACACCACGCCCATGCCGCCTTCGCCGAGCTTGGCGATGATTTTGTAGTGGAGAATGGTTTTGTCGATCATGAAATTTATCCTTGTTTTTTGACGTATACCGGCGTATATTTTATACGTCAACTATAGGAAGAAAAAATGGAAACTAAACTCACGTTGCGAATGGACGAAAATATCATCCATGCCGCAAAGAAATACGCGCAGAAGCAGGGCGTCAGCCTGTCCAAACTGGTTGCCGATTATCTTCGGCTAATATCGGTTAAAACCCATTCCGCCAAAAACAGGACGGGGATTGAGCCGACGCCGATACTTTCGGAGATTACCGGCGTTCTTCAGAAGGCTTCTCGCCGCAAAGATTTGCAAAAAGAGTATCACGACTATCTCGAGGAAAAATATCTTTGAAAACCATTTTCTTTGACATCAACGTCATCCTGGATATTTTTCTCAAACGAGAGCCATTTTATGCCTCCTCGGCGCAGATGTTCAGCCTTGCTGAGACCAAACAATTCAAGGGCTGGCTCGGCGCTTTGAGTTATCCGATCTTGTTTTATCTGCTCAAAAAAGAGCTGGATCGAGACAAGGCGATTGCGATTTTGAAAAAGGTTCGCATCGTGCTGAAAACCGCGCCACTGCTGGAGAAAGTCGTTGACTCGGCTTTGAGCTCCGATATTCGCGATTTCGAAGATGCCATGCAGTACTACTCCGCCTTGGAAGTGAAAAGCGATTATTTCATCACGCGCAACAAAAAAGATTATCCCACCAACCTTTTGCAGATTCTGACTCCGGACGAATTCCTGGCTTTGTTAAAATCCGAGAGTGCCGAATCAAACTCACCCTAATCATTCTTTCCCTACGGACTTTTTTCTAATAAATTCCATTACGATGAACGTGTCGTCATCGACTTTTTCGATGGCGTGAATCGTGGCGATGTTGGGATGATTCAGCGCCGCCGCAGCTTTCGCTTCAATCTTAAAACGCTCGCGTTCCTCAGCATTGGCCGCGATGTGGTGCGGGAGAAACTTGATCGCAACGATGCGTTCGAGCTTCGTATCCTCGGCTTTGTACACCACACCCATGCCGCCTTCGCCGAGCTTGGCGAGGATTTTGTAATGTAACCTGTATGGAGGTCTGGCATCGGCGTAAAATAGATGCCCTCATCCCTCACTGCAAATTTTGACCAGCCGGACAGGGAAGCTAATACCTGATGTTCTTCTCCACCCCCAACAGGAACTTTCCAGGCACTGGTTTTGTCGTTCTCTGTCAACTCTTTTGCATAATAGACCCATTCGCCATCCGGTGATTCAAAAGCCGCCGCGCCGCCACCTTGAGTTACCTGCGCGGCTTCTCCACCATTCGCCGGTATTTTCCATACTTGCAGCATCCCACTTCGGCTCGAAGCAAAATAGATCCAATTTCCATCACGCGACCAGCTTGGCACCATATCATCGGCAGGGTGGGTTGTCAATCTTTTCAGTTTTCCCCCATTGGCACTCATCGTATAAATCTCGCTTTGCCCCTCCACACGGGAGTCCAACACAAGCTGTCTTCCATCCGGTGACCAGCGGGGGGTACCGCACACTGGCCCGCCAAAGGATGTTAGTTTGAGGAGATTTGAGCCATCACTATCGCACACCCAAACTTCGACACTTCCGGATCGGTTGGAGGTAAATGCAATTTTATCGCCGTTGGGGGAATATTGGGGCAGAAAATCATTACGGGTAGAGGTGATAAATTTTGTAGGGCGAATGCTGGCTGTCTCAGTACCGGGCACTTCGAACCGCCAGATATTGCTTTCTCCTCCGCCTTGCGGATAGACGAGACGGTCTCCTTGTGAGGATAGTGCAAATGTCGATTCGATACTAATATCACTGATCGTTTGCGGGCTACGGTCAGACCCGGTTAAGCGAATTCTCCACAGATTCAAATCATAATAAAAGGGACCGGTGGCGTAAATAATTTCTTCCCCTCCAGGAGCAAAAACGGCAACTGTGATTAATCGCTGGTCGGCCGTCAGTCGTTTTGCTTCACCGGCAGGTAAAAATGCATCAGTGCGTTAAAGAGAATAAAGATCGTCAATCCCCAGGGAAGTGCGTCTGATAAATAACAACGTCTGACCATCATCGGAGAATGTAGCACCTGCATCACCATAAAACAGATTTTGCGGAGGCGCGGTCAATCGCCTTTTTTCTTTTGAGGATTTTGTAGTGCAAAATGGTTTTGCCGATCATGGTCAATTCCAGCAACTAAAATTCCTGCATTTCCCGCATTTCTCAGTTGACTTTTGGGGTATTTTTTTGTAAAGTCCTATATCACTTTGACGGTAGAATAAGCAAAGGGCAATTTGAAGCGGGTGTCGAAATCTATTTGAAAATAACCTATTTTCATGAAAAAGCAACTTATTTTTGTCAAATGCCTTTTGGCTAATACGCCATGTAGCGAATGAACTCAGATGACAAACCGCTGGCCTGGCTTCACGGCGAAATCGAAACGCCCCCATTTTCGCAAAGCGCCAGATTGGAAGTTTTTGCGAAAAAAACGAATAAGACACCCAAAGAAGTTATTAACGCGTGCAAACAACGCTTGAAACAGTACGATACGGATTCGCACTAAGAGATGAAACCTGTATGGAAAATAAAAAGAAAAAGCGCTTGGAGGAAAAGGGTTGGAAAGTAGGCACTGCCCAAGAATTTTTGGGATTGACTCCGGCAGAGGTTGAATATATTGAACTGAAGTTGATGTTGAGTGAAAATTTAAAAAAGCGCCGGCAGAGGAAAAAGCTAAACCAAGTTGAATTAGCGAAACTGCTAAAATCGAACCAGGCTCGCGTAGCCAAAATGGAAACTGGAGACGCGTCTGTTTCCCTTGACAATCTGATACAGTCGTTATTAGTCTTGGGCGCAACGAAGCAAGATTTGGCAAGGATTATTGCTTCGCCGGAAGCTTTGGTGTCCTCGGCTTTGTAGACCACGCCCATGCCGCCTTCACCGAGCTTTTCAACGATTCTGTAATGGAGAATGGTTTTACCGATCATTGCTTTAACCAATGAGAAAGGTTTTGACTCAAAAACTCCTCGACTGGAATTCCTTCTTTTCCCACCAGCAGCGTGCGTGCCTTGGGAAAGCGTTGCACAAAGGCTGATAAACCCGCGCGTTTACCTTTGAACAAACCGCTTTTCACTTCGATGGCGAGCAGTTTACTCCCTTGTTTCAAAACAAAGTCGACTTCCTTGTCACGATCGCGCCAGTAATAAATTTCAATGCCGGTGCCCAAGGCGGTGTTGATTAAATGCGCGCCGACGGCGGTTTCGACCAATCGTCCCCAGCGCGCCGTATCGCTCCGCCATTCGGAAAAACTCAATCCGGCAATCGCCGTTATCAGCGCGGTGTTCAACACGATCCATTTCGGACTGGAAGCACGCCGTTGTATGGCTTGTCCGTGCCACTTGGGCAAACCCCAAATCAAACGCGCGCCTTCCAAAAGAGTTTGATAATGCGCCAAAGTCGTGGTATTGCCGGCATCAAAAAGCTGTCCCATCAATTTTTGATAAGAGACGATCTGGCCGGAATTTTCAGCGGTCAGCATAAAAAGCTGGCGCAACAAAGCCGGTTTCTCGACGCGATTGAGCAGAAGAATATCCTTGCTCAAGGTGGTTTCAATCAATGCATCACGAATGTATTTCGCCCAGCGCTCCTCCGTATCAACCAAGGGCGCGGCGCTCGGATAACCGCCGAAATAGATGTACTTATCGAGATCCCAACCGAAACAAGCTTCACATTCTTTAAGCGTCCAATGCGTGGCGTGCAGCAGCTCGAATCGTCCCGCCAAGCTTTCTGTCAGCCCGGCCTGAACCAACAGTGCCGAAGAGCCGAGGAGAATCACACGAATGTCTCTGCGATGGCGCGTGTCTTCATCCCAAAGACGCTTCACTATTTCCGACCACCGGCTCACTTTTTGTACTTCGTCGAGAACGAGCACGACCGGCTGACGCCCTTTTGCGCGCAAACGAGCGGTCTCCCACTGTTGCTCGATCCAAGCCGGTTGCGGTGGCGCCGGCAAATCTGCCGTGGAGTAGTGAGAAGGCCCGCGCCATTCTTCCAAAACTTGATGGACGGCAGTCGTTTTCCCGACCTGCCGAGGCCCGGTTACGACCTGAATAAAGCGTCGAGTCTCGGCCAATCGCGACATAAGCTGTCCAGTGATTTCTCTCTTAAATACAAGTGGTTGCATTGTAGTATTCCAGATTACTCGGAGCTTTGAGTAAAATTACTCAAAGCTCTGGTTATATCAAAATGCTTTCTATATAAAGTTTTTCAACTTCAGTCCGAGAGTGTTACCATCTCTCGATGAACAACTTGCCCTTAAGCATCTCACCATCGACTTCCTCGATGGCGTAAATCGGCGCGATGTTGGGATGGTTCAACGCCGCTGCGGCTTTCGCTTCAATTTTAAAACGCTCGCGTTCCTCGGCATTGGCGGCAATGTGGTGCGGGAGAAACTTGATCGCAACGATGCGTTCGAGCTTCGTATCCTCGGCTTTGTACACCACGCCTCCCGCATGCGGGATCAATTTATCGTATTGTCTACTGAAGGAAGACATGACGCCTTCGCCGAGCTTGGCGAGGATTTTGTAATGGAGGATGGTTTTGCCGATCATTTTTGAACCTCCGAATATTTTGCCAACAGCGCTTTGAACCGCGGATGCTCGCGCAATGGATCCCACACCGGGTCCGATCTGAGAGGGTGACGGGTCAGGTAGGATGGGATGGATTGCAAGTAGGCCAGTTGGTCAAGGGCATCATCGTATTCTCCGACAAGCACATATATTTCGGCCAGGTTCCAAAAAAAAAAAAAGGGCCATTAATTGCGTCCACGGAGACCGGCATCAGCTCCACGGCCTTCCTGGCAGCGCGAATCGCCTCGTCTTTGCGAGCCAAGATGGCATAAGCTCTTCCAAGATCGCGATACAAACCCGGATTCAGGGGATCTCTTTCAATACGAGATTGCAGAAATATCCGGGCTGGGTCAGCGTACGCTTGAGCGGATAGCGTCTGTTTGAGCAAATTATACGTCTGCGATTTTCTGAGATAGACTAATGCGTAACTTACAGGTTACGTTTTACGTTTTTTTACGCTTTACGTTTTACATCATCCTCTGCCTCACCACCTCATAACACACAATCGCCGCCGCGGTCGAGACATTCAGCGAGTCAACCTTGCCGTGCATGGGGATGTTGTAGAGAAAATCGCATTTCTTGCGCACGAGCTGGTGCAAGCCCATGCCTTCGCCGCCGAGCACGAGCGCGAGCGGCATTTTCGCATCCATGGCAAAAATCGGTTTCTCGCCGGACATGTCGCAGCCGACGATCCAAATATTTTCGCGTTTCAATTGCTCGATAACGGCATTGAGATTGGTTTCTTGGGCGATGGGAATGTGAAGGGCCGCGCCGGCGGAGGTTTTGACGGCGGCAGCGGTGACTTCGGCGCAGCGGCGTTTGGTGATGACAACGCCGTGCATGCCGGCGCCGTCGGCGACGCGCAAAATCGCACCGAGATTGCGCGGGTCTTCGACACCATCGAGCAGCAGGAGCGCGGGTTTTTCATTCTTCTGACGCGCGCGGTCGAGCAATTTTTCCCACGACATGTAATTCACGCCGGGCATGACGGCGATAATGCCTTGGTGCTTGTCCGTCTCGGCCAGGCGATCCAACTCCTGGCGCGGCACGGTTTGCATGGGAATGCGCTGCTCTTCGGCGAGATGGATCAGCTCCATCAACTCCGGGCCGCGGCTGCCTTGGGCAAGATAAATTTTGCGAACCGGCGCGCCGGATTGCAGGGCTTCTTTCACCGGGTGGCGGCCGTAGGTTTTGAGGTCGGGCATGGAAACTCCAACAGTTTTTGATTATCTCCAAGATACACGATGCAAAATAAAGAAGCAAGCGCGAAAAATGGAAATTGTATTTCACACGAATCAAAAACTCATACGGAAAACACAATGGGCAGGAATTCGTAAGGGTGAAATCTTGTCAGAAAAAGCAAAAGCTCCCCAACGGATGAATTAAAACCAACTGGTAAAAACATCCGTTGGTCATAATTCAACCGTTGGGGGGAAGTCTTTTAGTCGTGGCCTATGGCCGCAGACTTTTCTACGTTGATGATGAAATTGTGAAAACAATAAACTTCATCCCCCGACCAGCTCATTCACACACTGCCACAACTCCCGCCGGCCGAGTGCTGTGACCGACGAATAAAACATCACCTCAACGATGGGCAAATGCGCGATACTGGCCGCAATCTCGCGTTTGCGTTCGGCTCGTTGCTTGTTGGAGAGCTTGTCGGCTTTGGTGGCGACCACGACGACGCGCTGGCGCAATTCTGTGAGCCAGGCGAGCAATTCGAGATCGCTTTCGAGCGGGCCGTGGCGGCTGTCAATGATCGAGATGGCGCCGCAGAGCTGCTTGCTGGTTTGGAAATAGCTTTCGATGAGCCGGCGCCAATACTCGCGCTCGGTTTGGGAAACTTTGGCGAAGCCGTAGCCGGGCAAATCGACGAAATAAAACGGGCGCGCGACGGAATCGGCGGGGACGAGGCGGAAGAAATTGAGCAGGCGGGTTTTGCCCGGAGTGTTGCTGGTTTTGGCAAGATGGCGGCGGTTGAGCAGCGAGTTGATCAGGCTGGATTTCCCCACGTTGGAGCGGCCGCAGAAAGCGATTTGCGGCAAGCCGTCTTTGGGCAACTGCGCGGCGTGCGCGACGCTCATTGCAAATTCAGCATCCCTAATCACCATGCTTCATCAAATCGCCTGGTATTCGGATTTTACGAATCGACCGGATTATTATTAGAGTCTGCAAAAGTAAAGAAAAATGTCATTCTGTAAGAAACTTTTTTGTTCTCAATAAATCATTTTGAATCGAAAAAAATTCCTGCGGAATGACATATATAAATCAAGTTTCAAATGGCTAAAGGCTGCGATTTAATTCAATTCACCACCGCCGGTTGCTCGGCAATGCCATGGCGCAAACGGGGCATTGGGGACTTTTTAACTTTCTCAGTTTCCGGCAATTCTGCAACACGCGGTGTCTCGGCTTCGACTTTCTTGGCGAGCAAAATGACCAGCACTTCGTCGATATGCTTGACCTTGGTGATGGTCATGCCCTTGCGCAACGGCGCCGGCAATTCTTTCAAATCCTTTTCGTTCTCCGCCGGAATAATGACGTGGCGAATGCCATATCTTTGCGCTGCCAGAATTTTCTCATTGAGGCCGCCGATGCCCAACACCGAACCGCGTAGCGTGATCTCGCCGGTCATCGCCACGTCGCGGCGGACTTCCCTGCCGCTCAATGCCGAGATCAGCGCCGTCGCAATCGTAATTCCGGCAGACGGGCCGTCTTTCGGGATGGCGCCTTCCGGAATGTGAATGTGAATGTCGGTGTCCTTCCAAAATTTGCCGGTGATGCCGAAAGTCGCGGCATTCGTGCGCGCATAAGTCAGCGCGGCTTTGGCGGACTCTTTCATCACCTCACCGAGCTTGCCGGTCAGCACCAGCGCGCCTTTTCCCGGCATGAGGCTTACTTGAATCTCGAGAACGTCGCCGCCGTAAGGCGTCCACGCCATGCCGGTGGCGCTGCCGATCGCGAGCTTGTCCGCCAGCATTCGTTGAGGATGTTGCGGCACGCCGAGATGCTTGCTGAGATTCGCCGCCGTAATCGTGATTTTTCTCTGCGCCGGCGCGGCTTCACCAAGCGGAATCGTTGTCGCCGAGGTTTCTACTGAAGATTCACGTACCTCGCCGGTCGCATCGATGGCGAGAGGCGTCGGCGGGCCTTTTTCCGCGCTGCCATTTGCTGAGACCAACGCCTTCGCGACTTTGCGGCAAATCGATGAAAGCTCGCGCTCCACATTGCGCACGCCGGCCTCGCGGGTATATTCGCGAATAATTTTCAGCAATGCTTTATCTTCGAATGCCAAATTTTCCACGCTCAGGCCGTGCTCTTTCAGCAGCTTGGGGATGAGAAAGCCTTTGGCAATCGCGAGCTTTTCGTGCTCCAGGTAACCGGGCAAATTGATGATCTCCATGCGGTCTTGCAGCGGCTCGGGAATTTGCGAGCGCACGTTGGCGGTGGTGATGAACAGCACCTGGCTGAGATCGTAATCGACTTCGAGATAATGATCGTTGAAGGCTTTGTTTTGCTCGGGATCGAGCACTTCGAGCAAGGCCGACGATGGATCGCCGCGAAAGTCGACGCTCATTTTATCCACTTCGTCGAGCAGGAAAACCGGATTGACGGTTTTCACGCGCTTCATGGATTGTATGATTTTTCCCGGCAACGCGCCGATATACGTCCGGCGATGGCCGCGAATTTCCGCCTCGTCGCGCACGCCGCCGAGCGAAACGCGCACGAAGTTGCGGCCCATGGCGCGCGCAATGGATTTGCCGAGCGAAGTCTTGCCGACACCCGGCGGACCGACGAGACAGAGAATCGGGCCTTTGATATGCTTGACGAGCTTGAGAACCGCCAGATGTTCGAGAATGCGCTCCTTAGGCTTTTCGAGGCCGTAGTGATCTTCACCCAAAATGTTGTTGGCGTCCGCGATATTGAGGGTGTCTTTGGTGCGATTCTTCCACGGCACCGCGAGCAGCCAATCGAGATAGTTCCGAATCACCGTCGCTTCCGGAGAGATCGGCGGAATATTGCCGAGCTTGTCCAATTCCTCCAAAGCCTTCTCCTCCGCCTCGGGCAGCATGCTCGCTTGTTTGATTTTTTCCCGCAGCTTTGCCAGCTCGCCGTCGCCCTCCGGGTCTTCACCCAGTTCCTCCTGAATCGCGCGCATCTGCTCCTGCAGCCAATAATGGCGCTGCGTGCGTTGGATGCGGCCGCGCACCTTGTCCTCGATGTTGCGCTCGATCTCCAGAATCTCGATCTCGCTTTCGAGAATCTCGGCGACGTACAGAAGCTGCTCTTTGACGTGCGGTGATTCGAGCAGGTGCTGCTTCGTCTTCATTTCGCGCTGCAAGTGGGCCGCCACAAAATCCGCGAGGCGCTGGGGATGCTCGATATTCTCCAGCACGAGCAGCACTTCGTCAGGAATGTTGCGATTGATGTGGACGTATTCTTTGAACAGCGCGGTGGCGCGGCGCATGATCGCCAGAATTTCAGGAGAAAGCTCTTCATCTTCGCGGATGATGTCGATGCGCACTTCGAAGTGGTCGGTGATCGGCAGGAAGCGATTGATGCGGGCGCGAATCAAGCCTTCGACGAGAACCTTCACCAAGCCGTTGGGCAGCTTGAGCACCTGCAAAATACGAGCGATGACGCCGACGCGGTGCAAATCATCCTTGCCGGGTTCGTCGATAGTCACGTCTTTTTGGGCGGTCAAAAAAATCACCCGATCCAGCGTCATGGCTTCCTGCACGGCGCGGAGCGACGACTCGCGTCCCACGAGCAGTGGAAAAGTCATGTACGGGAAAATAACCACTTCCTTCAACGGCAAAACCGGCAGCCGGGTGTTAATCTCCAGCTCGACGCCGTCCCGAACGATTTTGTGCATCAAGCGCTCTTTTTAATTTCAGCGTAGGTGAAAAGTGGGGGTTGATTTTGCGTGATCGTTTCTTTAGTGATGCGGATATTTTTGATCTCCGGCATGTTCGGAATTTGGTACATGAGATCGAGCATGACGTCTTCCATGACGGCGCGCAAGCCGCGCGCGCCGGTGTGCCGCTTCATCGCCTTCTGCACGATCGCCTTCAACGCTTCATCGTCAAAATCGAGGCCGGCGCCGTCCATGGCCAGCAAACGTTTATATTGTTTGGTCAAAGCGTTTTTCGGCTCCACGAGAATTTTTAGCAGCGCTTGCTCGTTAAGCTCTGCCAGTGGCGCAATCACGGGCAGGCGGCCGATCAGCTCGGGAATCAAGCCGTATTTCAGCAAATCGTCCGGCTCCACTTGCTGCAGCAAAACCGCGGTGTCTTGCGCCTCCCGCTTGATCGGCTCGGCGCCGAAACCATATTGTTTTTTGCCGATGCGGCTGGCCACGATCTTGTGCAAATTCTCGAACGCGCCGCCGCAAATGAAAAGAATGTTGCGCGTATTGATGTTGATGAGATTTTGCTCCGGATGTTTGCGACCGCCCTTGGGCGGCACCGCGGCCATCGTGCCTTCGAGCAGCTTCAAGAGCGCTTGCTGCACGCCCTCGCCGGAAACATCGCGTGTGATGCTCGGGTTACCGTCCTTGCGCGAGATTTTGTCGATCTCGTCGACGTAGACGATGCCCTTTTCCGTTTTATCGACGTCGTAATCCGCGGCTTGCAAAAGCCGGACGAGAATATTCTCGACGTCTTCGCCGACGTACCCGGCTTCGGTGAGCGTGGTGGCATCCGCGATGGTGAAGGGAACTTGGAGAAATCGTGCCAGCGTTTGCGCCATCAGGGTTTTGCCGGTACCAGTAGGGCCGAGGAGCAGAATATTGCTCTTGTCCAACTCGACGTCGTCGATCTGGTTGGCGTGCTCGATGCGTTTATAATGATTGTAAACGGCTACCGCCAGCGTCTTTTTGGCGTAATCCTGCCCGATGACGTAGTCGTCGAGCTCTTTTCTGATTTCCACCGGCGTCGGGATTCGCCCGTAGAACGGCACGGCCCGGCGCTGCGCGTCTTCGCGGATGATGTCGCTGGCGTTGCGCACGCATTCGTTGCAAATAAAAACATCCGGCCCGGTGACGATGCAATCCACCTGGTTCGAATTTTTACCGCAAAAAGAGCAAATGAACAAACGGTCGCGTTTGCTAAAATCGGCCATGATTGGCTCCTATATCTCCATATAAATAATCCTACGTTAACTTCGCCTCTTTCACGCGTTGGAATCGGCGGGTGAGCACTTCATCCACGATGCCGTATTTGACCGCATCTTCAGCCGACATGAAAAAATTGCGATCGGTGTCCTTTTCGATCTGTTGGATGGGCTGGCCTGTATGCTTCGCCAAAATATGGTTCAGCCGTTCGCGCAAGGTCAGAATTTCGCGGGCGTGAATTTCGATGTCGCTGGCTTGACCTTGCGCGCCGCCGGCCGGCTGGTGAATCATGATCCGCGAATGCGGCAGCGCAAAACGTTTGCCTTTCGCGCCGGCCGCCAACAGCAAAGCGCCCATGCTGGCCGCCTGGCCCATGCAAATCGTGCTGATGTCGGGTTGAATAAACTGCATGGTGTCATAAATCGCCAACCCGGCTGAGACGTAACCGCCCGGCGAGTTGATATAAAACTGAATATCTTTCTCCGAATCTTCCGCTGCCAGCCACAGCAACTGCGCGATCACCAAGCTGGCGACGTGCTCGTTGACGTCCGTGCCCAGAAAAATGATGCGCTCTTTCAGCAAGCGCGAATAAATATCGAACGATCGTTCGCCCCGCCCGGTTTGCTCGACGACAATAGGTACTAAGCCCATGGTTATTGTTCCTCTCTAGATTTTGAAGGTCCTGTTGTGATAGTTGGCCTGTTAGCCGGTTCGCCAGTTGGCCTGTTCAAAAACCGGCTAACGGGCAAACCGGCAAACCTCAAACCGTAATAATCCGCGACTGCTCGCGGTCTTTATAAGGAGCGTAACGCTCACGAATTTTCATTTGGCTTTCGAGAAACTGCAAGAGTTTCGTTTCGCGCAGATCGTCGCGCAGCTTATCGCGTTTCTCGGCATTGTTCATGGTTTGATTGATCAGGCGCTGCGGCTCCTGCTTGGAAGACAGCGCCGTGGCGATGAGGTATTCCCGCATCTCCTCGTCGCTCACCTCGATGCCCTCGACTTCCGCGATGCGGGCGCGCAGAAAATCCCATCTTAACCGCCGCATCGCCGCCGCCCGTCCTTCGTTGTTCAACATCTCCTCCGGCAAGCCGGCAAATTGGGCTTTCATGCTTTCCGCAAACTTCTGCACATAAGCTTCCGCCATGGCTTCCGGCAAATCGAAGGCATTGATTTTGAGCAGCTCGTCGATGAGGTCGTTGCGCAAGTTCTCCCGGCTGCGGTGCTCGGCGCGCGAACTCAGCTCGTCCCGAATTGCCTGTTTGAGTTCTTCGAGCGTTTCAATCGTTTTTTCCTGATCCCCGCGCTTCGCGATGAAGTTCAAATTTTTTGCGAAGGCATCATCCAGCGCCGGCAAAATCTTCTCGGAAATTTCTTTGACGGTCACCTGATAAAACGCCGGCTGCTCGGCCGCCGTGCCATCCGGACGTTTCTCCGCAATGCTCACGCGGCGGGAATCACCCACCTTGGCGCCGATGAGCGGCTTGGTGAATTCGTCATCGTTCGTAACTTGCAAACGCTGGTCTTCGTGTTTATTGCCAATGATAGGGAAGCCCGCCGCATCAACTCGCTGAATGTCCGTCACCACAATGTAGCCCGTTTGTACCTCGCCATCGACGACGCGCATAATCGCGGCCTGTTCTCGCAGCCCCTCAATGGCCTCGGTAACGTCCTGATCCTCGACACCAAAAATCGTCTTCTCCAGCTCGAGACCTTTATAATTCCGCAGCTCGACCTCCGGCGCCACTTCCACGGAAGCGCGAACACTCAGTCCGTTTTGCTCATCGTACTTCCTGTCTTCCAAATTCGCCGGGCCGACGGTTTTCAACCCGTTTTTGTCGCGCGCATCTGAAATGATTTCGGGAATCATCTCGTCGATGGTTTCTTGCCGGATGGCGCTCCCATAAATTTGCTTGACGAGCTGCAACGGGGCTTTGCCCTTGCGGAAACCGTGAATCTGCACCCGCTTTTGATACTTGCGCAATTCTGCGGTTACACGCGACTCAACTTCCTCCGCCGGCATGGTGACTTCTATGTAACGTTTGCACTTCTCGGCCGGGATAATCTTGACGTCCAATGTCGCTCCTGTGGTTTGCCGTGATTTTGTTCTAATTTTTTCCAACAGCCGTTTTGCCGAGGGCGTAGAGCAAAGAGCATAGCGCACCTATTCTTGCTCTAAGCGCTATGTTCTATGCCCTCGGCAACCAGTGCCAGAGAAGGGAGTTGAACCCTTAATGGCCGAAGCCCACCAGCTCCTAAGGCTGGCGCGTATGCCAATTCCGCCACTCTGGCAATTCCGCCAGTTCCTGGTGAGGAACCTGACTAATTAAAAAATATAGGTAATTTTCTCGCTAAAAGCAACAGAGAATTGGAAGGCTAAATCACCACATTGGGGGAAAAGATCTTCGGCGAGATAACGTGAATGCTATTGGAAGCGGTATATTTTTGACCAAAACGAACCGGAGGATAGGCTCATCCCAACAGCAGTCAGAATGAGCCTTGCTTTATAATGAGCCGTGTGGTTGCCGCTCCTGCGCCTATCAGACCCAATGACATTATCGCACCAATATCATCTTCAATTCTTTCTGTCCGCGTTCGTCCATACTGCTCGTGTTTCTTATCGCAACAATATCATCTTGTGCGTCTCCGCAAACGACCCGGCCTGGAGACGGTAGAGATAAATACCCGAAGGAACCGCTCGGCCTTGCTCATCCCGGCCATCCCAACTGATCTGATATGCTCCTGAAGATTGCACTTGATTCACCAGCGTCCGCACCTCCTGACCGACAAAGTTGTACACTTTCACCACCACTTGCCCGGCCCGCGGAATTTCATAATGAATCAACGTGCTGGGATTGAACGGATTGGGGTGATTTTGATGCAACCGATAGTCGGTGATAATTCGCGTGTCGTGCTTGGCAGCGACGGCAGTGGTCAGCACCCGGATCTGCGAGGATTGCAGCGTCATCGCGATGGCTTGGCCGGTGGAGTTGTTGGCCGACACATTTTGCAACGACAAGTTGACAACGTCGCCGCTCTGTGCCTGCGCCGTCAGCACGGCTTTGATCCGCACCACCGACCCGGAGCCATTGACACCGGGTTGACCCGACTTGCGCGTGATGCCAGCGGACACCTTCCCGGCTGTGGTGTCGGTGACAGAAAAGAAGATCACATCGCTACCCAACAAGCTATCTTGTTCCACCGCGACAATCTGCAAAAGATTGGGTCGGTCATAAATCAGCTCGAACGATACGCCAAAGAGATCAGTCACATCCGACGCCCGAATGCGGATGAAGAATTCTTTTCCCGGCGACTGCCGCGGGGGATTGACTTCAGGTTTGAGGGTGGCGACACCGGATACGGCACTGCCTTTCGCCACGGATTGCTCGGCAATCGAATTGGGCTCGGTATGCGTCTTGCCAAAATTGAGTCCGATCGCTAGCACATCGGTTTGGTTGACGACGCCGTCACCGTTGGCATCCGCATAAGTGCAGGACATCTGTGGCCATGGCGTTGCTGGCTGACCCACCCAATTGATCGAAGCGTTTTGCCGTGGTGGGCCGGTTTGCAGCCAGCACAACCCAATCGGCAAGACATCGGCCTGATTAACCATTTTATCGTTGTTCGTATCGCCAGGCCATACCAGGATTCCACTCAAAGTGACAGTAGCGTTGCCGGCCTGCAGCGGAATCGGATTGCCCGCAGGATCATTGGCAACAACATTATTCAGTGAAAACAACACTTGCGTACCTGGCGGCGTTGAGGTGAGCGATTTAAACTTAACGTGCGCCACGATGCCTGTGCCGTTGACACCGGGCTGGCCCGTTTTCCGGCTGATGCCGATATTGACTTTGCCAGCGACTTCAGCAACACTTTGAAAGAAAATTACGTCATTGCCCAAGAAATCACCTGGCGTCACGTTGTTGTTGTGTGGTGTGACGACATCGATGAAATTAGTGTTGGTGAAATTCAATTCAAAGCTGACGCCGAATAAGTTCTGCACAGAACTCGCGGCAATGTCAACTACGAATTCTGCACCAATGGCTTGCGATCCTACGACGACTGGTTTGATTTCGGCACCCGAAGAATTTACCCTAAATAAGCCGGGACCTGTCCCAGCTTTTCCATCCGGATTCGTCACGATGACATCGCGGGGCCCGGCCGGCGCGTTTGTGGCGATGCTGATGTTGGCGGAAATCTGGGTGGCGCTGTTCACATTCGCATTATTGACGGTAATGCCTGTGCCACTGAAAGCCACGGTCGCGCCATTGGCGAAATTCGCGCCGGCAATGGTTACAGCAAGGGCTTGTCCCTGCTGTGCCGAGTTCGGGTTAATGGCATTTACCACCGGACTCGAAACTATCCGAGGGATACAGGGTATGAAGCCCGGATTCAAGATATGACTAAGGCTTGAGGAAGTCCCGATCGGATGCGGTTGTCCACCGACTGCCAGCAAATTCGTCCCGGTTACAGACGATGTGCCCCCAACCGCGCTAAATCCGTCACAGCGCAGTTGAAATTGGGCCATCGCCTTTTCGTATGCCAGAAGCAGGAGGAAGGACAGCACAATCGGGACAATTCCTCGCGCCCAAGTTTTTGTTCTTTTCATGATCGATCTCCTGGTTGGTTTTATCGGATTTTCATCAAACTACTCACCAACAGATTCAAGCCTTGATTGTTTCGCTGCCGCAAGCGATTTGACGGTAGCTTTTAACTCTGCGATTTCCTTTTGTTGCTCCTTCACGGCTTCGATCAAGAGCGCAACCAAACGGGAGTAATCCAACCCTTTGGCATCCTCGCCGTTTTCTTCGTAGGCCACGATTTCCGGAATCACCTCTCCCACCTCTTCGGCGATCAGACCAATGTCATGCTTGCCGTCCGCCCTCCAATCATAGGAAACCCCGCGCAGACGCCGAACTTTGTCCAGCGCTCCTTCAATGGGTTTGATGTTTGTTTTCCATCTTCGGGAGCTACCTATCTTATACTCCTTCGCGAATAGGGTCATGTACGCATTCGTGGTTGCATTATACATGGCGACATTGGATATGCTTGCATTGAGACTGCCAATCTGAACGTCGCTTCCAGCACCGTCACCGCCAATATAAGCCTGTTCGTTGCCCGAGCCATCCACGCGTATGAAACTTCCTGCGACATGCAACTTCTGTTGTGGACTCGTCGTCCCAATGCCGACGTTGCTGTTGCCTTTAATGCGCATTCTTTCGGTAAAAGAGCCGCTGCTTCCGTATCCAAAAGCAATGTCGGAAGAGGCGATATCGGTGTGAATTTGCAACAGCCCGCTTTGAATGCCAAATCCATAATGAGCGCCAGATTGACCCCAAAGAGAGATCTTATCCCCTCCCACATCGGCAAAGTTGAGCAGGAAGCCAGGCGTCGTCGTCCCGACGCCGACGTTGCCGTTTTCTAATACCGTAAATGGATTGGTGCTGTTACTCACGTTAGATAAATTCATGGCGCCATTAGAACCGATTACAGTAGACTGCCATTCCCATTGCTGCCCATTTGTTGCTCCATCGCCCAGTCGTAGTGCTGAAGCGCCGCTTGGATTATCAATATGTAAGACTCGTCCACCCGTGGCTGTAACCGGACTCGTCGTCCCAATGCCGACGTTGTCTGTATTGGTTGTGAGTCGTACGACTGACCCATCATCCGTCCAGCCGCCGCCACTGCTGCCGCGGGTACGAAAAGCATACGGCACACTGCCAAACTGACGCCGGGGCGTCAAGACCGTGCCATTGACCGTGACCTCCAAGTGCCGCTCTGTTCCGGAATCAAAAAGATTCAATGGAACAGATGTCACGCTGCCGATGAGCACATTAAAAACGCCGTTGCTCACCGTTACGCTCTGTGTTTCCGCGTACAATTGAGAGCCGCCAGTAGCGGCATCAAAAATTTTAAAGATCATCGTGAAATTCCCGTTGGCGGGATTGCCGTTCGCGTCGGTCAATTGCCCTTGGTAGTTGATCAATTGCGGCACTTGCGCCTGCGCGCCGGCAGCCAGCATGATAAACGCGGCAGCCACTAACGTCAACCAAAGCGATCTGTTGATCTTCATTTTGTTTCTCCGTGTTTTGGGTTAGAAAACAGAGCATAAAAAATGTTTTTTGAAAAACCGCCATTTTGAGTAAAGCCACGGTCAGACCCCATTCCTGGCGGCAACAATCTTTGTGAGTTCATGAGCGCCGTGCCAAAATTCGGAAAACTATGGCGCGGGTCGATCATCGTTACTTTCTCGCTCAGACCTCTTTGAAATTCCGTAAAATGGTTTTCGTTGATTCCCCGAATCGGTTCCATCTTGTGGTGGGTTATCCGCATGCTCAGCCGCAGGATATGGCTGTCAGTACCTCCAAGATGCTTAAAGTTCAGATTGTCGAGCACCCACGGGTCTGTCTCGTTTTGCGGATAGCAGAAGAGGACAGCATGGTAACGGCTTCCGGACGACTTGACAACGGCTATACGTAACTGCTCTGAGGGAATGCCCAAAAGCCTTAAGGAGACGTATTTAGCCATGGCGAAATCGTCGCAGTCGCCTTTGCCTCTCACCAGCGTTTCAATGGGTGACTGCCAATAATCGTATCCCTTTACTGGTCCCTTGTCCGCTTGCGCGATAATTTGATGGTTGAAGAATTCGTTCACCGCTTTGAGCTTGTCCATCAGCGAACGTTTTTGATCATCGTTAAGCAACTGCTCCCATTTTTCCAGTCTGTGTCGTGCCTCGACTCCGGCGCGTTCGGTTGCCTGGGTCTTGATCTTTTCGTCAATCTTGAGCTTGCCATCTTTGACCATGCTTGATCCCGTGCAGAGAAGATCGACCAACGTCTTTCGAGCGGCGCTTAGACCTACTGGGCGATTGAATCGGCTTAAGGTGAGCGAAAGGCCTTGGATGCCGTAGTCCGTCACATTGTTGAAGTGCGCTTCCCAAGTCTTGTTGTTACACAAATCGAATAGAAGGACGGTGACAAAGCTACCCGTCCAAAACTCACTGGCAGGGCAGTGCAGGAATTTGAGCTTGTCAGGCTGCGAAAGACATTCCCAAGCTGTTTTGAGCTGCTCGTATTCGACTTCAGTAATCGCATACTCATTTTGAGTCTCTTCATTCAAATCGAAATCTCGCAGCAACGCAAAAAACGCCACTATGTGGTTGGATGGCGTCGATAGAGAATCAGGCGTAATGACAACTTGGGCAAGAGAAAGGGACGACAACTTCAAGATTACCGATAAAACTGCCGTTGTGATGGTACCTTTATTTTTCATGGCATTTTCTCCATGGTTGATTGTGAAATGATCTGTTGATTATTCTGATTGATGACCATCGTGAACGTCCCATTCGCCGAGTTGCCGCTGGCGTCGGTCAATTGTCCCTGATAGTTGATCACTTGGGGAACCTGTGCCTGTGCGCCGGCAGTGAGCATGATGAAGGCTGCGACTAGAGTAACACCAAGCAAATTTTTTGTACTCATGTGATACCTCCGTTTTGTAGGTTAGAAGTTGTTCATTTGTTGCGATAATGAAATCAAAGAAGGTGCCACACAAAAGGGCAGGATAATAGCGGAGGCTATATCACACAAAACTTGGAAGTTAGACCAAACCGACTGGAATGACGGGAGGCTTTTAGCGTAGTGAGAAATTCGCAGAAAATTTTAGGCGGGCAGCGCCGTTCTTGTTCTTTAAAAAGTTGTGTTCGCAGAAATTTTTAGCTCGGAGGGTTGAATCTAAAAATTTTGAAAGACAAAATGATGGATGACAAAATGATGAAAAATTATTTTGTCATCCATCATTTTGTCTTTTGGGGTTGCGTTCGGCCAAGTGTTAACCTTAAATCAATTTCCTAGCTTTTTTAATAGTTTTGCCCCAAATGGTTTTGCCTTTTACCCCGATGCCGGCCTCACAATCCCCAATTTCGTCATGCGGTAGCGCAGCTTCTGTTCGGATATTTTCAACACCCGCGCGGCTTTGGATTGATTCCAATCATGATCGACCAAAGTTTGCTGGATGATTTGCTTTTCGAAGTCTTGCATGCGCTGATTAAGCGAGGGATTGACGCTTGGTCCGGAGCCACTGGTTTTTGATCTCCGGAATTCTTGCTGAAGATCAGCCGGTAATATATCGTGATTTACTACTTGCTTTTCCGGAGGAACAAGCGTGACCAGGCGCTCCACAAAGTTTTCCAGCTCGCGAATGTTGCCCGGCCAGGAGCGCTGCCGCATGAAATCCAGCAGTCGGGCGTGAAATGATGTGACGCGCTTCTTTTGTTCGGCGGCAAACTTGGCCAAAAAATGGTTGGCGAGCAAAGGAATGTCTTCTCTCCGATCTGCCAATGCGGGGACATAAATCGGATAAACATACAGCCGATAAAACAAGTCACTTCGAAATTTACCTCGATCCACCAATTCTCGTAACGACAAGCTCGAAGCGGAGATGATGCGCACGTTGACTTTGCGGGTCACGTTGCTTCCCACCGGGCGCACTTCACCCTCCTGCAAAACGCGCATGAATTTCGCTTGCAAATCCAGCGGCAGATTTTCAATTTCGTCCATAAAGAGTGTGCCGCCGCTGGCCTGTTCGAGCAAGCCTTTGCGCTCACGGTCGGCGCCGGTAAAAGCGCCTTTGACATGGCCAAAAAGCTCGCTTTCAACCAAATTGGCCGGAATCGCGCCGCAGTCAACCGCCATAAAGGGCTGATCCGTCCGGCTGCTGAAACGATGCATGGCGCGGGCGATTAGCTCTTTGCCGGTGCCGCTTTGGCCTTCCAACAACACGCGCACGTCACAGCGAGCCGCCGCTTCGATAGCCGCCAGCAATTGGATGAACGTTGCCGATTTCCCGATCAAGCCCATACTGGCATATTTGCTGAGCAGGCCGGCTTCGGGCATCGGCGTAGCAAAATACTCCTGAAGCTTTTGCACATTGCGCAAAAAAGGTGCAGCGATGGCCGCGAGCTTTTTCAAGCAGGCCAAGTCATCTTCACGGAATACTTTGCTCTTCTCCTGACTCATGAGCAAAAGCGTGCCGATCAAGATGCCTTCGCTCACAAAAGGCACGCACACGACCGCGTGAACCGGAATATCCGCAAAAAACCTGGCGCCGAACCTTTTGTCTTGCTGCAGGTCCGGACTTAGCAACGCTTGCTGGTTTTTGGTCACCCAGCCGGTAATTTGCGTGTGCAAAAAATGTAAACCCGGATCGCTCACTTCCTGCCCGGCTCTGATCACGGTTTTGACGGTCTCGCGGGTGAGCGGGTTGATCATCATGATCAGCGCCATCTCAGCGCTCAACAAGCTTGCCGCTTTGTTAGCCACGACCCGCAGAATTTCATGAAAGTCGCTCTGTTGCCCGAGGATTTCGGCGACATCCACGAGTCCGGAAAGGCGCTGGTTTTCCCTGGAGAGGAAATCTTCAGGCGCAATTTTCCGTGCCGTTTCGGCAGGTGGGATTTTTTTGAAGATTGGCATCGGTTACCTCTTGAAGCGTAAAACGTAATGCGTAAAACCTGAAGCGAAGGGCGTGGGGCGAAGAGCGAAAGGCGAATGCATTAGGCGTATTTCGCACATGCACCTACGCCCTTCGCCCTACGCTCTTCTCTCTTTGCTATTTCTCCACTCCCATTTTCTTCAACAGCACAATGAACCGCGGGTCAGAGCGGAGAGGATCCCAGCCCGACCACACGCCGAGATAGGCCATGCCATTAGAACGCTCCTGATACGCCTTCTCCAGCCATTCGAAAGCCTGATCCTTACTGCCAAGACTGATGTGGATCAAAGCCAAGCTGATTGGCGGAATATAACGCTGCTTTGACAACTCGGACAACTCGTTGAGCAACTCTTGCGCTTTGGCTCGCCGCCCGGACTTCGCATAAGCATCTCCAAGCGAGGCCACGATGAGCGGGCTCCTGCTTGAAAGGGTCACGGCCTTTTCCGAGACCGCGATGGCTTCCGTGTACATCGCCTTTTCGATGTATGCACTGCCGAGTTGCCAAAGGGCCCAGACGAAGTTCGGATCCACATCAAGCACCTTTCGATATTGCTCAATCGCCTCATCATAACGACGCGCCTTGTGCAAGATCCAACCCACCTGCGTCCTGATGATGGGTGAGAGCGGATCGAGATTCTCGGCTCGTTTGACCTCAGCAAGGGCCTCCCCAAATCGCCCCCTGGCCGCTAAATAATGAGCATACCAGAGGTGGGCTGACGGATAGCTGGGAGACAGTTCGATGGCACGCTTGAATCCCTGCTCGGCACCAAACCAGTCCCACTGATAAAGCTTCACGTAAGCCAGCGACGCGTGGGCTTCCGCCTGCTCGCTGTCTATTTCCAGGGCTCGCTTAGCAGCGGCGGCGGCCAGGGTTCTCATCTCAGTAGGCGGCTGGCCTATGACCACGGTTCCAAGCTGGCTGTAACAGTCGGCCAATCCCGCATAAGCTGGTGCGAAAGCAGGATCTTCATCGAGCGCATTTTGAAAGTGTCTGATGGCTTTCTTCAGTTCTTCTTGCGTTCGCTTACTCCAGTAATAACGACCCTTGAGATACATATGATAAACCTCAGGGGTGGCCTCGCGGGTGCTTGCAAGGCGCGCCCGCTCATGTGGCGTAAGCTTGACCTTGATTTCCCGAGCAATAGCCTGAGCCACCTCCTTTTGCAACGCCAGTACATTTCGCAGGTCACGTTCATAGCTCTCGGCCCACAAGTGCCTGTCCGTTTCGGCCTCGATCAACTGCGCCGTGATCCGCACATGCTCCCCAGAGTGTAGCACCGAACCTTCTACCACGGCGTCCACATTCAACTCTCGCGCAATCTCTGGCAGCGGCTTCTTCACTTCCTTGTACTGCATTACCGAAGTCCGTGAAATCACCCGCAGCGCGCTGATTTGCGCTAGGTCGGTAATCAACGCCTCGGTCATGCCGTTAGTAAAGTATTCTTGTTCCGGGTCGCCGGAGAGGTTGGCAAGCGGCAGCACGGCAATCGAATTTATGGTCCCACGACGCCCGGGGAAAAAATAAAGTCCACCTGCAATGAGCAAAACAAGAAAAGTAGTTATACTACCATACAGAAAGGCGCGCTTTCTTTTCGGAAGCTTTTCTTTGATGGTTCCGGCTGATTTGGATTCGAGAACTCTCGTGGTCAATTTCAAATCCACTAACATCTCATCCACGTATTGATATCTATTGGCGCGATCTTTCTGCAAAGCCTTCTTTACAATTCGCTCCAGTTCCATTGTTTCATTCGCGCGAAGCCCGGTGATGGGCGCCGGGTCTTCATTCATAATGGAATACATTACCGCCTGCTCGTATCCGCCTTTAAAAGGCAATTGCGCCGTGATCATCTCATAGAGCACGACCCCAAACGCCCAAATGTCCGTGCGGTGATCAACTTCTGTACCGCGCGTTTGTTCGGGCGACATATACGCCACTGTGCCCATCGTTGAGCCAGTTTTAGTAAGCCGCGATTGACCAGCGAGCTTGGCGAGGCCAAAGTCCACAATCTTGACCACGCCGTCTTTGGTGATCATGGCATTCGCCGGCTTGATGTCGCGATGAGTAATGCCGTGCTCATGGGCTTTTGCCAGACCCTGCGCGATCTGAATGGCAAGGTCAAGCGTTTGGTCGATGGGCAGCGGGCCCCGGTCAATTTTTTTCTTGAGTGTTTCGCCCTCGTAGTAGGCCATACAAATGAAAATCTGGCCATCATCGGTCTCATCGATTTCGTGGATAACGCAGATATTGGGATGATCAAGCGCCGAAGCGGCCTGCGCCTCGTTGACAAAGCGCTCTTTGGCCTCTTCGTCGCGGGTCAAATCCGGTGGCAGGAACTTGAGGGCGACGAGACGCTTGAGCTTGGTATCCTCGGCTTTATAGACCACGCCCATGCCGCCACCGCCGAGCTTTTCGAGGATTTTGTAATGCGAGATATTTCGACCGATCATAACACACCTCCGCCTCTCAGGCTATATCTGCAGAGATGCCCTGATTTTGTAATGCGATATCATCTTGCCAATCATAAACCGGTTTGATGCGTTAATCAATTAGATTGATGGGATAATGGATTGATGTTGGTCACTTTCATTAATCCAACCATCCAAACAATGCGCAGGTCGCTGCCGCCTACCGACCTCTTACTTGTTTCATGCTACCCTTCACCTTCCAGCAAATGACTCAACTGGGCCCAGATAGCGGTCCAGCCAGGCAAGTGTCTCTTTTATGAGTTGCGTTTTCGGCACGGAGTGACCACCTTCGTAGGCGAACAACTTTTTGTGTTCCTTCGGCGTTCCGAGCAACTCATAAAACGGAAGCTGCGAGGTTTCATACGGGAACAAGTAATCATATTTCCCGTTGAGCATGAGCACTGGTGTTGTTATCCGGGGAAGATAATGCACGGCCTCCACCTCTGGTAACGAGCGCTGAAAATTTAAGCCTGCGACAATGAGCACGCTTGTTTTAAACCGTCTTTCGACTGCTAGCATAATCGCTCCCATGGCGCCCCCCCAACTGCCACCCCAATAGGCCAGTTTATCGGTGTCGATGTCCTCGCGCGTCTCCAGATAATCAATCGACCGGCTCAGATCTTTGCCCCACATGATGACGTGCTCTTTCCAAAAGTTTGTCTTATTGGGGTAATCTGAATTCAGGTCGTCTCCTCGCTCAAAGGTGCTTTTGTAAATGGGATCCATGAATGCACGGCCACTCTTGAGAATAGGACTAGGCCCTTGTAGCTGATTACTTGAGCGAGTATGGAGTGCTTCAGAGCCAGGGAAATGGATCACTGTCTGGTAAGGAGGCGTTCGATGTTTCGGGATAAAGAGATACGCCATCATCCGCTCGTTCCCGTACGCCGCATCAAAAGTGATTTTCTCCCTGATCCAGTCCTCTTCCTCTTTCACGGATTCGACGACGGCGTTGAGGTCGGTTTTATCATAGGCGTACTGCTTCAGGAAAAGGGCGAACGTTTCATCGGAGACCGGCTCCTCGCTTAAAAAATCACGAAAAGGCATCCTGATCGTCTTCTCCAAGTTGGCCCGGCTTTCGTCCGATTTCAGATATTTGATACAACGAAATCCATTCGTCATTGATCGATCAAAGGGAGACTGGGCGTAGGCATCGTTGAACGCGTACGTGGGATCATTCCATCCGCCGCCTAAAATGAAGCGCCCGCCGCGACTGTTCTCATTGAAACACCATTCCCGTACGTTCCCGGCCAGATCATAGATCCCAAAACGATTCATGCTTCGGGAGCTCCCGACCGGCAACGGGCCGGTCGTTGTGAGATTGCTCAGCGGAACGATTGCGGGACTGGCCCAGGTAAAGGCAGCCCGGTCCCAGTGGTAGATTGCCGGCAGGCTTTTGCCCACAAATTCCGCATAGGCCGCTGCCTCGTACCAACTCACCCCTGCAACCGGATAATCGTCCTGTCCATCTGGATAGTCCCCGACTTCCCAGGTGGCTGGACCAGGTTTCCCGGTATTGTCTTTGAACAGAGCCATGACTTCCTCCCATGAAAGCGTCCGGCCGTCTTTGACAAAGGGGTATTTCCAGTATTTAGGATCCTGGTACCCCCCAGCATCTACAAAGCGTTTGTACGCTTTATTTGTAACTTCATACCGATCCATCAGAAAGTCGCTGATTTGTTCATCTTTGAGGTGCTCCAAACCAGGCAGGTGGAGTCCAGCGCGGGCAGTAGGGATGTGGTACCAGTTTGAAGCCTCGGGCAGCAACTCCATATCTTCAGCGAGGCTCCCGGCTTCGGGCAGCATGTAATTCAGTGTGTCACCAAGAAAACCTGCATTCCAAACAAGATCGTACACCGCTCGAAAGCCCTCTTTTTCTAATTTTACTCTCGAAAACCCAATAGGGAATCTGAGACTAATCGGGCTCTCTCCCACATACCGCCAATCCGTATCGACGGCAGCATAAGGCATCGCATAGACCCTTGCGCCTGGGGACTCGGAATAAATCTTCACATATCTAGAAAAGCGCGGCCAGAGTCGATTTAACCACGGGTCGTCGGGAATATATCGCTCCGCTTTTGTGGCGAGCTCATAAGCTGCCCAAGCATAAGGTCCCTCGCCGTTCCACAGCATTTTTTCCATTAACTGTTCGATTTCCGGAAGGGCCTTCTGTCTTGCCCATCGCACATTAGCGCTATAATTGAACCACCAAAAGGCAAGTGTAACCAGCGCTGATAGCAGAATTATCCCTGGAACAGCAAAACGTGGTTGTCGGAGAAGTCGGGAGAGCGATACGGCTCTGGGCACTTCTTCGGCATCGATAGGTCGCAAGCTCCCCAGAATCATTTTCAAATCGTTAAGAAGGTCAGTCGCTGACGCATGGCGAGCCTCCGGTTCTTTCGACAGGGCGCGGTCAATAATCTGTGCTAGCGTTGCCGGAACTTCTGGACGGAGGGAGGTCGCCGGCTTCGGGTCTTCATTCACAATCTCATACATCACTGCCTGATCGTATTCTCCGCGAAACGGCAATTGTCCAGTAAGCATCTCGTAGAGCACGACTCCCAAAGCCCAAATGTCCGTGCGATGATCGACCTCTTCGCCGCGTGCCTGTTCGGGCGACATGTACGCAATTGTACCGAGCGTGGTGCCGGTTTTGGTGAGTCGCGACTGACCAGCAAACTTGGCGAGACCGAAATCGACAATCTTCACGATGCCATCATTGGTCACAAAAACATTCGCCGGCTTAATGTCTCGATGTATAATCTCTTTTTCATGCGCCTTTGCCAAGCCCTGCGCAATTTGAATGGCGAGATCAAGCGTTTGGTCGATGGAGAGTGGCCCACGTTCAATTTTCTTCTTGAGCGTCTCGCCTTCGTAGTAAGCCATGCAAATAAAAATCTGGCCATCCTCAGTCTCGTCGATTTCATGGATGACGCAAATGTTGGGATGGTCGAGCGCTGAGGCCGCTTGCGCCTCGTGGATGAAGCGCTCCTTGGCCTCTTCGTCGCGGGTCAAGTCCGGCGGCAGGAATTTAAGCGCGACGAGACGCTTGAGCTTAGTATCCTCGGCTTTGTATACCACACCCATGCCTCCGCCGCCGAGTTTCTCAAGAATTTTGTAGTGAGAAATAGTTTTGCCGATCATAACACACCTCCGCCTCTCAGGCTATACCTGTAGAGATGCCCTACGAACTTGCGCTTATCAGGATGAATTCAAAGCTCGACTATGGTATTGGTCACCGTGGCAAATTCAACGTGTTCGCAGGATAGTGATCGAATATGGGTGAGAAAAATTAAGCGATTGTAATATAGCGAAGCTCAACCGAATAAGCAATGATTATTTCAAAAGCTTTTGAAAAATGAAAATTTGCCCATCGCTCTTCGCCACATGCTCAACGCCCCTGCAGCTTCGCCAGTCGCTTTTTCGCGTCAATCAATTCTGGTAAATCTTTGTCCGCATCCTTCCAGATTTCCAGGAATTTTTCATACTGCGCGATGGCCTTTACGGACCAGTCTTTCTCTTCGTACAACTTCGCCAGCTTGTAATGATATTTCGGATGAGTAAGAAGCCGCTTCTGACCAGCCGGATCAAAAGTAATCAGCCGTTCGTATGCGACGATGGCTTTGTCAAAGTCACCCTGCTGTTGATAAGCCCGGCCCAAACCATCCTGGAGGAAAGGTGTGTTACATCGAACGCGGTCGAGCTGATCAGATAATTTCCAAGGCGCCATTTTTTCGAAAACAGCAATGGCGTCTGCCAAGTCGCCTTGTGCCAACAACAGCTCGCCATGGAGCAAGTCATAATAGATCCTTATGTGCGGGCTACCCGCTGCATCTATTTCCGGCAAAAGGGATTTCATATCCTCCAGTCGGGACCTCGCAGAATCGATTTTTCCTTGTTTCAAATCGACAAATCCAAGACCGAAGCTGTATGCTGCCCGGTCATAGGAAGAACCGTATTCTGTGTGTGATGGATGTTCCATGCTGATCTCGAGCCCGTTTTTGAAGTGCCTTCGACTTACCTCAAACTCGCCTCGGTCATAATAAATCCATGCGCTCACCCAGTCCAAAAGGGCTTTATTGGCACCAGCTCCTACCCTGTCAAAAAGGTCTTTTGCCGTATGAATTTCCCGTAAGCACGGCTCAAGTTGGCCGAGCCAGTAATGATGAAAGAATGCTTTCTGCATATGTCCTTGCCCTTTTAAAAATGGAGACGGTGCCATCGCAATAAACTGATCAAGCGGTTTTATGACCTCAGCGTAATTTTCCCGCAAGGCATGAATGTAGGCGATCTTCATATAGGAGTGTATAAATTCAGGTTTTACTTCTACCGCTTCTTTATATTTCGCCAGTGCTTCATCGAGCTTTCCCATGAACCAATATGTATCAGCTATTGAATCGAAAGGATTGGCATCCCCCGGGGAAACGGCGGCATATCTTTTAAAATATTCGCTAGCCTTTTCATAATCGCCCATATAAGCGTAGGTGTAAGCAAGGCTATTGATAGCCATTCCAAAATTGGGATCGAGCTCCAGGGCTTTATAGAAGGCTTCTTTTGCCTTATCGTACAACCTCGCCAAAAAATAACGATCACCTAAGCTGTGGTATACTCGTTTCTCTTTGGGGTATTGCTTCGCTATCCGTTCGAGCATGGCAAGGCTTTCTTGCCGATGTTCTATGTACAAAGCATAAAAATAGTTTATATAGAGTTTCTCCTTGTTTGTTGCATGCTCTGCAAAAGCCTTGGCTTTCTCAAGGGTCTCCTTCACTTTGGTTCTATCTAAACCCACGTATGCCAAAGTAAGATAGAGATAGGCCATGGCAAAAGTCGAATCAATCTCTACAGCTTTCTCGAGAAATTTTCTGGCATCATCAAAATAAAGTTTTTCCCATTCCTCTCGGCCTCTCATAAAATAGTTGTAGGCCTCCATTGAAGTGGTCGTCACTTCAGCAATGGGAATCTGCGCTGCTTCTATTTGGCGTTTGGATAGGCCCACCCCACGGGCAATCTCCCGGCTCAATTCATCAATTTGTCTATCCAGAATGCTGGCTACGCCTTTGCCTTGGGATTTGGCGCTCTTCACCAGGGTCTTGGTCGTGACCTCCAAAACTTTCACATCCGTCACGAACACCTCGCCAGCCCTGGTGAAACTCCCGATGACAACGGTATTGATGCCATCCATGCGGCACAGCTCAAAGCCTAATTCATTGTCAATCCTTTCCACATTTTCTTTGCCGATTTGCTTCAGGAGATCATGCATCCGCTCCCAAGTGGCCACACGCAGATATTTCGATTGCTCCAAGCTGGTGATGAGAAGAGTCGGAATGGCCTTTTGCAGGTAGTCGTATTGCTCGTCCCCGGTTTGGTTTTCAAAGCTGATCACGGCAATCGGCTTGGGTTCTGAGATCAGGGCTTCCTCGAAAAGCAGTGGTTTGAGCAGGAGAAATCCTAAAGCCACGACGAGCACAACCCCGGCAGGTATCATGGCTTTCTTGAGCCATTTCTTCCTGAGCACACTGGCCGGAATTCCGACGCGTCGGGATTGCAGCTTGCCGGCTGTTTCCAATTCCTTGCTGAGACTCTTCAAATCGACCAGCAAATCGCCCACTTGCTGGTAGCGCTCATCCGCACGTTTGGCCAGGGCCTTGTTCACCATTTGTTCCAATGCCATGGGCACGTCGGTTCGTGCCGACGCCGTCAGGATCGGCTTCGGCTCTTCATTCACAATGGAATACATCACCGCCTGCTCGTATTCTCCTTTGAAGGGCAATTGTCCTGTGATCATCTCGTAGAGCACAACGCCAAGCGCCCAAATGTCCGTGCGGTGATCGACTTCTGCGCCGCGCATCTGTTCGGGCGACATGTACGCTACTGTGCCCATCCTAACGCCGGTTTTGGTGAGTCGCGATTGGCCGGCGAGCTTGGCAAGGCCGAAATCCAAAATCTTGACCACACCATCTTTGGTGATCATCACATTCGCCGGCTTGATGTCGCGGTGGGTGATGCCGTGCTCGTGAGCTTTCGCCAAGCCTTGAGCAATCTGAACAGCGATATCGATTGCACTGGCCACTGACAACTGACCACTGGCGACCTTCTTTTTCAGCGTTTCGCCCTCATAGTAAGCCATGCAAATGAATATCTGCCCGTCTTCGGTTTCGTCAATTTCATGGATGTTACAGATGTTGGGATGATCGAGCGCTGAGGCGGCCTGCGCTTCGTGGACGAAGCGCTCTTTGGCCTCTTCGTCCCGGGTCAAATCCGGTGGCAGGAACTTGAGGGCGACGAGACGTTTGAGCTTGGTATCCTCGGCTTTGTAGACCACGCCCATGCCGCCACCGCCGAGCTTTTCGAGGATTTTATAATGAGAGATGGTTTGGCCGATCATCTTTTCACCCTTTTCATAGCAGATGCCGGTGCAATAGATGCAGGACGTGTTCAAAGACAATTTGCGGGATTTTTATACAAATGTCAATAGCGATGTTTCCATATACTCGTTTAGGGTTAAAATTGTAGCCATGGCGAGACGCGCAGCAAGGACTAAGGGAGTGCCCCTCTGCCCTCCGCCTCGCCAGTTCTTGCTTGACTTTCCGGCGCGACTTGGCTATATTTAAAATGAAATCAAAATTTAAAAATGATGTATTCATCCCCTTAAATAGATCATGGAAAATAAAAAACCGCGGCGGAAACAGCAACCCCTCGGCAATCGCCGGATGAATCTTTCCTTTTGGTACGTGGTGCTCGCCGTCTTGATGATGTACGCGCTGCACAGCTTCTTTTTGGGCGAAAACATCCAGCAAATCGAATATAGCACCTTCAAACAACTCGTCCGCGAGAAAAAAATCATCTCTTGTGAGATTACCGCGCAGGAAATCACCGGCCGCTATCAGGCCGATCATACAAATGCTGCGGTGGATTCCGGCAGTTTTTTTCCTGATCTAACCGAAACGAAAGCCGACAGCCAACAAGCCGGCAAAAAATTTCTGACCTTGCGCGTCGATGATCCCGATCTCGTCAAAGAGCTGGAAGCCGCCGGCGTGAAGTATACCGGCAAAGTTGACACCGGCTGGTGGCAGGGCGTGCTGCTGAGCTGGATCTTGCCGTTACTGATTTTGATTGCCATTTGGGGGTTTGCGTTTCGGCGCATGAATCCGCAAGGCGGCTTGATGTCGATCGGCAAAAGCAAGGCGAAAATTTACGTTGAAGGCAAAACCAAAGTCACCTTCAAAGACGTGGCGGGAATTGATGAAGCGGTCGAAGAAGTGCGGGA
>JAKEEU010000060.1 GCA_022616415.1 Candidatus Zhuqueibacterota bacterium | reverse complement strand
GCCATGTATGCTCCGCAGAACGGGGCCAAACTCGAAGCCGCTTTCAAAGAAGAACTGGAGCGGGCGCTCAAAGACGGCTTCACCGCAGATGAAGTCGAAAAGGCGAAGTCCGGCTGGTTGAAGTCGCGCCAGGTCAGCCGCGCGCAGGACAACGAACTTTCAGGCGCATTGGTCAACGGTCTCTATCTCAACCGCACCCTGGCCTGGGACGCCGGGATGGAGAAGAAGATCGAGGCCTTGACGCCTGAGCAAATCCACGCGGCGATGCGCAAACATATTGACCCCGCCAAGATCACAATCATCAAGGCCGGCGATTTTGCGAAAGCGGCGCAGAAGCCGGCGAATAACTGATCGAAAATACTTTTCCGCCGCGTTCATAGAAAAGACGATCCATAAAACCGACAGATCGCAAACGAATTTCAGGAGAGAGATATGAAAACACTGCTCGGAGTTTTACTCGTCGCATCTTTTCTTTGCGCTACTGCCGCGGCGCAAGGGAAAAAAGATCAGCCACAGCCTGACCAACCGGCTGCGCCTGAAAAACGCAACTATCTGCAATTGATGATGTTGTCGCAGCCTCAAAAACCGGCAACGACCAACGACGACAAGATCGAAGCCGAACTGGCCAATCAGCAGCGGACATTTGAGCTCAAATTTACAATCGGGTTCGTCGTAATTGATGGCGCTGTTTATACCAGCGTCGGGGACGAACTGATCCCCTTGCCCGGCGGAGGCGCCAGCGGATGCTTCGATCCGACCGGCGTCGCAACAGCCGCCAGGATCGAACGAGCCAGAGCCGAATGGGCAAAACGGCCCAAGTAAGTTGCGAAGAGAGAGTACGGAATAAACGGAAATAACGGAACAAACGGAAAAAGGCCTTGATCGTCGTTTCGGCCACCTGAAAGGAAAATGTGGGAAAGGAAAATGACAAAAGCTCGGATTTTCCTTTCCTACATTTTCCTTTCGTCAGGGCCAACTGGCCGAAAGGACGATCAAAGCCCGGAAAAAGACCTGAAAGCCCCTAAGCATTTCCGTATGTTCCGTTATTTCCGTTTGTTCCGTACCCTCCGCCATTGGCATGAAGGCGGAACTCCAAACCCCTTTCCTGTAAATTTCGATCCATTTACATGGCGGCGCCCTTCTGCGAAAATCTTCGTGTGACATTCCCATACAACTACGATTCGACACCGTTCAAATTACAGACCAATCCAGAGGAAGAGATATGCAAGTTAAACTAATTCGTAGCCTCATCGCCGTATTGTGTCTTTCGCTAGTCGTAGCTCCGGTCCATTTAGCCAAAGACGCGAAAGACGCGGAGAAACAGGCCACAAAAGCTTCAAAAGTTTTTCAGGAGATCATG
>JAKEEU010000059.1 GCA_022616415.1 Candidatus Zhuqueibacterota bacterium | reverse complement strand
AAGTTAATTATTTTGTCCAAAATTATTTTGTCTAATACTTTTGCTTTTCATCCGTTGCGTTGTTTCTATCCGTTGGGAAATTGTTTTTGTCATAAACCCGTTTGGTTGCGGCTCGCGTTGGGAGAATATAATATGATCACCCACTTGCTCGGCTCCACCGGTCCGCGGGTATCAGCGATCGGACTTGGGTGCATGGGAATGTCCGACCTCTACGGTCCAGCCGACGAGGCCGAGAGCATCGCCACGATCCATGCCGCACTTGACGCCGGAGTCACTTTGTTCGACACCGGCGATTACTACGGTATGGGCCACAATGAGCTGTTGCTGCGTAAGGCGTTGCAAGGCCGCAACCGCGAGCAGGCTGTAATCAGCGTCAAGTTCGGCGCGCTGCGCGATCCCGCCGGTTCTTGGGCAGGCATCGATGGGCGCCCGGTCGCTGTCAAGAACTTTCTCGCTTATACGTTGCGCCGGCTCGGGACGGACTATGTTGACATTTACCGCCTGGGACGGGTCGACCCCGCCGTGCCAATCGAGGACACGGTCGGCGCGATTGCGGACATGGTAAAAGCAGGATACATCCGGCACGTCGGTCTCTCAGAAGCCGGCGCCCACACCTTGCGTCGCGCCCATGCTGTGCATCCCATCGCCGACCTGCAAATCGAATACTCGCTGCTCTCGCGCGGGATCGAGGCCGAAATTCTGCCGGCTTGTCGCGAGCTTGGCGTCGGCGTGACCGCCTACGGTGTTCTGTCGCGCGGCCTTCTCAGTGGTTACTGGTCAAAGGAGCGCACAATGACGCCCGGCGATTTTCGCAGCTTCAGTCCTCGCTTCAGCGGAAAAAACCTCGATCACAATCTCTCGCTCGTCGAGACCTTGCGCGAGGTCGCGAGCGCGAAAGGCGCGACGGTGGCGCAGATTGCGATAGGTTGGGTATTGTCCCGCGGCCAGGACATCGTGCCGTTGGTTGGAGCGCGACGGCGTGAACGGCTCGCCGAAGCGCTTGGGGCACTTGACCTGAACCTCACGCCAGACGACCTTGCACAGATTGAGCGCGCTGTGCCCTTCGGCGCTGCCGCGGGTGATCGTTACCCCACGCCGATCATGGCCCATCTCGATAGCGAGGGTGGGCGGAGCGCCTCGGCATGAACGGGCCGGCGCTTACACTCGAAAACATTCTCGAAGCGGCGGAGGAAGCCCTCCGCCGCTTCGGGCCAGCCAAGGCCAATGTCGTCGACGTTGCCCGCGCGCTCGGTGTCAGCCACGGCAGCGTCTACCGGCACTTTCCCAGCAAGGCGGCGCTTCGCGATGCTGTGACCGAGCGATGGCTTGCCAGCATTTCGGCGCCGCTTGCAGCGGTGGCGGATGAGAGAGGCCCGGCTCCGAAGCGACTGCGACGCTGGCTCGATCTCCTGATTTCTTCCAAACGGAGCCGGGCGCTCAACGAACCGGAGCTGTTCGCCACGTACATGGCGCTGGTGGCGGAGGCGCGGGACGTGGTCAAAGCGCACGTTGAAACTCTCGTGGGACAGCTCGCTCAGATCATCACCGGCGGAATTGCACGAGGCGAATTCGCGGTTGCAGACCCAGTTGTAGCAGCACGGGCGGTGTTCGATGCAACCGCTCGTTTCCACAATCCCGTCCACGCGGCCGAGTGGAGCGACCCCGGTATCGACGCAGCCTTCGACGGCGTCTGGGCTCTCCTCTTTTGCGGGCTTGGCGCACAAAGGGACTCGGCACGATCGCCGAAGCAGGCGGCAGTGCAATCCGGAACGCGGCCCAAGCAGCGCGTCAAGCCGACGGCAAAAAGACGGACAAAATTGTGAAAACGTTTTTCAACTTTTTGTGGCAATCCGCATTTCGCGCGATCTGAGGCCATTTGAACGATAGCGAGAAGATTTCGGTCAATAATATATGCTTTTCAATTTGCTTGGCTCGAAACCTTCTCTCGCGTTCGAATGAACAATCGACTTGATCCTTTGCCTCCGCTTGATCTGCCGGTCGAAGAGATGCGTCGCCTCGGATACGCGCTCGTCGAGAGATTGATCGAGCGACATCTCGCTCTGCCGGCTTTGCCGATACAACACCCGCCAACCAGGATGGAGCTCGAGCGCAAGCTTCGTGAGCCGCTTCCTGAGCGGGGCATCCCCATCGACGACGTTCTCGCGCAACTGGACCGCGAAGTCTGGCCGAACATTATTCCCACAAACCATCCCAGGTTTTTCGCTTTTGTCTCGACGCCGAACAACTTCGTGAGCGTGTTAGCCGATGCGCTGTCGGCGGCGATGACGGCTTATGCCGGCTCCTGGCTTGAAGCCGCGGGGCCCGCGATGATCGAGCTTGTCGTCATCGATTGGCTGCGCCAGCTCGTCGGCATGCCGGAGGGCACGGGCGGGCATTGTGTGACCGGCGGCTCCGCGGCGAACTTGACTGCGCTGGCCGTTGCGCGCTACGCGAAGCTGCAAGATCGCGTCGAAGGTGCGACGCTGTATTGCTCCGATCAGACGCACGGATCAATACGGCGCGCGTTTCGCATTCTCGGTTTCCAGTTTGAACAGATGCGTGTCATGCCGACGAACGCCCGCTTTGAAATAGACGTGGCCGCGCTCGCGCAGACTATCGCGCGAGATCGCGCTGAGGGCAAACGCCCGTTCTGTGTCGTCGCGACGGCTGGCACGACGAATACTGGCTCCATAGATCCTTTGAATGCATTGGCTGATGTTTGCGTCCGAGAAAATCTCTGGCTGCACGTGGATGGTTCGTACGGCGCTGCAATCGCGTTGACCGCGCACGGCCTCGAACTTTTATCGGGTATCGATCGGGTTGATTCTTTGACATTGGATCCGCATAAATGGTGGTTTCAGCCTTACGAGCTTGGTTGCGTGCTGGTTCGCCAGCCGCATTTGTTGCGCGAAACCTTTCAGTATTCCGCCGAGTATCTGCAAGACACGCAGCGCGCCGGCGACGAAATCAACTTTGGCGACGAGGGTTTGCAGCTCACCCGTACGTTTCGCGCGCTCAAGCTTTGGATGTCTTTGAAAGTTTTTGGCGTCGAGACGTTCCGCCGCGCCGTGCAATATGGCGTGGACTTGGCCGAGCAAGCGGAAAAGACGCTTCGCGCTTCCTCTTGTTGGGAAATCTTGTCCGGCGCGCAACTTGGGATTATTGTGTTTCGTTATATCCGCCCAGGTCTATCCGCCACAGAACTCAACCACCTCAATCACGCGCTTGCAGCAGAGTCGCTTAAAGATGGCTTCGCATTTGTCACGAGCACCACGCTGAAAGGACAGACGGCCTTGCGGTTCTGCACGATCAACCCGCGCACTACGTTTGATGATATTCAACAAACCATTGCGCGGTTGAAGGCTTGTGGCAATCGTTTGTGATGCTGAAAAATGCGTAACTATTTCAGCCAACCGTCCCGACGCTTACGGCCGTAGGCGTCCGGACGGTGAATAGCTACAAAATTTCCTGACATAGCTACCTGCAACGCCCCCTTTATGCATATCTCGCCAGTTCGAAAAAAAGTGTTGTGAAATGATGCCGGAATTTGTATTTTGTGTCTATTAAAAAAAGTGGAGGTCGGGCATGAGTACGGGTTTCATCCCAAAGCATGGTGGCTATCAGAATCTGCTTTCCTACAAGAAGGCGCTGATCGTGTATGACGCGACGGTGTTCTTCTGCGACCGTTTCATTGACAAGCGCAGCCGCACGCATGACCAGATGGTGCAGGCAGCGCGTTCGGGCAAGCAGAACATTGTCGAAGGCAGCATGGCCTCCGGTACGTCCAAGGAGACCGAGATCAAATTAATGAACGTGGCCCGAGCGAGCCTTGAGGAACTGCTGGAAGACTATCGTGACTTCCTGCGGACGCGCGGCTTTGCGCTCTGGGATAAGAACAGCCGACAAGCCCTTTTTGTTCGTAAACTAGGGGCCGCTAAAAATGCGTTCTATGAGACTTATAGGACATATATTGAATCCCGCACACCCGAAGTGGTTGCTAACATCATCATCTGCCTTATCCACCAAGCCAATTACCTGCTGGATCAACAGATTCGGCAACTTGAGCAGGCTTTCGTGAAAGAGGGCGGCCTGCGCGAGCGTATGACCCGCGCCCGGCTTGACGAGCGGCGTAAGGGAAAGTAAGCATCATGAACAACTTCATTTTCTCCAAAACGGATGGCCGGCAAAACCGCCTACATGGTCGGGTTTAACACGCCCAATTATTTCGCCAAATGTTTTCGCAAGCAGTTCGGCGGCTCGCCGTCGGAGTATTCTTTTCAAATAATAATCGGCTGATGATGGGTTCACATCAAAGCTTATCGTAGCACTCGCATCGCCACAAATAATTTGCGATAAAGTCTGGTGAGCTTATCGATCGTTTCGGTGATATCACCGAAATGATCAAGTCGTTGATTATATTTACTAAAACCGTGATTTTCTTCGAGAAAAATGGACAATGAATGGCAGTGGCAAACGAACCGAAAAAGCCACGTGAGTTGAAATAAAAAGGAACACCCATGACCGAACCCGAAAAACTCGATCTGCGCTCGCACGACCTTGCCGAGGATAAAAAGCAGGAACTCTTGCGCCTCTTTCCCGAAATTCGCACCGAGGACGGGAAGATTGATTTTGAGCGTTTGAAGCTCGCGCTGGGCGAAATTGTGGACGTGGGCAAGGAACGCTACGGCATGAATTGGCCGGGCAAGGCGGATTGCTTCAAGACCATTCAAGCGCCGAGCTTGGGCACGCTGTTGCCGTGCCGCGAGGAGAGCGCAAATTTTGATGCGACGGAAAATCTCATCATCGAAGGCGACAATTTGGAGGTGCTCAAGCTCTTGCAGAAGTCTTACCTCGGCAAGGTGAAGATGATTTACATTGACCCGCCCTACAACACCGGCAATGATTTCATTTACCCCGATAATTACACGGAGAGCTTGCAAACTTATCTCGAATACACCGGCCAAGTGGACGCCGAAGGCCGCAAGTTCAGCACCAACACCGAGGCCGATGGCCGCTTTCATTCCAAGTGGCTGAACATGATGTATCCGAGGTTGTATTTGGCGAGGAATTTGTTGCGGGATGATGGGGTGATTTTTGTTAGTATTGATGATGCGGAAGGAGATAATCTTAAAAAAATTTGCAATGAAGTCTTTGGTGAAGAAAACTTCATCGGCTTAATAACATGGAGAGCGCGGAATTTTGCTGATGCACGGCCAATGCGAGGTCTATCTGTAGATCATGAGTACGTTGCAATTTATGGAAAGAATATAGATGCTCGCATTTCGGGTAAACGAAGAGATGAAGGTAAATACTCAAACCCAGATAATGACCCTCGCGGCCCATGGACAAGTTGCAGCTTGCTTGGTAAAGCCACAAAGGAGCAAAGGCCCAATCTACACTATGATGTTGTTCATCCACAGACGGGTGAAATTTTTCCTGATCCTCCTGAAACTGGATGGATTTGCCGGCCCGAAACGTTTCAGAAAAAAATTGAAGAAGGGAGAATACTTTGGCCGAAGAAGGTTGGAGGAAGGCCTCGAGAAAAGGTGTTTTTATCTGAACTCCAATCGGGGGTTCTGGGTTTTCCCAGTGTGCTTGATGGCATTTTCACAAGCGATGGTACTGAGGAAATGCGGGGGATATTTCAGAACCAAATTTTTCAGTTTCCAAAACCATCACTCCTCATCCGTGATCTGTTACTTCAAGGATTAGCAAATGGGGAGATCGTGCTTGATTTCTTCTCTGGCTCCGGCACCACCGCACAAGCCGTTCTCGAATTAAACAACCAAGACGGCGGCAATCGCAAATTCATTCTCGTGCAACTGCCCGAACCAACGGGCCGCAAAGATTTTCCCACCATTGCCGACATCACCAAAGAGCGCGTGCGCCGGGTCATTCAAAAACTGGCGCAAAATCAAAAAGAGAAAGAGAAAACCCCGGAGCTTGAACTCGGTGTGGCGAAATCTTCGCGAGAAAATGATCTCGGCTTCAAAGTCTTCAAGCTGGCGGAATCCAATTTCAAAACGTGGAAAGCGAACATCGAGCCGGGCAACACGGCGGCGCTGCAAGAGCAGCTCGAGCTGCACGTCGATCACCTGCGCGAGGGCCGCACGAATGATGACATTCTGTACGAAATCCTGATCAAAAGCGGCTACCCGCTCACCACACCGGTGGAAACACTCACGCTGGCAGGCAAGAAAATTTACAGCGCCCAAACCGGCGCGTTTCTCATTTGCCTCGAGCGCGAGCTGACACTTGAATTGATTCGCGCCATGGCCGAGCGCAAACCCGAGCGCGTCGTCTGCCTCGATGAAGGCTTTAGCGATAACGACCAGCTCAAGGCCAACGCCGTGCAGATTTTCAAAACCAAAGGCGTGACGAGTTTCAAGACGGTGTAAAAGCCAGTGAAGTCGGACTCGCGCTCAATTCGCTTTCTCATTTGGCAAAATCGCTCGGCGCAAGTCCGACTTCGCCCAGTTTTAGGAGACAGGCATGAAACTCATATTGAAAGAAGAGGCCAGCTCATCGCAGGTGATTTTGTATCAAACGGATGACGGCAAGACGAAGCTGCAAGTGCGGCTGGATCGCGAAACCGTCTGGCTGTCGCAAAATCAAATGGCCGAGCTGTTTCAGACGACGAAACAAAACGTCAGTTTGCACATCAAAAACATTTTTTCTGAAGGCGAATTGCTCGAAGATGCAGTTGTCAAGGATTTCTTGACAACTGCCAGCGATGGCAAAAATTACCAAACCCGACATTACAATCTCGACGTCATCATCTCCGTCGGTTATCGGGTCAAGTCGCTGCGCGGCACGCAGTTTCGCATCTGGGCCACACAACGCCTGCGTGAATATATCGTCAAGGGCTTTGCGCTGGATGATGACCGGTTGAAGCAAGTTGGCGGCGGAGGTTATTTCGACGAGCTGCTCGCGCGCATCCGCGACATTCGTTCTTCGGAAAAGGTCTTCTACAAAAAAGTTTTGGAAATCTACGCCACCAGCGTGGATTACGATCCTCGCGCTGAAGCGACGAAACAGTTTTTTGCCACCGTGCAAAACAAAATGCACTGGGCGGTGCATGGCCAAACTGCGGCGGAGGGGGTTCATAACCGGGCTGACGCGAGCAAGCCGAATATGGGCCTGACCAACTGGAGCGGTGGCCGCATTCGCCGCGACGAAGTGGTGATTGCGAAAAATTATTTAACGCCGGAAGAGCTTGAGGCATTGAATTTGATTGTCTCGGCTTATCTGGATTTCGCCGAGCTGCAAGCGCTCAACCGCCGGGTGATGCACATGGCTGATTGGATCGCGAAGCTGGATGATTTCCTGAAATTGTCCGAACGCGATATTCTCACGCACGCCGGACACATCTCGCATGAACAGGCGTTGCAAAAAGCCGAGATGGAATTTGACAAGTATCGCGCGTTGAAAGCGGATGAACCTTCGCCGGTGGAAAAAGATTTCGAAGAGGCCGTGGCGAAAATCAAAAAACTCGCGGGCGGGCGTAAAACCAGGAAATTGCCGAAGAAAAAGTGAAGCAACGTATGGTTAGCAGGAGTCTTTTATGGGCGCGCAGGATGCAGTTATCCGGAAAATCCGGAATACTGCCCCGATGGCAAAGCTAACACATTGCGCTAGATTTACAAAACATCTATGGAGTGACATCTATGAGTGCATCTGGCCGATTATTCGGAATATTCGTGTGGCTTGGAGGAATTTCAGTCGCGGGCTCAATAGTCCTGATGATAACAGCATCACGTATTGGCGAACACAAATCAAGCACATACGGCAATGCTTATCACCAATTCCAGGACTCATGGGGAGGCGAAATTGAAATTCTACCCCCCGAGTTCTTTCTGGAGCGCACATTTGTTGCAACGATTTTTGACAGCCTTACAAAGAAGAATAAACAAATTACCAAAACTGAGAGATTGACGCTTATCCCCAAATCGATCAAAATTGCTTCACAGATTCACCATAATGAACAGAATATTGGTTTTCTGATTTTCAACGCTTTCCGGGCAACATGTTCGGAAACTTATGCGCTGCGTAATCTGACGGATTATTCCGGAAAACTATTGATTGATTTGAAGACGCCGAAAAACGCAAACTTAATGTATGATTATAAAGTCTCACTGCTTCGACACGAGATGGCTGAATACCAGCCAAAGATGGGCGAACCATTGCTTTTAGTTCCTGAATTTGATATTCAGGAAGAGATTGACGTCGTTGTCACTTATTCCACGAAGGGGATGGATGTTTTTAAATACAATCTCTCAGAATATCAGAATCACGTGATTGGTGAGCTTCATGCTACTTTTGATCTGAATACTCGGGACTTTGAAGTTTACCGTTTTGGCATACCACACGAAATTGAATCGACGGCAGAAGGCACACGAATCAAATTTCAAATAGATCACTTTGCAACTTCTCAAGATTTAGGCGTCGTTTTTGAGTCAAGGCAAATCTATTTGGATCAGATGCAAGATATGGTTTCCTATGCTCCACTTTCTCTGGCGCTTTTCATGCTGGTTATATTCGTGTTTTCCCAGATTCGTTCGATTAGTTTTCATCCGCTCCACTACTTGTTTTTGGCTTCAATACATGTTTTCTACTTTTTGTTTGTTGCATATCTGATTCGTTTCTTTGGCATAAAGACCACATTGGGCATCTCAACAATACTTACAGTGGTGATGTTTTTTTCTTATAGCCCTCAAGTTCTGGGCCGGCTTTTTGCAAGCAGAGTCGTAGGGCCATATCTTTTTCTTTTGACAATTGTCTATTCCATGATATTTCTCATGCCGGTTTTTCGAGGGCTTTCGTTTGTGCTTTTGATTTTCCTGGTTTTTATATCATTGATGATCGCCATCAGCCGTTCCAATATATCCGAATGGCAAATTGTTAAAGGGGCATAGCTTTTACCATACGGGATTAAGATCGTATTGCGAAGCCAGACAACTATTTCCATGAAACTCCAATTTGATCCCAATCAGCAATATCAACTCGAGGCCGTGGCGGCGGTGGCCGATCTCTTCGACGGCCAGCCGCTGGAAAAACCGGAGTTCAGCGTCATTTATCAAACCGGCGATGCAGGCTTGTTCAGCGGGCAAACGCGTACCGAGCTGGGCATGGGCAACCGGCTGTTGCTGGCGGAAGAGAAATTGCTCGCCAACGCGCGCGGCATACAAACGCGCCATGACATCGAAATTGCAAATTCTGCTGCACCGCTGGAAGCGTGGGAACTGTTCGACGCCGCAATGAATGCGCCGCGGCGCTGTCCGCATTTTTCGGTGGAAATGGAAACCGGCACCGGCAAAACTTATGTTTATTTGCGTACAATCTTCGAGTTGTCGCGGCGCTACGGGTTTCAGAAATTCATCATCGTCGTGCCGAGCGTGGCGATTCGCGAAGGCGTGCTGAAGAATATCGACATCACCCGCGAGCACTTCCGCGCGCTCTACAATAATCTGGCGTTCGAGCATTTCGTTTATGATGCGAAGAAGGTGAACAAGCTCCGCCAGTTTGCGGTAAGCAACACGCTGCAAATTTTGGTGATCAACATCGACGCGTTCCGCAAAAATTTCTCCGGCACCGAAGAAGAGCAAAAGAGCAATGTCATTTACAAAGAAAGCGACCGGCTTTCCGGGCGCCAGCCCATCGAGTTCGTGCAGGCGGCGCGGCCCATCGTGATCATCGACGAGCCGCAGAGCGTGGACAACACCGAGAGGGCGCAAGAGGCGATCAAAGCGCTGAATCCGCTGTGTACGCTGCGTTATTCGGCGACGCATCGCAATCCCTACAATTTGGTTTTCCGGCTCGATCCGGTGCGCGCCTTCGAGCTGCGGCTGGTCAAGCAAATCGTCGTGGCCGGCGCGGCTGCCGAGGGCGGCGCGAATGAGGCGTTCGTGCGCGTCGAGCAGATTGATTACAAAAAGGGCCTCAAGGCCAAGCTGCGGATTCACGTGCAAACTGTCGAGGGGCCAAAAGAGAAAAGCGTCACCGTCAAAAGCGGCGCGGATTTGTACGCGCTCTCCGACGAACGCGCCAACTATCAAGACGGCTTTGTGATCGCCGAGATCAATGCCGAGCCGGGGAATGAGTTCGTACGCTTCAACAATGGCCGCACGCTGCGGCTGGGCGAAGAAATCGGTGGCATGCGGGAAGACGTTTGGCGCGCGCAAATCAAGCACACCGTCAAGAAGCACCTGGAAAAGGAACTGTTGATACAGGCGCGCGGCATCAAGGTGCTCAGCCTGTTTTTCATCGACCGCGTCGCCAACTATCGCGACTATGACGAATCCCGTCCCGGCGGGACGATCAAAGGCAAAATTGCGGAGGAATTTGAAAACGTGCTGGCAGAGTTTGCCCGCGACCCGCGCTATCGCCTCCTCGAATGGCTTAAACAGCCCATTGAGAGACTTCACAACGGCTATTTCGCGCAAGACAAAAAGGGCGTTTTGAAAGACACGCGCGGCGATACCCAAGTCGACGACGAAGTGTACAATTTGATCATGAAGGACAAGGAACGGCTGCTCTCACAGGAGGAGCCGTTGCGTTTTATCTTCAGCCATTCCGCGCTGCGCGAGGGCTGGGACAATCCGAATGTTTTTCAAATCTGCACGCTTAATGAAACGCGCAGCGCGTTGAAAAAGCGGCAGGAGATCGGCCGCGGCTTGCGGCTGCCGGTGGATCAAAGCGGCCGGCGCGTTTTCGACGAGTCGGTGAACAAGCTCTACGTTATGGCCAACGAGAGCTATGAAGATTTTGCCCGCGCTTTGCAAAGCGAATACGAGGAAGATTGCGGTGTCACTTTCGGTAAAGTGCCGATCACGGCGCTGGCAAAGCTTTCACGCGTGGTGGACGGCGAAGAACGCGCGATTGGCCGTGAGGCTGCTGAACAGATTCGCGAAGTGCTGGTGAGACAGGGCATGCTTGATGCTGAAGGCCGCATCCAACCTGCGTTTGATCTCAAGCGGAAAGATTTCAAGATTGAACTGCCGGAAGCGCACCGCGACCTGCAGCCGGCGGTCATCGATCTTTTGGCGTCGTATCAAATCGAGCGGCACATTCGCAAAGATCGCGACGAGCGTGCGAATCGTCTGCGCAAAGAAGTGCTGCTCAGTCCCGAGTTCGAAGCGCTGTGGAACAAGATCAAACCCAAGACCACTTACCGGGTGGAATTTGAAACCGCGAAATTGGTGCAGCGCGCCGTCGATGCCCTGCGGCGGATGGAGAGAATTGAAATCCCCAAAATTCGCGTCAGCGCCGGGCAGGTCGGGGTGACGAAGGGAGGCGTTACGACTGCGGCGATGAACGTGGCCGACGAACAGGTGGCCTACGGCAATCGCCCGCTTCCCGATCTGCTGGCTTATTTGCAAAATGAAACCGAGCTGACGCGCTCGACCATCGTTCGGATACTAAAAGAGTCCGGACGGCTCTGTGAAATTTTTCACAACCCGCAGCGCTTCATGGACGCCGTGGCTGCGATTCTCAAGCACGAGCTGCATCGTTTGCTGGTGGATGGCATCAAGTACGAGCGCATCGTCGGCACGGGGCCGGAAGCGGAGTGGGAGATGGCGCTCTTTGAAAACAAGGAGCTGATCGACTATCTGACGGCGCTGCAGGTCAAGAAGTCAGTGCAAGAATACGTTGAATACGATTCTGAAATTGAAAGGAAATTTGCGCAGCGGCTGGACGAGAGGGAGGACATCAAACTCTTTGTGAAATTGCCCCGCAAATTTGAGATCGATACACCGGTGGGGAAATATAATCCCGACTGGGCCATTGTGAAACAGGAGTCCGAAACTATTTATCTCGTGCGCGAAACCAAGAGCACGCACGACTTTCTCAAACTGCGAACGAACGAAGCCGACAAAGTGCGTTGTGGTGCAAGACATTTTGAAACATTGGGTGTACCGTTCGAGGTGGTGACGAATGCGAGTGAGGTTTAAATGGTGACACGTGTACATAATCGGAGATAGGGAGCATGAGCACAAAAGAAGAATCCAAACTTGCGGTCTTTGAAGGAAAGCGCATTCGCAAAGTTTTCCACGAAGGCGAGTGGTGGTTTTCCATCATTGATGTCATTGACATTCTGGTGGGTGGCGACCGGCCGCGCAAATATTGGAACGACCTGAAAAACAAGCTGATTGCCGAAGGCTATAACGAAGTGTCCGAAAAAATCGGACAGTTGAAAAGGGTATTTGCAAATATAATGCAATGCTTTGCCAGCATTTTCAACGCCGGCATAAGGCATGAGAATGGAGGTCACATTTATGAATGAACACGATGATAATCCTGAAACTCGCGTTGCGGTGTTCCAAAAGCGTGAAATCCGCCGCACGTTTCACAACAACGAATGGTGGTTTGTTATCACGGACATCATCGCCGCCCTGACGGATTCCACCGATCCTTCCGATTACTGGAAGAAGATGCGCAAACGGGATCCGGATTTGGGCAAAGCGCTCCAAGGGGGGGGACAATTTGTCCCCCCCCTTGCCTTGGAGTTTGCGACGGCCGGGGGGCTTCAGAAAATCCAGTGCTGGAACACCGAGGGCATCTTCCGCCTGATCCAGTCCATCCCCAGCCCCAAGGCCGAACCGCTCAAACGCTGGTTGGCGCGGGTCGGCAAGGAACGGATCGACGAGATCGAAAATCCCGAATTGGCTATGGCCCGCATGCAGGAGTTGTATGAAAAGAAAGGCTATCCCAAAGAGTGGATCGACAAGCGCTTGCGCGGCATTGCGGTCCGGCAGGATCTGACCGACGAATGGAAAAATCGTGGCGCTCGGAGCAGCCTAGAATTCGCCATCTTAACCAACGAGATTATGCAGGGAGCCTTTGATCTGAAGGTGGAAGAGTATAAGCAGGTAAAAGATCTGAAACGGGAGAACCTACGCGACCACATGACTGACATCGAGCTGATCCTGACCATGCTGGCCGAGGCCACCACCACGAAACTGCATCGCGATCGTGATTCACAAGGGTTTGCTCCACTCAAGAAAGACGCCCAAGACGGCGGCGCGGTGGCGGGCAGGACGCGCAAAGATATTGAGGCGCAAACTGGCAAGCCGGTGATCTCCGATGAAAACTTCAAGCAGATCGGCGCTAAGCGCCGAAAGAGGTTGAAGAACTGAACCATTTTCTTTTACTTTCTCCCTCACGACTCCCTCCAGCGATGCCGCAAGTGGCACAACGCCACTGTGGTGACAATATTGGGGAAGCTCCGTTTTGACGCAGTTGTTGCCGATGGCGCTCGTGCTCGCCCATTTTGATGATATTCAACAGCCCTGTGATGAAACAAATTTAACCCTTCCGGCGTATATTCTAAAAAGAAAGGTAAAATCAGAATGATTGACGAGCTTGATGCAAAAATTCTGAATATTATTCATAAAAATGCACGAATTCCGAATGCCGAGATTGCGCGCCGGGTGGAGATGGCGCCCTCCGCGGTCTTGGAGCGGATTCGCAAGCTGGAAGAGCGCGGCATTATCGAGGGGTACGAAGCGCGCCTCAATGCCGAAGCGCTGGGATTGGGGCTGGTCGCCTTTGTTTTTGTTAAAACGGACGACAGAGTAGGAGGGACCAACACCGCCAGGCAAATCGCCAAAATACCCGAGGTGCAAGAAGTGCACGACGTGGTCGGAGAAGATTGTTATCTGCTCAAAGTGCGCGTGAAAGACACCCGGCATTTGATGCAGCTCATGCGGGAAAAATTGGGAAAAATGAAATCCGTGCGCTCGACGCGAACGACGATCGTCTTGGAGACGATCAAGGAAAGCAGCGCGCTTTTGATTCCTGAAAATCCATAAACCGAACACGTCTTTACGATTTACGTTTCACGCCTTATTCATTCCGTAAGGCGTAAAACGTCATGCGTAAGTATATTTGTTTAATAATCATGAGCCAGCAATCGCAAATCAAGCTGATCGCGGCCTTTGCGGCGATCTATTTTATCTGGGGTTCGACTTATTTGGCGATCAAGTATGCGCTTGAAGCCATTCCCCCTTTTATCATGATGGGAACGCGCTCCCTTGCTGCCGGTTTGATACTTTACCTGTGGAGCCACACGCGCGGGGATGAAAAAGTAAAAAAAGAAAATGTCATTCCCATCGTTATTATTGGGATACTGTTTTTCCTGGTGGGGCACGGCCTACTGGCATGGGGTCAACAAAGGATTGCCTCCGGCTTCGCGGCTTTGCTAGTCGCTTCAGAGCCGTTGTGCATTGCGGTGATCGAGGCGTTTCTCGTACGAGACGACAAGGCGGCGTCCAGAACGATCATTGGGTTGATCTGCGGTTTTTTGGGCATCAGCATATTGTTGGCGCCGGGGCAGGAGCTTGGTGCGCATGACGTGGATTTTCTGAGCGCTTTCGCCATTCTCCTCGGCACCTTGTCCTGGTCGCTTGGCGCCGTGTATTCTCGCGTCGCCAAGCTTCCCAAAGCTCCGGCGCTTGCTGCCGGCTTGGAGCTTCTCGTTGGCGGCTTCCTGCTGGTTATCTGCGGCTTGTTCATGGGGGAAGGCAGCCGGTTGCAAATTGACGCGCTCTCCCTTCGGTCCATTCTTGGCTTAGTGTATCTCATCGTATTCGGTTCGGTCGTTGCTTTCACCGCCTACGTTTGGCTGCTCAGCTTTACCTCAGCGACGCGGGTGGCAACGCATACTTACGTCAATCCGGTGATTGCCGTTTTTCTCGGCTGGGCGGTAGCGGGTGAGCCCATGTCATTGCAAACTTTCGTGGCGACGATCATCATCGTCATTTCGGTTTATCTCGTTCTCGGGAAAAAAAGAGAAATATCCCCGCGCCTCGACACGCGTTTCATCAGAAACGCAGAAGCATGAAATGTCAACGCACACTTTTTAAAATATGCAAGAGATCATTTCTTATCTCGAGGAAAATAAAAACCGTTTTCTCCTCGAGCTCAAAGAGTTCCTGGCCATTCCCAGCGTCAGCACCAAACCGGAAAACAAACAGGAGGTGCGGCGTTGCGCCGAATGGATAACCGCGCATTTGACGGCTTTGGGAATGCAAAACACTCGTATTCATGAGACCGATGGCCATCCCCTCGTTTACAGTGAATGGCTGGGAGAACCGGCGAAGCCGGCGGTTCTGCTTTACGGGCACTACGACGTTCAACCCGCCGAGCCGCTCGAGCTGTGGACTTCTCCTCCTTTCGAAGCCACCATACGCGATGGCAATCTTTTTGGCCGCGGCGCCACCGATGACAAAGGCCAAACCTTTATTCATTTCAAGGCGCTCGAAGCGTATTTGAAAACATTGAAAAAGCTGCCGGTCAATCTGAAGTTGATCATCGAAGGCGAAGAAGAAATCGGCAGTCCGCATTTGGCTCCTTTCATCGAAAAACACCAAGAACTGCTGAAAGCCGATTTGGCGGTGATTTCAGATACGCCCTTTTTTGCGAAAGGGGTTCCATCCATCTGTTATGGGCTGCGAGGAATCGTGTACATGCAGATCGAGGTGGTGGGGCCGAATCGTGATCTCCATTCCGGCTCTTATGGCGGGGCCGTGCACAATCCGATTCAAGCGCTTGCAGAGATCATGGCGCAATTGCATGACAGGAATGGCAGAATAACAATCCCTGGATTTTACGATGAGGTCCGGCGGCTCTCCAAGAAAGAACGCGAGGCCTACCGGCAACTGCCTTGGCGCGAGGCGAAATATACAAAGGACCTCGGCGTCAGGCAACTTTATGGTGAAAAAGGCTACACGGCGTTGGAAAGATTATGGGTAAGGCCGACTCTGGATTGCAATGGCATTTGGGGCGGTTATACCGGCGAAGGCGCAAAAACGGTGATTCCTTCGCAGGCCTCGGCGAAAATTTCAATGCGCCTCGTTCCCGATCAGCAACCTGAAAAAATCGCGCGAGCGTTTGAAAAATTTGTTAAAAAGATTGCGCCCAAAACCATTCAAGTGAGCATTCAATGCCTCAATCTCGCCGAGCCAGCGCTGACGTCCATTGATAGTCCGGGCGTCAAGGCGGCGATGGCGGCGCTCGAGAAGGGATTCGGCAAGCAGCCGCTGTACCAGCGCGAAGGCGGCTCGATTCCGGTCGTCTCGCACTTTAAAAAAATCCTGGGGCTGGACACGGTGCTGCTCGGTTTCGGCTTGCCAAATGAGAATGCGCATGCGCCGGACGAGTTTATCAACCTTGAAAATTTTTTTGGCGGAATGAAGACCACAGCTCATTTTTATGACGAGCTTGCTCGGCAAATAAATAAGAGGTGAAACCATGATCGCACGGATTTGGCGAGGCCGTACGCCTTCAGCGAAGGCAGATGAATATTTCGAGTATTTAAAGAAAACAGGGCTGAAAGATTCCCGCGGCACCACCGGCAATCAAGGCGTGTATATTCTACGGCGCCTCAAAGACGGCGAAGCGGAATTTCTGTTTTTATCGATTTGGGACTCCATGGCGGCGATCAAGCATTTTGCCGGTGAAGACAGCGAGAAGGCAAGATACTATCCCGAAGACAAAAATTTCTTGCTGGAAATGGAGCCGACGGTGAGCCATTACGAAATTCTCGCCAAGCCGTAACGCTGTATGTTTTGATAAATCGTTTCGCCTAAACGCCAGTTTCATAAAAGCTGGCAAGCCCGATTCCAATCAAATCGCTCACGAGGCCTCTTTCACAAACGGCAGAGCCGGAGATTGCCGAAAAATCAAGGCGTGAAAAGCGGTTCATGGCTCATTTTTGTTTTTGGCAATCGATGAGCTTTTTCAATGTCATACGGTAAGCCTGGTAAACGGCGTTCATCTCGAAAGGCATTTCGCGATTCTGAAGCTCGTGGTCGGCAAAGCATTCGCTGGCAATTGCGGCAAGCCAATTTTTGAAGTTGGCGACGTGTCCGGCCAGCAGATATTCGACGAATGCCTTCAGGTAAACATCGACTTGCAATTGCTTCGCGCTTTTGAGATTGCCCGTTGCAATTATTGCGCTGCGGTAGACCCGATCTGCAAACGGGCAAAAGCGCGCGTGGAAGGCGCTGATTTCTTTGTCTGTTACGTTTTTCATGCCTACATTGTCGTGGTTAGATTTTTCTGCAACCTCTTCAAAAATACTACCAATTTACTATTGAGCAGATGTTTGGTATAAACGCCGTGAGAACAATCGGCTAATTCCAAGCGTTTTGCGGACATGAAAGTCCGCGCTCCCTTTATGCCAATCGCCATTTGAGGCGCGTGTACGCAATGCGGAATCCGTGCCGCTCGGCATTGCGTTGTGAGGCGCTGCCCGGTTGTGCGCACATCATGGCGAGGTCACAACCCTGCTCGGCGGCATAGCGCAAGCGATAATCGAGCAGGGCCAATTGTGCGCCCTGCTTGCGCGCTTCGGGAATCGTGCAGGCGCCGGCGAGCAGGGCCACGCCTCCGCTGAGGCTCAACGCAGCCGCGGCGACCGGCTGCCCATCCAACTCCGCCAGAAACGAAACGGCATCTTCCCGCTGCGTGCTAATCGGCCCCAGCTCCTGCAAATACTCGGAAAGCTCAGGCAAGTGGCTCCAGCCTTTGACGGTTGTCTGCGCCCATAATTCTCCTTCATTTTCAGTGATGGCACGCACGCGATTTTTTTCGTTGCGTGGCAGTGCGGAATCAATATCCCCGCGAATCGGGCGGTACATCACGCTGCTGAACTCCATGGGTTGATAGCCCCGCTCATTCAGCAAAGCCACAAGCTCAAGGCCGGCGAGCGGGCTGACCTCGTGGAACACCGGCGCGCCGCGCTCTTTAAAGAATTTTTCAATCTTCTCCAGCTCGGCGCTCGTGACGGTCTCGAATAAACCGAGGCCAAACGTCTGGGTTATTGGCGATGAAATGCCATCGTACATAGCGTAAGCGCCCGCCACTTCGATCCACTGCGCGCCGCTTTCGGGATAAACTCTGGCTCTGGCCTCGACAAACTTCGCGTTGCTGTGCGCCTCGGCTCTTTCCAGGCGCCGCGACAACTCAAGATCGGAAAAGAATTGGGATTCTTTGTTGGTGGTGATCATTTTTGTTCATCGACCTCATTAGCAATAACCTGAACAGACTTATCAAATTGAAAATCGTTTTTCGAGATCGAATAAAAAATCGTATCCAATCCGTTTTTGTTTTCGCGCTTTAAAAAATTCATTCCGGTCTTTTCCATGACGCGAAACGAGGCGGCGTTCGGCGCATCGGCGCTGGCGATGATCTTGTCGAATCCCAGATATTGAAATCCAAATTGCAGCATCGCTCGGGCAGCTTCAGTCGCGAGATTATTGCCCCAATATTCCGGAGAAATGCCGTAGAGAATCTCCAGCTCCGGCGGCTCGTGGAAATACCAATATCCGCAAAAACCGATAATGGTTGATTGCTCGTGAAATGTTACGGCCCACAGCCCAAAACCTTTGTCGTTGAATAGCTCGATGCTCTTGGCAATAACTTCTTGCGCCCTCACTTTTGGAATGATCTCGTCATCCCACAGATATTTTCTGACACCGGGCTCGATCCATAATTGATGAATCTCATCCACATCTGCCAGCGTGAAGGGTCGCAGGGCCAGCCTTTGGGTTTTGATTTCACTGATGTTCATTGCAAGTAAGAATTCAGCTATTTCACCGCCCGGGCGCTCATTTTATGAGATCTGTTCAATCCTGCAAATTTATTTTCGCTCACATAATTAAGCGCCCGGGCGGTAAGGAGCGAGCATTTACAAAAGCCATGGCTACCGTACGAGTAGCAACCTTCGCGTTTGCGTAAACTCGCCTGCATTCATTCTGATGAGATAAACTCCGCTCGCCAATCCGGTTGCATCGAAGCTCACGCGATAAATTCCCGCCGGCTTTTTTTCATTTACCAAAATTGCAACCTCTTTTCCCAAAACATCATACACTTTCAAGCTGACTTGTACGGGCGAGCCGCCGCTCGCCCGTACTGAAAACTGCATACTGGTCACGGGATTGAACGGGTTCGGATAATTCTGTGAAAGCGCGAATGAAGCCGGCGCGATCTCGTCTCGTTCGTCCACGGCGGTCGGCGTCAATTTGAGTTCATAAACTCCGAGCGCCGCGGCCGGGCCGTTTTGATTCGCCGCGGGATCGAGAAAGCCCGAGAGCATGATCACAATGTAGCCGTTGTTTCTATTCGAAACGTTGAACGTGTGGGCGCTGAGTTTTTGTTTATCACTGCTGCGCACCAGATCGACCGTGTACGCGCCGGCAGCGAGACTGATCGGCTGGCTCGCAGCGCCGTAATTTAAATTTGAAACGAGTGTGTTGCCGCTAGTGGTGACGAGATCGACCGTGGGCGCATCCGTAACTGTGTGCACGAACACCGCGCGCACTTCATTGGCATTGTTGGTGAGAATCGGCAAGTCTTGCAAGAGCACGCTTTCGCGAATGGAGTAACCCTCGGGATTCGGCGCATACGCCGTTGTGTCATTCAAGCCAAAGAGAATGAGCGCCTGCGGATTTTCACTGCTCACCACCAAGCTGTCGAACTTCGCAATCGGCGTGTTGATATCCTCGACGTCGTAAAGCGTCAATGAAAACGGCTCGAGATACGGCAGGCTGGGCAATGCTGCGGATTCGCGAAAACCGAGATTGTCAAAAATCAAATCATCGGCAAGTTGGGAATTTTTTCCGAGGCCGGGATTGCACGGCCCATAACCGCCGTCAGTTGCAACCGTGCCGCGCGTGCTGCGGCCGCCGCCGGAGCGATTGCGGCTGCTCGAGCCCTGAATGACAGTCGTATGGCCGCGACTCGAAAATGGCCGCTCATATTTCCACTTTGCCAGGGCGCGTGCGTCTTTATTGCCGGCAAGGTTGAATTTGCCGCCGACGAAGAGCACTTCGGTTTTATTGCTCCGCGGGCAGGGCCAAACCGAGGCGATCGTATTCACCACGTCGTTCGTGCCGCTGCCGAGCGCGTCCCATTCAGAGATCACACCGGCTGCATACGTACGCTCGAACACCGCGATGTGATTCGCCGGTTTGATCACGCCATTGCTGTTGACCGCCTCGGTGAATTCGCCGCCGATGTAGGCTTGCGTGTGATCATAAGAAGGCACGATTGACGTGACTGCACCATTTACGCCGTTACCGAGCGGCCGCCAATCTCCATAATACCACATCGCGACGCGATCAATGTTGACGAGCGCGCCGTTGTCATCGACGCCGGTGCGAAAGCGGCCGCCGACGTAGAGCGGCGAATAATAGTCGCGGCCCGCTAACGCGAGCGCGCGCACCTCGTCATCAACGCCGTTGCCCATTGCCCGCCAGTTGTTATCATAACCATCCCACAACATAAGATTGCGGCAGAACACTTTGCCGCCGTTGGAGTTGGTGGCTTCGGTGAATCTGCCGCCGACGTAGACACTCCTCCAGAAGCGAGGCGAGGACACACTGCCACCCAAGCCCACAGCCAATGCGCGCACTTCCGGCATGAATTGGCCATCCACGCCGCTGCCCAGCGCCTGCCACTGTTGTGCAGAAAAACTCCATCTCGCGATGCGATTTACCGTAGTGCCATTGAGCGATTGCGTAAACGCACCGCCGGCATAAAGCTCGTATCCTGAAACTTCCAACGCATAGACGGCACCGTTCAATCCGCTGCCGACGGGAAGCCAGCGCTTTTGATTGTGATCCCAAAACGCGATATTCGAAACGCTCACCGTGCTGCCATCGGGATTAATCGCCGTTGAAAACGCGCCGCCGACAAATGCGCCGGGCTGATTGAAGCTTATCGGCGCAATCGCATGCACCGGACCGTTGACGCCGGCGCCGAGCACGTCCCAATTCGTGCCGTCGAAACGCGCGACGTTGCTCGCGGGATTGCCTTCCACGCTGGTGAAACTACCACCGAGGTAAAGCGCGCCGGGAAACCCTTGATCGTCCGCGGCGATCGCGAATACTTCGCCGGCCGCGCCGGCTGCGATCAAATCCAGCCAGCGCCGGCCATCCCAGCGCGCGTTATTGGCGACTTGAACGACGTTGATGATCGCCGGACTGTAAAAATCATTAAACCGTCCACCCAGGTAGAGAAATTCCGCCGGATATTTCGGATTCGCCGCAATGATCGAGGGGCTGGGAAATCCGTTTTTGTAGACGAGCTGGGTCCATGCAGCACCATCCCACGCCTGCACCGCAGTGATCCTGACATCGACAACGAACATCAGATAAACTTTGCCGGCGCCATCGACGGCAAGGCCTCCGATTGCTTGCGCCGGAGCGCCGATGTTAATGCTGTGCCACTGGCCGCCATCCCAATAGACCAGCGGCCCGTTGACGCTCGCGCCATTGTCATTGGTGGCTGTTGTAATCCCGCCGGTAACATAAATACGGCCTGTGTTGTCAATCGCAATATCGGAAACTACTCCGGCGCCGGCCGGACCAGTCAAGCCCTGTCCCAGCGCCGACCAGCTCGCGCCGTTCCAGCGCGCAATGGAGTTCACGGTAACTGCGACCCTGCCGGGATTGTAGACGCCGGTGAAATAGCCGCCAACAATAACGTCATTGTTGGCGGCAATCGCAAGCGCCGTCACCGGATTGCTGCCGGTGTTGACCACGCCCTCGCCAAGCGGTTCCCACACGGATTGCTGAGTGTTCCACTTGCCGATGCGCCAAATGGTCACCTGTGCGCCGTCGGGATTGAAACCGCGCGTCAAATTGCCGCCGACATAAACATTGCTGTTATTGTCGATCGCGAGCGCGAAAACGTCATCATCGACGCCGCCGCCCAGCGCTTCCCATTGGCCGGTGGATTGATTCCATTTGGCGATGTTTTGCGACACGACTTCGCTGCCGTCGTCTTTGACCGCGTATTCGAACAAGCCGCCGACATACACGTTGCCTGAATTATCCACGGCCAGCGCTGCCGCCCGGCCGCCGGGAAAACGGTCGCCGAGGATTTGCCATTGATTCCCGATCCATTTGGCGACGCGCAGCGACTGTAAGCCGTCATCGTCAAAATTGCCGGCAATGAAAACGTTGCCTTGCGCATCAACGCAAGCGGCGTTCGCGCCGTATTCCACCGGCCCGGCGCCGCCGGTGAGATACTTCTGCCAAAAGGCGTTGTTGCGGCCGAGCGGTTGCGCCTCACTCATTGGTGTCCCGTACAAGATGAAAAAAACAGTCGCGAAGAGCGCTGCCAAAGGGAAACCGTTTTTGCCTCGCATGGATGGACTCCTATTTGATGACAAAAATATTCTTTACCATGAAAGAACTCGGGACACGAAAGGGAGGTGGGTATTGTTTTTTCCATTTCAATCTCCTGCCTCCGTGTCACGGTACTTCTGCTTTTTTCCGCAGAGATTCAATTCTCAGCGGATTGGCGCTGGGCGAACAGCTTAAAATAAGGAAACCATTCCGTCCGATCAACTCCACGAAGATGTGGGAAAGAATTATTGTCCGATCGGAAAAATGATTCCTGTCATGACTTGAATGCCACTGGTCTTGATCTTTGTTTCGGGATCCTCCGGATCGTCATTGATGTCGATCAGGCCGAGCGTGTAACGGCCTTGAACGAAAATCGCGTTGCCGCCCGCCGGAAAGCTCACACCCGCGCCAAAACCGACGCCGAAGTCAAGGCTTTTAGTTTGACCTTTGATGTCCTCATCAATTTTCTGGTTAATACCCGCGTCCGAGATCGAACCTGTCAGCTTCGCGCTCATACGGAATCCGATGATGGGCCCGGCCATGACATAGGTCTTGGTCGTGCCCGTCCCGATGTCCAACTTCAACATCGCTGGAACTTCCAGATAATTGAGCTTGAATTTGACATTCATACTGAAGGCCTGGCTGGAATCAAACCCGAAATCGAAAAAGCTGCTTTCAAGTTTGGCGCCTTTTTGCAAATACATTGGCTCCAATTGCAGAGCCAAATTCTCCGCAAGGCGGAGTTGCATGACGCCGCCGGCGCCGAAAGCCGTGGTCTTGGAAATACCGGGAACTGGCCCCGGATCGAATCTGAGGTTGGCTAGATTCAAGCCGCCAATGACGCCCAGCCGAACTTGTGCGCTCGCCGGCATCACCAATCCGGCCGCGACACACTGCAACACCAACAAAAGGCTCAACTTCTTCATGGTATGCTCCATAATTAAATGATCGATAAAGTCGCCTCACACGCCAGTTGCCACGGCGTGAGAGGGTGGCGTAGGACGGTTGCACTTTCTCCGCCACCTGTTGATTAGGAAGATTTTTGCGATGTAGGCACTAACGTGCAGGATGATGAGCGTAAAGTTTGCTCATCACCCTGCCACTACCACTACATGCCTTTCTCCACCGGCACGCCGACGAGGTTACCCCACTCGGTCCACGAGCCGTCATAGTTTCTGACGTTCGGATAACCAAGCAAGTATTTCAACACGAACCACGTGTGGCTCGAGCGCTCGCCGATGCGGCAATAAGCGATCACTTCTTTATCCGGCGTGACGCCTTTGCTGCCGTAAAGCGCTTTCAATTCCTCGTAGCTCTTGAACGTGCCATCCTCGTTGCACGCCTTTCCCCACGGAATATTCTTCGCGCCGGGAATGTGGCCGCCGCGTTGCGCGGTTTCAGGAAGTCCCGCCGGGGCCAGAATCTTTCCGGAATATTCATCCGGCGAGCGCACATCAACCAACGCCGCGCCGTTTTTCATCGCGGCTTGCACCTGCGGTAAATACGCGCGCAATGATTGGTCGGCAGCGCCGGCTTTATAGCTCGCAGCTTTCGGTATCGGCGCATCTTTGCTCAGCTCACGGCCTTCCGCGACCCACTTCTTGCGACCGCCGTCCATGAGGCGTACATCTTTGTAGCCGTAGATTTTCATTTGCCAAAACGCCCAGGCCGCGAACCAGTTGTTGTTGTCACCGTAAAGGATGACGGTGGTGTTGTTGCCGATCCCGCTCTTGCCCAACAAGGCTTCGAGATCGGATTTGCTGATGATGTCGCGGCGAATGTTGTCGCTCAGTTGCGTTTGCCAATCCCAGCCGAGCGCGCCGGGGATGTGGCCTTCGTGATACGTGGCGATATTGGCATCGACTTCAACAAGAACAACATTCGGATCATTTCTGTGCTGCGCAAGCCAAGCGGTCGAGACCAGCACCTCGGGTTGGGCATAAGTCGTTGAAGCTGCCAACAGAATGCCGATGATGAGATGAATAATATTTTTCATACTGTTTCCTTTCTTGGGTGTGTGCCAGTCGGGCTTGCGCCAGAATCTGTTATATCTCTGCGGATGATTTGCCGCGACAGCCCGACTTCACTTGGTTTTATTCTGTAAACGCCAATCCGAATGGATTCAATCCGACTTCGATGGTCGTCAAGAGCACCGGGACGGGATTTGAGCTGGATACACTGTAAACCGTCACTTTGTTTGCCGTCGCGCCGGAGTGCGTGAGATACAGCTTGCGGCCGTTCGGCGTCAACGCAATGTTGTGCGGCACCGCAATCGGCGTGTTCGTGCTGCCGATGACGCGGTGCGTTCGCGGATCGATCGCAAACAAGCCGTTCGTGCCGCCGCCGGGGAAGTTCGTGGTGTAGAAAACCTTCTCGCTTGGCATCATGCCCGCGCCGTGGGCGCCGGGCACGGGAATCGAAGCGACCTGCGACATGGTGAAGCGATCGAGCGCGATTACTGCGTTGCCGTTCTGGCATGGCACGTAAATCAATTCGCGCCGGAAGGGCGTGGAGAGATGCGGATCTTTGCCCACGGCCGCGCGGTCTTTTTCTTGAAAGCTGCGCGTGCTGTAGAGAATCACATAATCCGAGGCGCCTTGCACGCCAATGATGCTGACATAAGCCTGCTTGCCGTAACGGCTCACCATGACGTCGTGTGGTCTGCCGCCAAGCGCCGCCAAATCAGCCGGAATTGGAACGGTTGCAATCACCTGCAGAGAAGTGGGATCGATCACGGTGCAGGTTTTATCGATGTCGTTGGCCACCCAGAGCTGCCGCTCGCGCGAGTCCGCCCATATATGCCAAATGCCCGCGCCCGCAGGCACCGTGGTCTCAATCGAAAAATCACGATCGCGGAAAACGGCAACGCGATTGTTGGCGCGATCGCCGACGAATACGCGGCCGGCCTCTTCCGCCCACACCACGTACATCGGCTCCGGCGTTTTGTCGCCGGCCGGCAAATTGTAAGTGCCGCTCACTTGATCGGTTTTGACGTCGATCACGGAGATCGTTCCGCTCGCGCGGTTGGCAATGACGATATGGCCATGTTTTTTGCCCGAGGCTTTATCCAAGCCGGAAACCTCCGGCTCTGACAAGCTCGCTTCGCTATCCACAGAAACCGGCGACTCGGAATTGTTGCATCCGATTAGCAAGCCAAGCGCAAAAATGAGGGTGAATATGATTTGGGAAAATTTTTTCACGTGTAGCTCCTTTCAGTTATTTACTTCTTCCTGCTCGGGTCATCAGCAGGATTCACGTAGTTAATGTCGTATGGCCCGATGCCGTGCAACTGGATGATCGTTTCACCTTGATATAGGTTGAAATGCGGCTCGCCCTTCGGCAGCAGGGCGTAGGAGCCGGCAGGCAGATCGCGGAGCTTTGCAGGGTCGAACTTCTCGCCCATGCCCAGCCGCATCATGCCCTGGATCACGGTGACTTTCTCATCCATCGGATGCCAGTGGGGCGGAACGGAATAGCCGTCGGGCACCTTGGCGCGCAGAGTATATGACGCTCCGGGTTTCGACGGATCCCCTTCCAACACCGCAAACTGCGCACCGGGTGGCAATTTCGGTGAGGCGGGCCCCCACTTCACATCGTCCGGCCTGATTATCAAATGAGAAGCGTGCGTGTCGAAACGGGAACTGCTTTCTTTCCGGATGGCAAAGCCAGTCACCGCTGCGATCACCGTAACGAGTAAAATCAAACGAGTCAAATTCTTCATTGCAGATAGTCCTTTTACAAAAAGTACACTGAAGCCAATATAGGCAAAACGATTGGACAAACTATGCTTTAATCGTTTTGCGCAAAATGGTCTTGCCATGGCTTTTTGCTTGAACCTTTATGCACCTCTTTCCACCGGCGCGGCGACGAGATTGCCCCACTCGGTCCACGAACCGTCGTAGTTTTTCACGCTCTTGAAACCGAGCAGGTACTTCAACACGAACCACGTGTGGCTCGAGCGCTCGCCGATGCGGCAGTAGGCAATCACTTCTTTCTCCGGCGTCATGCCTTTGTTGCCGTAGAGCGCCTTCAATTCATCAAAGCTCTTGAAGGTGCCGTCTTCGTTGCAAGCCGTTGCCCAGGGAATATTCTTCGCGCCGGGAATGTGGCCGCCCCGCTGGCAGGTTTCCGGCAATCCGGGAGGGGAAAGAATCTTGCCGGTGAACTCATCGCCCGAGCGCACGTCAACCATCGCCACACCGTTTTTCATCGCTTCCTGCACTTGAGGCAGATACGCGCGCAGCGATTGATCCGGCGCGCCGGCTTTGTAGCTGGCAGATTTCGGCGAAGGCTTGTCTTTGCTCATCTCACGGCCTTCGGCGACCCACTTCTTGCGGCCGCCGTCCATGATGCGAACGTCTTTGTGGCCGTAGATTTTCATTTGCCAAAATGCCCATGCCGCGAACCAGTTGTTGTTGTCGCCATACAGCACGACGGTGGTATCGTTGGCAATACCGCTGTCGCGCATCAGTTTTTCCATTTCATTTTTGGGAATGATGTCGCGCTGCACGGTATCGCAGAGCTGCGTCTGCCAGTTCCAGCCGATGGAGCCAGGCACGTGACCTTCGTCATACGCTTTGGTATCGACATCGACTTCGGCGATGACGACTTTCGGATCGGTTTTGTGCTGCGCCACCCAGTCGGTGGAAACCAATACTTCGGGATTGGCATAATTTGACATGATAAAACCTCCTTGGTTTAGAGTGAAATTTGTGCTTTTTCGGCAAACATTTTTTTAACCGCGAATCAACGCTAATGAGCGCTAATATTTTTTATTTGCGTTGATTGGCGGCCATTCACAGTTACCTTGTTTTGTATTTCATCTTTCCGAAAATCACAAGAGAAACATACGAAAAACACGGGCGCAAAGCCTGACACTGTTGTTTCAAATGAAGGTAATTGCGTTACATCATTTTTGAAAGCACTGCATTATCCACTTTCCTGAGCTTCCGCATTGCCAACGGTATCTCTACAACAATTTTTCTCTTTTCACATTTGGCCTTGAACACGTTTTCGATTTTCCGTAGCATGTCATCGTCGAGTTGTATGTGGGCGAATTCGTCCCACCAGATCTGAAACTCGCCGGGCGTGTCCATGATGCGCTTGCAATCGAACCGGACGCGCCCTTCGATTTTGAACAAGCCGGCGCGCACGACGTGAGCAACGGCGCGATTGGCCGCACGAACATCATCAATATTCCTGTGCACCATGCCAAGCGGCTGGAAGCAGCCATCGCAGGGGATGCCGACATGCCGATGTGCGGAACGCGGGCGCAGGTCGATCAGAAGGCCAGTCGGTTTGAGCACGCGATGCGCCTCACGAAGGGCATGCACCATGCCCTGATGCGCAATTCAACAGAGCGACCAAGAAAGCACGACGAGGTCGAAAGAGGCATCCGGATGTTGCAACATTTCTGCAGAGCCGGTGCAATACTCAACGCGGCCAACAAATCGCTCGGGCAAATTCTGTTGGGCTTTGTGAATGAGCGTGGGATTGGGGTCGAACGCCACCACCTGCGCGCCCAATTGCGCGAGACGAAGAGTCAGACGACCGTCACCGCAACCGGTTTCAAGCACGCGCATATCGCGCCAATTCGCAGCTTGTCGTAAAGCTGCAATTTCTTTTTCTTCAGGATCGATGATGACGGCCATATCAAAATTGGGATTTAATAGTTCAACTTATTTCATTTCTTCGAGAACTCACCGCACGGCGCAACGGTTCGGTCCGGCCTCCAGATCAAGGGGATCGCTCCAACCGAGCGCGGCCTTCCCTTCGTTAATCGCGATGATTGTTTGAAAATTCGGCGGCTTGGCTTGCAGGCTCGACAGAACCGTTCGCACAAACCTCTGTTCAACAAGCTTGAGCAAGTCGAGTTTGGATTTTAATTCGCCCAACAAAGCGCCAACCGGCACGCGATCAAAACCAATCGGCCGGCCGTAGTGGGCGGGGTAAATGCGTAGATCGTCGGGAAGCTTGAGAATTTTATCATGCAGGCTGTGATGGAGCATGCGCGCTCCGGCTTCAGCGCCGGCATCGCCTTTTTCCAAATCCGGGCGGCCCACGCTCTCCACAAAAAGCGTGTCACCTGTGAGCAGCGCTTCGCCTTCAATCAAATAGCAGACGCTTTCTTCCGTGTGGCCGGGGGTAGCGATGACTTCAATGCTGAGATCGCCGAGGTGAAGTTTTTCTCTGTCACGAATCGGCGCGTACGGAAAAGTAACGCGCTGATTTTCAGGCAGCAAGTAGGTCGCGCCGGTCGCCGCACACAACTCACGAGCGCGCGACAGATGATCGCCTTGCATGTGGGTTTCTAAAACCTGGGTGATTTTCAGGCCCTCACGCTCCGCGATTTTCATGTAGACCTGCACGTCAAGATTTGGGTCAACGATCACGGCCCGGCCTTTTGAGCCGAGCAAATACGAGAGACAGCCTTTGCCGTTCCGCCGGATTTGAATCAACGTTGCGTCTTTGCGTCCGGCAAGTGGAATTCGCGCCTCACTCCACACCTCGCTCCACCCACGAATGCCATCTCTCAGGCTAAAAGCCTCATAGCCAAATGATTCCAAAATTCGCGCCGCCATCTTCGAGGTGTTGCCCATGCGGCAGACGGCGACGATGGGCCGATCGCGAGGAAGAGCTGCAATTTGGTCAGTGAGAGCTTCCGCCCGGCCCTGGGTCAGCGCATTGTATGCGGGAATATTGCTGCTGCCGTGAATATGCCAGTCGTTGTATTCATCCGTCTCGCGAATATCCACCACTGCAACGTCCTCGCCCGCTTCGAGTTTGTTTTTCAGCTCGCCGGCTGTGATTTCTTTCATGGTCTTGCTCCTAATTGCCTAAAAAGTAGCGTCGTACACTGTTACTTTAATTTCGTAGTCCTGCCCCCTTGTGGGGCATTGTCCATCCGCGAATTTATTAGCTTGGACAGCGGCCCACAAGGGACCGGGACTACAAAAAATATGGTGACGATGTAGCAGTCATTTTGACAGCAAGCAAAATGCTAGCGCTACCCGTTCGTGAAGAATTTCGATTTTGTGCTTTTTCTTGTTGACTGCTTTTTGCAAAAGCCAATCCATAAGTTTGATCGCATTCGTTTGGCACCGCATTCTCTGCTCGATAATCAGCGCCGAGCCGAGGGTGAGAACGGCGATGGCGATGATACTGGCGTTGAGGCCCAAGGCATCAGCGATGATGCCCGTGAGCAACGCCCCGACGGCATAACCCAAGTCTCTCCACAGGCGAAACACGCCGAGACTTTTGGCGCGGTCATGGGGATGTGTGTTCTCGGCTACTGTAGCCAAAACGTCGGATAAACCATCGCCGTGCCCCAGCCGAGCACGATGGAAAGCGCGATATAATGAACGAACGTGCTGGCAAAAACCAACAGCACCAGCGCCACGCCTTGCAAGAGCATTCCCCAGAACAGCATGCTTTTCTTGCAAAAATAGTCGGACATTCTTCCGGCAAACAATTGTCCGATGCCCCACACCGCTGGATAAACCGCGACGATCATGCCGATATCTTCCACGCCAAAGCCCTGTTGCGCCAGCACGAGAGGAAATAATCCCCAAGCCATGGCGTCGTTGAGATTATTGATCAGGCCGGCCTGCGTGACGGCGCTCAGATTGCGGTCGAGCACCGTGGTGTCCCAGAAAATATTTTTGCGCAAAGGGACATTGTTGGCCGCGGCGTCTTTGGCAACATGCCGGCGGGTATCGCGCACCAGCAGCCAGCTTCCGAAAAATCCGGCAAGCGCCAAAGCCACACCGAGGTAGAACGGATAGGGCCGCAAACCGAAGTTGGCAGCGATCCAGCCGGTGAGAAACGCCGCGACTGCCACGGCAAGATATCCGGCAAATTCATTCAGTCCCATCGCCAGTCCGCGTTCGCTATCGCCGACCAAATCGATTTTCATCACCACCGTGCTCGACCACGCCAGCCCTTGATTGATTCCCAGCAGAAGATTTGCCGCTACAATCCAGTTCCAATTTGGCGCGCACATAAGAATAAAAGGAACCGGCATGCCGATGAGCCAGCCGAGCATGAGCAATGTCTTCCTCCCCAATCGGTTCGCAAGCGCACCGGTAACGTAATTCGTCAGTGCTTTTGCGATTCCAAAAACAATGATAAAAGAAAGAACGGCGGTTTTGGCGGCGATATGAAATTCGGCCTCGGCAATTTGCGGAAGAATCGCGCGCTCCAATCCCACCATGCCGCCGACAAAGGCATTGATGATGACCAGCAGGGTGAACTGCCGCCAGTTTTCTTTCAAACCGAGGTTTGCTTGTTCCATTGTCGCATTCAAGATTTCCAACGTTGCACCGCGTTCGCAATGATTTCAACAGCGCGATCGATTTCCTCAGCGGTTGTCATTTTGCCGGTGGAAAACCGGATCGTTCCCATGGCGTATTCCAACGGCACTTTCATGGCACGCAATGTTCCCGAAACTTGCACGGAATCAGAATGGCAGGCAGCACCAGGTGAGGCAGCAACCTCATCCTTGATCTCTGCGAGAAGTCTGTTGGCCTCGACGTTCGGGAAGCTGACATTCAGGGTGTTTGGCAAGCGTTGCTGATGATGGCCATTCAAACGAACCTCACTTAATTTCTGTTTGAGGCCATTGTACAATCGATCACGAGCCTCTTTAGCATGCGCCATGTTTTGCTGTAGGTCTCGTCTGGCAATCTCACAAGCCATTCCCAAACCGACGATCTCCAACACATTCTCAGTGCCGGCGCGAAGATTCATCTCGTGGCCGGCGCCATGAATGAGTTTTTCCAATCGGATTCCACGGCCAATGTATAAAGCGCCGATTCCTTTGGGGGCGTAAAGCTTATGGCCGGCTACGGACAGCAAGTCAACCCCCAGCGCATCAACCAGAGCCGGAATCTTGCCAACTGATTGCGCCGCATCAGTATGCAGAATGATCCGATGCTCTCTCGCAATCCTGGCAATTTCGGCGATGGGCTGAATGGTTCCCACCTCATTGTTGGCATGCATGATGGTGATCAAAATGGTCTGCGCCGTGATTGATCGTTGCAACGCCTCCAATTCAACCCGGCCGAATTCATCCACCGGAAGAACGGTCACCTGAAATCCTTTGGTCTCCAGAAATTGGCAAACCTCGATAACGGCCGGATGCTCGATCGCGGAAGTGATAATGTGATTTCCCTTTTCTCGATTGGCAAAGGCTGCTCCCTTAATTGCATGGTTGTTGGATTCACTGCCGCCACTGGTGAATATCACCTCTTCAGGCCGGCAATTCAGCAGATCAGCAGCCTGCTGCCGCGCCTTTTCTATCGCTTGTTTGTTATGACCTCCATACCAATGAGCGCTGGAAGGATTTCCAAAATATTGCTCGAGGTATGGACGCATCGCCTTTGCCACCGCAGGATCAATCGGGGTCGAAGCGTTATAATCAAGATATATGGGTCGCATAGATTCTAATCTCTGATATGCCTCATCGGGAATGATCATAAAATAAATTCGAGCTTTTGATTTTTTAGTGACACGGACTCGCGAAAAGGTTCCCAACACCTCGGTTCATGGCGGATCGAGAGGCAGGTTTTACAGGCGAAGGTGTTCGATCGAGCTAATCTCTATAAGCAAAAGCTTTCGCAAAGGCTCGGGAAGCTCTCCGCTTTTGAGCTTGATGCAGGCGTCATAAGCAAGATCAAGCGTGGCGAAGAGCACATGACAACGCGAGCACAACTCGCCGCTGGCCAGCGGAAATTCCACTCCACGATCCAGCGCTTTCTGATTGGCATACAACAGATCGAGGCAGACCTGTTGTGAAGGCTCGATCAGCGAGGCTTGGCGTCTGGGAGGCGGTTTCACCAATCCCTCGCGCAACAGCAAGCGCGCGCGGTGGACGCGGGTCTTGACCGTTGCTTCCTTGATTCCCAACACTTCTGCAACCTCCGCCACCGAAAAGTCCACGATGCTTTTGAGCGTGAGCGTCACGCGGAAATCGATTGGTAGACTGTCCATCGCGCGATAAATCGTTTCCTGCGCCTCATGGCGCAAGACTTCCTCCAGCGGCCCCTCTTGGCCGAAGGAAATATCCGGAATTTTTTCTTCCCACGTGGGCGGCAAGTTGGCAAGCGATTCCGTATGATACCCTTTGAGCCGGCGGCGGACTCGTTTGTGCGTCCGCATGGCGATGGCGAAAAGCCAGGTGGCAGGGCTGGAACGGCCCTCGAACTGATGCCAATTGCGGAAGGCGCGCAGAAAAGTCTCCTGCACCAAATCTTGGGCGCACTCCGGGCTGCGACACAGCCGCAAGCCCAAATTATAAATCAGCCTGCTGTGTTCTTCCCAAAGACGCGGAATCGCTTTTTCCGCGGGCTCACCGGGTTGTATTTGATCAGTGGTGTTTATTTTCAGCATTTGTTATTCCGTATACGAAATTTAATGTTCATGCTTGTAGCGATCAACTCCATGAGCATGTAGGAAATGCCATTTTTTCGTTCACCTGAAACTTGCAAAGCGCAATTGCGTCTATATACTCGTTGTTTTTTGCTCTTGCTGTGATAAAGATACAGTAACAGTTCACCGTCCGGACGCTTTTGTGCGAGAATGACGGTGTTTTTTACAACGAGCTTGCTCAAATTACGAAGCGTCCGGACGGTTACCCGAACTGTTACAAGATACAAAAATGCCGCGGTGAGTACCTGACACTGGCGTTGCAAAGTTGAGTAGCTATGTTACATGGTGAGGAAAAATCGGCGAAAAGTTGAAGTTTTCCAAAGATTTTCTTATATTTGGACATTGGATGAATCTTCTCGTCAAGCTCGACCGACCATAGCCGAGCCGATTTGGCTGACACAGCAAGGATTTCAGCCGGCCGTATTTTCTAAATAAGAATTGCTTATTCTTTGCGTTTTTGCGAGGTGCCGCAATGGAAAAATTTCTGCCGATCAGTGTGCGGGATTTTGAGCAGATGATCACCGGTAATTTTGTCTACATCGACAAGACCCGCTACATCTATGAAATGGCCCGCATTCCCCAGGCGTATTATTTTCTCTCCCGGCCGCGGCGTTTTGGCAAATCGCTGCTCGTCTCGACCCTGAAATCCCTGTTCGAGGGTGGGAAGGAGCTGTTCCAGGGGTTGTGGATAGAAAACAGCGATTGGCCGTGGCAGCCGCATCCGGTGGTGCAGATCGATTTCAGCTAGATCAAACTGACTGATGCAGAAGCCCTGGAAAAGAGCCTGTCCATAACGTTGGATGAAAATGCCGAGCGCAATGGTGTAACACTCAAACATGATATTCTACCGAACAAATTTGTCAAGCTTTTTACCGAATTGCACAAAAAGTACGGGGAGAAAGCCGTTGTTCTGGTCGACGAGTATGACAAGCCGATCATCACCCACTTGGGAGAAGGTGAAGACGGGCTGCAAAAAGCCCAGCAGAATCGGTCTTTGCTCAAAGAATTTTTTGGCGTGCTCAAGGGCATCGACGTCGCAGAGGCCGTGCGGTTCGTCTTCATTACCGGCATCTCCAAATTCAGCAAGGTGAGCATCTTTTCGGATTTGAACAACCTGCAGGATCTGACGATGCATGCGGGATACGCGGGGATGCTGGGATATACGCAGGAAGAATTGGAGCATTATTTTCATGAGCGGATTGCGGTGTTCGCGCAACGCCAACAGACAACGACGGCAGAGGTTCTGCAAAAGCTGCGCGATTGGTACAATGGCTACCGGTTCACGAAAACGGATTTGTTGGTCTATAATCCTTTTTCCGTCATCAACGCTTTTGCGGAATATGATTTCAAGACCTTCTGGTTCGAGACCGCCACGCCGAGCTTTTTGGTGAATTTGATCAAAGAAAAAGATTATCCCATCCCGCAGATCGAAAACCTTGAAATTCCGGAAACGGCTTTTTCCACTTATGAATTGGAAAATTTGCGATTGGAGGCATTGCTGTTTCAAACCGGCTATGTGACGATTCACCATTACGATGGCATTCTCTATCGCCTGGGCTATCCCAATCAAGAAGTCAAAACATCGTTCTCTGCTTATCTTTTTATCTTTACGACAACCTTGCCGATATAGCTGACACCGTATTAAAGTCGCAATTCAAACGGCTGCACCAATATCTGGCTCAGGAAGACGTCGGGAAATTTATCGAAACGACGAATGCCATCCTGTCGGCAATCCCGTACACCCAGCATCAGGAGCAAGGCGAAGCTTATTATCACACCGTGTTTTATCTAATGGTCGCAGCTTCCGGTGTGTTGGTGCACACGGAATCTCTTTCGTCACGAGGGCGGATGGACGTCGCCGTGGAGTTCAAGGACAAAGTTTACATCATCGAGCTGAAGTGCAATCAACCGGCAGCAGAAGCCATCGCGCAGATTCGCGACAAGGGGTATCATGAAAAGTATCTACAAAGCGGGCGAAAAATTTTCCTGCTGGGGATCGATTTCGACATCGCAAAGCGCGCCATTACAGAGTGGAAGTTGGAGAATGTGTAAGCCCAAATGATGATCGAAGATTTTAATCATTTTGCCATAAAATAATTTTGCCTTTACACTGAATGGCACAAAATCAGAAACCTCAGTGTTGGGCTGAACATTGAAGCCGAAATATGTGGCTCAAGATGACCTCGATTGTCCTGACGGCCGCCGTCGCTTTGGCTTGGCCGGATAAACTCCTCGCTCAAAAGGACAACCTCAAATTTGAGCGCATCTCACTCGAACAGGGGCTTTCCCAAAATACCATCTATTGCATTCTTCAGGATCGCAAAGGTTTTATGTGGTTTGGCACGCAGGACGGGCTGAACAAATTCGACGGCTATGATTTTAAAGTGTATAAACATGATCCGCAGGATCCCAATAGCTTAAGCAACAACGTCGTCCGGACAATCTATGAAGACCGCGCCGGCACACTTTGGATCGGTACGAATGGCGGAGGGCTCAACAAGCTCGATGGGGAAAAAGACAGCTTCACGCATTACCGGCATGATCCCAACGACGCCAACAGCTTGAGTGATAATTATGTTTTGTCAATTTGTGAAGTTTCCCGCCACGGCAGAAGGACGCTTTGGATTGGCACCAGGTACGGCGGGCTTAATCAGTTTGAGATGGAAACGGGAAGATTTACGCGTTACCAAAACGATCCCAACGATGCCGGCAGCTTGAGTGATAATTATGTCATCTCAATCTATGAAGATTCCCTTCACGGTGGGAGCACGCTTTGGATCGGCACGTATGGCGGCGGCTTGAATAAGCTCATCCTGGAAGAATCGAATCGGGAAAGAGGAGTTTTTAATCGCTATCAATACGATTCCACGGCCAGCGACGATTTGGGCCACAAACAGATCAGGGTAATTTATGAAGACCGTGCAGGAACGCTTTGGCTTGGCACCGGTGGCGGGCTTGATAAGCTCGACCGGCGGGATGGAACCGTCACGCATTATCATCACGATTCCAATGATCCCGCCAGTTTGAGTGCGAGTGCGGTCTGGTCGATTTTTGAATCCCGCCAAGGGCGGGACGGCCTGCTTTGGATCGGCACCGGCAACGGCCTCAATCAATTCGATCGCGCCGCAGAAAAATTTTATCGTTATCATCATGATCCCAATGATCCCAACAGCTTGAGTGACAATTATATCCGATCGATTTGTGAAGACCGCTCCGGCATGCTTTGGATCGGCACCTGGAACGGCGGCATCAACAAGCTCGATCGCAGAAGAGGAATGTTCACGCATTACCGCAACATTCCGAATGATCCCAACAGCTTGAGCCACAACAATGTCCGAGCGATTTATGAAGATGCCCGCGACGGCGGGAACACACTCTGGATCGGGACGAGGGGCGGCGGACTCAACAAATTCGACCGACAGAAACAAGCTTTCACACATTACAAAGACTATCCCAATGATCCCAACGGCTTGAGCCACAATTATGTCTGGTCAATCTATGAAGATCGTGCCGGAAATTTTTGGATCAGCACTTATGGCGACGGGCTGAAAAGATTCGAGCGGAAAAAAGAGCGCTTCACTCATTACCGGCATGACCCTGCTGATCCCAACAGTTTGAGCCGTAATAGCGTCACCCCAATTTATGAAGACCGCTCCGGTATGCTCTGGATCGGAACTGACGTCGGGGGCTTGAACATATTTGACCGCGAAAAAGAAACGTTCAAACATTACAAGCATGATGCGAATGACTCCACCAGCTTGAGTCACGATAACATTTGGTCAATTTTTGAAGACCGTTCAGGTGTGCTTTGGATCGGAACGGATGGCGGTGGACTCAATAGATTTGATCGGGAAAAGGAGGTATTTAAGCATTACAAAAACGAGCCAGACAATCCACAGAGCGTGAGCAACAACCACGTTTTTTGCATTCACGAAGATTCCCGCAGCGCCGGAACGCTTTGGCTTGGCACCTGGGGCGGTGGACTCAACAAATTCGATACGGCAACGGAGAAATTCGTCCATTACACCGAAAAAGACGGATTGCCCAATGATGTGATTTATGGAATTTTGGAAGACGATCATGGCAATCTTTGGCTCAGTACCAATAAAGGCATTTCACGATTCAATATCCAAACCGAAACGTTCAAGAACTATAATACCCACGATGGGTTGCAGAGCTATGAGTTTAACGCCGGCGCTTATCACAAAAGTAAAAGCGGCGAAATGTTCTTTGGCGGCATCAACGGCTTCAATGCCTTTTATCCCGATGAGGTCAAAGACAACGCCTACATTCCGCCCATCGTGATTACCGCCTTCAAGAAGTTCGATCAAATCGCCAAAAGGGATATTGCTGCCACGGATGAAATCGCGCTTTCCTACAAAGACAAATATTTGACGTTCGAGTTCGTCGCGCTCGATTACACCAATCCCGAGAAAAATCAGTATGCGTATATAATGGAAGGTTTTGACGAAACCTGGATCGACGCCGGGACCAGGCGCTTTGTCAGCTATACCAATCTCGATCCGGGAAATTATGTTTTCAAAGTGAAAGGCTCCAACAACGACGGGGTTTGGAACGAAGACGGCGTCGCGGTGAAAATCACCATTACCCCGCCGCCTTGGAAAACCTGGTGGGCGTTTACGCTTTATGTTTT
>JAKEEU010000058.1 GCA_022616415.1 Candidatus Zhuqueibacterota bacterium | reverse complement strand
TGCAATGCCTGCGCTTCCCACATTCAAACCGCGCTTTCCGAAGTCAAGGGCGTTCATCGCGCCAGCGTTGAATACGAGGCCGGCAAGGGCGTGGTCGAATACGATCCGGCGCTCGTGCAGCCGGAGGCTTTGATCAAGCGCGTTGACGAGACGGGTTACAAGGCGACGGTTGCTCAAGAAAACAAAGGAGAATGAAAATGAATTCCTGTTGCACCCAACCCGTCGAAGTGATTGCCGCCGACCAACATCGGAGCGGAGAAAGTTGCTGTCTCGTCATGGAAAAAACCTCCGCGCCGGCAAGAGCTGAGTGTCCCGTTTCCGGAACGCTTTCGCGCAAGGTGCAGAGCCGAACGCTGGAACATTTATTGAAACCTGAAAAGCTCGGCGCTCGGCGCGATGTGCAATATTACTACTGCAAGGAACCAGCCTGCACCGTGGTTTATTTTTCCAACGAGGATGTGCCTTTCTTTACCACAGAACATGTCGCGGTAAAAATTTTTGTCAAAGATCAAGGCGCTGAAGTTCCGGTGTGCTACTGCTTCGATTGGATACGCGCTCGCCTCAAACAGCAAATCAGCGAAACCGGCAAATCCACCGCCGCGTCGGAAATCGCGCGCGAGATCAAAGCCGGCCGTTGCGTGTGTGATATTAAAAATCCCAAAGGCGAATGCTGTTTGGGGGATGTCAACTTGTTTGTCAAAAACGCCATGTTAGTTGTGCCGCCATTATGAAAAAAATCCTTGACAATGAAACAATTTTTTCGGAACTTTTTATACTACAAAGCGTAGTAGAAAGCAGTATGAATTCAGCCATCTGAATAACCATGCGGACGCCTGCGGGCTGTGTTTCGCAAGCTCGATAAAACCCGAAAGCAGAAAGCTCTGCGATGAGCAGAAAAAAGCACAAATTCACCTTCGATCCCAACAAAAAGGGGCTGCGCAAGATTCTCGGCGATCTCGAGACGGACATCATGGAAATCGTTTGGGCCAAGGGCGAGATCACGGTTCGGCAAGTCTATGCGCAGCTCAAAGCACAGCGTGAGATTGCGTATACCACCGTCATGACCGTGATGTCCCGTCTGGCGGAAAAAGGGCTTTTGAAGAAGATAAGGGAAGGCGCGGCCTATATGTATCGCGCCGCCTCTTCTCGCGAAGAATTCACCCAATCCACGGTTAAAAAAATCATCAATGAGCTGCTGGCGGATTTTGCGGCGCCGGCGATCAGCCAATTTGTGGAGTCGCTGGGAAATGAAAAGCCGGAAAAAATGGAAGAGCTGGCCAAATTGATTGCAGCAAAACGCAAAGGAAAAAATGTTTGAGTGGTTTTCACAACAATATCTCAAGCTCATGGCCAACTACAAAATTCTATTGGCCAATCCGGTGCATTGCAGCACCGTCGATCTTTTGCGGCTGTTAAGGATTGCACTTTTATCGCTATGCGTGCGAGCCGTCTGAGACAATGGTACTCGCGGCAGTGTTGGGCGAAGGCGTCACTGTCGATAGATTTGTCAGAGCCGTCAACAAATTTGTCGAAGCCCTCAATGCTGAGAATTATGCCGGCATCGAAAACGTTTTCGGCCAAAAGACGCTCGAGGCTTATCCAATGGAGAAAACCAAGCCGGCGTATAAGCTTTTATTATCCACCTACGGCAAAGTCGAAAAATTAGATGCGCCGCGAATGGTTTCTTCGAACCAAGCCATTTTTACAGTGCATTTTGAGCGCGTGATTTTGGATATGCAAGTTACTTTCGACGACGAAGACAAGATCGAAAGCTTGTGTTTTCTGCCTAATTTTGATGATCATTGCGCGCCGGCGGAGAGATAATATTTTTTTGCATTTACTTACTACAAATTGTAGTACTTTGGAAAAAAGAGATGATCGTGAGCCGAAGCAGTATTTTTGCTGGCGCCGCTGCGATAGTAGTTGTTGGTGTGGTTTTATTTGTTTTCTTGCCGATCAATAGTAATCAGAAAGGAGATGATTACATGATAAAATCCAATCCGGAAAAAATAGCCGGTTCCGTCTCGCATTCTAATCATCGCCTCGGGCACTTGTTTGATGCGGAGCTTCAGTACAAGTCCGGCATGGATGCCGTCGTGCCCATCGACAACAGGGAAGGCGATCTCATCGGCAGCGGCGAGGGCACGGTGGCGGGCGAAAAGATCCGTGGGAGCATTCGCTGGTCTTTATAAATGGCTCAATACGCGCTTTGGAGTCTGGGAAGGCCGGTTTGACGAAAAGGCAGGGCGCGCCCGCCATCGGGCTTATGTTCAGATCGTCGAGTAACTTTCGATTTTTTATTTCAATTACTCTTGTTGTCGTATCACAACCTCACCAAACCAGGAGCTTATCATGAGCAGCAAAACCATTCGCAATAGCGCCGCAGCAATCATAGTGGTTGGCGTCGCCGGCTATCTGTCTTTGCGCGCCGAGAGCGTGCAACGAGCTTTGAACGGTGTGAGCCACACACTGTCCTCCTATTGTGGAATCAACAACACCATTGCCGCGCAGGATGGCGACGCGCCGGCTTGCGCCGATGGCCCTGGTTGCAATATCTCCATCGGCGACAAATCCGGCGACGAATACACGGCAAATGAGCGCAAAGTTATTAACTACATTTGCGATCAAATCGTCGCCGGCAAGGGCATTGCTTTCACCGAGAAAGAAGTCGAAAAAGCCACCGGCGTTTCTTTGGAAGGAACAACTGAAGCCAGATTGCGGAACGGGGTGTTGGCGGAACTGGAACACAGAAATTTCGATTTCAGTCGTTTGGCATGCGCTAGTAACTGCACAAAATTTAGCGCCTGTTCCATTGACCGCGACTTGAGTGGCGCCACGGGCGAGGAGCTGGAACGTTACACGCAGGAAAAATCTCAAGATGGGATGGCATTTGCAAATTGGTACGCACCGGATTTTACGCTGCCCACGACCGCCGGCCAACGTGTTCGTCTTTCCGCCCATCGCGGCAAACCTGTGGCGCTGGTTTTTCTGTCGGGGCATTGCAATCACAGCCACGACACGCTGCCGATTCTTGCTGAGCTGAAAACCAAATACCAATCGCGTGGGCTGGTCCTGCTTCCGGTTTTTGTCAACAGCGGTTCTGTCGAAGATCTCAACTCGTGGACCCCCGAGCTCAATTTGGGCTACGATCTGCTGGTCTCCGAAGACAAGGCGATTTCGAAGGCGTATGACAGCCGCATGGTGCCTTCAACTTTTCTGATTGATCGGGAAGGCCGGATAACGAAGAAGCTCGTTGGGTATAAAGATAAATCCACCCTGGATCAAGCCTTTGGTGAATTGGTCGGCCTGTGAGATTCTCGACTGGCGTGATAGTAACCTTTGCGAGTCAAATTGTTGCAAATTTCTCAACGAATAGAAACAACGCAACGGATGAGATAATCATATCCGTTGCGTTGTTTCTATCCGCTGGGCAACTTTCTTTTTGGAGAGCTCAAATGATTTCAAAGACCGTTAAACGAATTCTGATCATGTTGCCACTGCTCGTTGTTGTCGTCGGGCTGATCGGATTCCTCTATTGGCAAAATCCAAACCTCATCGACTTCTCAAAGGCGAGCGACGCGAAACTTGCTGATTTGCGGCAATTTGATCTCTTGAAGAACACGTTTGAGAGCGATAGCGGCTACGTGCGCTTGATTACGCAGCTTTCGCCGACTTGACCGGCGTGCCGTCGGGGGTTCTCCGACATGCAAACCGTTTTGAGAAACATTCCGGATCAGGGCGTGAAGGCATACATCATCTGGATGCCAGTGTTGCCAACGGACAATCGCAACTGGGCCGTCAAACGAACACGAGAATTCTCCGACTCGCGCCTGCGCTATTTCTGGGACGGCGAACAGTTGACGGGCCAAATCTGGCTGCGCGTGCTGGGACTCGATGGGCCTTTGTCATGGGACACGTATTTTTTGTACGGCCACAAAGTACATTGGACTGACCAACCAACGCTTCCGGATTTCTGGATGCACCAGCTCAGTTATGAGGAGAAGCGTCGAGAAAATTTCCTGGCTGTGCCGACGTTTGAGCACAGGGCGCGAGAGCTTCTCGAACAGATGAAGTGATGATTATGCGGTGAAACTACTAAAACTCACAAGCATATACGGATAAAAGCATCCGTTGGAGATTTGTTGCTTTTTATGCAAAGAGTTCACATCCAAAACTGCAAGCAACGATTTTTCGCCAAAACCGTCATAGTAAACAAGGAGCCGAAACAATTCGAGTTGCAGTTTCAGATGATCTCTATTCCATTACAACGTTCATGGGTTAAATGGAGCCTGGCTTTTGCCTTCTGGACGGCAGTCGGCCTGATTTTTTCGACGCAAAACTATTTTTATTTCGCGCCGCAGTACCAAGACTTCACATGGATTAATGCGCTCAAAGACGGCATGCCCAAGTGGTACATCTGGGGCGCGCTTTCACCTTTCATTATCCGCGTTGATCGCCGTCTGCGCCTCAGGCGTGAGCAATTATTCAAGCGTGTTCTCTTCCACATACCGCTCAGCGTGTTTTGGATTCTTGTGCATTTTGGCATTCGACTCGGCTTTGAAAAACTTTTCACCGGTGCAGTGACTTTGCGCTTCTCGGATTTGGTGGGGGGATTTCACATGAACAGTCAAATTTATTGGCTGATTCTTGGCGTTTACGTGGCGCATGATTATTTCAATGCCTATCGCGAGCGGGAATTAACGGCTTCACAGTTGGAAACCCGCCTGGCCGAGGCCCGCCTCCAGTCGCTCCGCGCGCAGCTTCACCCCCATTTTCTTTTTAATACGTTGAATGCCATCACCGCGTTCATGGAGAAAGACCCCAAAACGGCGCGCTTGATGACGGCGCACTTGGGCGACTTGTTGCGGTTTTCGCTCGCGCACGAAAATAAGCAGGAAATTACCCTGGCAGAAGAACTGTCGTTATTAGAACATTACTTGGAAATCCAGCGTATCCGTTTCGCGGATCGGCTGGCCATCCAAATGGACATCGCTCCAGCGACGTTGAATGCTCTCGTCCCCAGTTTGCTCCTGCAGCCGTTGGTTGAAAATGCCATACGTCACGGCATTACCCCGCGCGTGTCACCCGGCTATATCAAAGTTCGATCCGCTCAAGAAAACGGCATGCTGCGTTTGCAGGTGCGTGACAACGGGCTGGGGCTTCCCGATGGATGGAAACAGGGCGTCGGACTGGCCAATACGCGCGAAAGGCTTGTCCGACTTTATAATCACGAGCATCGTTTTACAATCAACAACGACTCTGACAAAGGTGTTGTTGTCGATATTGCCCTGCCATTCCGTGTGGAATCGTAAAAACTCACGGTGTGATCTGCAACGGCCCCAAAAAGCCCTTTATTGGCTTGGCCATTGCATTAAACTCTGTTAAGAGTCTATCGCAAGCCAGAGTTAAACCGTGGCTGAGATTTTGAGAATCGAAAATCTTTACAAACAGAACAAGTTTTTCCAACGGATTGAAGAACCCAACTGCTTTAATCCGTTGGGTTTTTCTATCCGTTGGAGATTATTTTCTTTGCGAGCTCGTTGGTTTGAGGCGAAACTTCGCTGAACACTAAAGTAGAATCAATTTCAATCGGTATGATGGATAAAATTCGCACCCTGATTGTCGATGACGAGCCGCCGGCGCGCCGGCGCATTTGCGAGCTTATTGAAAATGTGTCAGATGTCGAAATTGTTGGCGAAAGCACTAACGGCGCAGATGCGATTAAAGCCATTCACGAGAAAAAACCGGATTTGGTTTTTCTCGATGTCCAGATGCCGGAGGCGGACGGCTTTGACGTTTTGGAAACAGTTACGGCTGAAAAGATGCCGGTCACGGTTTTTGTGACCGCGTACGATCGTTATGCCCTCAAAGCCTTCGAAGTGAACGCGCTGGATTATCTGCTGAAGCCGTATAGCGACGAGCGCTTCGTCATTGCGCTCGAGCGCGCCAGAGTGCATTTGCAAACGCAAAAGCGCGATGAGCTCGGCGCGAAAATGCTGGCGCTGTTGCAAGATTATAATCACGACCAAGCTTCTCGCCGACAAAACGGGCAAGCGCCGGAAGCAAGCAGCCGATTGGACCGCCTGGTTATCAAATCTGGCGGGCGGGTGTTTTTTCTTAAGACAGAAGAAATCGATTGGATTGAAGGGGCCGGCGTTTACGCGAAGCTTCATGCCGGCGGCAAGACCCATCTCTATCGCGAAACCGTTGGTGGTTTGGCGGCCCAGCTCGATCCCGAACGGTTTGTTCGCATTCATCGCTCGAACCTGGTCAATATTGATCGCATTAAAGAGCTGCAGCCCTACTCGCATGGCGAATACATCATCATCCTCAAAGACGAAACGCGCCTGAAGCTCAGCCGCAGTTATCGTCCAATGTTGCAGATGCGACTGGGACAATCGCTTTAGGAGGTGAGATATAAGTATTTCGTGCTTTGTCAGACTTGAGAGACAACGACTTTATGGCACAAAATGAGCATTTATTCCATCCCACCTCCTTAGCCGTCTTATGTGTTTTTCTTGCCGGTTCGCTACAAGATATTCCCACTGCTTACAAATTCATTCCCGCCCTTGATTTCTTTTCATATTTTAGTGCAGCCGTCATTATACAAGTTGCAAAAAAGGCCGGCTGCTTATGAAAACATCACCGCGCATATTCTATCTTTGTCTATTCGCAATCTGGGGTTCATTTGGGAGTTTCATATATCAAGCAGCAGATCGAAAGTCTCGCCAGCAAGATTGGCCCCAATGGCGAGGCCCCAACCGCGACGGCATTTCCACCGAGACGGGATTGCTGAAAAGCTGGCCTGCCAATGGTCCCAAAATATTTTGGAAGAAGGCCATCGGCGACGGATTTTCGGCAGTCTCTGTTGTCGGAGATCGGCTCTACACGGCTTACACAGTTGGTGACAACGAAGTTCTTTTTTGTCTGAATGCCAATGATGGCAATGAGCGCTGGCGTTTTCGCTTGAATAAAAACTTTATTGATGAATATGGCAACGGCCCTCGCGCTACGCCGACGGTCGATAACGGCGTGGTTTACGCGATGGGGTCCTTCGGCATGCTGTATGCGCTCGAGGCGATAAACGGGCGAAAGAGATGGGAAGTCGATCTTCACAAAGAATTCGGCCATCCCAAACAGAGAAACTATGGCAACGCGGAGCAAGGCGCTGATCGCGGCTATTCCTCCTCGCCGTTGATTGAAGGCGATTTGCTCATCACCAACGTCGGTCGCCAACCCAGCAAAACGATTGTCGCATTCAATAAACATACCGGCAAGCTGATTTGGACTTCGCAAACCGCAGAGCGGACTTTTGCTTCACCCATTGCCGCCAGCACTCATGGAAAAAGACACCTCATTGGTTTTACCGGCGAAGCCGTGGTGGGTCTTTCGCCGCAAGACGGCAAAGAATTGTGGAAATTCCCCTGGAGCAATCTCTATTATTTGAATATTGCAACGCCGGTGTTTCTGCCGCCGGACAAAGTTTTTGTTTCCTGCGGATTCGATCAAGGCGCGGTATTGCTGAAAATCAGTTCCACGGGCAACGGTTGGACGGCTCAAAAAGTATGGAGCACGCGGCGGCTCAAAAATGAGCTCAGCTCGTCCATCTTCTATCAAGATCATCTTTACGGTTTTGACAACACGGTTTTGAAATGTCTGGATGCCGGCGCCGGCGAAGAGAAGTGGAGAACCGGCGGCTTGGGGCAAGGCTCGCTCATTCTCGCCGATCAACATTTGATTGTGTTGAGTGAAAAAGGCGAGCTTGCGCTCATCGAAGCTACGCCTTCGGCATACAAAGAAAAAGCCAGGGCGCAGATCTTGTCAGGCAAGTGCTGGACCATGCCGGTGTTGGCCGGTGGGAAGCTTTATCTGAGAAATCAAAAGGAAATGGTTTGCCTGGACATGACGGGTAAGTTTTGAAGTGGCCATTTAATTTCAAAAAAGAACTATTAAGGAGGTCATGATGCGCAGAATAACAAATTTATTGCTCGTCGTGGGGTTAACCGCAACCGCCGCCAAAAGCTACCAAAGGCCGAAATATGCCTCAGCCAAAACCAAAGAAGTTATCGAGCGGATGATCGAGGCGCATGGTGGGCTGGAGAAATGGCGGAAAGCGCCGGCGATCAGCTTCAACGCCCATCTCAAGGTAAATTTTGGCGGCAACAACTGGGTGCCGTTTTGGGAGGAGGCAACAGTGGAGACGGCGACACGCCGCGCGTATGCAAAACTGCCCAATGCGGATGGGACTCATGGCTCGGTTGCTTTTGACGGCAAAAAAGCCTGGAGTGCAGGAAATCTTCAAGGCATTGCCCGAGCGCCCGCTCGTTTCACCGCCTGGCGCAATTTTTATCTGTTCAATATTCCCTGGTTGACGCAAGACGCCGGCGTGAATTTGGGAGAGCCGGGAAAAGGCAAGCTGTCGATGCTCGAGGATTCAAAAGAATATTTCACTGTAAAAATGACTTTTGATCCGGGAACTGGGGATACGCCCAAAGACCACTATGTTCTTTATATTGACCCGGGCACATACAGGCTGAAAGCCTCCGAGCACGTGATGACTTTTGCGAGCATGATGCAAGGAGATGCTGCAACCAGCCCGCCCTCCATTTTCGTTTGGGAGGAAACGGCAAACGTAGATGGGTTGATCGTGCCGGCGAAATACACGGTTTACTGGAAAGCGGACAATTCGATTGCCGTGAAAGACGGCGCAATCTCGAATTGGTCATTCAGCAAACCCTTTGACGAATCGCGACTGATCATGCCGCCGGATGGCGAACCGGATGAAAGCAGCCCCGTGAAAATGTAAGGAGAATTTTGTGTACATTAACCATGTTTTCTCTTGGTGCTTCTTTTGCGCCTTGTCAAGGAAGCTGGGAATAGAGTGCACAAATTTTGTGTTACCAGTTGAGTGAACCGTTAATAGCCTAGCTCGAACGTGCGCAAATTTTACAAGACAATTTCGCTTTTGCTCGCCTTCAGCCTGTTGCAATTCTTCGTGCCGGTGCTGAACGTGGCGATGGACCTGTCGTGCTGTGAGGAGCAAGCCATTTCCGGCGGCAACATGGCGTGCTGTGGCGCGGAATTCCCTTCACGCATGGTGTGCTGCTATGGAGACCCTACGCATGCATTCGATGAATCCGCGCCGACGCAGTGCACACTGGCAAAGATCTCGCATTTCCACATTGATCTTGCAGCAGTCTCGCAAGGCCTCGTCGCCAGCCTCCGCTTCGCGCTTCCCATTGTCACAGGCAATGATTTTTATTCCCTCAACCCTCTTCTCACCAGCAACCAACGCTACAAGCTGCTCGCCACTTTCCTGATTTAATCCCACCTGCAAGGGCTACGCCCGTAGGGTGAAGTACGCCCATCCCTCTCAGAAAAAGCTCGTAGTTAGCTCCTTCTCCGCCCCGCATTCATACGAAAAATCAAGAATGGCGGAGCGGGGTAGGGGCGAAACGTTCAGTACTTGGGATATTGCCAAAGCTTTACTATTGCCCTTGCAACATAATTCTTTGGTGCAAGGAAGATTAACGTTACTGCACGAGGTTCCAACATGAAATTAATGATCAGTGTAAGCCTTCTCTTTACTCTTTCCATTGCTGCGATGGCGCAATCGGGAGAGGATGGTATTGTTCTATTGGAAAAACTGATTCAGGAAGCCTTGCAAAATAACCCGCTCATCCAATCTGCTGAGCAACAATGGCGGGCAACGGAGCAGCGTGTGCCGCAGGTTTCGTCGCTCGACGATCCGGTGTTGAGTTACACCCGTTGGGCCTCCAGTGTCGAAACGCGAGTCGGGCCGCAGGAAAATGTGTTCATGCTCTCGCAGCGTTTGCCATTCTTCGGCAAATTGGGATTGAGAGGTGACATGGCAGAACAGGACGCGGCGATTGCCGGGGAGAAGTACGAATCGACCAGGCGTGATGTGGTTTATAAAGTCAAACTCGCCTACTACGATTTGTTTTGGATTGATCACTCGTTGACCATTCTGAATGATTACCAAAACCTGCTCGAAACTTTCCAACAGGTCGCCTCCCGCAAGTATGCGACCGGCATGGGCATTCAGGCCAACGTATTGAAAGCGCAGGTGGAGATTTCTTCGATTGAAGAGCGCCGCCTGAATTTTGCGAAAATGCGTGAAGGTGCGGTTGCCAGACTCAACGCTCTTTTGGAGCGTCCGCGTGACGCACAAATCGGCACCGTTGCGATCATTGACACAACGTTATTCTCTCAGACTGAACAGGAGGTCGTGCAACAAGCCATAATGGCCAGGCAGGAGCTGAGAGCAGCGGAAGCGATGGTGCGAAAGGCGGATTTGGGAATCAAACTGGCACACAAAAATTATTGGCCGGATTTGATGCTGATGGGAACTTACATCACCGTGCCCTCGGGCCGGACGGCCGCACCCGATGCCGGCAAAAATCCCTGGTCGATTCAAGCGAGCATCAACCTGCCACTGTGGATTGGCAAACGCAACGCTGCCGTTGACGAGGCGCAAGCCAGCCGCGTCGCAAACGAGCAATATTATCAAAATCTCAAAAACGAAGTCGAAGCCGAAATCCGCGATTTGTTCGCCCGCCTCAAGACTGCCGAGCAAACGGTGACGCTTTATGAGCGAAAGCTTATTCCGGATGCCGAGCGCACCTTGCAATCCGCCATGAGCAGCTACCAAACCGGAACACTGGATTTCCTGACCTTGCTCGACAGCGAGCGCATGCTGTTGAATTTCCGCCTGGCTTATATGAAAGAGCTTGCCAATTACCGGCAGCAAGTCGCCGGATTGGAGAGAGCGGCGGGCAGCGAAAGATAGAGATGAACCATGCAAAAATTCATCAACAAAAGGAGTTGATACAATGAAAATCAAACTCGTCATGAAATTCCTTCAATGGTCAGCGATTACGATTTTGGCTGTTGGGCCTTTGCTTTTCAGTGCCTGCGGCAAAGGCGAAAGCCCTGGTCAAAAAATCGGTGATTATACCGTATCGCTACAGGTCAAGCCCGATCCTCCTGCGGTTGGCATGAATACATTCAAGGTAACCGTGAAGGATGCAACAGATAAGCCCGTTACCGGCGCCACCGTGCACATTCACTATTCCATGCCAGCCATGGCCGGGATGCCAGCGATGGCAAACGAAGCAGAGACGCAACATATTGGTAACGGCGCTTACGAAGCTCAGATTGATTTGGGAGCCGGAGGCAAGTTCCCTTGGGATGTAAAGGTCGAGGTGGCACAGGGTCAAAATATTTTGGCCGTGACGCAATGGCAGGTCACGCCGGGCACGAAAGGAATCAAATTTGTCTCAGGAGAAGGCGGCGCTGGGGAAGGCGAAGTCGATTATTACACCTGCACGATGCATCCATCAGTGAAACAAAAGGAGCCGGGCAAATGTCCGATTTGCGCCATGGATTTGGTTCCGGTGTATAAGGAAGGGGCTTCGCCGCAAGCGGGAATCCAGGAAAAGCAGGTGCGCACCGTAAACGTCCCACTCTACCAGCAACAGCTCATCGGTGTTCAACGCGATACCGTGAAAGTGCAGCCAGTCGCCCAAACCATTCGTACCGTCGGTCACGTGACTTATGACGAAACCAGGATCGCCACGATCAATCTCAAATTCTCCGGCTGGATAGAGAAGTTGTACGTTGATTACACCGGCCAGTTCGTGAAGCAAAGCCAGCCGCTTTTTGATATCTACAGCCCGGAGCTGGTTGCAACACAGGAAGAATATCTGCAGACCCTTCGAGATGCTTCCCAGGAGCTTCGCTTGGCCGAGTTGAATAATCTTACAAATGATGCAGACAACCGGGAAAACAGCTTATTGAAATCCTCGCGAGACCGGCTGCTGCTTTGGGGTATCACGGAAAAGCAGATTGAAGAAATTACGCAAAAAGGGACACCCCAGCTTACCCTCAGGTTTTACTCACCCATTAATGGTTACGTGGTTGAGAAGAACGCCTTTGAAGGACGCCACGCCAAAGTCGGCACAGATTTGTATACCATCACTGATCTTTCCATCATTTGGGTGCATGCGGACATTTACGAATATGAGCTGCCCTATGTCAAGGTGGGACAAAAGGCAACCATCACCTTGTCGTATGACCCCAGCGCCGAATACACGGGACGGGTCGATTATATTTATCCCACCCTGCAAGCCCGCACACGCACGGCCAAGGTCCGCCTGATTTTCTCCAACCCAGATTTGAAGCTCAAGCCCGACATGTACGCCGACGTTGAAATTGCAGGAGAGCAGGGAGAGCAATTGACTATTCCGGAAACCGCGGTGCTGAATACCGGCGTGCGGCAATTGGTGTTTGTAGATCGCGGCAATGGCCGGTTTGAGCCAAGAGAAATCAAACTGGGCATTAAAGCCGGGCGCTATTATACAGTGCTGGAAGGTTTGGAACCCGGAGAGATCGTCGTCAAATCAGGCAATTTTCTGATTGACGCCGAAGCGCACGTGCAGGGCGTGCTGCAAACGATGCAGCCGGAACCTGAGGAATAAGAAAGGTTTGTCGAGAAAATGTTGAAATTTACTTTGAAATTGCTTGCCTTTGTATTTGTTACTCACAATTTGGTATGGGGACAAGAAAGCCATTCCCATAAGGATGCGTCCTCCCACCGAGGTGGCCTTCACTTCTCGCATCCGCTCATTACGGAATCGCCCTCCCCTGACACTAAAGTCCGGTTTGACTACTTCTTTCGGGAAATGGACAGCGAGGATGAAAAGGCAAGAGAAAGCACAGTCCGTTTCGAGGGGGAGTACGCCTTCCACCAGGCTTTCAGCATCGAAGTGAACATTCCTTACGTCTTTCAAGGCCCGGATGGCGGATCACATGAGTCCAACCTCGGCAACTTGGAGCTGGCGCTCAAATTCGCCAACTTGGCTTTTGCGGAAAATGGCTTATTGCTTGGATCCGGCATCGAGTTCGGGATTCCCACTGGCAATGACATGAAAGGCATCGGTAGCGATCACATCGTTGAGATCGAACCTTTCCTTAACCTGGGCTATAGGTTGAAGCAACTCGAGGTTGTGGCATTCACCACATTCGGAATTCCGACGAACCTTAAAAATGGCGATGAAGCAGCGACGGGGCTGGGCTACAACATCTCTTTGTTATATCATTTCACGCCACGCCTACAAGGACTTCTCGAATTTGATGGCGAGGCGGCACTAAACGGTGAAGAAGAACCTGCTGTGATCAATATCACACCAGGAATAAAAGTGAGTCCTTTAGCTGAATCAAATCTGCAAGTGGGTCTTGCGGTGAGTTTACCGCTTTCCAGCAACACAGAATTTGACACTCAAGCACTGATGTCGATTTTTTATCATTTTTGAGTATTGGAGAATCGCTCATGATCGAAAAACTCATCGAAGCCAGCGCCAGAAATAAACTGATGGTCTTCATGCTGGTGGGTATCGCGACCGCCTGGGGCATCTGGGGGCTTTTCAATACTCCGTTGGATGCCATACCGGATTTGTCGGATGTGCAGGTGATTGTATTCACCGAATGGCCCGGCCGCAGTCCGGACATCATTGAAGACCAAATCACCTATCCCATCGTCACCAGCCTGTTGGCGGCGCCGAAAGTTCAGTTCGTGCGTGGCCAGTCATTCTTTGGCCTCTCGTTTGTTTATGTCATTTTTGAAGACGGCACCGACATGTATTGGGCGCGCAGCCGGGTGTTGGAATACATGAACGAGATCGAAGCGCAACTGCCGGAAGGCGTCACGCCCACCCTCGGCCCGGATGCCACCGGCGTCGGCTGGGTATTTGAATATGCGTTGATTGACACCAGCGGCCGCTGGAATCTCGCCGACCTGCGCTCCTTTCAGGATTGGAATCTGAAGTACTGGCTCGAAGGCGTGCCCGGTGTCGCCGAGGTGGCCTCGGTCGGCGGCTTTGTCAAGCAGTACCAAATTGACGTCGATCCCAACAAGCTTCTGGCTTACAACATGCCGCTGAAGCGGGTGATTCAGGCGGTTCGTGAAAGCAACAACGACGTGGGCGGTCGCGTCATCGAGATGGCCTCAACGGAATTCATGGTACGAGGCCGCGGATATGTCAAATCGCTCGAAGACCTCGAGCAGGTGGCCTTGGGCGTCGATGGCAACGGCACGCCCGTCTTTCTCCGCAACATTGCCAACGTGCATCTCGGCCCGGACATGCGTCGCGGCATCGCCGAGCTCGATGGCAAAGGCGAGGCCGTCGGCGGCATCGTGGTGATGCGTTACGGAGAAAACGCGCTGAAAGTTATCGACCGCGTGAAGGAGAAAATCGAGCAAATCAAACCCTCGTTGCCGCCGGGGATGCAGATCGTCACCACCTACGATCGCTCCGACCTCATTCTTCGCGCCATCAGCACCTTGCGGCAAAAGCTCACCGAGGAGATGATCATCGTCAGTCTTATGATCATTGTTTTTCTCTTTCATGTTCGCAGCGCTTTGGTTCCCATCATCACGCTGCCCATTGCAGTGGTGATTTCTTTTATTCCGATGAATTACATGGGGCTCACCGCCAACATCATGTCCCTCGGCGGCATTGCCATCGCCATCGGCGCCATGGTCGACGCTGCCATCGTGCTGGTGGAGAACGCCCACAAAGCTTTGGAACGGTGGGAGCAGGAAGGCCGCAAGGAGAGTCGCACTGCCGTGCTGACCGGCGCATTGCAGGAAGTGGGCAAGCCCATTTTCTTTTCACTGCTGGTCATCACCGTTGCGTTTTTGCCCATCTTTACTTTGGAAGCCCAGGAGGGGCGTTTGTTCAAACCGCTGGCCTACACCAAAACTTTTTCGATGTTCTTCGCCGCGGTTTTGGCGATTACCCTGGCGCCGGCGCTCATCCCTATTTTCGTGCGCGGCAAGATTCGCTCCGAAGAAAAAAATCCCCTCAGCCGATTCTTGATTTGGATTTATCTTCCCGCGGTCAACTTCGTTCTGCGATTTCGCAAATGGGTCGTTGCGGTTGCCGTGCTGATTCTCATCGCAACGGCGCCGATTTTTGTGATGCTCGGCACGGAGTTCATGCCGCCGCTGAATGAAGGCTCGATTCTCTACATGCCAACTTCCATACCGGGTATGCCAGCCTCGGAAGCGAAAAACATTCTTCACACCCAGGATAAAATTTTGGCCACCTTTCCCGAGGTCGAACGGGTCTTCGGGAAGATCGGTCGCTCGCGCACCGCCACCGACCCCGCGCCGTTGAGCATGGTGGAGACGACCATCATCCTGAAGCCCGAAGAGCAATGGCGCAAAGGCATGACCTGGGATAAAATCGTGGCGGAGATGGATCAGAAACTAAAATTCCCCGGCATGGCCAACATCTGGTGGATGCCGATTCAAACGCGCACCGAGATGCTGACCACCGGCATCCGCAGCAATCTCGGCATCAAGGTTTTTGGAGACGATTTGCGGGAAATCGAGCGCGTTGCCGTGGACATTGAACAAGCGCTGCTCAAATTTCCCGGCACGCGCAGTGCCTTTGCGGAAAGAACCACCGGTGGATATTTCGTCGATTTCAAGATTAAGCGCGAAGAAGCGGCGCGATACGGATTAACCGTCGGCGACGCGCAAGCCATCATTCAAACCGCCATCGGCGGAATGAACATCACCCAGACCATCGAAGGCAAAGAGCGCTATCCGGTTAACGTGCGCTATCCCCGCGAATTGCGCGACGATCTGGAGAAGCTGCGCCGGGTGCTGGTGCCAACGCCTGCCGGAGCCCAGGTTCCCATCACGCAACTGGCTGAGATCTTTCCCACCACCGGAGCGCCGTCGATCCGCAACGAAGACGGCTCCAAAGTTGGATTTGTGTTTGTGGACGTGGTGGAAAAAGATTACGGCAAATACGTTCGCGAGGCGCAGCAGTACATTTTGGAGAATGTCGATATTCCACCTGGCTACACCCTGGCGTGGGCGGGACAGTTTAAATATCTTTTGCGGCTGCGCGAGAAATTGAAACTGGTGATTCCGGTGACCCTCGTCATTATCTTCATGCTGCTTTATTTCAATTTCAAGTCGGTTTCAAAAACACTCATCGTCCTCCTGTCCGTGCCATTTTCATTGGTGGGCGCGGTCTGGCTCTTGTGGATTTTGGATTATAACACCAGCGTCGCGGTTTGGGTGGGCATCATCGCACTCGCCGGAGTAGCAGCGGAAACCGGCGTGGTGATGATTGTTTATTTGGACGAATACTTTGATCGCTACCGCAAAGAAGGCCGCATGCGCTCGCTGGCAGATCTAAAAGATGCCGTGATCGGCGGCGCGGTTCAACGTGTGCGGCCCAAGATGATGACCGTCGGAACCACCATCCTCGGACTTCTTCCCATTATGTGGAGCACCGGCACCGGCGCCGACGTGATGAAGCGCATTGCCGCCCCCATGGTCGGAGGTTTGGTTACTTCAACCATTTTGACGCTGATCGTCATTCCGGTGATTTATGTTTTGTGGCGGGAGTGGCAGTTTCGGCGCGAATGGTCCGGCGCGGGAGAGCAAGTCAGCGACCGGTAGCGGCCTTTTGGTTTTGAATCAAGCGCAATACTGCCGTTATGGAGTTTGATTATAATGTCAAAAACACCACGCAAAAAAATTCATCCGTACGCCGCCGACTTTGCCAAGCAGAGACAAAAACGCATCCGGTTCTATCTCCTGCTGAGTCTGGGCGTCACCGTTATTGTCGGTTTCTCGCTCTGGCTGGGTTTGTCTCAAACTCGGCAGTCGCCGGCGAAGTGGCAAGAAGCCCTCCATCCCCGCACCCCGGCAATTGCCGCACAATTTCTTTGTAGCTGCAGTGCTATTTGCACCATGAGTTTGTCGGAGTGCCCGTGCTCCAAATCGGGTGGCGGACTGGAAGAAATGCATTTTATCTCCGATCTTTTGAATTCGGGTGTGGATGAAGCGCAGGTGGTACAACGCGTTCGTGAAAAGTATGGGCGGCCACGCCCGTAGACCACGGCTCGCTGAGGTTCAGCGACAGCAGATTTTTCGAGACTTCATGAAAGTCCCGCTGCTCCAAGCAAGACTTGCGACTCCATCCGGACGCGGTCGGAGTCAATAGCTGAACAGAGAGGAGGCGAAAATGAAGTCCGTGAAAACAAAAACGTTCATCCTGGTTGCAGCCGCCCTGTTACTCTCGCCGCCTCAACTCCCTGCCCAATACTTCGGCAAGAACAAGGTGCAGTACACCGACTTCAAGTGGAAGTATCTGCAGTCGAAACATTTTAACATCTATTTCACTGAGGGCGGTGTGGAAATAGCCCATTTTGTTGCCGCTGAAGCCGAGGCCGCCCATCGCCACCTCAGCGCGGATTTTCGCTATGAGCTGACGGATCGCATCACGATCATCGTATACAATAGCCACAACGATTTTGAGCAAACCAACGTCGATTTGAATCCGGCCGAAGAATCGGTTGGCGGCTTTACCGAATTTTTCAAAAACCGTGTGGTCATTCCGTTTGACGGCAGTTGGGAGCGGCTGCGCCACGTCACCCACCACGAGCTCACTCACGCCGTGATGCTGCAAATGGTCTATGGCGGCGGCGTGATGGCCATCATCACTGGACTCACGAAGCTTCGCTTGCCTCTGTGGTTCGTCGAGGGCCTGGCAGAATTTGAAAGCCGGGGCTGGGATACGGAAAGCGATATGTTCATGCGGGATGCGGCGATCAACGACTACTTGCCGAACTCGCTGGATATGTTCGGCGGTTTTCTGGCTTACAAAGGCGGGCAGTCCGTGTGGTATTACCTCGCACAGAAATACGGAGCAGAAAAGGCCGGCGAGATTCTCGGCAAAGTGAAAATCCATCATAACTTGGATAAGGGACTGAAGGCAGCTATCGGTTTGGAAAGCGATGAGCTTGCCGAACATTGGTTGCGGCACATCAAGAAAACTTATTGGCCGGAAATGGCCAATCGCAAAGAGCCGGAGGAAATTGCCAAAACGTTGACCGATCATCGCCAGTGGCACAACTTCGTCAACAACAGTCCGGCGCTTTCGCCGCGTGGCGACAAAATTGCCTTCCTTTCCAATAAGTCGGATTACTTCGACATTTATGTGATGAATGCGATTGATGGCAGCAACCTGACCAGGCTCGTTAGCGGCCAGCGCAGCGAGATGCTTGAAGAGCTGCACTGGCTGCGGCCGGGCATCAGTTGGTCGCCCGATGGCCGGTTTATCGTCTTTGCCTCGAAGTCCGGTAAAGAAGATGAGCTGCACATTTTGGATGTCAAGCGCAAAAAGATCGTCCGCTGTAAAAAGTTTGGGCTGGACGGGGTGTTTAGCCCGGCATGGTCACCTTCGGGCAATGAGATCGCTTTCACTGGATTCACGCACGGGCAATCGGACATTTATCTGTGGGATATGCGCATCGGCGAAGTGCACAAAGTCACTGATGATGTCTTCAGTGATTTGGAGCCGAGCTGGTCGCCGAACGGCAGACAACTCGCTTTTGTTAGTGACCGAGGATGGGCATTTGATAAGCCACGGTCGGCCAATTTCAAAATTGAGAATTCTGACTATCACAATCTCGATATCTACATTATTGATCGCGATGGCAGCAGCCTGTATCGGGTGACGGCCACACCGGGGCTCGAGCACACGCCGGTTTTCTCGCCCGTAGATGGCGCGAAGCTCGCTTTCACCAGCGACCGCAGCGGTATCTTCAACATCTACATCAAAAATTTGCGCAGCAACGAGGAGTATCCGATTACGGATGTCGTGACCGGCATTTCCCAGCTCTCTTGGGCGGGGGATGGCAGGCAAATGGCTTTCGGTTCTTTTTATGAAGCGGGTTATGATATTTACCTGTTGCGCAATCCACTCGACATCAAGCCGGGACAGGTGAATCCTGCCAAGACCGAATTTATCACTGCCCGCGAGGCGAAGCAAGAAGTTCGGCATACCTTTGCCCATGGGGTTTATGAGAAGCCCGCCAAGACAGTACAGAGCCGATTTCAGAATTTCGTCTTCGGTGAAGAATTTGCCAGCGGTGTGCTCGATACTACTTCCCGCGAGCCCCAACCAGTGGCGCTGGACTCTGCGACGTATCTTCTCCCCAGTGGCCGCCACAAAGTGCGTGATTACAAAACGAAGTTCTCACCGGACATTTTATTTGGCAACGCTGGTTACAGCCAATATTTCGGCGTGCGAAGCCTGACACAGCTCTCCTTCTCCGATGTGCTGGGCAATCAACGCTTCAACGTGTACACGAATCTTTATGGCGATCTATCGAACAGCAGCCTTTTGGTGAATTACTTTTATTTGCCAAAACGAACCAACGTTGGCCTCTCCGTTTTTCAAACCGTTTACTTTTTTGGAACAAGTTACGGTGCAGTGGCGCGTGACCGCAGTTATGGCATCAACCTGAATCTGTCTCGGCCATTCGACCGTTACCGCCGCACTGATTTCACCTTGACGCTGTTGGGCATCGACCGCGATTGGGTGGCCGGTGATAGCTTCATTCCATCTTATCGTCGCAATGTCCTGCTTGGCGAATTGGCATACGTGACCGACACCTCGTAGTGGGGATTTACCGCATTACCGTCAGGCTAGTTTGATTTAAGCGTTTTATTAACAATGAGCTGCCTGGAAAGAGTGTAAGCAATAGGAGCCTTTTCAGGCTCCCCTGCGGTCTC
>JAKEEU010000057.1 GCA_022616415.1 Candidatus Zhuqueibacterota bacterium | reverse complement strand
TTGACGCGCCGGAACAGGCGGCGCAGCGACAACTCAATGCGCTGGCGCGGCTGGAAGCGGCGTTGGCGAGTTTGCGACAGACTGTCGCCAGGTAGTCCATCCGCCCCATCACGGGTCGCCCCATCACGGGCCGATTCATTAAGCAGGCAGGCAAAAATTCTGAGGCATAATCGCTTTCCATTTTCCATTTTCCATTTGATATTTTGCATTTGCCATTGCCCCGGAAATCGACCAATGCCCATTCAGCATTGACTGGCCCACCCTCTGGCAATGGCAAATGCAAAATATCAAATGGAAAATGAAATTTGCCGCAAAACTTTTGCCTCGCTGCTTACTACTCCATAAACGAAGTTTTTTAGCGGTTTTCCTGGGAAAAACGCTAAAAAAACGTAACTGCTCATCTCCCTCGCCGCGTTAGCGGCGCCTTGAATTTAGCCGTGGGTTTCAACCCACGGTGTCGCGGGATGTTTTTCCCGTCGCGTCAGCGACGATTGAATTCAGCCGTCGCTAACGCGACGCGGGAATACTCTCCAACCATCCCGAGGGTTTCAACCCACGGCTAAATTCAAGGCGCCGCTAACGCGGCAGAGATGAGTCAATACAAAAAAACTTCGTTTACGGAGTACTTACGGGAGTCGTTCATGCCGTCCGTGGCGACGCCCTGAAAGAATGAAAATCGCGGCGCGCGATGTCCGACAAGCTGCCAGCTTGTCGAGGCTTCGGCAAGTCGCTTATTGGGAGAGCATCGACAAGCTGGCAGCTTGTCGGACATTTTTCTGAGGAGTAGCTATGAACCATCACAAATTTCTTCGGCTGCCTTTGGTAGCCTCCTGGTTGTTTTGTTTCGTCGCCGCGGCCTTCGGACAAACGGCGCAAGTCTCAGGGCGCATCACTGACGCCACGGGAGCGGTCGTGCCGGGCGCGCAGGTGACGCTGACCAATTTGAGCAATGGTCTGAAACGCGAAGCCGTCACCAATGATGAAGGCACATATTTCATTCCGCTGGCGCCGCTCGGCAATTACGAAATCGCCGTCCGCAAAATGGGCTTCAAGCCGATCGTACTCTCCGGCCTCACGCTCAACGTCAATCAATCAGCCGGCCTGGATTTCACGCTCGAAACCGGGACGGTGACGGA
>JAKEEU010000056.1 GCA_022616415.1 Candidatus Zhuqueibacterota bacterium | reverse complement strand
ATTTAGGGCAAAACAATTAGTCTGTTAAGAGTCAAATCAGTGTTTTTTAGAGCAAAGATTTTTTTAAAACCTCATTTGACTCAGTATTTGCAAGGGTTTTATGGAACTTTTAAAAACCCCCAACTTTTGCCACCAACGGATAAAAGCTGCCAACAGATTTTAATTTTTTCATACGTCAACTCAATTGTTCGACAAGGAAATTTTTTAAAACAAAATAATTGTGGCAAGATAATTGTTCTGGTCTCACGAACCAATAATTTTGCCATAATCGTTTTGCGATCAATTGTTTTTATCCGTTGGTCTTTTTCCATCCGTTGGAGTAATTTTCTTAAACCTATTTGGTTGCGACCCGCGTTGTGCTTTTAATAGTTTTGCCCTAAATCGTTTTGCCTTTTAGAAAATCGTCATTTCGATTTAAACGCCGCTGTATGCCGAAAACCCGCCATCCACCGGCACGACGATGCCGGTGACAAACTCCGAGGCCGGCGAGAGCAGCCAGAGCGCGGCGCCGAGCAAATCTTCGGGTTTGCCAAATCGTCCCATCGGCGTGTGCTCGATGATTTTTTCCCCGCGCGGCGTCAATTCGCCGGTGGCTTTATCCGTGAGCAAAAAACGATTCTGCTCGGTCAAGAAAAATCCGGGCGCGATGGCATTGACACGAATGCTCGGCGAATATTCTTGTGCCAAGTGAACCGCGAGCCACTGCGTAAAGTTGCTGACGGCGGCTTTCGCGGCGGAATAGGCGGGGATTCGCGTCAACGGCCGAAAGGCGTTCATTGAAGTCACATTTAAAATCACGCCCGATTTTTGTTCTGCCATATATTTTCCGAAGATCTGGCTTGGCAAAATGGTTCCAGTTAAATTCAAATTGACCACCCACTCCAGCGCTTCTTGCGATAATTGGAAAAAAGATTGCTCCGGATTCGTCGTAGCGCGGGGATTGTTGCCGCCGGCGCCATTGAGCAAGCCGTCAATGCGGCCGAAAGTTTTGATGATTTCTTCCGCGGCTTTTGCGATTGTGTCGGTTTGGCAGACGTCTCCGTAAACAGCCATGGCGTGTCCGCCAGTCGACTCAATGCGCTTTATGAGTGGCTCTGCCACGACAGGTTTTCGGCTGATGATGGCCACGTTGGCACGGCAGCCGCCGAGCGCGCAAGCCATTTCACTGCCCAACACACCGGTGCCGCCGGTAACGGCGACCGGCCGGCCGGAGAAATCATACATGGATTTCAATTGTTCGAGGGTCATGGCGATTCTTCATTGCAAAAACGGTTCAATGTGCCGGCGGAAATGGCGCTGCAAATATTCGTAGTGCGCTTCTTCATGCTGCTCCAATGCGCGCAGAATGCGCTCTTTGAAAACCGGCTTGCCAGCGCTGTCTTTGCAAGTGAGAACGGAACCGAAGGTCACGTGCAGTACCTGTCGTGCATCGTCGTCATCGAAGAGGCGGAGAAAGCGCTCCAGCGTGCAGTTTTGCGCCGGCGGAACCAGATCGAGTCTGGCTGAGACGTGATACGACGCTTTGTCCGTCTCGTACCGGCTGCGCGCGAAGTCGAGAATTTCGCCGAACAGCTCCGGCTCTCTCGCCGCGATGGTTCGCAGCGCTTCGAGATAGCTCGTGCCCGCGGTTTTCACATGGACGCGTCCCGCCGCGGCAGGATTCAACGCGCCGATCGCCTGATAGACGCTGAATTTGTCACTGCCCGAATGAATGCTGATTTTGTACGGGCCAAGCGCCTCCGCGATTTTGACATGCTTGACATACTCTTTTTGGAATAAAGCAAGATCGCCTTTAAAGTCAATGCCTTTTTCAAAATCACCGACGAAACGCGGCGCCAGACTCACGAGCTTGACGCCCAATCGCTTCAATTCATTTGCCACCAGAAAATGCTCAAACGGCGTGGTGGGCGAATCGGTTTCATCCACCGAAAGCTCCACTTCGTACGGCCGGCTGCGATATTTGTTTTCGAGATGGCGATAAAGCGTGACGGCGTGCGCAATAACGGCGCCGTATTTTACCAGAGCGCGGCGTATTTCATCGGCGGTTGGATGAATTTCGAAATCGTTGGCGACACGAAAAGCTTTGCCTTCATATCGCGAACGCATTCCTTCGGGTGAATCCGCCAGAATATTCCACGGCAGCGAGTTGAGGCGATTGGACAACTCTTCGTTGGGAAGCTGCGCGGCTTCATTCACCACATACGCGCTGGGATCAAATGTAAAAAATGTGAATCCCGCCTGCATCATGCGGTCGACGTGCTCGGTCGTTTTCAGATGATCCGCATCGGCGCCGAAGCCTTGTCCGTATCCCTCCTGAAAGACCGCCCACGTTGCGGCATCCATCACCTCGTCGGCGGTGCGCTCGGTGCGCTCAAGCTCACGGATGGACTGCTGTGCGAGAATGGCGCGCAACAGCGTGTCCGCGATGGCGCGCAGATGAGCGGGATTGGCCAGGCCGAGCCGGTCGCCAAGGCCGAATGAATTTTCCAGACCAATCAAAACCGGCCTGGTGAAAGCAAAAAGCTCACGCAGCATCATAGCGTTCTGATAATTGAGCGGGCAACATTTGAGTGACGGATAAGTCTCGAGTTCTTCGCCTTCGAATCGAGCAAGTGCGGGATGGGAATCTTTCGTCAGCGAGACGAACAAATACTTTCTCTCACCTCGACGGGCGATGAAAAGATAAGCGCGCTCAAATTGATGAATCGATTTCGGATAAATTCGAATGAATTCACTTTTAGAAAGCTCGACCAGCAAGGGTTGATTGCCGCTTCTGGGAGCAGTCTTTAGCTTTTCAATAATCGGCATCAAGCTCATAGCAGAATCATCGCATAAAAATATTCATAAAGACAGAAAGCCTGCCCTGCCAAAGCCCTAGGCAGGCCAGGGATGGAGGACAGAAAATGTTTGCCGTCAGCTATCGACTGAGACCAAATCCAAAATATTCGTTCGCGTTGTTGAAGCATATATCAGCAACCATATTCCCGACGAGCGCCTTGTCGTTAGGAATCAACCCATTTTCCATATCCTCACCAAGCATGTTGCAAAGCAAACGACGGAAATAGTCGTGGCGAGGATAGGAAAGAAAACTGCGGGAATCGGTGAGCATGCCGATGAAGCGGCTCAACAATCCCATATTCGAAAGCGCATCAAGCTGTTTCTTCATGCCGTCCAATTGATCGAGAAACCACCAGGCGCTGCCGTATTGCATTTTTCCGGCCGCACTGCCGTCTTGAAAATTGCCGATCATCGTGGCCATCAATTCGTTGTCACGCGGATTGAGATTGTACAAAATTGTTTTCGCCAGTTTGTTCTCGTCATCCAACCGGTTCAGCAGCTTTGCCAGCGGGCGGGCGATTTCAGAATCGCCAATCGAGTCGAATCCCGTGTCCGGCCCAAGCGTGCGAAGCATGCGGCTGTTGTTGTTGCGCAACGCGCCAATGTGAAACTGTTGCGTCCAACCTTTTTCGTGATACATCAGGCCAAGCTCGTACAGCAGCGCAGATTTGAATTTGAACATCTGACTGTGATCTAGTTTCTTGCTGGTCAGCGCTTTGTCAAAAATGGTTTTGACCTCGGCATCGGTATAGTCTTCCGCATACGCAGTTTCAATGCCGTGATCGGACAAGCGGCAGCCTTGCGCGTGAAAAAAATCTCGGCGCTTTCTGAGCGCGGCGAGGTAGTCTGGAAAACTATTGATGTCAACATCGGCGGCGGCGGCCAGCTTGCTCACCCAATCTCGAAACGCGGCGCCGTTTTCGACCGCCATGCCTTTGTCGGGACGAAACGCCGGCAGCACGCGAATGTGGAAACCGGCGTCTTGGCGAATGCTTTGGTGATATTCCAAGCTGTCGATCGGATCGTCCGTGGTGCAAACCAACCTGACGTTCATTTGCCGCATGATGCCGCGTGTCGAGAATTCATCGAGCGTAAGTTTGGCATTGCATATCTCCCAAATCTCTTGTGCCGTGTCCTTGTTCAAGAGCTTATTGGAAATGCCAAACGGGCGCTTCAGTTCCATGTGCGTCCAATGATAAAGCGGATTACGCAAGGTTTTCGGCACGGTCTCGGCCCACGCGAGAAATTTTTCCCAATCAGAAGCGTTGCCTGTACAATAGCGCTCGTCGACGCCGTTGGTCCGCATTGCGCGCCATTTGTAATGATCGCCGTACAGCCAAATTTGCGTGAGATTGGCGAACTTCGTGTTCTCGGCGATATCTTTTGGGGGCAAATGGCAATGATAGTCGATGATCGGCTGAGCTTTGGCATACGCGTGATAAAGCTCGATTGCCGTTTTGCTGTGCAAAAGAAAATTTTCAGTAATATAGATTTCCACGAAAGCTCCTTTAAAATCCAAACCACCTTGGCAAAGCCAGGCTCAATTCGGGAACGTACGTCACTAAAATGAGCGCCACAATCATCGCGACGAACAACGGCATGAGCGGCTTGAGAACTTTGACCACGGTGGTATTGGCGACGCCGCAACCGATAAACAACACGCTTCCCACCGGCGGCGTGCAAAGGCCGATGCACAAATTCAAAACCAAAATGATGCCGAAGTGAATGGGATCCATTCCCAGCTTCATCACTGCGGGCAGAAAAATGGGCGTAAAAATCAACACCGCCGGCGTCATGTCCATAAACGTGCCGACGAACAACAGAATCAAGTTGATGATCAGCAAAATGACAATCTTGCTGTCGGTCAGCGCGATCAAGGCTTCGCTGACGTTTTGTGGAATGTTCTCATACGACATGATCCACGACATGCCCATCGAGGTGCCGATCAGCAGCATGACGATGGCCGTGGTGGCTGCCGAGTCGAGCAAAATTTGGGGAATTTCTTTCCATTTGACTTCGCGATAAACGAGCACGGAGAGAATAAACGTGTACAGCACGGCAATAGCCGAGGCCTCCGTGGCGGTAAAATAACCGGCGATGATTCCTCCCATCACCACGACCAGCAGAAACAAACTCGGAATCGCATCGAGAAAGCGCCTAAAACTTTCTTTCAGTGAAATGCGGTCACCGACCGGATAATTTTTTTTGTACGCTATAAAGCCCGCAACGATCATCAGCGCCACGCCGACAATGATGCCGGGAAGATAACCGGCGAGAAATAGCGCGGCAATCGACACGCCGCCGCTGGCGAGCGAATAGACGATCAGGATGTTGCTGGGCGGAATCAGCAAACCCGTGGTCGAAGAAGTGATGTTGACCGCGGCGCTGAAGTTTTTGTCGTAGCCTTCCTTGGCCATCAAAGGGGCCATAAATCCGCCAATCGCGGCCGCGGCCGCTGCTGCCGAACCCGAGATCGCGCCGAACAGCATGCACGCGAGGATGTTCACGTAAGCCAAGCCGCCGGGCAGCATGCCGACGATGGATTTGGCGAGATCGATCAACCGCCGCGCGACGCCGCCGCGATTCATCAGTTGGCCGGCGAGAATGAAAAATGGAATGGCCAGCAGGGCGAAACTGTCGAGGCCGGTTGCCATGCGCTGTGCCACCGTGGTTAGCGCCGGCATGGTCTTGATGCTCAACAGCATCGTGACCGTGGTCGAGATGCCGATACAATAAGCGATGGGCACTCCGAGCAGGAGCAGAACAACAAAGCTGATGACGAGAAAGAGTATTTCGGTCATATTCGAGCCAATTAACGTTGGTCAGCGGTTGGAATTTGGCATCGCTTTGCCGTCGAAAAGCATGCGAAGCTGTTCGGCAAAAAACCATCCGGCGTAAAACATGATGATGAGCCCGCTCAACGGCAGCGCCAGGTAAACGTATCCCAGCTTGATTTGCAGCGCCGCAGAGATTTGATTCAGCGTGAGGGTGAGATTGACCAGGCGCATGCCGCCAATCACCATGATCAAAAGCGCAAAAAGAAAAGTGCAGAGGTAAATGAACATCTCGGCCAGACTTCGGCTTTTTCCGCTCAAGCGCATAGTCAAAATGTCGATGGCGAGGTGCATTTTTTGGCTGGCGGCATAACCGGCGCCGATCAAACCGACCCAGATCAGGAGATAGCGCGCCAATTCTTCGGTGTACGAGCTGGGGTCGCGCAACACGAAGCGCGTGAACACTTGCCACAAAACGTTGAGGACCATCACGCCCATGAGCGCGATCACCAACCATTCCAACGTGCGATCGACGGCGGCTCGGATTCTTTGCATGCTCACCTCACGGCTTTGATTTCTTGAATCAGGTTGTAAATTTCCGGTTGGTTTCTGTATTCCTCGTAAAGGCCGGTAACCGTTTCAGTGAACGGCGTTTTGTCCGGATGAAAAATTTCGACGCCGGCCTTTTGCACTTCGGCGAGCGCGTGCTCGGTGGCTTCCTGCCAAATTTTCTTTTGATACTCTGCGGACTCGTGGGCGGCCTCCTGCAGCCAGCGCTGCTCTTCGGAGGAGAGATCTTTCCAGATCACCGTGCTGATAACCAGCACGTCGGGCACCGAGGTGTGCTCATCGAGCGCGTAGTATTTGCAGACTTCATAGTGCCGCGAGAGATGAAAGCTCGGCGGATTATTTTCCGCGCCATCCACCACGCCTTGCTGCAAGGCGGTGTACAGCTCACCCCAGGCAATCGGCGTCGGCGAGCCGCCGAGAGATGATACCATCTTCATCGAGGTGGTGCTTTCCTGCGTGCGAATCTTCAGTCCGGTCAGATCTGCCGGGCTCATAATTGGTTTCGCTTTGGTGTAGAAACTCCGGCTGCCGGCATCGTAGTAGCAAAGTCCGCGGAGGAAAAATTTTTCCGGCGCCGACAACAAGCGTTCGCCGATCTCACCCTCCAAAACTTTGAACCGATGCGCTTCGTCACGAAACAAATAAGGCAGGCTGTAAACTTTATGCGAGGGGGCGAACCCTTCCATGACGCTGGTTGAAACTTTGGTCATGCCGAGGCTGCCGATTTGCAGCAGCTCGAGGCACTCGCGCTCGGTTCCCAATTGCTGGCTGGGATAAATGTCGATGCGGAGTTTCCCGGCGGATTTTTCCTGCGCGCGTTCGGCCATGTATTCCATTGCTTTGTGAACGGGATGGCTGGAATCGAGGCCGTGCGCCAGCTTGAGCACCGTCACGCGGCTTTCGCGGCCGCAGCCGATGAAGATCAGAGTGAGAATTTCGAATGCGATAATCGCTTTTACTTTGCTTCTCATGGAAAAATGCAGGATTGATTTCACATTAGGCAAAGATTTTGAATGGCAGAATGATTAAAAATTATTCTGCCAAGTAATCATTCTGCCTTTGTGATTGAAGAAATCAGGTTAACGGCTCAACCAACCGCCGTCGACGACCAGTGTGTGGCCTTGCATATAATTTGAGGCTTCCGACGCCAAAAAGACTGCCGCGCCCATTAAATCATCCGGCGTACCCCAACGCCCCGCCGGAATGCGCGCGAGCAATTCAACGCTGCGCTTGGGATCTTCACGCAGCGCTTTGGTATTGTCCGTCGCCATGTAGCCGGGAGCAATGGCGTTCACGTTGATGTTATGGCGCGCCAGCTCGTTGGCAAAAATACGAGTCAGCCCCATCACGCCACTTTTCGAGGCCGTGTAAGAAGGAACCAAGATGCCGCCTTGGAACGAGAGCAACGAGGCGACGTTGATGATCTTGCCGCCGCGGCCTTGCTCGACCATCACTTTCGTTGCGGCCTGACTGAGAAAGAATAATGTGCGCAAATTAACATTGATCACTTCATCCCAATCTTTCTCGGCAAATTCGAGCAACGGCGCGCGCCGGATGATGCCGGCATTGTTCACGAGAATGTCGATTCCTCCCATGTTCTCAACCGCGGTGTTGATGATGGTTGCAACGCAATCTTTGTCGTTCAAATTCGCCGTAACAGTTGCACAGCGCCGGCCAAGTTTTTCGATTTCTTGTCTGCTCGCCGTCATATCGCTGACGCCAACGAGAACCAAATCCGCGCCGGCTTCTGCGAGTCCGAGCGCCATGCCGCGGCCCAATCCCCGCGACGCGCCAGTGACGATGGCGACTTTGCCGTTGAGTTTGAATTTGTCCAGGATCATACGATGACTCCAGCGGATAGAAAAACCCAACGGATTAGATCAGTTGGGTTCTTCAATCCGTTGGAAAAACTTGTTCAGTTTGTAAAAATTTTGGGTGTTCCAAATCTCAGCGTAACTCTTCCATACTCACCGCATCCATATCCTCGAACGCCTGATTCTCGCCACCCATGCCCCAACAAAATGAATAAGCGCCCGTGCCGGCGCCGCAGTGAATCGACCAGCTTGGCGAGATCACGGCTTGACGATTGGCGATTACGAGATGGCGCGTTTCTTCCGGCTGTCCCATGAAATGAAACACGCGCGCGTTTTCCGGCAGATCGAAATACATGTACACTTCCATGCGGCGGTTGTGCGTATGCGGCGGCATGGTGTTCCACACCGCGCCGATTTCGAGTTGGGTGAAACCCATCACCAACTGGCAGCTTTGAATGCCGCCGGGATGAATATATTTGTAGATCGTGCGCTGGTTGGCGCCCTCCGGTGATCCGAGACGAACCGCTTCCGCCTCGGCAAAGCGCATCAGTTTGGTTGGATAACTTTGATGCGCGGGAAAACTCAAAATGAAAAATGCTGCCGGCTCTGCAGCTTTCTCGCTGCTGAAGACGATTTCTTTTGCACCTTTGCCGATGTAAAGCATATCACGATTCGCGAGATTGAAAACATTCTTATCGACGCTAATCCGTCCCGCGCCGCCGATATTGAGCACGCCGATCTCGCGGCGTTGCGCAAAACAATCCGCCGCCAATTCTTTGGAAGTTTGCAGAGGCAATTTTTCTTTCACCGGAACTGCAGCACCGACAACGGCGCGGTCATTTTCTGAGTAGACTAATTTGACCACCTCCGGCCGGAACAAGTCTGCGAGCAAGAATGCTTCTCTAAGCTCGGAGGTGGTCAGGCTTCTAGAGCGGACAGGATCTATGGCTGGTAAGGTTTTCATCGCGATTCTCCTTAAACAAAAAAACTCCCGCCCCATATAACTACAGCGCCAACAAATGAAGGCAGTCATCAAGCAAAATGAATGACGGATTTCTTAAAATCAAGATATTTATTCTGAACGGTCAAAATGAATGGTGAGCGGCGAATTTAATTCCGCCATCGCCTGTTTAAGACAAGCTTCAAACTCTTCTGCGGTTTTGATGCCGTTAAGCTCCTGCTCCCAAGCGCCCAAAAAATAGTAAGTCAATTGGCCGTTCGCCGGTTTGAGCACGACCACGTGGCTGTGCTGATCTTCGGCCACTTCGATCAAATCATTCTTCCGATACAAAACCGCCATGCCGAGATGATCTTCCGCCAAACTTTGTTTGCCATAGGTTGCCAAATACGTCCAGCCGGAGTTTGTTTCCGGCGTCGTGAGCAGCGTGCTGTTTTCGAGCTTGACGATGCCCGTGCACAAGTTCTCAGGAGTTCCCGAAATCGCAATGGCATGTTCGGTCAGACGGCTGCCGACAGTGATGGATAAATCGGAAACGAGGTCGTAGGAACCGTCGCCAACTTTCCACCCAAAATACTTGGTTTGGATTTGCGACTGCACCGCGCCGTTTGCAACAATTGCGCAAGTCACACTGTCGGTCTGCGAAACGCGATTGGCTTTGCCGTCGCGCCACATCGCCAGAGAGCCGATGCCCAAGGATTCGCCGACTTTCAAAATGTCCATGCCCCAATCCGATATTTCATGATACGAATCGAAGCCATCCTGTCCCACATTTTGCAGAACCATGTTCGGTGTTTTCTTGCCAAAAATATCTGTGGCATTGCGCCAATCGAGATAGAAACGATAGCCGACTTTATCCGACTCCCACCCCGGCCCTTCGTAACGGATATAGAATGAATGATCGGTATGCTCGGGCGGCACTCGCAGGTATTGCACGTTCTGAAACGTTCCACCCTCGTATTTGCGGTTGACAAACTTGCCGCCGAATTTGTGCGCGAGTTCAGCTTGCGTGCGCTTGGGATATTCTCGCGGTTGCACGCCGGATTTGGCAAAACGCAGCGTCAATGCTTTCGTTTCATCAGGAGCGAAATCCGCAACGCACACGATTTGATCGGCATTGCCATCGCCGTCGAGATCGTTGGCTTGGCTGGCAAGCTCCTGTTCCTCGTGAAAGACGACAAAAGCGTTGGCATTGAAATTCGGATGCTTTGCTTTGATCTTTTCAACCGGCAAAAAAAACGCCGCATCTTTTCGCAACTGATTTGCCGAGTTTTCCACGTCGAATATCATAACTTCAGGATATTCGCCCCCGACTACATCGCCACCTTTTTCACCCTTGTTGCATCCGCTGAGCAGGGCCACAAAGATGGTCATTGTTAAAGCTATCATGACTCTCATTTTTTGCCTCGATGCGTTTGTGAATAAACGTTTCGAATAGTTGTGATCAAATTATCCGGGCCGTTTTGCTTGCGGTTTCAGCTCGGTCAAGCTCGCGATCTTCACCGGTTTTCCGCTGTCGATGCTTTTTCTGGCGGCAACGCCGGCCAGAATCGACATGGCGCCGTCGCGCGTGCCGGCGGATTGCTTCAGCGGGTCCGGCAGGTTTGGATCTTTGAACAATTTGTCCAACAAACGCCGGTCGCCGCCGCCGTGCCCGCCACTGCCGTGAGGAATGCGGATGAGCTGGGTGTCGCCAAAATTCATGGTCAGCCTGAGCTCGTCGTAGTCTTCCATCGGCCAGGGTTGCCGCTCGTGAATCCACGCCTCGAGCCGGCCTTTGGTGCCGTTGAACGCAATGCGGTAGCCTTCGTACGGCGAGTACGTCGTCAGCGAATACGTCACCTGCACGCCGTTGGCGTATTTGATGAGGACGGCCATCTTGTCGTAGATATCAATTTCTTCGCGCCAAACGCAGGCGTCGCGAATGTAGCTTTTCGCATACGCCAGCCGCCCAGGATTGGCGTCGCACAAGCCGGCGATCTCGACGTAATCGTTGTATTCCGCCAGCAAATTTTTTCCGTACATCCCGCACGCGCGCACACCCGTGCCGACAATTGCCAGTCGCATCTTCTTGCGCGGAGGTGATATTGCCAAAAGGCTGCTGGAAAGCGGCCTTGCAATCGCAGCGCCCGCGACTGCTGTGCCGGTGGTGGCAATGAACTTTCTGCGGGTTAATGCTGATTTTTGCTTTTGCATGGTTTTTAAAATTATTCTTTGGTTATGGATTTGTAAATCGTGGTTGAATGGTATTTTTCAAAATCAGACGGCCAAAATCATCCGCGCCCATGGATGATCCGCTAAAAATTTGCGGTTCATGGTTGGTTTCCTCGGCGTATCGTTCGCCAATCTCAACAATAGACTGATAAGCATTGGCTTCACCCAATAGCGCAACCGTACCGCCACTGCCCCCGCCGGTTATTTTGGCGCCGAATATCCCCTTCTTAGGGCCGAGCCTTCTGGCATGCTCAACCAACCGGTCTGTGCCTTCCGATCCCAACCCGCAAGCCGAATAGCTGCCGTGCGATTGATACATCAATTCTCCCAGTTGCTCCAAAGCCCGTTCACGCTTAGGATTTTGCAGCAGCTCGGCAAAAGTGCGCACGCGAAAATGCTCATAAATGGGATGCGTTGTGGGCCTGGCTATTTTATAAACGCCATCCGGTTTGATTTCCGTTACTTCGTCGGTCGTGCCCTGATAACGCTCAATAAAAGAGCTTCCGTTGATTTCATCCGGCAAATGCGCCGCGTAATAATGCTCGTACACTGAAGGAGTGATATTTGCCAGATACCCATTCCACTTCGTGTCATTTATGCAAACCTGCTGTTCATGTTTTCCCGACGATACGACCAGGCCTGCCAGCCCGGCAATCAATCTGTATCCCATGAACGCGCCGACGCGCACGGAGGTGTAGTCCGCGCCGACAACGGAATGCGACACGCCCGAATCAATTCCCCAAAATGAAATATGGTTCGGAATGCCGACCGGCTCTTGCAAAATAGCGGGCTGGCAAAGGAGCGATAAAAGCTGCCCGGCTTTGCCGCAAGCTGAGGCCATTTGATCCATGATGCCGCAGGGCGCACCGACCACCAGGTTCTCAACTTTTTGACATAAAACCGCCAACTCCGGCGGGGGTATTTTAATTTTAAATGCCGCCGTCACCGCTGCCATGACGGCCACTTCGAGCGCCGCCGAAGAGCTTACGCCTTTGCCTTCAGGAACTTTCGAATAAATCAAAATGCGAGCGCCGTTTTTGAACCGAGCGTTTTTCTCTTTCAGTAAAACGAGAAAGGCGCCGGCAGCATACGCAGCCCACGCCGTTGCAGCATTCTTTCGGAAATACTTTTGGGCGGATTGATAGTCGAGCGGACTTCCGGCCTCCTCGAAATCATCCAGCGCCATTTCAAAATGTGGTGACCGGCCATTTTCTTTTGGACTCAAACTGACAATTCTCAACCTTCTGTTGGGGTTCAATTGAATTGCTGCCACCGTTGCTTCTTTGAGCGGTAATTGCAACACCAATGAGCCGGAATAATCCGCAATACCGCCCATCACATCCAGCCGGCCCGGCGCGCGTGTAACGAGGATTTCGTGTTCCGGATCAAACAAAGACCGGGCTTCCGGCACGCTGTTTTGGCCGAGTGTGTTTATAATATCGATAAAATGCTTGACGTCTTCCAAACCATGCGTCGTGCCTTGGGCAATCTGATACATGACGAGTTATGCTTTTGACTTTTTATAATGAAAATCCGCTTGGCTTCGCAGTTCACTCGCTTTCTCTTCCGGAGAGGTATCACTCAGGAAGTTTCCGCCGCCGATCTCCGGGCCGGCGAGATACTTCAACAGATTCGGCTTGCGCAAGGGCGGATGAAATTCGATATGAAAGTGAAAACCGCTGTAATCTTCCCCGTTAGTGGGGGCCTGATGCAACGGCATCACATAAGGAAAAGGCATTTGCCAGAGATTGTCGAATTTTATCAAAGCCTGTTTCAGGATGGCGGCAAAATCCTGCAATTCCTGCAGTGATAAATTTGCCAAACTCGGGTACGTCTCTTTCGGTGCGACATAAACTTCATAAGCGTACCGCGCAAAATAAGGTATAAACGCAAGCGCCGAGTCATTTTCACAAATGATGCGCCTGCCGTCATCTTTTTCTTCCTGAAGAATATCCTGAAAAAGCGGCCGGCCATTTTTCGCGAAGTGCTCCCGGGAGACGCGCGCCTCGGTTTCAATAAACTTGAAAACAAAATTGGTCGCGTAAATCTGGCAATGGGGATGCGGATTCGACACGCCAACCACTTCACCTTTATTTTCAAAAATCAGCACGTGATTTATCTCGGGAAGGCTGCCAAGCTCGCGATATTGCTCTTGCCATATTTTTAGCAAGGTGATAATCTCGAACACCTCAAGCTCGGCAAGCGTCAGGTTGTGTTTTGGACTATAACAGACGACGCGAGCCACGCCACGCGCCGGACTGCTCTTATAAACTCCCGTTTCTTTTTTTGAAATGGCGGGAGCTTCCCAGCTCACACACGCATGATCGTTATCAAACACATACGTCTGCTCGTAATCGGGATTTTGTTTTCCACTCACCCGCGAATTCCCGGGACACAGATAACATGAAGGATCATATTCCGGCAAGTCAGCTATAGCGCCCGTAACCGTTTCACCCGTCCAGGGCCGATTCTGACGATGTGCGGCAATAATCACCCATTCTTCGCGCAACGGGTGCCATCTCTGTTCCCAAACCACCATGATCTACAGTTTGTCAATTGAGGCTTATTTTCAAATTGATTTCCAGAACTCAAGCCGGGTATGCAGAAACCATATTGGTAAATAATTCATGACAGAATGATTGATCGGCAGAATAATTAAATCGTAACAACTCATGGAGTATTAGTGAAGAAATCAAGGCAAAACCATTAAGGGCAAAACAATTATTCTGAGAGCTTTTATAGTTTTGCCCCAAATTGTTTTGCCTTTTAAAAAGGTCCGAATAGTTACATTGAATCTTTTGATTTGGAAGAGAATTGAAAAAATCATTCTGTCGAATAATTATTCTGCCAATTGGAAATCTCTGTGAAAGAAAATATTGCCAAAAAATTATCGACAATCTTTTGTCGATGTGAGTGCTGTAAGACTATTTCACTTTCCATTCGTGAATGCCCCCGGCCCAGCCGTCCTGGGATTGGATTTCCAGGCGAAGCGAGGTTGTTCGCACCGTTTCGAATACAACCTCATTGAATCGATCTTTTTGAATCCCATAAGAGCCAGGCGTGTAAACCGGCCGCCATTTTCCGTCTTCCAGATAAAGAATTCGCCACGACTTGGGAAGGCGACACTCACCCATGCCGGTGTCGTCAAACCAGTACACTTCCACCGTCGAAACCTCTTCCGGTTTCTCGAAATCATATTGAACCCATTCGGTCGTCCCCTTGTGAGGCCACCAGTGGAAATAGGGCACTTCGTGATCGATGGAGCTGGCCGGCTCTAACAGGTCATTGACGGCTTGAGAATTTTTTCCAAACGATACCTGCACTTGACTGGTGGAGGCAAGAGTTGGCTGGCCAACCGGCTGCACGGCCGCTTCGTCACGAGCAAACCAAACCGTCATTTCACCCTTCCCCCGATGCGCCCAGGCATAATAAGGAATAGCCAGCAATGCCTGCTCTCTTTTTTCCAGCTTTTCTTTTTCATTGAGATAAAATCCTGCAACCTGGCCTCGGATCACTTGAACGCCACGCAGACGATCGGCAAGAAATTCCGTCGTCAGGTTGGCTTCGTCAGGCAGGAGCAGATTTCTCACATGTCCGCCATCGTGGTCGGGCCATTCGGCGCAGAAGACAATGGGGCCGCGTTCGAGGGCTACACGCCCGACATCGGCTTTCACGCTGTCGTGAGCGACGACTCGGCGAATGAGCATGGGAATGCTAAGCTCGACCGCATCGTTGGAATGCCACGTGCGCCGGATTTGCGCAAAGCCGTTCTTCATTTTCAGAGGAATCGCGTCGCCGTTTACTTTGACGCTGATATTCGCCGATTCATTGTTGAGATAACGATAAAGCTTGCTGTCAACCGGACGGCCCTGCGCCCAGCCGGGAATGCGCAGATTGAGTGTTATCTTCATCGCTTCCGGTTCGGGATGAAGCGCCAAGCGGATCGTGCCATTCCACGGATAATCAGTTTCCTGCACGACGCGTATATTTTGATGGTTGAGTGAGAGCTGCGCCTCGTTCGAGGCGTAGAGATTGACAAACAATTCGTCATCCTTGAAGGCATAGACATATCCCGGGACCGAGGCGATGAAGCGTGTCACATTGCCCGGACAGCAGGCGCAGCCAAACCATTCAGCGCGCTCATGCTGCCCAACTGATTCAAGCGGATTGGGATAGAAGAACCGCGTTCCTTCCAACGAAATACCGGAAAGGAGCGCGTTGTACAAAGTTCTTTCCATGATGTCCAAATATTTTGCGTCGCCGTGCAGAAGGAAAAGACGGTGGTTCCAGTAAACGTTGGAAATGGAAGAGCAAGTTTCGTTGTAGGCGCTCATGTTGGGCAGGTCGTAATTGCTGCCGAAGCCTTCATTGGAGCCTTTCGCGCCAATGCCGCCGGTGAGATACAATTTTTTCCCGACGACGTTATTCCAGAGACGATCGATGGCTTTGATGTAGGCATCATCATTCGTCAAAGCAGCCACGTCGGCCATGCCTGCAAACATGTATCCCGCTCGAACCGCGTGACCGACCGCCTCATCCTGTTGTAGCACTGGTTTATGATCCTGGTTGTACTCGCCGCGAAGCTTTCTTCCATCCAAGGACACGCCGCGCACATCCAAAAAAAATTTCGCCAATTTGAGATACTTTTCATCGTCGGTAACGCGGTAGAGTTTCGCCAACCCCATCTCGATGACTTGATGGCCCGGCGGCTTTTGGAGCATGCCCGGCCCGAATGTCTTAGCGATCAGATCGGCAAATTTCAGAGCGACGTCCAAAAGGGTACGTTTACCGGTTGCCTGGTAGTACGCTGCCGCCGCTTCGAAAAGATGGCCGGCATTGTAAAGCTCGTGGCTGCCCTCGAGCTTCTCCCAACGCTCATCTCCGAACCAATTCCTGAGGCGATCCGCTTTGTTTGTCCGCGCCGTGTAGAGGTAGCCGTCTTCTTCCTGTGCCGCGGCAACGATGGCGATGACGCTGTCCAGGTACGCCTCCAGCTCGGGGTCGGGATCAACCATCAACGCATAAGAGGCGCCCTCGAGTGTTTTATATACGTCCGTATCATCAAACGGATAGATGCCTTTTTGTTCGCCTTTCGTCAATCCTCCGGCGACGGCGAAATTCTCCAGACGACCGGTTTCTTCGTTTTTTTGAAAAGCATGGCGTATGGTGACGGTGCGGTTTGTCTCCATGCGAGGCCGCCAGAAACGATCGGTCATTTTAACGCTGGTGAAGGGCACGGGGCGAATGGGATAATCCTTTGAGCCGGATAGGCTGCAACCGAGCACAGAGAGAATGATGATTAAAAAAGCAAGACGCGATTTTGATGCTTGAGCAGAATTGTAGCTCATGTTCATCTCCATAAAGAGCAGAACGATTGCTTGGCAGAATAATTATTCTGCCCGAGCTGCTTATATGGCAGAATGATTGGGTGGCAGAATAATTTTTAAAACAATAATTCTGTCGGCCAATTATTCTGTCTTAATTCCTCATCCGGTGAAATAAAGATAAGCCGCCAAAATCAGCGCCAAAACCACGCCCGAGGCGATCACCTCTCCCTTGCTCCAGCTGGTGCGGGAGGCGTCGCGGTCTTCACGCGTCGTCGTCGCATAGGTGAGGCCGTTGATTTTTTCGTATGCCGGCTCTGCCGTCGTATAACTGACGGCGATCATAACGATCACGCAGACGATGAAAATGAGCAGGCTGTAGTATTGAAAGAAAATGTTGTTGATGATCCAGAAAAAAGAGCCCTTGGTGTAAGCGAAATTTTCGATCAGCTTCACCGGCGTATCGACGGCCAGGCGGAAAAGTCCCAAGGCGAAGCCGCTCAGCAACGCCGCGAGACAGCCTTTGGCATTCAATCGTTTATTGAAAACGCCGAGGAAGAAAACCACAAAAATGGGAGGCGCGAGATAAGCTTGCACGCCTTGCAGATAATCGTAGAGCCCCTTGCCGCCTTGAATCACCGGAATCCAAAGCAGACCGATGAAGACCATGACCGCTGTCGCCACTCTGCCCATCCACACCAGTTGGTGTTGCGTGGCTTGTGGCCGCAGCCTGGAATAAAAATCCATCGTGAACAGCGTGGAGGAGGCATTGAAAACGCCGGCGAGAGAGCTCATCAATGCCGCTAAAAGGCCGGCCACGACGATGCCGCGAATGCCGACCGGCAACACATGAGCCACGAGCAGAGGAAAAGCTTTTTGGGCATTGTCGCGCAACAGCGCGCCTTCAGCACTGAACAGTTGCTCGCGCAAGGCCGGTATCTTTCCGCTTTGCGCCAAAGCAAAACAAATGAGGCCAGGTATGATGAAAATGAACACGGGCAGGAGTTTTAAAAAGGCGGCGGTGATGGCGCCGCGTCGCGCTTCACGCTCACCCGGCGCGCCCAGCGCACGTTGCACGATGTATTGATCCGTGGTCCAATACCACAGGCCGATAATCGGCGCGCAGAAAAGCATGCCGAGCCAGGGATAGCTGTCATTGAAATACCAAGCCATGCGGCCGACCTCGCGCACGGGCGCCCAGGTGCTTTCCATTCCGGCGGGCACCAATGGCTTCCAAATGTTGAACATCTCCGAGCCGGCAATGGCGCGCAGCTCACTCCAGCCGCCCAAGGCTTGCAGGCCGAAAAAGGTAACGAGAATCGAGCCGATGATCAGTATCACCGTTTGCAACGCTTCCGTGTACGCAACGGCGCGCATGCCGCCGAATATCGTATAAAGCCCGGTGAGCACGATCACCAAAATCGAGCCGGCCCAGAAGCTGTCAAGGCCAAGAAATCTGACCTCCGGCAACAACACGCTGAAGACGATGCCGCCGGCAAAAATGCCCACCGCGATTTTGGTTAAAACATAAGCCACCAGTGAAATCACTGAAAGCACGGTGCGCGCGGCGGGTGAAAAGCGGCGTTCCAAAAATTCGGGCATGGTGAATACTTTGGAGCGCATGTAAAAAGGCACCATGACCCAACCCAGCACGAGCAGACACCACGCGTGCAATTCGTAATGGGCCATGGCAGCACCATCGGTCGCGCCGGTGCCCGCCAATCCCACGAGATGCTCAGAACCGATATTGGAAGCAAAGATGGAGGCGCCCACAATGAACCAGCCGAGATGCCGGCCCGCGAGAAAATAATCGGTGGAAGTATCTTGCCTTTGCTTAATCACCCACCAAGCCAATCCCAAAATAACGGCGAAATAACCCGTGACGACAACCCAGTCAAGCGTATGAAGTGCCACGTTTTCCTCCTCTCATGTTCACAGCTCAAAATCTCAGGGTCAGTACAACGGCTTCAATTCCTCGTGCAATTTTAAATACCTACAAACTGTGACTTTTTCATTGAAATTGCAAGCAAAAAATACTGCCTGAAGTAATCCCTCGTTTATGAACGTAAACTCCACAAAGCGGGGCGCCACGAAAACTAGCGGCCTTCACTCTCTTGGCGTTTTTTCACGACGGGTCTTTACTTTTTCCATCTCGACGCCGGCCATGATAAAAGCGCCGACGCCTTTGAGATCGTTGCTGACGATCGGGGTGCTGACGTAATATTCATACGAGCCGTCGCGGTAGGGATTGCCGCCGAGTCCGGCAACCTGACAAACTTGCGTCAAGTCGACCGTGCCATCGGCATTCTCTTTGATCAAATTCTTGATGATGCCATCATAGCCTCTTTGGGTTGCGGGAAGATATTCCTCGCCGAGATAGCCGAGGCGAATCGCTTTGGCCATGGCATAAACAAACATTGACGACGCCGAGGCCTCGATAAAATTGCCTTCGCGCTGGCCTTGATCGACAACTTGATACCATAAGCCGGTTTCTGTATCTTGATACTTTACGAGGGCTTGGCATAAGCCTCGAAATATCGAAAGGATTTTTTCGCGCTTAGGATGGTCGACGGGCATGAAATCCAAAACATCGACGATCCCCATCGCATACCATCCCATCGCACGGCCCCAGAAATTGGGAGAACAACCTGTCATCGGATCGGCCCACTTCTGCTGCTTGCTCTCATCCCAGCCGTGATAAAACAAGCCGGTGTTGGGATCGTGCGTGTGATTGGCGACGAAAATAATTTGATTCGCGACATCATCCAAAGCTTCGGGGCGATTGAACATTTTGGCGAACTCGGCATAAAACGGCGCGCCCATGTAGATGCCATCCAGCCACATTTGCCAGGGATAAATTTTTTTGTGCCAAAAGCCGCCCTCCTTCGTGCGCGGATGCGTCTCGAGCTGTTGCATGTTCAAAAACGCGGCTTTCTTGTACTTTTCATCTTGCGTGGCATTGTACAAAGTCAAGAGTAATTTGCCAGGATTCACGTGATCGATGTTGTATTCTTCCAGCTCATAAGTTTTAATGCTGCCGTCAGACTCGACGTAGGAATCGACGAACTTCTTGATATAAGCGAAATATTTTTCATCGCCGGTTTGCCGCCAGACTTGCTCAAGCCCTTTTAAAAAGACGGCGGTCTCATAGACCCATGAAGTTTTCGTGCCGTCATTGAACAAAAACGAATCGCCGCGGCGCTGCATTTCAGATTCCGCCATGCGAACCGGCCACGGTCGGTGGTTCGACGCCACCTTTTCCTTGCGAGGCGCCTCGGATTGGCAGGCTACCGAGAGCATGATTGCCATTGCAGCAAACGTTGAAAACCTGCCGGCAAAATGATGCCAAACCCTTTGATGAAAATTTTTCATACAATTGTTTCCTTATTCAATTTCCCCAATTCAAGACATTTGGATTCACTTCAGGAGCCAACTTGACTTCCTTTCTTGTATCCGATAAATTCGTCCTGATTAAATTTATCTTTGCCGTCTTGTTGCCGGACAAAGCGAGAAACGAACCTGTTTTTGCCGGATAGCCGGCGCGCTCGATGGTGATGTTTGTGCTGTTATGAAACGCCAGCACCGGACCGGTTTGCGGGAGAATCTCGACTTGTACCAGTTTCACCTGATCCGCATTCACGCCGATCAATCCTTTTTGCGCGGAGATCGAAACGTTCCTCAATTCGATATTGTGCAGCGGCATTTCAGGCAGTCCTTGCAATTCCACCGCCTGCGCCGCGCCGCGGGCGGTCACGTCGCCGATGAAAATATTTTTGAATTGCGGCGTTTTTTCACTGACCGGCATGGCCTGCTCTGCATCGAATCCGATTGCTTGGCCCGGCTCAACAATGGGCGCTTGGCCGCTATAAAACATATTGAAGGTAATTGCCGCCGCCGGAATATTTTTCATGGAAATGCGTTTGATGTAAATGTTCTCGACCACGCCGCCGCGGCCGCGCGTGCTTTTGAAGCGCAAGCCGGTATCGGTGCCGATAAAAGTGCAATCGCGGATTTCGATATTTCTCACGCCGCCGGACATTTCGCTGCCAATGACAAACCCGCCGTGGCCGTGATAAACCACACAATCGTAAATCTGCACGTTCTCCGTGGGCATGCCGCGCCGCCGGCCGGCTTCGTCTCTTCCCGATTTCAAGCAAATGGCGTCGTCGCCGACGTCGAATTTGCAATTGTAAACCGCGACGTTGCGGCAAGATTCCAGATCGAGTCCATCGCCGTTCTGCGAATACCAAGGATTTCTCACCGTGATATTCCGGATCGTGATGTTCTCGCTCATCAGCGGGTGCAAATTCCACGCAGGCGAGTTTTGGAAAGTGGGACCGTCGAGCAGAATTTTTTTGCATCGGCTCAATTGCAGCAGCACCGGCCGTAAATAATCCCGCACTTTCTCATAGTCCTCACGTCGCGTCGGCGCGTTAGTTTTTTGAAGATTCTCGAGATATCCCGCGCCATTCATCGCCGCTTCGGAAGGCCACCACGTACTGCCTTTTTGATCCACGATGCCGCCGGAGGCGAGCAGTTCTTTCCACTGCATTGCCGTCAGTTTGAATTTTTTCACCGGCCGCCACGCCTCGCCGGCGCCGTCGAAAACGCCGGCGCCGGTGATGGCGAGGTTTTCCAAATTCTCGCCGAAGATTGGTGACATGCAACGATATTCCGGCCGGCCCTCGTACCAGGTTTCGATGAGCGGATAATCTTGGCGATTCGGACTGAAGATCACCAGGGCGCCTTTTTCAACATGCAAATTGAGATTGCTTTTCAATTGAATCGGGCCGGTGAGCCAGATTCCCGCGGGAATCACGACTTGGCCGCCACCGGCACGAGCACATGCTGAAATCGCTTTGGCGATGGCTTCGGTATTCATGGTTTTGCCGCCGCCGATGGCGCCATAATCCACAACGTTGAATTTCTTATCCGGAAAAGAAGGCAGCGGGATTTCGGGAAAGCGAATCGAGGTTTGGTCTTCATCTCCACCGGAGTGCTGGATCGAGGAAAATACGGATAGGCTCGAAATGAATAATAAAACAAAAATCCAGAAGCCGTGTTTGAAAAAGGTTTTCATGAGATCAACTCGGTTTTTATGTTGCTAAATAATTGTGGCAAAATGATTAAAGCTTTTTCTTTGCGTAATCTTTGCGGCTCTGCGCCTTTGCGTGAAAGTTTTTGCTTTTTCTGCAATGGCCCAACACGGACAAGCCGCAACCACTAAGACACGAAGACACTAAGTTTTTTTCTTGGTGTCTTCGTGTCTTGGTGGTTAGAAAATCTTTGCTTTTTATAACGATTCAAGTTTAAAAAAGCTAAAGAGTACGAAACTGCCACACCTTTCCTTCAATCACTTTTTCATCTGTGACTTCATCGACGCGCCAATAATAAACCGTGTTGGGGCGAAGCTTGGCCGGAGTGAAATGCGGCTCGGTCACTGCTTTCGCAAATTTGGGCGGATTGTTTGTGCCAAAATAAATTTGGTGCGACTTCGCATTTCTGCCTGCAACCCAAGTGAGCTTCGGGGCGAGCGCGACGCCGGTTTCGTTATCGTCCGGTTTGGGCAAAAAGGCCATCGGCAAAACCGAGGGTAGCGTCGCTTCCGGATCCCAAGCGCCGGCAAATGTCCAAGCCGGTGTGATGTCTTCCGGTTTGGGTGAGCCGGGAGCGATGTTCAGATTGTCCTTGTGCCAATCGTAATTTCCCGTCGGGCGAACGCAGTTATAAAAATAATCACGACGGCCCCATTTGTACGGCGCCAGGCTGCTCTCGGGACGATAGAAAGGTTGGTCGAGCAGCTTTTCCGAGAACACGCAATTCAACAGATAGAACGCGCCGTCGAGATGGTTGCGCGCCAGTCGGAATTCGGTCGCGCCATCGAAAGTTGCATTTTTCACTACGAATTTCTGATCTTGATTCTTTGAGCCGTCGTGCCAGAGCGGCGTGGTTTTGCGTGTGCAAAAAAATTCGATATTTTCAGCGTAGCACCATGCTCGCGGGCAAAGAAAATCCACCGCGCCCTTGAGATAGAGCGTGTTGTGATAGTACATGCCCGTCTCGCGATTCCACAACGCCAGCGTATCGCCGCCGTTGCTGAGAATGTTGCAGTTGATAATAATGATTCTCGAGCAACTGTCGCCGTGTACGGTAAAGCCATGAATATTGACCTCGGGCTGCGTGTTCTCTGCTGTAAGATTTGCGAGAGTAATGTCATTCGCAAAAATGTTAATGACCGCACGGCCATCGGCATACGTCGAATCAAAACTGTAAGGTTGATAGAATTGAATGCGCGTGCTGTCGCGATCTTCGCCAACCAAGGCGATGAAGTTCGTTTTGATCATCTGCTTTTCGACGTAGACGCCGTTTTTGATCAGAATGATTTTGAGAGCATGGTTGTTTTTCGGGACCGCATCGATGGCAGCTTGAATGGTGGTGAAATCGCCGCTGCCATCTTTGGCGACAATAATATCGGCGCGTTCTTTCGCTATAATTGGCAAAGAACTATAGAGCAAAACTAAAAATAGGAATTTAGTTCTCATTGCCATATCTTTCCAAATGTCCCTTGTTTTTTGCTCGAACATTGTTTATATTCAACTAGAGATTTTGAATACTTTATCCAGCTTTTACTCTTCGAGCTTTAAAATATAATTCCTGTGTATTGAGAGGCCTTTATGTTCGATCGCATCACGTTCGACAACAACATCATGGGCGGTCGTGCTTGCATCCGCGGCATGCGCATCCCCGTTTCTCTGATTGTCAACTTGGTGGCCAACGGCATGCCGGAGGATGAAATTTTTTCAGAATATCCCGACCTCGAACCCGAAGACATCAACCAAGCTTTAAAGTACGCGGCGTGGCTGGCCAGCGAAGAAGTGCATCCTTTTGCCCTGGCGACTGCATGAGATTTCTGGGTGACATGGGAATCGCCGGCAGCACGATGAACTGGCTCAAGTCCAAAGGTCATGATGCCAAACACCTGCGTGACGAGGGTCTGCAACGGCTTCCTGATGATGACATCTTTGCGAAAGCCGAGAACGAAGGTCGTATCATCCTGACATTTGATCTTGGTTTTGGCGACATCGCAGCCGCAGCAGGCACTATGTTGCCCAGTATTATCATTTTTCGGCTTCTGGATCAAAGACCTACCAATGTTAATCGACGGCTTGACGTTGTGCTACAAGAAGCTGCGGCAGCCCTGAGCCAGGGCGCGATTATCTCGGTTGATGAAATCAGATACCGCATTCGACGCTTACCTATCATTCCATAGACCCTCATTCTGTCAGTCGAACCGACTGGCTTCGCACGTCGGCGTCATCTCATCAAAATCATCTTTTTCGTTTGCGTAAAGTTTCCAGCGTCGAGTTTATAAAAGTAAATTCCGCTGGGCAGACTTTGTGCGTTGAATCGTAATTCGTAACGACCGGCAGCTTTTTCTTCATCACCCAGGTTCATAACTTCTTGACCGAGTATATCATACAAACTGATTTTCACACGGCTGTTTTTCGGCACTTCATATTTAATCATCGTTACCGGATTGAATGGATTCGGATAATTCTGATACAACCGGAATTCAGCAGGAGCAAATTTTTCCGTTTCGACGGCAGTGATAAAATCACTTTCAAAAGCGCCGAGATCAGGCGCCTTGCCGTTGAAAGGAAAGCCGAGATCGACGCCGGCATCGATCAGATCGCTGGCTGGTGAAAGATGCATGAAATCAATCTTTGGCAAACTGCCGTCAGCTTGGCGCGGCGCATAAGCTAAATTAGCATCCAGGCTTAAAAAATCATCGGCTGTAACAACAAATGGCGAACGCCAACTATTGGTTTCCTGCACGGCAAAATTTCCCAATTGAACGTTGCCATTAAATGAGACACAGTTTTTTACAGTCAAGGTTTGCCCGGGATTAAGCACGCGCTGAATTCTATAATTGGCTTCCCAGTTGTTATAACCGGTGCAGTTCAGCAAAGTCATCGAGCCGACATTATTGTTCTGATCAAAGCCCTTGACTTTATTGCCAAATGCCAAACAGTTTTTGAGAATGAAGTGATGCATCAACTGATCGCTGTTGCTGTTGTCACCGCCGCCCATTTTGAAGCCGTTGCCGTTGGCTTGCGGTCCAGGGTCGGCGCCATTCTTCAAATAACCGTTACCCCATGTCCAACAGTTCTCCAAAGTCGTCGTCACGTCATTCGCGCCGCGCAGGTAGCCGTCCCAACCGTCGTCGCAATTTCCCCACGCGCGGCAGCCGTAAAAATAGTTGCTGGTTCCCACCTCGAGTTTAGGCGCGAAGCCGTCAGCGTCGCCATAATCCGGTGGATCGGCATTATAGTACGAATCGCAGTTGATAATGCGGTTGTTCGAGGCGCCGTTGCGCAGTTGCACGCCGCTATCTCTATTTTCAAAAAAAGAACAAAATTCAATAATATTATATGAACCGCCATTAATCTCCAAGCCGTTGTCACCCGCACCTTTGACATCAAAGCCTTTGATGTACCAATAGCTCCCACTCAGGTTAATGCCTTTTCGCCCCATTGCAGAAGCGGAAAAATCCAGCAGCGGCCTTTCGCCGACGTAAGCGAATAAAAAATACCTCAGACTGTCGGAGCCGCTTTTCGAGGCGTTGATGCTTATCGTATTCGTCAGCGCGTACGTGCCGCCGCGTACATAAATCGTATCGCCTGGAACCGCGACGGAGATGGCCTTGGTAATGGTCCCGAACGGTTGGTCAAAAGTTCCGGGATTCGTGTCGCTGCCATCAGTTGCAACGTATTTTTGCGCCAAAAGCGGCATCACCGGCACAAAAAATGAAACGATGTAGAAAAAGGTTTTTTTCATTCAATAGAAACTCTGGTCATTTCAACTGGCCGGTCACTCCAAGTGACCGGCCAGTAATCAAGAAGGCCATTTTATCTAACGGGGCGCAGCTCTTATTTCATCAAGATGAGTTTCTGCACCGAGGTGAAATCCCCTGCCGAAATCCGGTAATAATACACACCGCTGGTCAGCCCTTGGGCGTCCCATACGATGTCGTAAGCACCGGCATCTTGTTCACCGTTAACCAACTCCGCTACTTCGCGACCCATGACATCATGAATCTTCAACGTAACGTGGGTCCGCTTCGGCAAGTGATAACGGATCATCGTCGACGGATTGAAGGGGTTCGGATAGTTTTGGAACAGCGCAAACTCCGTCGGGGTTTTCGGCGATTGCTCATCAACCGAGACCATAAACTTGAGACTTCCTCCTTCGTACGAAATCGATCCGTTCGGTCCCAGCGTGAACGGTATCGTATTGTCGAATACGCCGGCCATGAGTCGCAGCCTACCGTTAATGGTCGTTGCCTGTGACAGTGTTAGCCCAGCGGGGTTATTGCTGAGCAGATCAGTTACGGTCGTCGGCATGCGAGAACTTGTAACTTGAGCAGTTGTGCCGTTAAAACCGTAGCTGGCCCCCTCTGCAAGAGTTACGGTACCCGTGACCGTGTTAAAAACTTCATCTATGCCCCCGGCCAGCGCAGTCATCAAGGTCGCGCCTTCATTCAATGTAAAGATGCCACTGCCGGCAAGCACGCTGGCTCCCACGTCGAGTGTCGTGCCGCTTTTCACTTCTATCGGAAGAGCGGTCAACGTATTTCCTGCGCCCAACGTCAGAGTCTGTGTGCCTTGCTTGTCAAACACAAACCACGCATTCGTCGGATTGGAGTTTTGGGTGGTGGCATTTGCCATCGAAAAATTCCCCTCGTGGAGATACCAACGTGTGGAGCCTAAGCCATTCCCCTGCGTACCTCTGGCAATGGAAAAGTTTCCACCGCTGACGACAACGTCACCATAATGATCGACCACGACGTCTGTAGTGCTACTTGTGCCCTGAGTCGTAAATTGGCCATCTTGGACGATGACGTCACCCATAATTGTGACGGTTCCGGATGATCCGCCAACCATTTGCCAGCGAACGGAACCCGTGCTAATTACCGTAATATCTCCGCCAACGGTGTGGCCTTGCAAACTCAAATCACGATTCGTACTTAGACCTTGAGTATTGAGTGTGAGGTTGTAATAGTCCTGCCCTCTGTTACCGGGCGCGTTGTTGATGATACCGGTAAACAAAGCCGTTGAACCTTGTTCCCAGACAGCGGAGGGTACGCTGCCGCCGTCGCGGGCATGTTCGTAAACCGCGCCATTCGTAAATGTCACTGTGCCGAGCGGATCAATCGCGCCGCGGTTGATAACAATGCCATTGAATGCAAAATCCTGGGGCAATTGGAGAGTGGTGGAATCAGCAACTTCAAAATGAAGTACATTACCGCCACCATAAGTTACATTCTCAAAGGTTAACTGCTGCGTTCCATTCTTTGTAAAGACAAACTTTGCATTACCCGGAGCCGTATTGGAATTTCGCGTCTCCGCATTCGACATCGAGAAATTCCCTTCATGCAAATACCAGGTCGTCGTACCGGAACCACTACCTTGTGATCCTCTGGAAATGGCGAAGCTACCACCCGTTACCACGATATTGCCATAATGATGGACAATGAAAGTCGTTCGGGCGTTGCCTGTTCCTTGTACCGAGAACGCCCCGCCCTCAACGATAACGTCGCCCATAATCGTGACAATTCTGGTACTGTCGGCGGATGCCGACGTCAGGTACCATCGTGCCGATCCGGTATCGATGACTCTTACATCACCGCCAATGGTATTGCCGTTCAGGTTCATGTTGAGGTTTGGCCCTAGGCCGGGCGTATTGAAAGTGAGGTTGTAATAATCTTGATCTCTGTCTTCAGGAGCGACTCCGGTAACACCTGTGATCAGCATGGTCGAGCCCTCTGCCCATATAGATAGCGGAATACTTCCACCATCCCGATCATGCTGGTAAGTCCCGCCGTTGGCAATGGTGACGGTGAGACTGTCTTTTGGTTCGACAATCCCCTGATTGACGAGCGTACCGGTAATGGAAACCGCAACGTTGACGAATACCGAATCAGCGCTTAGCACCGTGATGGTTTCAGCTCCTGTGGGCGGCGTGCCGACGTTTACCCATGACGTGCCATTAAACCGCTGCCAGATCTGGGCCATGCTCCAGTCGCCGCTCGCGCGCGTGCGGTAATCGCCTACCGACTGGGCCATGAGAGACGAAGATAAAATCAGCACGAGAGCAAGAGCGGACATCATCGTACCAATTTTTTTCATGATGTGCCTCCTTTCATAAGTTGAGGTGAGATGATTATATTTTTTTTAATGTCTCCTAGATATTTCGTATGACAGTTGCGCAACCACCACATGACGCCGTTCACTGTTCTTGCTGATCGCGCTTGCCCATATATCCTGATATTTCATCAACGCGTTTTCATAAGTCACGTTCAAACGCAGGCCTGAATAAAATACGCCGAGTCCGGCAGAATAAACCGTATACGTCACCGGTTCGCCGTCGATATAATTTCCTTCCGGTTGGAAAATTTCCGCATCTCCCCTCATGCCGCCGCGCAGCGCCAGCCACGTCGCGACCCGATATTCGGCGCCTACCCGAAAGAGTGAAGCCGAAAGCCATGGAGAGGTTTCCGCGTCCTCGGAATCGATATACCGGGCAGCTTCGTAGGGACGGAACTCGTACTCAAGACCCAGCATCAGATTTTCCCTTGGGGCAAGGGAGAGACCGAGCGTCCCGCGCCATGGCAGCTTCAATTTATCTTCGCCCTGAAACGTAGAAAGCGAAGGCGTACCCGTCGCCTCCGTTTCAACTTGCGTCGTGTATTTGCGGGTAATCGTTGCCGGCGGTTTGACCGAAAATCCAACACTTACATAACGGCCGGTGAGGATACTGCTCAGAGTAAACTCCCGGCCACTGAAATCCGACGTACCGGTTTTTGTCATTCTGCCGTATGCCGAATCTGCCCGGAAAGCGTTCGAGAAAAACGTGAGTCTTCCCCGTGCAATCTCTTGTTCATAATCATCGCTGCTGCCATCCAAAACCAAACCGCTCAAGCCGATGGAAAGGCTGCCAACACTTCCTGCCAAGGCGATCCCATAACCTTGGATTGAACCCTCGCGGGAACGAACCGTTTGCGACCAGTCCACATTTATGGGATTATCATCCGTCGGGCGGAATGTCGGAAGCGGGCGCTGCGACAGGATGGCGGGAGAAAGCACATTGTTATTCTGATAATAGTGATTCAAGTCGGCGTATTCGACGGCACCTATTCCCGCAACGACTTTGACATTTCCCAACGATAGCGGCACTGCGAGTAGCGCTTGCAGCGACGTGCTGTGATTCTTCGAGCGTGACCAGTTTGGATCGATGTTGTCGAACGGTCTTTGCACAGTGTCCTGCGCGGTGAACCCGAAAAGCGTCGTGTCCGGATTCGGAATTTGCGCCGTCAGCCCTTCCAAAAGCAGACTGAGATTCGGATAATATCGCACCGGTGCGTAATTTTGTTCTTGTTTTGCGTCTTGCGATAACTGCAATCCGCCAAGCGATACTTGCATCCCTTGCAGCGATTGCAGCGCCGCGGGATTCTGAAACATCAATCCAATATCTTGCCTGACGCCAATCGTAACGCCGCCCATAGCTCTTGCCGCGGCAGAATGCAACGCATAGCGGTTAAGTCCCTGAAACGTCAGCGGGCCGCCGTATCCCTGCGCGAAGAGCGACTGTGCAAAAAGAATCGAAATGACAAGCAAGTTCAGAATTCTCAGTATAACGCGCAAGCCGGACGAACTGGAACCAAAAAGAAAAAGCATCACGCAAAGCCGCAGAGTCGCAAAGGTATCGCAAAGAAAAGACTTTGCATATTCTTTGCGTCTTCGCGTCTTTGCGTGAAAGCTTTTGCTTTTGAGGGAAGCAGTGAATTTCTTGAACATTGATTTTTTCATGGCAGCGCAATTCCTAAACTAATCCGCTGAACATTTCCGAGATAGGTACCCATGGCGCCATAACTATAATCTGCCGACAGCCGGACACCCTCAAGCGCGTGTTTGATGCCGCCGCCGAGGGTTAACCCGTCAAAATCGTAATTGAATTTATACCCGCCTCGTAAGGCGAACGAATTTGCAAACTCATATTCCGCCCCGACGTGTATTTGCTGCGCGTAATCGTTGGGATGGAATATATCAAACGCCATGCTCAATCGGCTCTCTTCGCTGCCAGGACGCAAAAGCCCGTCAGGCCCGATGAGATCAGCGCCGATGCCGAATCGAAACAGCAGCGGAACGGGATTCGACTCTTTGGCATATTTCACGTCCGCGCCGAAATTTTGCACCGAAGAGCCGATATGAATCGAGCGATAACCGGTGTTGTAGCGAATGCCGAAATCGAACAGCAAGCCGTTCGCCCACGTATCGACTTCTTCAAATACACCCTGTCTCACTTGGGCCCTTAACTTTTGACCATCAAACAATGATTCGTGCGCGTATTTCATGCCGAGACCCACTGAAAACTTGTCGGTCAGATCGCGTGCGTACGATATTCCGACGAGATAGCTAAATGGGCTAAATGTTCTTCCGGTCAACCCCGCACGGTCGGGATCATTGATATAAGGGCGTTCATTGGTGGTTTCCTCGAACTCGCCGAAATCAACATACTGGACCTGAACGCCGAGGGCGCCGAACCCTCGAATCGCAAGCGCATAAGCGAGTGCGCCCTGTTGTGCATCGAACAGCCAGTTAATGTAGGTCGTGGAAAATTCCATGTTGTCGAGTCTCGCGAGGCCGGCAGGATTCCAGAAGATCGCTTCTGCACCGGTTGCCCACACGGCATAAGCTTCACCAAGAGCGGTGGCACGCGCGGAGGGCATCACTTTCAAAAACTGCATTGAAGTGCTGCCCACTTTCTGCGCATGCGAGGCGCAAGCGCAGAGAATGCCCGCCGCGATGATAGCAACGAGAAAGCGAGTTTTCAAAGAATTCATGATAATTTTGCCATGGTTTAAATAAGGCAAAACGATTTTTGGGCAAAACTATTAAAGCTTCATTTGAGTAAATGAAGGCGAAACGATCACAGGCAAGACGATCAAAAAGTTGCTAACTAATTGTTTTGCCCTGAATAGTTTTGCCTTTCACGCTTTTCAATAAAGACAAAACGATTATGGGCAAGACGATTAAAAAAGCGGTTAATGGTTTTGCCCTGAATAGTTTTGCCTTTCAATCTATTAATGAATGACGACAAATTTGCCGTTGGACCTTGCACCGGTTTCGCGGTCTTCGACAACAAAGTAATACACACCCGAAGCGATGATTTGATTGTTGATGCTGAGCTGATACCAAGGATTACCGTACGTCTCTCGGTCATGCTCACGCGTGAAGATCAACTGACCGGTATAGGAAAAAATCCTGATGGTGCACTGTTTCGTCAAACCCAAAAACTGAATCCTGTCCCCTATTTCTCCCCCCGGATCGGAACCGGCCAATCCGCTCGTCACGATGAGTGGATTCGGCACGACGTAGACTTTGCCGAGGGTTTCGGCAGCAGGTGCTTGGGTTTCATGCGTCGTCAAGTTCGTCATGCCGCTCCTCCCGCCAAGCTCATCCACTGAGACAACGGCGTAGGCAACATTATCACCGAGATTGCTTTCGGGATCGATGACGGCATATTCACCAGCGCTGAAATATTCCGGATCTCGCGGAGATACGGAGGCGATGACCGTCCACGGCCCCAAAGGATGCGGCGCGCGCATCACCTCGTAATGATTGAAAGCGGCACGAAGTCGCGGCGAGGTAAATGATTCCACCTGCGGTCCCCAAATAATCCGGTTGGCGGCAGCTTTTGTGTCTTCGATACGAATTGCCGGAGCCGGAACTGGAATGGAAACGGTATTGTAGCGACCAGCCGCCGGCGCTGCTTCCGGTTTATATTGCAGCGTATCGTACTTTGCCAGCGGCTGTCCGGTATACATTTCAATCGCGCGATCGGCGACGTCCCGGATCGATACGACGCCTGGTGTCACGTACCACGGCAGCGGATGATTTTTCAAATAGTCACTGCCGATATAATTCTTGCTTCCTAAATTTGCATATTGCAGCGTGTCGTACCAGCTCGGCACTGGGCTGAACCAGGCACCGGCGTCCACACCGGCGCGAACGGTTCCACCGAGGTCTTTGTATTTCCTATCGCCTGCCACACCGGGGCCATATCCCGCAACTTCTGCGACTGCAAAACGCATCGTTTCGCCGGGCGGAAGAACATACGGGTAAAATCCGTATGCGCGTGAAACCGGCTGCCACCAGGAAAGATTTGCCGAGCTTTTCGTGCGTCCTTTCCAGTATTGCCACAGTTTTAGTTCGAACTGATTTTGAAAACGGGTTGAATCGGTGACGCCTTGCCAAATAGCCGTCTTGCGGGTGAGAGTGGGATCCAACCACGTCGCGGTTTTGGCTTCGGCCGGGAGATTGCCGTTTTCATAGCGAAGCAGAAATGGCTGCTTCGCTTTATCATTCTCATCCCACATTCCAGCGCTATCTGTTCGTGCGAGAAAAACCTGTTCCGTTTGATCTCTGCGGCTCAAATGATCATAATCATGATGCAGCACCATCAATCCAACGGCCTGAGGGGAATTCAAACCGCCGCGATTGCCCGGCGTCGACCAGGTGTCGAAAAAATCCGGATCGGGAAGACCGTCCCGCTCGTGATTGTAACTCATCCAGCGCTTGAGATCGAAGCGCGTGAAATGATCGCCCAATCCTGCCGGCGGCTGACCGCGAAAGCTGGCTTCCGTCCACGCGCCGTGATTGCGCTGATAACCGAACATGGAGGGGGCAAAGGTATTCGCGAAAGTAATGAACACATCGGATATCGTTTCGTTCGTTACATTTTCAAACTCATACTCGTAGATGATGAAGCTGTCATAACCGGGATGGCTCCATGCCCGGCTTGTCCGTCTCACCCTGATGCCGACCGGCGTATCCCAACGCGCGATAATAATTTCTTCCGCCTCATCCGGATTAAAAGCGGGATTCAATTCACCACTTTCGAGCACGGGGAAATTTTCGATCTTTCGCAGTTCGAGAGGCGTGCTGTAGATCCCGACAACCGTAATCGGATTTCCACTGCCATCGGATACTGCACCGCAGAAGGCGTATTCTCTGCCGCTCGACCGCGTTCCCGCGATCCAAATGCCGCTGCCGAAGGAGTTGTGCTGGCCCGGGTAATTTACGCGGTCGAGCACCAAGCTGGAATTAGGTGGCCATTCCATCGATGGGCTGCTTGGCTGCACGGTGCCTCCCGCATTGTACGCTCGCCCCAATTCTCCGGTGTTGTACACCGCTTGGTGAAGCAATCCGCGCGTATGTACCCGCCAGTCACGCTGCTGCGAATATGCCTCGCCAAGTGAGACGGCCAACAGAAGGATAATGAATCCGAGACGTTTCATCATTTCTTTACCGATAAGTTATTATGGCAGAATGATTATTCGGCAGAATAATTTAAACAGCCATCATTAACAAAAATTTAAATCATCCTGCCTTTCAATTATTCTGCCATTCTGCATCCTTAAAACTCGAGAACGACGCCGAAGCTAAAGGACCTCGGCTGATTGTCGTAAATCAAAAACGATTGATCCACGCTGAACGGGCCCTGTCTTCCCTTGTCCCACCAATAACGAATGCCGTTGTTCTTGTCATCAATAGGCCATTGTTCATAATATTGAAGCGGAAGGTTGGGATTGGTCGCCGTGGGCCGGTCGAACAGATAATCGTAATTGAGGATTTTGTCGTTGAGCAGATTGAATACCTCCGCGTAGAAACTCGCCGGCACACCGAAAAAATTTCGGATTGACTTGGTCAATCTTAAATCGGTGTTGTATTCCATCGGCGCGCGTTTCACATTGATGAGTCTGATGTCAGAAGGGGAAGTGTAGGGCCTGCCGCTGCGTATTGATGAATGTACTGAAAAGTTTATTTCTGCAAACGGGTTGAAGCCGAGGAGCGACGGTCCCCACTTTTTTCCCGTCACATAGCCAGCCGTGATCACTAAATTATGCGTTCGGTCGAAATCCAAAAGGATATCGCGCGTCGGTACATTGGTCAGATCGGTGGTCACGACGCCCAACGTGTCGCGATTAAAAATAGGGGTCGCAGCCGTGGCGGTTGCGCTTTTGCCGGTGGCGTAACCATATTGGTAATTAATCGAACCATTGAGCGCGCCTCTTCTCTTGTTCAACGTTATCCGGAATCCTCGAATATCGGCATAATCCAGGTTGAAGTAGGAGCTGACTTGATAACCGGCCCTTTCGTCGATAAAGTTTGATTGTTGAATCAGATTCTTGACATCCTTGTAGTAGCCGCTCACATCCAACGTAAATCCGTCTCCGAGCGCTTGTACGACTCCCACGTCGTAGCTGTTCGTGGTTTCGGGTTTAAGCCTGGGATTGCCCAAAATGAGAGGATCGTTTAAGCGTTGTCCGAGTCTTTTTGAAACGATATATTGAAACGACGGCCTTTGCATGAAAGCGCCGTAGTTCAGATGAAACACCGTGTTCGTTGAAATCGGAAATGAAAAACCCAATCGCGGCTGCAAGCGGCCGTAAACTGGCGATTTTTGCCTTTGGGCGTTGGAGGGATCGAATCGACCCGAGGCGTTGGGGTTGCCAAACGGCGTATAGAGATCAGGATAATAATCCACACCGGAGTACCATAAGTCAAACCGCAGGCCAACGTTCGCGATCAATCCCTGAAATTCCATTTTGTCCTGCACGTAAGCTGCAGCCTCGAACGGATGCGCCGTGTAGCGTTCGAGTTGCCGGCTCGAGCGTACGTTCAAAAAATTTGACACGTCGATGAGATAGGAATTGACTTGCAAGCCGGTATTGAACAAGTGCGCATTTGTAACTTGACTGGTAAATCCACCGTCAAATGATATCGTCCGAGTTTTTTCTTTGGTGAAGGTATCGTATCCGGCTTGATAGCTCAAACGATCGGGGGAATTGTTGTTCGGGTAGGAGATGGTTCCGACCACCCAGTTGAAATCCACTGAATCGGGAAGCGCGTCGGGAACGGGAGTCGCGCCCAGCTCGTTGTTTGTAAAGAGGGAATTCAACTTCAATTCATAGTATGTACTCGGGCTGAGCATCTTGGTAAAACGCGCCCCGAGCTGTGTGTTGACCCTTTTTCGCTCGCGGATGCCGGTGATCCGGTCCCATAACCAACGTTGATATCCGCCGACGCCATTTGAACCCGGAAAAACATTGTCGTTCTGATGGGTGAAACCGCCGCTGAGACGAAGCGTTGTCCCGCTGCCAAGATCGGTGACAACGTTGCCCATCCCTTGATACTCGGCATTTGGTTGTTCCGTCGGGAAAACTGTGCTTTGCCGGTTGGACCGTAATGCCATGAACATTCTCATCCTGTCATTGATGGGGCCGCCAGTTGCGGCTTCAAGGGAGTAATCGACTTCATTTCCGTAGGTTCGTCCGATGTCTCTTCTCGTCTGCTGCCAGAGGGCTTGCGCTACGGCAAGCTGGACAAGTGTATCGCCCGCAAAACTGCTTGTGAGACCCGAAGCCATCGAGCCATAATATGGTTGAGTTTGGTCTGCACTGGGATCTCCAGTCAACCAGACCTTGTCATCGAGCAGCAATCTGATATAATCATTCGCGTTCGGATCGAAGACGCTCGGTCCGAAATGTTTACGACCGGGTGTCCGCATGCGTGATTCAACTCTTGTTCGCCAGACCTGTGAATCTCCCTCCTTCATCGAGATATTGACCACGCCGGATTGCGCATTGCCGTATTGCGCGCCGAATCCGCTGGTGATCACTTCAACTTCTTCAACACCGCTCATGATCGGTTGAAAAGCCGTGGAGCGATCCAGCGGATTGATAATTCCCAGCCCTTGCAGCGTGTAATACTCTTCGCCGCTACGTCCTCCTCGGAAATGCCCGTCAATCACGTCGGCAGCGAGGTTTATGACGTCACCGATATCTCTAATACCCGGAAGCGACTGGACCTCATCGAAGCGGACAACTGAGCTTGTCGATGTTTTATCCCGCTCCACATCGGGTCGAACCGCTTGCACAACCACCTCTCCCAATTCAAGCGTCTCCTCCACAAGCTTGAAATCGATGGTGGTCGTTCTTCCGGCATTCACAATGACATCGACTACCTTCATCGCCTCGAAGCCGATGATGCTGGTGCGAAGTTCATACTTTCCCGGAGGGACATTCAAAATGTAATATTCACCATTTAAATCGGCAGCCGCTCCCATCCGTGAACCAACAATGATCACGTTTGCCCCGGGCAGTGGATCGCCGGTTTTAGCCTCCGTAACCGTGCCGGCTATTTTCCCGACATTTTGCGCCGAGAGCGCGCCCAGCCACAGCAATGTCGAAAGTCCGCCAAAAAGACCATATCTCACAAGTCGAAGCAGATGATGGAGTCCGCCTGAAAGATGGCTCAATTTTTTGTTGACAAACTGTGGGGAACGTACCTTAATCATTCTGCTCTGCCTCCTGTGCCATTGCCCCAAAGTCAAAAAAATTTTGAATTTTAAATTTCCAACGAATTGAAGAACCCTACGGGCGCAGCCCAACGGATTTCTTTATCAGTTGGGTTTTTCTATCCGTCGGAAAATTTTAAAAGGTTTGCCAATCCAACGGTGTCATGTGGGTTGTTTAGCTTAAACTCAACTTAATAAGCCCTTTAGGGAATTGCAATCCAAATCTTGTGAACGGCAAAATAATCTTGTGAGCGGTAAAACGCGGAGTCCTTGCCAATTTTGAATTTTTTGTATGATGATTAAAAATTAATTCTCACGCGCCAAGCTGTTGAGATACTTTTCAAGATTGGTAAAACCATCGCCGTTAAAATCGCCGTTGCGGTCTTCGGGATTCAAAGGATCGAGGCCGTTCGCCTGTTCCCATGCGTCGGCCATGCCGTCGTGATCTTCATCTTTCGGAGCGGGCGCGGAATGAAGAGTGGGCCAGCCGCTGACAGCATTTTGAGAATCAACAATGCCCGAGCCTTTGCCCCAAGTGTCGCCGTAGGTCGCCGTTCCGGTTCGAACTTCTTTGATAATCCGCGCATCAACTGAATCGCGTTTGGGCCGAATTGCTCCGGCATTCGCCAGCACCAATTCATAAGCTTGCTCAGCCGTGTGCGTCATCACCGGCGCAAAGGGATGCGGTGAGTTGGCTCGGCTTCGATTCGCAAACTTACCTTGCACGCCTCCAGCCCAATTGTCGGCTGTGATGTCGGGAAAGCCGAAAACGAAATTATCCGCAACATACCACTTGCCTTTCGCATCGTAAGGCTCGACAATGCGATTTTTCGTCTCACGAGTGGCCGGTCCGTATTTGTAATAATTCGCAATGATGTTTTGCTTGCCGGCTTCACCGCCGTAAGAACTGTTCTCGCCCCAATTGTAAATTACATTGTTGCGGAAATCGACAATCTCTTTGTCCGCTTTGCCGTGCGTGCGGCTGCCGTTAAAGCGAGGGTTGCGGCTGGAATGATGCGCCAACAGGTTGTGATGAAACGTCGCGCCTTTGCCACCCCAAATGCCACCGTAGCCGTGATCGCCTTTAGAATGATAGGAGTGATTCAGGCTCTCGCTGATGAGGCACCATTGCACGGTGGCGTTTTCATTGTCGTAGAAAGAAGCCACTTCATCTATTCCCCAGCTCATCGAGCAATGATCAATGATAATATTTTTCCGTCCGATGCATGAGATGGCATCATCTTCCAGCTTGTGTACATCACCGAGGCGGAGGCGGAGATAGCGGATGATGACATTATCGGCGGCGATGATGAGCGGATAATCTTTGAGGCAAATGCCGTCGCCAGGCGCGGTTTGGCCGGCTATCGTAATATCGTCGTTCTCAATGCGCAGCTCGGATTTCAATGCTATCGTGCCGGAGATGCGAAAGACAACTGTCCTCGCGCCTGGGGATTCGATAGCGGCGCGCAGGCTGCCGCTGCCATTATCATTGAGATTTGTCACGGCAATGACTTTGCCGCCGCGCCCGCCGGTGGTAAAACGGCCAAAGCCCTCGGCGCCGGGAAAAGCCAACGGCTGGGTTGAGGCGGTCGCCGTCATTGACAGAACAAACAAGTAAAACGCCGATGCGGCTTTTCCCTTTATCATCTCCACAACGCGAACAGATGAGAACGATTATTGCAAAGTAAATCGTAAAGCGTAACGTAACCCATAATTAGTTTTTACATTTACGCTTTACGCCTTTACGTTTTACGCCTTCGAGCTACTTCATCAAAACCATTTTCTTCGTCTGACTGAACGCGCCGGCCTCGAGTTTGTAGAAATAAATGCCGGAGGGCACGTTTCTCGCATCCCAAGTGGCTTTGTGTTGGCCAGCAGACATCCTGCCATTGATAAGCGTAGCGACTTTCTGGCCAAGCGCGTTGTAAATCTCCAGCTTCACATTGCCGGCTTTGGCAAGCGCAAAGGCGATGCTGGTCGAGGGATTGAACGGGTTGGGATAATTCTGTTCCAAATAGAAATCTGCAACGATAACACCGGGGTTCTTCTGGCTCACACTCGAAATAAAATCTTCCCACTCTGCTTTTTTGTCGGGGAACCAGTTCAGGTCGCCAACCGGGAAGCGGCCGCCGTCAGCGCCGGTATATGCTGGCGCGCTGGTCGGATAGGAGCAGTCAAGCGTATCAGCATAATACTTCCATGGCCTACGGTCATAATCATGCAAAGCCCGAACAAAGTTGCCCGTTGCCTTCGTTTTATTGCCTCCGGAAGGACTTCGATACCATTCAGCCATCGCGATCATGGGAGTAGGCCGATTTGCTACGGAGATAGCCTCCTTGATGAAAGCGTTGGTAGAATCATCACCCAGTTTCGCATTAATACGGTATGTCAACGGGGGCCCTTCGCCGAGGACACCTTCAGCGGCATGGGCATCATAAAAAGCCTGAACTTCAGGGGAAACGCTGTAATAATTCCCGGAAACTTTCCAGGTCGCGGTTTCAGTGACATCGGTCAGAACCCATGCCATTCTACCCAATCCATTGCGGGGATCGATTTCTCCAGGCTCCTCGAATTCAGATTGACGTACCACGTCCGTATCGGCGCCGGCGATGAAGGTATCGATGAACAGATTGTTGGTAAGAATCGCCTCTTTTCCAACCCGGCCCAATGCCAGCGTGCCATGATATCCCAGGGAATTGATGGCGGTGTTGTGGTCGAAGATAAAGTAATCGATGGCGCCAACACTTGAGCGATGGCGGACGATACGATCGTGAAAATTGACAAAAGTATTGTTGATGAAAATTGCCGAATCGACCGCGGCGTTTCTGAAGTCAATGGGTTTGCCGGCGCCCAAGTTGGACAATCCCAAGTCCCCCATATTGGCGAAAACGCAGTTGGTTATTTTCACCACGTTCATCGCCTGCTCGAGACGAATGTGTTCCCCTCGCGATTGAGTCAGAATGCAGTTGTTAATGATTAAATCGAAACCCGGGGCGCGTGTGCGAATCAACCTGGGAGGATCAGCGGAAATCGCATTTGGATCAGCTTCAAGAAAACCGACCAGAATGAGACCATCGAGGATAACGTCTTCGCCCATTTCAAAATGGTGGGTCGTGGCAGCGCCCGTTGTGGGGTTGTTAATCAAATAAATGACCGGGCGCTGGCCGGCGCCGTCTTCGGCGCGAATGCGTAATACATAGCCGTTATTGGTCAGGAAATTGGTCATAAAGTAAACGCCGTCCCTTTTGAGGACGTAAACCCGATCCGTCGGACGGCTGGCATCGGCATCAATGACTTCATTCAGATAAACCCCCGCACCGGGTGAGATCACCAATTCACTACCTTGCGCGAAGATTAGACCCGGCAGGAACAGCAAAAGTGAAAACATCCCCAACAAACTTTGTAACCTGAGCTTACTCATCTCTGCCTCCTTAATGATGTTGATTTAGTTGATTGGTAGTTAAAACGTCACTCTCACTCCAAGATCTGCCGTTAAGCCGTATTTTTCACTTTCATTCAGAAGGTCCCAGCCTTGAACTCTATTTGCTATCGATGAGCCTTCTTCAACGCTGGTGATATTGTTCACGTTCAACAGTACAGAAATGTCTTTGGTAATCTGTTGTTTGATCGCCAAATCCCATCGTGTAAAAGCATCCGTCACCACGTCGCCTCTACCGCTCACCGAAAAGCTTTGATTGAATTTCCCCTGGTGAAAAACAGATACTCTTGCAGAGAATCCGCCGATATCATAGCCGAGGGCAAAATTCCCAAAAAATTCCGGCTGACCTTCCAATTTTTCCTTTCTTTCCTGCGCATCGAAACTGGTTCGAACGATGGGAAAAGGAATACCTGGGACGAAGGTCGTATCCCGCTTGACGAAGGACACCGGAACAAAGGTTTCTGACTCAATAAAGCTGAAATTATAACTGAGTACGACGTTTTTCAGTACCCCCGGAAGAAAGCGAAGATTCGCTTGATGTTCGACTTCGATACCTTTGACATGAGTTGGCCGCGTGGAATTGTAGGGGAAAGTCAAAAGATATTGGCCTTCAAACGGCCGTCCGATGTTGAGATCCAGCGTGTCACCATTAAGGGTGGCGGGCCCCATGTATGGCATTCCGTTGAGGACGTGGAACATGTCCTTTACGTCTTTATAGAATACAGAAACCGAAAACAAACCTAACTCATTATTGAACAGCGAGGTGTTGATTTCATAATTCCAGGCTTTTGCGGCCTCGAGATTGGGATTCCCAACCGTAACGCTATTTCCAGCATAAAAGAAACTTGCAGATCTGGTGACAACGTTTGCCAGCCGATGATTAAAATCCGGGCGGGCCAAGGCCTTGTAGACTGCGAAACGAAAGTTCAGAAACTCCAGCGGCCGTAACGTAAGGTGAAAGTTCGGCAGCCAAACTGTCTCCTGATGAGCCGCGGAGGTATCTTGGATGATACCCTGCGGCACCGGAAAACCGCTAAGCGGACCCCGGGAAAAACGCGAAAGGTAATCATTATCTTCGTGTTCCACCCGAAGACCGGCGATCAGGGTTGCCTTTTGTCCAAAATTGAAGGTGTTCATGACATATCCGGCAGAGACCCGTTCGGTAATGTCATAAAAGAGAGCATCGGGCTCTAAATTTCTTCGATATTCAGCAGTCCTGCCTTGGCTTTCTAAATAGCCTTTTCGGTTCAACTCCCACCACTCACGAATAGCGTCGCGGTTAAATAGAGGATACAGGCTATAGCTGCCATAAATATCGCGACTCGCTGGAACCGGATCCAAGAAGTTGGTCATTAGAACAAGTTCACCGGAGAGTTTCAAGTCTTCAAAGCGTGTCCCGGCAAAGTTCTTTCTAACGATAACGCCGGACGAATCGACAAATCGAGCAAATGGCGTGTTATAATAAGGCGACAGCAGCTCACCTCGAGACCTGTCTCTTGTCCGGTCCCGGTATTTTCCGCCGATTCTAAACTCACCGGAAAATGAATTGCCGAAGAGGTACTTCCTCCCCAAATTGAGAAAGGCTGTTCTCTCAGTATCATTGCTCTCTTCCGTGCGGTAATAAGCGGTATATAAATTCGCGGCGGAGAAATTATTGTATGCATAAGGAATAATTAACTCCGGCGGTCCTTTGAGGACGTCTTGCGGAACGCCGCGCATGCCGGAAGTGGGCGTGGAGGCCTCGAGAAAACTCATCTCGAAATCGAATGGGAAATCCGATTTAGAGTCTGAGTAGGAAAGTCCCCAATCAGTATTGAGGCCGAAAAGAAAATTCTGACCGGTGATTGAACTCGTGTGGGTGCGAATTCGTTGTTGTCGATCCCGGGTGCTGTAAAACAACTCTTCACCAGTGGTCGGGTAATTTCTTTCAAATTCGATGAAATCTCTCTTGGTCTTGTTATATATATTGTTGAGTCGAATCGAGCCGCCATCCGGAGTGTTCAAGTCGAGCAAAACGCTCAAGCCTCCCCGGTCTCGCAACTCGTCAGTATAATTCAAATTGAATTCCGTAATCTCGTAATCCGTTCCGCTTTTAAGGCCGGTGTTATAATCCAGATCGATATTTTCCTTGCTTCTATCTCTCTGCTCCAGATTCCCGCTCACTTGGACGCCGAGCGCCTCGTTGAAGAATCTCTCACCATATCGTACTGTGAAGTCATATTGGCCATAAGTGTCGTTTATCCGGTTATAAGAGCCTTTGGAGTCCAGTCGCAGCAACCTTTCCGATGGTGCCTTTTTCGTCACGAGATTGACGCTGCCGGCGATGGCGTCCGCATCTTTGTCGGGTGTAAGCGCTTTATACAACTCTATTCCCGCCAACGACCCTTGCGAAATCGTGCTCAAATCAACGCCTCGGGCATCCGGATCTGTTGGTGCGATTCTCACACCATCAACCGTAAAGGTTGAATACTTATCACTCAATCCACGCAAGACAATTTTATTCGCTTCGCCGCCAGAGCGGCGAATGGAAACGCCGGGCAAACGCCCAACCGATTCCGCTGCATTGGCATCTGGTAATTCTTGAATCTTTTGCTCGGAAACGACGTTGATGATCGTATTGGAGGTAATTTGCTGGTTGATGGCGGCAACTTGGCCTTCGGCCTGGCCGGTGACGACGACGGTCCCCAATTCGATTGCATCAGACGCCAAATTGACATTGACGACAATGGCTCTATTATTTTCAATGTTAACTCTTATCGTCTTGGTTTGATAACCGATGTAAGAAACCCGCAGCGTGTACGTCCCTTCCGGCACGCGGTCAATTCGATAAGCGCCTTCCAAATCCGTGGCGCTTCCCAAAGCCGTGCCAACGAGAAAAACGTTGGCGCCCGGCAGCGCTTCCTTCGTCAACGAGTCAGTAACCACGCCGCGCAAGGTGCCTTGCGCGAAGGCGGCCGTCGAAATCAAAATAATTGCAAGGATAGCCGTCGTTTTGGAAAATAAGGTTTTCATGGCATTTCTTCCTTAACTGTAGAGCTGTTCACCAATTCTTGTATCGCCCTGGCCAGCCGGTCTTGGCTGATCGGTTTCAGCAAATAGTCGATGGCTTTATATTTTTTCGCCCTGGCAAAATGCTGCGTGTAAGCGGTTACAAAGATGATTTTAAAATTGATCTCGACCTGCTCCAAAAAATCAAAACCCGATCCCCCGGGCATCTGAATGTCTAAAAATACGAGACCAGGTTTTAGCTCTTTAACGGCTTGAACGGCTTCGTTCAGATTCGCGGCTTCCCCAACAACGTTGATGTTGGGATACTGGCTCAACATGCGCCGCAATTCCAAACGAATAAGCCATTCGTCATCAATGATGAGAGTTCTGAGTGGCTTCATCCTTGTGTACAATCCATCCTATTTCTGTGCGGCTGCTTATCCAAAACATGAATTATGAATTTCGACCGTAACTTAAGAGTGCCCGCGCGAAATTGCAAGCTGAAACGTATGAGCGGCAAAATAGCCTTGTGAGCGGCGAAATCTGTTGAAATTTTGCCAAAAAGTATTAAATTGGTAACTGAAAGCTCGTCCAAAGAATTTTGATTGCCAGGCTGCAAAGGCAGAAAACCATGCTCAACAAACCCAATTACTTTCCGATCAACTCAGCATATTCATCATGTCATTCCGTAGGAATCTTTTTTAGCATCAAGAAAAACGTGCATTGGGGTGCTGTGCTAAGTGCTCAAAAAGATTCTTCCAGAATGACATCCTGGGCAGAACGGGTTTGCAGGCAAATGACAAGCGCTGTGAGATGCATATCCCCCTTGCTCATCATCGTATTGCTTTTCATTTCACACCCGCTTCATGCCCAGGAAAACGGTCTAAAATTCGAGCATTTTTCCATCGAAGACGGCCTCTCCCACAGCAAGGTGAATTGTATCTTTCAAGACCATCGTGGGTTTCTGTGGTTGGGGACGAATGAGGGTTTGAACAAATTCGACGGCTACGAATTTACCGTTTACCGTTGGAAGCCGAACGATCCGCAAGGCTTGTCGGCCCAGCTCATCCGCGCCGTGTTGCAAGACCGCAAAGGCAATTTCTGGATCGGCACCGAAGGCGGCGGAATTAATCTCTTCGATAGAGACTCCGAAAGCTTTCGCCATTTCACGCCGGATTCTTCTTCCGAAATCAGGATCAGCGGCCAGGATGTCAATTCAATCATAGAGGATCGGCAGGGAAATTTGTGGCTGGGCACCAGCAACGGCCTCGATCATTTCGATCTGCAGAATAAAAAGGTGACTAACTACTTTCCTCCGTCTCTCGAACATGCGCCGCCAAGAGCCAAAATCATCAATGTCGTTTATGAAGACAGGCAAAATAATTTATGGGTGGGGACGCTCAACAGCGGGCTTTGGCTTTTTCATCGCGACGAAAAAAACTTTACCCGCTTTCAATATGATGCACGCGATCCCCATAGCTTGGGCGACAATGACGTGCGCTCCATTCACGAAGACTCCCGCGGCAACTTGTGGATCGGCACCACCTTTGGCGGCTTGAATCTTTTCGACCGGGAGAAAAAAACTTTTCGCCGGTTTTTTTTGGAAAAGAACGACGCGGAAGGCGCTACCATCAGAGCCATATTTGACGACGGCAGAGGCAGCTTATGGGTTGGTGACCGCAGCGGCCTTTATCAGTTTGACCCGCAAACTTACCGGTTTATCCATCATCAACACGATCCGGACAATCCCTACAGCTTGAGCCATAATTCCGTGCAGTGCATTTTCAAAGATGCCAAAGGCGATCTGTGGATAGGAACGCGCGACGGGCTGAATTTCATCAACACGGATAAAAGCAATTTCACGCATTATCAGGCGAAGGCCGGCGATCGCCGCTTTTTGAACAATAAAGTCGTCTATGCGATTCTCGAGGATCGCCAGGGCAATTTGTGGTTCGGCACCGAAGAGGGCGGGTTGAATTATCTCGACCGGAAAACCGGATTATTTACTTATTATGAGCACGATGGCAAAAACCCGCATAGCTTGAGCGTCGACAATATCAAGGCCTTGCTCGAGGATCGCGACGGCAATCTCTGGATCGGCACGTTTCAAGGCGGGCTCAATTTTTTCGAGCGGAAATCGCAACGGTTTTTCCATTATCAAAACCGGCCCGACGATCACACCAGCCTGGCGGGAAACGAAGTGATGGCGCTGCTTCTGGACAATGAGGGAGAGCTTTGGGCCGGCACATTCGCAAACGGTCTGGATAGATGGGACAAGAGCAATCGCCGCTTCATCCATTTGTTTGATGAAATCGGCACGCCCGGCTATCGCATGATCACCGCCTTGATGCAGGATCGCCAAGGCAAAATCTGGATCGGCTCCAACCGCGGGCGCCTGGGCTGTTGGGACAAGAAAAAGCGAGAGTTCAAGCATTATCAGCTTCCCATCAACAATATCATCACCATTGAGATCAGGCCGATTTTTGAGGACGAGGCCGGCAATCTTTGGATCGGCACCACCGGCGGCGGCTTGTTTTTCTTCAACCGCCGGGACGAAACTTTCAAATCATTCACGATGCTGGAGGGCTTGCCGAGCAATATCATTTATGGCATTTTGCCGGACGAGCAAAAGCATCTCTGGCTGAGCAGCACCAACGGGCTGGTGAAATTCAATCCGCAAACCGGCGAGAGCAAAACTTATTATAAAGAGAACGGCTTGCAGAGCAATCAATTTTGGTATAATGCTTTTTTGAAAACCCGCAACGGCGAAATGTTGTTCGGCGGCATCAACGGCGTCACGGCGTTTTATCCGGAAAACATCCGCGAAAATAATTACGTACCGCCGGTGGTGATCACCAGCTTGAAAATCTTCAACCGGCCGGTGGAAATCAACGGGCCGGACGGCATTTTGCAGGAATCCATCACCGCGACCAGCGAGATTACGCTCTCTCATCAGCACTCGGTTTTTTCGTTTGAATTTGCCGCGTTGAATTATGCGATCAGCGCGCAAAATCAATACGCTTATAAAATGGAAGGATTCGACAAGGATTGGAATTTGGTGGACAACCGTCGTTTTGCGACCTACACCAATTTGAATCCCGGCACTTACACCTTTCGCGTCAAAGCGGCCAACAATGACGGCGTGTGGAACAAGCAAGGCGCTGCAATCCGGGTGACGATCACGCCGCCGTTCTGGCAAACCTGGTGGTTCAAGGCGCTGGGTTTTGCGCTGCTGCTTTTGATCATCAAACACGTTTACGATTATCAGGTGCAGAAAAGAAACGTGATCGAAGCCAAATCACTGGCCAATTTGGCGCAATTGAAATTGCTGCGCTCGCAGATGAATCCGCACTTCCTGTTCAACGCGCACAACTCCATCCGCTCCATGATCCTGATCGACAAGGAACGCGCCTGGCAGATGATCACCGAACTTTCGGAGTTCTTTCGCTACACCCTGCTCAATTTCGACAAGGTCGCGGCTTCGCTGGACGAAGAGATCAAAGCCGTCGATAATTACCTGCACATCGAAAAAATCCGCTATCGCGATTCTTTGGCGGTTTCCTTCCACATTGACGAAACCGCGAAAAAATGTTCTGTGCCCGCTTTCCTGTTCCAGCCGCTGGTGGAAAACGCGATCAAGTATGGCATGCAAACCAGCGTGACGCCGCTGCGAGTCGAGGTGTCGATCATGCTGAATGATGGCCTTCTGTCGATTGATGTCTCGAACACCGGCAAATTGATCACAGATGTAGAAGGCGATGGCGAAAAGGAAGAAGCGCATGGAACCTCGCTGGAAAATCTCAAACAAAGGCTGGAATTGATGTTCAAAGATCAATATGGGTTTCAGCTCTATGAGGAAGATGGGTGGGTGCACGCCAAAATAAGGATTGATTATGAGCCGGGGAAAAATGGGCGCAAGCCGCCCGAGCCTGAGAATAAATTCTCTGGCTCAAAAGCGAAAGTTGCCTGAAGGCGACGACTAAGCATTGAACAACGAGCCGTCTTGAAGCGGCGCTATCTTTGAGCCTTGGCCAGATTACCATTTTTGTCAAAATACCAGATTTGCGACCCCGCCACGACGGGATTCTGCGCTCTACCCTTGCCGCCAAATTGCTCCCCCCATAACGCCATTGCCCATCGCTCGTCCATCAATTTCCACGGACTATCCGTCATTTGATTCCTATTGCTCTTTGGGTGAATCGGGCTGAATCGCGAGCTATTCTTGCATTCTCTATGAAAAATTCTGCTTTGATAGCTTTTGTTCGTATATATAACACCGGGCATCTGCCATTGCAATATCGAATTAAAGTTAACTTTACAAAATTGTTTTTCAAAAAATTTACTTCAACGACCTGGGGTAAATACATGTCAAATTCAGCCTGGTTTAATAGAGAAAAAACAAAAAAACAAGAACGGGATCACCGCCGTGATTTTGAGCATTGTTACAAAAAATTACTACATGGAAACATATCAACTGCCATAAATTCAGCCACCAAGAAAATTGAAGAAACTCTTTATTAAGGTTGATGTTAGACTCAACTTCTCGTCGATAGAAGTCATTATAAGTCATCAAGATCGGAAAATTGAAAGTTTGCTTAATTTACATTCTACGAAACCATCAGATGTTTCAGCTTGGCCGCATAGCGCCGGCTCATCATGAACGGCTTTTCGATGCCCTTGACAAAAACCTCCTGCGAATAATTTTTGCGCTTTTTCACTTTTTCCACGTGCGCGAAATTGACGATGGTCGAGCGATGGATGCGCACGAAATATTTTTCCGGAAGCAGATCTTCCCATTCCTGCAAAGTTTTTGAAACGAGCGCGCGGGGTTTGTCGGCATAGAAGATATAGGAATAATTGCCCTCAGCGGTGATACATTTCAACAAAGACAGCTTGATAAACTTGAGCGCGCCGTTGATGATGACGTAGATGGCGTCATCGTAGGCGGCTTTTTTCTTCTCGGCCGGACTCGCCGACTCGTTCGTTCCCAATCTTTGAATGGCTTTCGCCAGGCGCTCCTTGCTGATCGGCTTCAGCAAATAATCGAGCGCATTGACCTCGAAAGCGCGAATGGCGTATTTATCGTAAGCCGTGATGAAAATAATCCTGGCCGCGATGTCTGCCTGTTCGAGCAAATCGAATCCCGTGGCCCCCGGCATTTGGATATCCAGAAAAATCACTTCAGGACGGGTATCCTGAATGAGGGGAATGGCTTGCGCGACGTTGGCGGCCTCGCCGACCACGGCAATCTCCGGATAGTCGGCCAGCATCGTTTTCAATTCCGCCCGCACCAGCCATTCGTCGTCGACAATGAGGGTTTTTAAAGACGGCATAAAACGCCACGTCATGAGTCGATTACGTTGGGAATTTAACTAATTTTATCATTAATAAGTATAATTTTCAATGAAAATTTTAAAAAATTCGTTATTTTGCAAAAGCCATCTTTTAACCAAATTCACTTGCATGATCGCTTGCAATCGCTTATCTTTTCTGCATGCGAATCGACAAATGGCTAAAAATGGCGCGCATTTTCAAAAGCCGCGAGGAGGCCTCGCGCGCCTGTGATTTGGGCCGCGTCAAGCTCAATGGCTATGAGGCCAAATCTTCAAAGATCGTAAAAGCTGGGGACGAAATCGTCGTCAAAGTTGAGAATCTCTACCGCACACTCACCATTAAGGAGCTTCCCACGCGCGGGCTCTCGGCGAAAGACGCCAAGCTGGTCTATGACGAGAAGACGCCGGATTTGCCTCCGGATATTATCGAGATGATGAAATACCAGGCCGCCGCAGACCGCCGGCGCCAGCGCGAAATGAAAGGCCGTCCGACCAAAAAATCACGACGGGAATTGGACAAGTGGCGGGGAAAAATGTAATGATTGTTGAATTAATGTAAAACCAATTAACGCAATAATCCATTTTATTTGCTGCAGTTCCCGGCACCAAGGCCGCACGTCATTGATTTGCGGCAAAAAGCCCCACCTACCCCATCTTGTCTCCACCAATCTCCGGCTTCCCATCACGCCTCGAGGCAAAAATTTTTATACTATCGCGGGATGCATTTAGCGGCTTTTGCGCCTATATAATTAGAACGGCCGGGCACCGGCACGGCCGTTGGTGGCACTCTTTTTTTATAATTCCCGCAAAGTTGCCACACTCGGACCTATCTTACAGGAGTAATGATCATGAAAAAATCGAGACTGGCCGTATCGTTTTTGGCCGCCTGGATGCTGATGCTCACCGGAACGGGAATCAGCGATTACATTTCCAACATTCAGTTTTCCCCGCCGTCGCCGGCCTCTTTGGCGTCGAATCAAAATGTCAACATCACGTTTGACTATATGACGAACGCCACCGGCGGGGTGCGTATTTTCGTGCGTCCGTTTACTGCCGGTACGCTGACGCCAAATTATGCCGCACACGCCTCGCCGCTATATCCCACCGGAACCGGCAATGGCACCGGCTTTTTTACGATTACCACCGGAAACGCCGTCGTCGATCAACTGCGCTTTCAAGTTTTCAACGCCAATCAGACCCAGTTGATTATGGAGTTTTTCGTGCCGGTGAATTATCGCTTTTCCTCACATGCCGTCACCAATATTGTGGTATCGCCGTCTTCGCCGGCCGGCTTGGTGTTCAACCAGAATGTCAATGTCAGCTTTAATTACGTGACGAACTCACCCGGCGGGGTGCGGATTTTTGTGCGTCCGTTTACCGGCGGGGCGCTGACGCCGAATTACGCCGCGCACGGCTCGCCGCTCTATGCCACCGGAACCGGCAACGGCACCGGCTTTTTTACCATCACCGCCGGCAACGTTGTAGTCGACCAGCTTCGCGTTCAGATGTACGACGCCAATCAAACCCAACTGCTGCTGGAATTTTTCATTCCGGTAAATTATCGCTTTGCGGCGCACGCCATCACCAACATTCAAATCACGCCGCCCTCACCGGCCTCCATGCTCTTCAATCAGAACGTCAATCTCACCTTTGATTACACGACGAGCACGCCCGGCGGGGTGCGGATTTTTGTGCGTCCGTTTACCGGCGGGGCGCTGACGCCGAATTACGCCGCGCACGGCTCGCCGCTTTATGCCACTGGAACCGGCAGCGGCACCGGCTTTTTTACCATCACCGCCGGCAACGTCGCCGTCGAGCGGCTCCGCTTTCAAATGTTCGACGCCAATCAAACCCAACTGCTGCTGGAATTTTTCCTGCCGGTGAATTATCGTTTCGCGGCGCACGCGGTTACCAATATTCAGTTCTCGCCGTCTTCGCCGGCATTTTTAACCTCGAATACGAATATCGATCTGACGTTTCAGTATTCAACGACCGCGTCCGGAGGCGCACGAATTTTTGCCCGCCCGTTTACCGGCGGCGCGTTAAGCCCGAATTACGCCGCACACGGCTCTCCGATTTATCCCGTCGGCAGCGGCAATGGCAGCGGGTTTTTCACCATTACTTCCGGCAATCTGGCCGTCGATCAAGCCCGCTTTCAAATGCTCAATGCCAATCAAACCCAACTGCTGCTGGAATTCCTCATTCCGGCGAATTATCAATTTATCACGACACCGACCCTCGGTGTGGCTGATCATGGCTCGACGGGGCCTTCAACGTTTGCGCTCCATCAAAATCACCCCAACCCGTTTAATCCGGCGACAAAGATTAGTTACGAAATCCCCCAAGCCGGCAGAGTCGGGTTGAAGGTTCTCACGCTTCTCGGCCAGGAAGTGCGAACGCTGGTTGACGAGGAGAAGCCGGCTGGTTCCGCCGCGGCGCAATGGGATGGAAGGGACAATTTCGGCAGGCGCGTCGGCAGCGGCGTCTATCTGTACCGGCTTGAGGCGCAAGGCTTGGTGCTGACGAAAAAAATGATTCTCATTCAGTAGCTTTCTGACAAAAGGCGAAAGTGCCGGCGCTTTCGCCTTTTTATTTTTTCTCCAATTCTTCTTCCAGCTCCAACAACTCCTCCTCCGTGCCCATCCGCTGCGGACCGCGGAACCAATGCCGCACATCGACGAGGTAATAAATCGCCAAAATCACCGCCAGCCCGGCAAAAGTGTAGCCGGTGAGCTGGTTCGGCGGCGCGACGAAGAGCACGGTGATAAACGCAATCCATAAAATAGCGATCACCGCATTGGCCATGCTCCACCTGCCGAGATGCCACGGCCCGCGATGGTTCCACTTGCCGCTGCGTTGCGCAAACAGACCGAGCAAAATCGGAATACCGTAAGAGACATAAAGTCCGATGGTGCTGATGGAGACGATCACGGAATAGGCGCGCGAGTACACCGCAATGAGAAAGGCGACGCCGACAGCCAGCCAGATCGCCGGCGCCGGCGAACGGTGTTTGATGGAAATGCGCGACCAGATTTGCGAAGCCGGCATGCCGCGATCGCGCGCGAAGGCAAAAATCATCCGCGAATTGGAGGTGACGCTCGACAGGCCGCAGAACCACATCGCCAGCGTTACCATCCACAGCATCATCCGGCCGAACGTCGTGCCCAACGCCGTTTCGATAATGTGAATGAACGGATTGCCGGCGGCAGCGGCAACCGGCAAATCCTGAATGCTCAGCGTCACCATCAACAGCATGATGTAACCGAAAATGGCGCTGACTGCCACGGCGTTGAACAATCCCCACGGCGCATTGCGCGAGGGATCGACGGTCTCTTCGGTGATGTGCGCCGAAGCATCGTAGCCGGTATACGTCCATTGCGCTTGCAAAAGGCCGAGCAGAAACGCCCACCAATAGGGATATTCAAAAGTGGTGAAATCGGATTTGAGCAGAAACGAAGCTGGTTGTTTTTGCGCCAGAAAAAATAAGGCGCCGACCAGAAGCGCTCCACCGAAGATATGATACCAAGCGGAAAAATCATTGAGGCGCGCCACCAGCCGAATGCCGATATGGTTGAGAATGCCCTGCGAGAACAGAATACCGGTGTAAACCAAGAGCTTGTTCGTGTACGTCGGTTCCAACCCAAGCAGCGGCGTCATGAACTCGGCGCAGCCGAATGAAATGCCGGCGAGAATTGCAAACTGCCCGGTGAAGTTGAACCATGCCGTAAACCAACCCCATCCCGGCCCGCCGAGAATCGAGGCCCAATGATACATCGCCCCGGCGGTGGGAAACGCGGAAGCGAGTTGCGCCAACCCAGCAGCGACGGAAAGTGTAAATACAGTCACCAAAGGCCACCCCAAGGTCATCACCAGCGGCCCGCCGGCGTTCAAGCCGTAGCCGTACAACGTCACCGCGCCGGTCAAAATGGAAATGATCGAAAAGGAAATGGCGAAATTGGAGAAGCCGCCCATGTCGCGAAAAAGCTGCTGTGCATAGCCGAAGCCGTGCAGTTGGCGGCGGTCGAGGTCTTTTTGACGGTCACGGTCGCGCCGTGCGGTTGGGGTAAGCGTCGTCATATTTTCTCCGGGCTTTAGTAAAGTCGAACTTGTGCTTCTTTAGATTCCGCTATTTTGAAAATATCTCGCCTGCACAAGCCCAACTGTCGCCTTTGGGCATATAAGATAACTCGTTCGATTTCACTCTGCAAGAAAATTTTCTCAAAAAACACTCCAGGTTTTTTAATAAAAGTATACCAAGTAGATAAATGAATAAAACGTCCAAAGGGGAAACGTCAAAAGGGGAAATTGACGATGCGAAATTCTCTTCATTTCTTCATAAGGGGTTGGCATTGGGCAATGGGGGCTGTGGGGGAACTTCTTAATGGGGAAATGCGGGGCGCGGTCACACGGGGTTTGGAGGGCATTGGGGATATGGGGGTTGATCATGGGGGGCGCGCCGGCCGCATCTTTTAAAAACACCGTTTCAAAAAACATTTTTAAAAAAACTCTTGACACAGAAAAATAATTTTGTTATATTGCCAAATAATTAGATCTGTTTGGCATTCACAAAAACTTATAACCCAAAACAGGAGGATTCCAGTGAGTAACGCAAAGTTTAGACTGTACCCACAGGTGCGCTGGATGTCAGAGCGCATTGACGCCGGTACAAACGGCCTCGGAGACGAGGTCCGTCTGGAAACCTCTGCAGCGGTGGGATAAACACGACTCCTTGATCTTGCCCCTCCAACCCGCTGACTGGTTTCCGGCAGCGGGTTTTTTATTTTGCGCCTCATGCCACGATTCTGACCTGGCCCAATCTCCCAGACCCAAACCCGCTGCACATTGACGACTCGGCTGACGAACAACTCGAACGGCCTTTTTTTGCCAAAGCAAACTCCAGTTTTCTTGGGCTATCTGCTACCAAGTTTTTAAAGCATCATTTTTGGCAATTTGGCTTTCGGGAAGCTCGCAGCGAATCAATTAATTAAATCGACGCTGCTCATCTAACCCGGAGTGCCAAAATGTTCTCCCATTTCCTGCTTTTCGTCGTCATGCTTTTTGTGGCAAAACGCCTCGTGGAAGTTGTCATCTTGATCGTGCAGCGGTTGGGGCGTCAAACCAGTGCTGGTTCCGAAACAATAGCGAACGAAGATTGCTTGCCGAAGGCCGGCGAGCCAAGCGTTGCCGGATAACTGTTTTATCGTCGTTCAGAATTTTCGCCGCTTCTTCTTCCCAAGCCAATTAGGCTTACTGTGCTCTAAAAATTTCGTTGTGCCATTATGACTTCATTGCTTTCTGTCGTGGCCATCGGATGGTTCATTTATTGGATCGTCAGACAATTTCAGCGCCGTACCGAGGTGTTCGGTGCGTCCAAAGCATATTCTTCGCCAACCACTGCGGACGCTAAAGAAGATGAGCCGATCTCGCCAATGCCCGGCGTATACACCGTCAACCATGACTTGCGCCGGGGCAGTCAACGCTCGGCGCTGATGATTACGGCAACGCCGGAAACGCTGCCGGAAGTCTTTCTCGATCTCGTGGAAAAACTGGGCGAGAAGATTGTCTTGGTGCTCGACGAAAAACTGCCTTTCGAGAAGCCGTTGCAGATGCTCTCATTCACACCGCCGCTCGAAGCGCGGCAATTACAAACGAGCCTGGCGGAATTTGCCGACGTGCTCAACTGCCGGCAGGCGATCGAGGTGACGGCGCAAAATGCCGACAAGTGTTGTTACATGACGCTCAGGCCGGATAAGTCAATCGTGGTGGAAGCGTGCAATGCCACGCCTTTTATCTCGGCGTTGGAGCGGCGCGGCTTACGCCGGGTTCAGTCGAATCAACTCAATCATCAGTTGCCGTCGCAGAACGCAGCGGACGGCCATGAGCTTTTTGAAGACCGGCTGGCACAGCTCAAGCAACGGCTGGAAATTTCGTCTTGCTACGTGGCCGGTTTGTCTTGGGTGAATTAGATGCTGGTTGCTGGTTGCTTGTCGCCCCGATCTTCCTTGTAAAATTACAAAAGCAAAATCGGGGCTGGTTGGATTTTGATATTGCACACGGCGGGTCCGCTCGATCCGCAAGCGGTAAATCGTCCCGGCTTTCCTTGATGAAAACGCAAGGAAAGTCGGGACAGGGATTTTAACTCTGATCGAAGCTCGGTAGGGTACGGGGAGTGCAACAAGTTTTGAAGAAAGTGCTGGCGCGGTGTTCGCCTACGGAGGTGCGGCGCCGCGCCCGTTGAATATAATGAGCTCATGGCGTATAGCAGGGGGGTGAGCTATACGCCATGAATGCAAAAAGTTTGCTATCAAACATACTCTTCAAATGGAGGAAGGCGGCCAATTTGGGCTTCTGCCCGTCGGATGGCCAGTATCAGCGGTCGATTCATATCCAATGCCTCAATTGTTGCTCGTCCGCTCGCAGTTAAGCCAATGAGATAAGTCCCATTCCATTTAAAGTGCTCGTACCACTCATCAATTCGAGGGTTGTAAAGAACAACTTCTTTTCCGCTTTGTGGATCATTCGCCGTCTGGCGTGCCCCTTTGCGCAGTGAACAAGACACGCATGCCAAAGCTAAATTTTCTGCAACAGTTTCGCCCCCGGCAGCCACAGGAACTATATGGTCAGTATGGAAGGTGGCTTCTTGCCCTTCTTGTGGCAGTCGACAATATTCGCACCGTGAAACCGCTCTTAATATCACAAACTGTTTTAAACTGGCTGGAATATAACTCATCTCGTCAGTGTGACGTTGGTTGTGCTGCACTTTGTACACGTATACGCAACAAAGAAAGAAGTTCAGCCAAATTCACCAAACCTTCCGCTTCCATACGCTCAACAGGAGTAAGCGTTTCGCCCCGATCTTGGCGATCCAGCAAAGCTTGCAGTCGCTCATCAACCGCTCTGGGTAATTTAAATTTATCCAGGTCAGCGGGCAGTTCCAAGTCGATAAGAACGCGTTGAGACATAATTTTATCTCCTTAAGTTTATTTTGCCCTATCCCGCAATCCCATACAGCTTCATTTTCTCCCGCAGCGTCGAGCGCGAAATATTGAGCGCGCGCGAGGTTTTGGATTTGTTGCCGTTGTGCTGCAACAGCACCGCCTGAATGTGGCGCTTTTCCATTTCGTCGAGCGAGAGATCGGCTGGCGCCAGATTACCATTGCCGGTGTTCGCCAGCGGAAAAACGGCACCGGCGCTCTTCTCGCTGCGCAGCTCGAGCGGCAAATGCTCGGGCAGCAGATAACCGCCCTGGCAGAGAATCACGGCGCGCTCGATGACGTTCTTCAGCTCGCGCACGTTGCCGGGCCAACGATATTTCAGGAGCAGCGCCTGGGTTTCCTCGCTGAGGCCGACGATGTTCTTGTTGAATTCTTTGTTGTTTTTCTCGATAAAGATCGCGGCCAGCGGCAGAATATCTTCGATGCGCTCGCGCAACGGCGGCAGGCTGATGACCATGACTTTCAAGCGATAATAAAGATCTTCGCGAAACTCGCCTTGCTGCACCATCACCTGCAAATCACGGTTGGTGGCGGCAATCACGCGCACGTCGATTTGAATATCGACCGTGCCGCCGATGCGCCGAAACGTCTGCGTTTCCAAAACTCGAAGAATCTTCGGCTGCAGCGACAAACGCAAACTCGCCATCTCGTCGAGAAAAATGGTGCCCATGTTGGCCAGTTCGAACATTCCTTTCTTCAGGCCTTTGGCGTCCGTGAACGCGCCCTTCTCGTGGCCGAACAATTCCGATTCCAGCAGATTCTCGGGAATGGCGCTGCAATTAATCGGAACAAACGGCTTGTCGGCACGGGCGCTCCATTTGTGAATCGAATTGGCGACCAACTCTTTGCCGGTGCCGCTCTCGCCTTGAATCAACACCGAAGTTCGCGGCGTTTCGCTGACGATCTTGATCAGGTTCTTGACTTCCTGCATCACCTGGCTGTTGCCGAACAATTCTTCATCCGGAAATTTTCCATGTTGCTGCTGCTTTAGGCGGGAGACTTCGCGCTTGAGGCCGGCGGTCTCGAGCGCCTTTGCCACTACGAGCTTTACTTCGTCCAATTCGAACGGCTTGGTCAAATAATCGTAAGCGCCGGCTTTCATCGCTTCCACGGCCGGGCGCGGATCGTTGGCCACCGCCGTGATCATAATTACCATGATGTCCGGATCGACTTCTTTGACAAATTCGAGCACTTTGATGCCGCTCATGTCAGGCAGGCGCAGATCGAGCAAAACGAGATCGATCAGCTCTGCTTTCAAAATTCTCTGCGCTTCGGCGCCGGAAAGAGCGGTATGCACCTTGTGCCCGTTCTTGCGAAAAATCTCCGCCAGCGTTTGGCACAAATCGGCATTGTCTTCGACAATGAGCAAGGTGGCTTTATTCACGGCTCAACTCCATCAATCACACATGAAAGAATTTAAAAGAAAGCTTCTAGTATCCGGGTTTCGCGAATCACCCGGATAATGTTAGCTTATTCCTCGATCGGCAGCAGCATGGCAAACGTCGTCCCCTTCCCCACCTCACTCTGAACGTGGATGTCGCCATGATGCTCCTCGATAATGCGGTAAACGATCGACAATCCCAAACCCGAGCCTTGCGGCTTGGTTGTAAAAAACGGGTCGAAGATGGCTTGCAAATTTTCCGGGGGGATGCCTTCGCCGGTGTCGATCACGCAAACTTCGGAATGCCACGTGCGCTTGTTTGGCGAGGCGTGGCGCCGGCGGCGGTCGACGCGTGGCAACGTCGTCAATAGGGGACGTGCCACGACCATCAATTTGCCGCCGGCCGGCATGGCGTCGATGGCATTGAGAAACAGGTTGAAGAACACCTGTTGAATCTGCTGGAAATCGACGTAAGCCGGCGGCAAGTCGTGCGCGTAATTTTCGACAAACTCGATGCCGCTCTTTTCGAAGCGTTGCTGCATGAGCGCTTTGACTTCGCTGACGATATCCTGCAAGCGGCACTTGCTCGGCACCGGCGATTTTGGCCGGGCATACGAAAACAGCGTTTTCAACAGATCGTCCATCCGATTCACCTGGCGGATGATCCGCGCCACGTATTCACGCCGGTTGTCGTTGGGATCGATGTCTTCTTCGAGCGTTTGCGCCACGGTTTTGATGCCGGCCAGCGGGTTGCGGATTTCGTGCGCAATGCCGCTGGCGAGAACGCCCAACGAGGCCAGACGATCCATGCGCAACACCTCGGCCTGCATCTGCTTGATCAGCGAAATGTCACGAAATGAAATGATCGTTCCTACGCGTTGATTGTGGTTGTCGATGCGAGACGTCACCGAAAAGCCGACGTGAATGGTTTTCCCGTCTTTGCGTTTGATCTCCATTTCGCGGTTTGGCAATCCGCCGGTTTCCAAGTCGTCCGAAGCTTTTGTGTCCGAAGTCTTAAAGTCCGAGGCCTTGAAGTCCGAAATCTTAAGGTCCGAGGTCTTTGGGTTCCAGGTCGATAATGAAGGCTTGAGATCGGCGTCAGTTTTATTATGATGAGTTGAGGAGGCAATGGTGTTGGCAAATTCCAAGCTGTTCGAAGTCAGCAGGCGCTGGCGTTCTTCCGGCGAAAAAATCTCGTCGAGGTAGCGGCCCACCACCTCGTAGGCGCGCCAGCCGAGCACTTCTTCCGCGGCTTGGTTGAACGAAGTGATCCGGCGCTCGAGATCGACGGTCATCAGGCCGGAGCCGATGCTTTGAATGATGCTCTCGTTGAAATTTTTCAGTTCGGTGATTTCCTGTTCGAGCTTCTTGCGCTGGGTCACGTCGCGCGCAATGCCGACGCAGCCGACGACTTCGCCGCGGTCGAAGATGGGGTTGATGTTGGTGGAAAGATAAATGATCTTGCCGGTCTGCGCGCGGATGCGCATCTCGAAAATGCGCGACTTGCCTTTGAGGGTGTTGCGAAAATTGATCTCGGCGCTGGCGCGGTCTTCCGGCAAAACCATATCGGCAAAATTCCGGTCTTTCCAGGCTTCGCGCAGATAGCCGGTGAGCACGGAGAGGCGGCGATTGATGAAAACAAACTGACCGTGGGTGTTGAGCGTAAAGATCAGATCGCTGGCGTTTTCAATGAGATCCTGATACTTGTATTCGGTGCGCTTGATGCGCTGCTCCAACTCGCGGTTGCGCTGGCGCAGGTCGTGCAAGATAAAAACATTGTCGATGACGTTGACCAGCTCGCGGCTGGCAAACGGCTTTTCCAGATACATGCTGAGCCCCAACTGAAAGAGCCGCGTGTAATTGACGTCCTGCCGCATCTTCGCCGTCAGCATGATCACCGGCGTTTCGTTGACGCTGCGATAAAGCGGGTTGCTCGCCAATTCCTGCAGCACCTCGGCGCCGCTCAAGTGCGGCATGACGTAATCGAGCAGCACCAAATCCGGCTTCTTTTCCAGGAGCAGGCGGAGCCCGCCTTCGCCATTTGCAGCTTCGAGAAAATCGTATCCGGCGCCGGTGAGAATTTTTTGGGTGATCTCGCGCTGGTCGGCGTCGTCGTCGATGACGAGAATGGTTTTCTTGTCGCGCTTTGGCTTGGGCGATTCCGGAAACAATCCGGCCTCGTCGACGACGAGTTCCTCCGTGGCCGGCTCGTCTTTGGACAGCTCGACAGCCGACCCCAAAAGCCCCGCCGGGCTTTTGAGCCGTTTCGCCGGCTTGTCGGCCGCCGGCGTTGAGGCATCAGAGGAACGGATATTGTCGTAATTGTCCACCACTCAACTTTCCCTTTATTCGCGTTTATTAGCGGTTAATATCTTACCGGCTCAGGCAATCGGAATATGAAAATAAAACTCCGTCCCCTCGTTCTCCTTGGTCGCGTAGGCGATTTTGCCGCCGTGCAATTCGACCAAGCGTTTTGAGAGACTGAGTCCCAGGCCCACGCCGCCAAACGGTCGGGCAACGCCATCCGGTGGTTCACCCTTTAGTGGGGCGGCTGATCGCTCGTTTCTTTGCAGCGAAAAAACCGGGGCAAGCTGGTGAAATTCCTTGAAGACGTAACGCGCAAATTCCGGCGCGATGCCGATGCCGGTGTCTTTCACGTGAAAACGAATGCCGTTGCTCTCGCGGCGCGCGCCGATTTCCACCGTTCCCTCCTTCGTGAATTTAATGGCATTGCTGAGCAAGTTCAACAACACTTGATACAGCCGGCGAAAATCCACCCGCAAAAGCGGCAGGTCCGGCTCGCAGCGGGTAACCAAATTCAAGCGCCGCTGCCGGGCGAGCGGATCTACCGCCGCAGCCGCGGCCTCAATCAATTCCACCGGCGCAATCGTCGAGATCTCGAGCTGCATTTGGTGCTGCTGCAAGCGCGAGAGATCGAGAATTTCGTTGACCAAGTCGAGCAGGTGATTGCCGCAAGCGCGAATGTGTTCAACCACCTCCTGCTGCGCCGGCGCCAATTGGCCGTACATGCCATCGCGCAAAAGCTCGGCATAGCCGAGAATGCCGTTGAGCGGCGTGCGCAGCTCATGGCTGACGTTGGCGATAAATTCGGCCTGCAGGCGATTGAGCGCCTCGAGCTGCCGCGCGTGCTTTTGGGCCTCGGACAAGCGCGCGCGAAACCGGCGGCGCCGTTGCCAGGGCGACTTTTTCGGCGCGATTTTAGTTTTCGAGCGGGAAATCGAGGCGCGCTCTTCCTCTCGCCGATCGCCATCGTGCCTCGCCGCCACTGCCATCCCTTTGCCGCGACGCTGAACCGGTGCAACCAGAAGTTTCTTGATCCGCACCGGCAGCGCCCACAAGGAATCCTTGAGCAGAACTTTCCTCGATTCCACAAGCATCCCTTCGTAAGGTTAGCTGGTTTGCTGGTTTGCCCGTTAGCCGGTTGAAACTGCCGAAAAATCCTTCACCGATTAACTGGCAAACGGGCCAACCGGCGAGCATTTTAGTACGCGCCGGAGACCATATCGACTTCGACCTCATCAAATTCCATTTCGTGAAAACGGCCGGAGTATTTGGGAATCGTAAACGAAAACGTCGAGCCGTCCCCAAGCTTGCTCTGAACGGCAATCGAGCCGCCGTGAATCTCGACGATCTCTTTTACCAGCGCCAGGCCAAGCCCGGTGCCGGTGATCTCGCGCACTTTTTCGTTGTCCGTCACCCGATAGAATTTTTCAAACAACCTTTGCTGCGATTTCTCGGAAATGCCGTACCCGTTGTCCTCGACTTCGATCAACACTTCGCTCTCGCGCTCTTTCAGGCGAATTTCAATGGCCGTATTTTCCGGGCTGTATTTAACGGCGTTAGTGAACAAATTAAGAACCACCTGTTCCAGCATGTCGGGGTCGCCGAGCACCAACGGCAAATTCGGCGAAACCTTGACGCTGACGACGATGCCTTTCTTTTCCGCCTGGTGGAGATTCACGTCCAGCACCTTGTCGACCACGTCGCGGATTTGCATCGGCGCCTTTTTGGCCTGGCTTTTTCCCGCCTCGATTTTCGAGATGTCGAGGAATTTGTTGATAAGATCACTAAGCCGGTTGGATTCCTTGAGAATGATCGTCGCATATTCTTCCGATTGCTCGCGATTGACTGTCGGATCGAGCAGCAGCTCACTGAAGCCGGAGATCGAGGTGAGCGGCGAGCGGAGCTCGTGCGCCACCATCGACACCAGCTCGGTTTTCATGCGGTCGATCTCTTTTTCGCGCGTGATGTCGCGCAAAATGGTGACGATGCCGATCAGCTCGTTTTGCTCGTTGTTCACCCGCGCCGCATGCGCTTGCAGAAAAATGTCCCGCCAGGTTTTGGTGGATTTGATGACGATTTCGGTGGTCGGCGTGTTTTTTGTGGCGTCGTTTTGCAATACGTGGCGGATGAACTGCAGCAGCGTGTTGTTGGAAATGCACTGCTCCAGCGGCTTGCCGAGGCACTCCTTTTCGTGAATGCCAAACCAGGATTCCATCACCGAGTTCATCACGAGAATGCGGTTGTTGGGGTCGGTGACGATGACGCCGTCGGCAATGTTTTTGATGATGGTGTCGTTTTTCTTTTTCTCGTTGATGATGCGGTTCAAATCCATCTTGCGCAGGCGATGGAGCTCTTCCGTCATATAATTGAAAATTTTTGCCAACCGCCCAAGCTCATCTTGCGATTCGACGATGACGCGCTCGTTGAAATTGCCGCGCGCGATCTCGGTCGCCGTGCGGGTGAAGTGGGTGATGGGAAGGCTGATGCGCTTGGAAAGAAAATACGTGCCGATGATTGCCAACAGCGTGGCCAAAACTAAAAACGCATAAAAGACCACCGCCGTTTGGCCGGTCGCCTGAAATCCCTGGAACTCGTTCATGAGATAAAGCCAGAGCACAAACAACGGGACCAGCGCCACCAGCCACGTGATGACGAAAACTTTGCGGAAAATCGTTTTCCGCATGAAAAAGAGAAAATCAATCATAGATTTCCTGATTCACGGCCTTCACAACCCGACCTCCACAGCCCACAACGATTTTGACTTGGGCATGACGTTCCTACTCCATGACCACCTGGTTGCGTCCTTGTTTTTTTGCCTTGTACAAACGCTGATCAGCCACCTCGATGAGCTGGCTCAGTTCCACCGCGTCGTCCGGAAATGTGGCGATGCCCATGCTGATCGTGGTGTGAAATTTTTCGCGCAAATTATTCCTCGGCATCACGTGAGTTTCCTGCCATGGCTCCGCAGCCACAACGACTTCCGTTCCGGAGTTATGGTTCTTCTCCTCCCCAGCCGAAGATTGGGAGAATCTCCCATCGCTCGGCTGGTTCGTCGCCGTTGCAGGAAACAATTGCCCGTCTCGCAAAAGGTCGAAGAGATGCGCTTCCACCAACCGGCGCACCTTTTCGGCCACAACGATGGCCGCAGCTTTGGGGGTTTCCACCAACACCAAGCAAAACTCCTCGCCGCCGTAACGCGCCGCCAGGTCGATCTTGCGAATATTTTCTTTCAACAACATGGCGATAGCGCGCAAAATCGCATCGCCGGCCGGATGGCCATACGTGTCATTGAATTTTTTGAAGTGATCGATATCGACCATCACCACCGATACCCGCGACTGGTGCCGGCTGGCACGATAAAGCTCCTGTTCGAGGTGCTCTTTAAAATAGCGGTGATTGTACAAACCGGTCAAGCCGTCGGTGATGGCCAACTGCCGCAAGCGTTCTCTCGCCAGCTCCAGCTCGCGCACTTTCGCGCTCAGCTCGTCGTGCAGTTGCTTGATGCGCAACAGCGACTTCACGCGCGTCAGCAGCTCCAGCTTGTTGAACGGCTTGCTGACAAAGTCGTCCGCGCCGGATTCCGTCGCTTTGATTTTATCTTCGATTTCGTTCAGCGCCGTGACCATGATCACCGGAATGATGCGGGTGGTGGGGTCGGATTTCAAACGCTCGCAGACCTCGAAGCCGTTCAGCTTCGGCATCATCACATCGAGCAAAATCAAATCCGGCAGCGTTGCCGCCACCTGATCAAGCGCCTCCTGTCCATCACGCGCCGTCACAACTTCATAGCCAACTGAGGTCAAATAGGTCGTCAAAAGCTGCACATTAACCGGCACATCATCGACCACCAAAATTTTATTTTTTCTCGGCATTTCTCCAACGGCAAGATTGGGAAATGCCGGTTTAACTGCCAATTCCGTTACCATGAGTTTGTTTCAGTTCATGCTGCAGTGCATTGAATCGAGTTTCATCTTCGGCTTAAACGTAAAACGGCGATCACCTGACAAACGCCGGCGCGCTGACGAATTTTTGGGGATGGAATACCCGCTTTTCCTTTATCTTGTTGAAATAAAGCGAAGCCAGTCCACAGCGAGGGAGAAGTCAAAAACAAGAAAGGGAAAAATGATGGCATCAGAACATGTAACGCCGGCTCCGGCCCGACAGCCCTGAATGAATATGGAAAGATCTGATTTCCCAAACTTCCCCAACGGTTAATCTTGAAGCTCAAGTGATCAAGCATGCAACTTTGGAATTAAACGACTCAACGGCGAGACCATTCGTCTTTCATCTCATCACCATCTTCCCGTAATGGCCGAAAATCATCCACCGACATATCAAAGTTACGATTTACTTTCATTTTTGTCAAGAGAATTCTCTGTTGCTAGTCGAATTTTGACCATCTGAAAATTCGCCGTATATCCGCTTGAACATAGTGAGCGCAAACGTAATAATATACAGCCAAAGGCCTCCGTCGCGGAAGTCGCACAGAACGTAGCATAGACCGCCGGTCTTTAATTCAAATCGTAACGCGGCAATTTGCCGCAACCTTACATACGGCAAGCATGCTTCTGCAAAAGCGCAAAATTCGCCTCCTTGACCGCCATCCCCCCGCTGGAAGCCGCAACACCAATATTGCCCGCAGCACAACAGACGCCCATTTCCAAGCACTGTTGCACCGGCCACTCGTGATAGCCGCCATATAGAAAACCGGCACAAAATGCGTCGCCCGCGCCGGTCGTATTGCGAATCTTGTCCGGCGGCAAGGCGAGAGCGCCCTGCCAAAATTTAGAGTCATCTTTGAGCGCGGCGAAGCCTCCTTCCGGAAAATGAATGACCACGCCGCGATTAACGCCAAGCGCCAATAACCGCGTTGCTGCCGACTCGACGCCGTCTTTCAATAAAGCGCCATCGGAACGGGTTTTTATGCCTGTGGTGCGCTCGGCTTCAATTTCGTTGATGATAAAATAATCGACCTGCGGCAGAACCGGCACGACGACGCGCTGATAGGCGTCGCTCTCAGCCGTGACCAGATCCACGGAGGTGATGAGTCCGGCTGCTTTCGCCATCTGCAATACCCGTCCGGCGTGCGTGCCAAATTGCGGGTCGGGCTGATCGAGCTTTTCCAACAGCAGCAGATAGCCGAGGTGCAGCCATTTTGCCAGGCAGTGGTCGAAATCAAAATGCGCCACGTCTAGCAAATTATTGGCGCCGGGATTATAAAAAAACGTGCGCCGGTTGCTCGCCTGCGAGAACATCACCTCGGTGTGCGCCGTCGGCGCTTCACTCGTTGCCACGAGTTGGAACGTATCAATATCACGCTTGTGGCAATCATCGAGAATGAAATGGCCGTCTTCATCCTCGCCGACCACGCCGATGGCATACAGCGGCAAATCCGGATCGATGGCGCGCAAGTCGCAAATGACATTATAAGCGCATCCGCCCGTGCTTCTCGACTCTTCGCGAATGAACGCGAGTCCCTCCTCCCCAGGATAATGGTCGATCAGCCGCACATGGTCGATGATCCAATTGCCGGCACAAGCAAAGCCTTCGCGGTGGGGCATGGGCGTCAACCTCGTGATGGGGCAATGAAGAGAGTTTCTATTTCTTGAATCAAAAACGGCAGCTTCGGCTCGTTAAAAGCGAGCCCCGGCGCTGGAATACGGTGATGTTTTATATCTGGTGGAACATGCTTACGGCGCTGCAAAACCAGCGTACTAAAGAGAATGTGAGGGGAGAAGTCGCGAATCCGATAGACAAATTCCTCGTAGTTGTCAAGCGACCATGGCATGCGCTTTCAGATGGGCTAATTTTTCCGCAATGGTAAATTCTCGGACCCGACCATTGTATTCACGTTGACAGTCAAGAACGGTCTTGTAAGACCCAGCCCAATCGACGAAGTCAAGATTGAGCCCGTCATCATCGAGCAGTCCTTGTGAATACAACTCATGGAACTGCTCCGAGAGCATGTTGTATTTTTTCTCATACCGAATACAAACATCTCTCGCTGCGTATAGGGTCTCAAGGATTTCTTCCGCCAAGGGTTTTGAGTTATTTCCGGTCATATTTTATTTCACCACGAGCTTTTATAATGCCCAAAAACATTTTCCCCCACACATAAAATAATGAATGCGCCTTTAAGATGCAAGTCCAATTCTACTAAATTGACTTCCATAATTTAAATGAAATGCCCGTCTTCATCCTCGCCGCCGATGGCGTACAGCGGCAAGTCCGGATCGATGGCGCGCAAGTCGCAGATGACATTATACGCGCACCCGCCCGTGCTCCTCGATTCTTCGCGAATGAACGCGAGTCCCTCCTCACCCGGATAATGGTCGATCAGCCGCACGTGGTCGATGATCCAATTGCCGGCACAAGCAAAGCCTTCGCGGTGTGGCATGTTTTCTTCCTTTCAAATAGACCCTTTTTTATTCCTCAGGAAGAGAATCTAACACGCGTTGAAGCAAGGCTGGTTTTAAATGAAGAGTGGAGCGTTGAGGAAGAGCGTTCAGAATGGCACGGACTTCTGATATCGGTCGCAGCGAAAGTTTCCAATGCAAAAAGCCACCCCACCTCGTCGAGATGGATCAGCGGCCCAGCATCGGCGACGGCGGCATCAATTATACTCGGCATGCAAGCCAGCCTTTATTTCATGCTTGACATAATCTTCCCACATTTCGTCTGTATGCCGCTCAAGATAATAGGTTCCGGCCGTTTCAAAGAAATCGTTCAGGTCTTTGAACAAACCCTCATTAATAAGCTTTTGAAGCTTCGACAGAAGCGGAGCCGGTAATACAATCTCGATTTTTGAGTTCATAAGACACCTCTAATTGGATGAATTCAAGAAAAAAGATCTAATGAAAAGACAGGTGCTCTCGGTCATGGACCTAATTTAGCAAATTTGTTGGCAAATCGCAAGAAGCTTTTCGCCGTTCTTTATGGCTCATCCTCGCCGGCCATGCCGATGGCATACAGCGGCAAGTCCGGATCGAGGGCGCGCAAGTCGCAAATGACATGATAAGCGCACCTGCCCGTGCTCCTCGACTCCTCGCGAATGAACGCGAGTCCCTCTTCACCCGGATAATGGTCGATCAGCCGCACGTGGTCGATGATCCAATTGCCGGCACAAGCAAAGCCTTCGCGGTGGGGCATATAAAATTCATTAAAATGTAGAGTTCATTTTTGTCGGCAACAAAGTTATGAACGATGATAGCTGGTCACATCAATATTTCCCCAATTGTTCCGGTCGAAAAACCTGGTAGGGAAAAACAATCGTATCGATAATAACCTCGTCACCCGTGATATGAAAAATGACGCAATAGCGTTTCACCGGCAATTGACGGTAGAAGGGGTTTTCAGGCGTGCGCGAGCAACGCTCGGGGCTCCATGAAAGCCGAGAGACGAGCAGCTCAATTTTGCGAGCGAATGGTATGGCGCGTGACGGCGCCGTTTCTAAGATTTCCGCGACGATTTCTTGTAATCGCCATTGCGCCGCCGGCGTCCAGACAACCCGGTATTGATCTGGCTCCACATCGCCTCCATGACCTTTTCGTGTGGAATGGTTTGGCCTTGATCCGCTTGCCGGCGCCCTTCAGCAATGGCGTGACGAACATAAATGGTATAAAGCGCCCGCCGCAAGGGCAATTTCTTGGGCTTGCCTTGAAAAATTTCACAGACCGTTTGTAGCATCTGGTCTTGGGAAACAGTTACATCACGCATCGTTTGCTCCTAATTTTTATTTAAAATAACGAATGTACATTTAAGATGCAAGCGCATTCTGCGCTGGCATCTTTAGGAGGCTGTGCCAATAACACCGAAGGCATACAGCGGCAAATCCGGATCGATGGCGCGCAAGTCGCAAATGACATTATAAGCGCATCCGCCCGTGCTCCTCGCGCCACTGCGGTCATTGGTTTTGGTCATGCGATGGTCCACATGAAATTTTGTGTATGTTGCGTTAATGAGATTTATTTCTATTTAACCGATGACTTCCACCACTTCTCGCGCAACTGTGTCGCTTCATCCGGAGCGTCTGCGTTAATGGAAAGCGCAAAATCATGAGCCGGCTGTTTGCCGAGCGTGGCGGTGATGATTTTCACCTGGCCACGGCGAGAAATCAGCAACGCGATCGTCGTGCCGGGCTTATATTTGTGTAACAAGTCTTGCCAATTTTCAAAAGTCATTTCTTCATTATTCACGGCAATGAGTTTGTCGCCGGCACCGAGTCCGGCTTGAACTGCCGGTGAATTTGGCGTGAGACTGCTAATAATTACGTGATTTTGCTCATCGCGAACGCCGAGGCCGAGATGAGAAGCGCTGGTATCCGAAGCCGTCTCCGCGACGATACCGGCATAAGACAAATGCTCATCGATCGGCAATGCCTCACGGCCAGCGATATAACGGCGTCGAAAGTCATCCCATTTCAATCCGGTCACGCTTTCCACCGTTTGCCAAAATTGTTCTTCGGTGAAGCCGGGTTTGGGATAACCGAAACGTGCCTGTAACGCGCGCATCACGTCATCGAGGCTCTTGGTATTTTTCGTGTCGCGACGAATGCGCAAGTCCATGCACAAGCCGATGAGATCGCCGTGGGGATAATAGGAGAAATACGTTTGGCGCAAATTGCCCTGATCGCCTTCGCCATACGCCCACAACCACGCGTCCCAGCTCATCTCTCTCGCGCTGCGATATTTCCAGCCGGTGGCGCGGCGATAGCGGCTGATGGTGTTGCCGTATTTTTGCAGCCAATCTTTTTTTGACCACAGGCCGCAGCGAATCAGTGTAAGATAGGCGTAGTAATCGGTAACGCCTTCCATCAACCACAAACTCGTCGTATAAACCTCGCGCGTATAATCAAACGGGCCAAGCTCAATAGGCCGAATGCGCTTGACGTTCCAGAGATGAAAAAACTCGTGCGCGGCGTAGTCGAGATCGACGTCTTCGCGGGTCAGCCCTTCGTAATCTTGCATTTCCTCGCCGACGGCGGTTTGGTCGCCGAGGCGGTGCGGCATACCGATGCAGGTCGAGTTTAGATGCTCGAGGCCGAAATAATCGGCGCGCCGATCGATGTGCCAGCAGAAAACATATTCGTGAAGCGGCGCCCCCCCCATCATGGCGATTTCTTCGGCGGCGATCTTTTGCAGCTTTTCGGCAAGCTCGCGGCGGCGCCATGCTTCGCGCTCGCCATGCACGACCAGACGAAATTTTGCGCCGGCAACTTCAAAGCGCTCGTCGTCAAATTCGCCGATCTCGAACGGCGCGTCGATAAACACGTCGTAATTGCGTGCGGCAAAAGTAGAATCGTTCAAGGCTTCGAGGCCGGTGGCGATGCGCCAGCGGCTCGGACGGTGAATGAGCAGACGAACAGGCTGCTCTTTCATATTGACCGGATAAAGAAAAACCTGCGGGCCGAAAACGTGCGCGTGCTCGTCATTAAATTCGCTTTGGGTGTCGCTCAGCGTCGCGGCATAAATGCGGTACGAGATGGTGAGCGTCTGCGGCGCGGCATAACCGGAAACGCGCCAGGTTTGCTTGTCAATTTTTTCCCACGCGAGCTTTTTGCCGGAAGCGTCGCGCGCCGAAAATTCCTGCACGTATTTGGCGTAATTCGCGATGGCGTAAGAGCCGGGCGCCCACGCCGGCAAGCTGAAATCCATCGACTTGCCATTGGCTTGAACCGTGAGATCGACCTGCAAAAGATGCGCGGCGGGATTTTTTAAAGTGAGCGAATATTCAAGCGGGGATTGGGCAAAAAGTGGCAAGCCTTGAATCACCGGGAAAAAGCAGACAAATATAGTACGATTGAACGACGGCATGAAAAAGATCCTCAAAGTTGGAAAAGTCTTATTCGATTATCAAACTGGGCTTACCGGACTTTATGTCGAACTTTCCGAAAGCCATCAAAAAGGCGTCGTGCTGCTTTTTCAATTCGACAATATCCGGCAATGGGCAAATATCGCCGTCCATCGAATAAACCCCCTCGACGACGATCAACGTGCGGCGCCCAGACGGTTTGCTCGCCAGTTTTTGTTGCAAAGAAAAAGGATCGTTGTGGTGGAAGCGTTGCATCGGCACGCGCGCCAGCCGGCAAGCCTCGACAATGCTGCGATGGGCCTTCGCATCAATAATCACGCGATCATCCGGACCGAGCAGCGAGGAAACGATGCCGAGATTGGCCATATACCCGGAGCTAAATGTCATCGCCGCTTCGGCGCCTTTGTAAGCCGCCAGCTCCCTCTCAAATTGGCGGTGCAAATCAGTCGTGCCGACGAGCAACCGCACCCCTCCCGTACTGGTCCCGTATTCCCCAATCGCCTCGATTGCCGCGGCTTCAATGGCAGGATGTCCGATGAGGCCAAGATAATCATAAGAAGAAATCATTAAAAACTGTTGTCCGCCCAACCGAACGCGAGGTCCGGATTTGCTTTCCAAAGCCTGCTGATAAGTGTAAAGATCATTTGGGGAACCCCAACCAATAACTTCAAACCATCGCTTGGCATTGCTTATATCGAGCAATCCATCGGTACGCGGCGTCCATTTCGTTCCTTTTTTAAAATAGCCATCGAAAGGATCGCCGAGCCGCTTGGTTGATTGGACTGACAAGGCTTGGAGAAGTGAATTACTCATGATACACCCACAGGCTCGATTCTATGGAGAGATAAGCGCGGTGCCGCAGCGCCATAGTTTTTCCATTTCAAGCCAGGAACTTCCGGGCCGATATCCTCCGCGATGGCCAAATCACGCGGGCTGTGGTGGCGATGCGCGTTGATGAACTGAAACATGATCTTGATGGCGCCCAGCCAGAGACGCAAATATTTCGGCGACCACACCGGCGGCCTGGTTCGCAAAGTGAGCCGGTTGGCGCGGCGGATATCCAAAACCGTTCGCGCATACAAACGCAAAAGTGAGCGATAATATTCCTTCAACGGCATGCGTGTCGGCAGAACGCAATGCGACAGATCCCACAGGCCATGCGCCTCGCGGCTGACACTGATTTTGTCTTCGTAATCCTTCCAGATGTCGGTGCCCGGCATCGGCGTCAGCGGTGAGATGTTGACGTAATAAAGGCCGGTTGTTTCAATGAATGACCACAACCGTTCCCAATCCGCCGGCAAATAATCCGGCTGTGGGATGAGCGAGCCATACGTATCCACACCGTGCTGGCGCAGCACCCCGACGGCGCGGCGGTTATAATCTACCGTGCATTCTTTGTTCATCGCATCCAGCTCGGAATCGGTCGCCGCTTCGAGTCCGATGAACACGGCGCTCAGGCCAAGCTCGGCCCATTCTTTAATGATCTCTTCGTGAGTGGCAATGAAATCGGCGCGCGCGTAGACAAGATACTTTTTGCGAATGCCCCGCGCGCGTATGAGTTGCGCCAGCCTCGCCAATCGTCCCGGATTGATCAAAAAAATATCATCCACGATATAAACATCATTGGCCTCGATTTGCTCCAGCTCTTCGACGATTGACTCCGGTGAGCGCGAATAAGGCATGCCGTCGGTGATTTTCCAGGTATAACAAAAATTGCACTTGTACCAGCAGCCCCAGGTGGTTTTCATCGTCGCCACCGGCTGGTGGAAGAGATAGTAATATTGGTTTTGCAAATGCGCGACCAGATCGCGCCGAGGAAACGGCAAGTCATCCGGTTTGGGCATGTAATGGCGTTCGGCGGTGAGATAGACTTGATTCGGCCCATACGGCAGCGCGAGTCCGGAAATATGTTCGAACGAACTGCCGGTTTGAATCGCCTCCATAATCTCGGGCATGATGGTGGTGCCGTCGCCAAGCACGATGCAATCAATCGCCACGTCCGCAAAATCTTCAGGAACGCGCGCGGCCTGGACGCCGCCGACAACGGTGACGCAGCGAGGGTTCCAGCGTTTGACAGCGCGGCAAAGTTTTTTCACTTCATTAACGCCGGAGATGTAGCAACTGGTGCCGACAATGTCGGGCTTGAAACGCCGCAAGCGTTCTTCCAAACCATTTTCGATGATCAGGTCGAGAATCTCCACCTCGTGGCCCTCCAGGCCGGCGGCCACGTATTCCAGCTCCAGCGGCTCGCAGACCATGACGTGTTTCAAGCCGATGGTGTGATGGGGAACCGGCGGGCGAATCAACAAGACACGCATAGCACCTCCGCGAATTGGCTGGCCGGCACGTCAGCATCGTGACGGTTCAGAGCACAAACATTCAGGCTACTACAGAAATTTGAGCGAGCACAGATCTTTGACTGGGCGAGAAATCACATTAACACAAAATATCCGATCGCAGCGATTATTATGCTCATACAGCAGCAGGATCAACAGCCACAATCCCTTCACTACTATAGCGTTTGAAGTCAGAAGTATTGAAGGTAAGGATGTGAGTAACCCCATTTACTTTCATGGCCGCGACGAGACGCGCGTCATGAACCTGGACGCCTGACACGCCGACTGCAATAACAAGTCGACGCCATTCAGGAAAAATTGTAGGCGCATCAGGCAATAATGGAAAGATGCGCTCGATAAGGCGCAGCAGCCGATCAGCATCAGCAGGTGTCAAGCCTAATCCGTTTTTTGCAACAGGCCGTGTTGCGACGTTCCAAAACTCAACACAATTCTGCGAGGCAATTTGCATCTGATGCCCGCCGTGTCGTAATTTCCGCACGGCTGCACGCACGACAGAATGTAGCGGGTGGGTACGATCCGCAAATCGCAGCAGGATATTTGTATCCACTAAGTATATCACTGTTACGGATGGTCCTCATAAATGCCCGCACGACTTACTGCGTAATCCGACAACGCAGGTGTGTTCGATTTTAGGCTAGCGGCAAACTCGTCGGCCAACAAATCCGCGACGGCCTCAAACTCGTCTTCGTTCATCTGATTAGGTGTCTGCTGTAACAAGGCCTCTACTGTTGGCGCAAAAGCATCCGCCAACAATTGGCGCATGCTCTTAGCATCGCGGTGAGCAAGCTTCGCCTGTAATCTTGCCTGCACTTCGGGCGGCAATTCAAGCGTAATGGTCATAGCTTTTTCCTCAACGTATAGAACTCTTTACCTTTACTAATTCATCATTAAAGAGCCGGTTCTCACGCCGAACAATGTTTCTTAACAATGTCTAGCTTAAAATATAGCAAAAATTTCAAATGACGCAACCGTTGTTTTCAATTAGCTCCTAACTTCGTGGAATGCCCCTTCACACGAACAGGCTTAAAATTAATCACACAATCCCCGGACAAATCCGGTGGTGAATATGTTTGCGATAATGGAGATTGACGCCCCACACCACGGCGCGCATATACGGGCCTAAAGCGGCGCGGTTGGGAAGCGCGCGGTGCAAGATGGCGCGCCAGCTAAACAACTTTTCGTAGAGTTTCCAATAGCCGGCTTGCAGCTCTTCAGGACGAAAGTGCAGCGGGCGATAAACCACCTGGCCGCCGCTGTAGCGGCCAAAGTCTTCGGAAACGATCCGGCCTTTGTTTTTCAAATTTTCAAAAAGCGGGGTTCCTGGGACGGGCGTGATGATGTGAACCCGCGGCACGGGAATGCCGTTGTTCATGATGAAATCGAAGACCTGTTCGAACACCGAAGCGTCGTCGTGATCCAGGCCGATGATCATCTCGGTCGAAACTTCGATGCCGTGCTGGCGCAATGCTTTGATGGCGCTGCGATAACGCTCCGGTTGATTCCATTCTTTGTCAACTTCTTTCAAATTTTCGCGGTTCGTCGATTCGATGCCGAAAGACAACAGCCGGCAGCCGCTGCGATGCGCGAGCTTCATCATCTCGGGCCGTTCGGAAATGTGCAGGCTGCATTGGCTCATCCATAGGATTTTCTCGGGAATCAGCGCTTCCCACAGCTCGGCAGAGTAGTTGAAATCCACGCCGATGTTGTCGTCGATGAAGGCGATGTAGCGCGTGCCGTGCCGTTTGGCGGCGCGCACGTCGCGCACGATTTGATCGATTGGCCGCTTGCGGTAGGCGCCTTCAAAAAAAGAAGTGATCGAACAATAATTGCAGGTAAAAGGACAGCCGCGCGTCGCTTGCACCGGACGCCAAAATCCGAGCTTGGATTTGTTCATGAGATCATAACGCGGCACCGGCAACTGATCAATCGGCGGGCGGCGCGCCATGTGATAGATCGGCTGCAGCCGGCCAGCCTCGAAATCACTGATGACCTGCGGCCATAACTCTTCGGCCTCGCCGATGACGAGCGCATCCGCGTGTTGAAGCGTCCACTCCGGTTTGCCGAGACTCGCGGCGATGCCGCCAATCACGACTTTGACGCCGCGCGCGCGAAACTGGTCGGCGATCTGCCAAGCGCGCACGATGCCCGAACCCATGCCGGTGAGGCCGACGAGATCCCAGTGCTCATCAAAGGGAATGTCTTCAACTGTCTCGGAAACCAGTTGCAATTGTACATGCGCCGGCGTAACCGCGGCCAGCATCGGCAACGTCAAACCCGGCAAGTGCAACCGCCGTTGTTTGATCGGATTGCCGTGATAATCCAACGCGGTCGGGCCAATGAGGAGAACTTTCATAGCGAAGCTGCGTCGAAGTTATGTGCTTGATAGTACAAAAAAGCAGAAGCTTTGTCAAGAAAATTTTTATTTGCTTGGGCGCAATATAGTGCTTATATTGGGGATAAAACGGGCGCAAGCAAGAATACCGATTGGAACCCGACGATGAAATTATGCAAAAAATAGCTCGGGCGTTGAAGATAATTTTGATTTGCAATGCAGCGGTCGACGCGCAGGACGAGATTGACCGGCAAGGCGAGCAACTCATTAGTGATATCGAGGGCAAGTTGCAACAGCGGGTTTCGCAGACGAAATTGTTTTCGATTCGGTGGAGATTAGTGTGATAATTAGAATGGTGAACTTATGATCATTTCGGTGATATCACCGAAATGATCAAGCTATTGATTATAATAAGATAAACTGTGTTTTTTTGAGAAAAAACAAGGCAATCAATGGCAGTGATGAACAGAAAATCAATTGTTTATCTGCGATTGTAAAAATGTGATCAACGGAAAATCAATGATTTAACTGTAATGATAAATACGGGAGGAACTGTCATGAGAACTGAAATTAAAAAAACTTCTTCCGGCCATGTATCTCCATTTGAACAAATTAAGCGAACGAACGATGCCGGTATAGAGTACTGGTCCAGTCGTGACTTTGCTCAAGTCTTGCAATACGATGATTATCGCAATTTTGAGCAAGTCATTCAAAAAGCGCGTGCCGCGTGTTTCAATAGCGGCCAGCGCATGGATTAGATGGACGTGGCATTCGTTTTCTTAAATATTGTTCTCGGAATCATCGTTATAAGGCTTGCCCTTCCCTTTTTCAAGCAGATCGCGCAGGCTCTCGTTAAGATAATAGGCCCAGGCAATTTCGCAAGATTTATAACATTCAAGCTTGGGAACCAACCCGAGGTGCACGAAATTTAGCCGCGACGAGTAGGGGCCGGCTGCGTCGATTTCAAAGCGGATTTTGGTGCCAACCCAATCGCGCAAATCCGACCAGCCCGAGTCTTTCGGATGCCGCGAATCCACCCACTCCCATTCGATTAATTTGTTCGGTTCCAACTTGGTGATTTTCATGTCGGCGAAAAAGCCGGCTTTGGGAAAGTGAAATTGTAAAGATTTTCGGGCGTCAAAATCTCAGCCCTTTTGTGAAGACAAAATCATTAAAAAACATTTTACCCTTTGGCTGCGGTTAGATTTTTTCCAGCAGTTTTTTAGCCGTGGATACCACGTTTTCAACTGTAAAGCCATACTGCTTGAAATTTTCTTTGTAAGGCGCGCTGGCGCCGTATTTGGTGATGCCGATGACCTCGCCGGCTTCGCCGACCCAGTCGCGCCAGCCCAGCGGCGCGCCGGCTTCGACGGCTAAACGCGCCTTGACCTTGGGCGGCAGCACTTCATCGCGATAGCTTTGCGATTGCTCCAGAAACAACTCCCAGCTCGGCATGCTCACGACGCGCGCTTGAATGCCGTCCGTTGCGAGCTTTTCCTGCGCGGCGAGGATGAGCTGCACTTCGGAGCCGCTGGCGATGAGCACGATTTCGGGGGTGTCGCTTTTTTCTTTGGACAAAACATAAGCGCCCTGCAAAACGCCTTCGGCGCCAGCGAGTTTGCTGCGATCAAAAATGGGCAAGCCTTGCCGCGTGAGCACGAGCATCGTCGGGCCTTTTTTGCGCCTCATGGCGGCGCGCCAGGCGTAGGCGGTTTCGTTGGCATCGGCCGGGCGGATGAGGCACAGATGCGGCATCGCCCGCAGCGACGTGAGATGCTCGATGGGCTGATGCGTTGGGCCATCTTCACCGAGGCCGATGGAATCGTGCGTCATTATATAAATGACGGGCAGCTCCATCAGCGCGGCCAAGCGAATGGCCGGCCGGGCATAATCGGTGAAAACAAAAAATGTTGCAGCGAAGGGCCGCACCCCGCCATGCAGCGCCATGCCGGAGCTGGCGCCACACATCGCGTGCTCGCGAATTCCCCAGGCGAGGTTGCGATTGGCATAATGGTCTTTGGCAAAGTATTTCGAGCTTTTGATGAGCGTATTTGTCGAAGGCGCCAAGTCGGCGCTGCCGCCCATCAACCAGGGGACGCTGTTCGCAAAGGCGTTGATGACTTTTCCGGAGGCTGCTCTCGTCGCCATGGAGCCGTCCGCCGGCACAAACTGAGGAATCTCTTTATCCCAACCGGCGGGAAGCTCGCCGGCCAAATAGGCCTCGAATTTCATGGCCCAATCAGGATGCGCTTTTTTGTAAGCGGAAAATTTTTCCTGCCACTCGGCTTCCCATTTTTTCCCGCGGTCGACGGCTTGACGAAAATGCTCGAGCGCACGTTCGGGAATCAAAAATTTTTCATCTTCCGGCCAGCCGTAAAACCGCTTGGTGAGCTTTATTTCCTCTTCTCCCAAGGGCGAGCCGTGCGCCTCCGGCGTGTCTTGCATGCTGGGCGCGCCATAGGCAATGTGTGAGCGCACGATGATCAACGAAGGCTGCGATTTTTCCCGTTGCGCGTTGGCGAGCGCCCGGCCCAAGGCTGCAAGATCGTTGGCTTTTTCACCGATATCCTGCACGTGCCAATGATAACCTTCGAAACGTTTTTTGGCTTCATCCGAGTAGGTAATTTCAGTGGCGCCTTCAATGCTGATGTGATTGTCGTCGTAAACCCAAATCAATTTGCCCAGCCCCAAGTGTCCGGCCAACGAAGCGGCTTCATTGGACGCGCCTTCCATCAAGTCACCGTCGCTGCAAAAAGCGTAGGTAAAATGATCGACGATTTCATGCCCGTCACGATTGAACACCGCGGCCAGATGCGCTTCGGCGATGGCCATGCCGACGGAATTCATGACGCCCTGGCCGAGCGGGCCGGTGGTGGTTTCAACGCCCGGCGTGAGTCCGTATTCCGGATGCCCGGGGGTTTTGCTCCCCCACTGGCGGAAATTTTTAATTTCATCCAGTGAGAGGTCATAGCCGGTCAAATGCAACATGGCGTACAGCAACATCGAAGCATGGCCGCAAGACAGCACAAATCGATCACGATTGAGCCAGTGCGGATTTTGGGGATTGTGGCGCATGAGCTGCGTCCACAAAACGTAAGCCAGAGGCGCCAGCGCCATGGGCGTGCCGGGATGTCCGGAATTGGCTTTTTGTACGGCGTCCATGGCGAGTGTGCGAATGGTGTTGATGCATAGATCGTCGATGGGCATGCTGTCCAATGAGCTCATAGATAGATTCTCCTTTGAGGTTAGGCGTGTTGCTTATCCAGAGAGTTGACGTTTGCAGGTGAAGGGACAGCCGCGCGTCGCCTGCACCGGCCGCCAAAAGCCGAGTTTGGATTTGTTCATAAGATCATAACGCGGCACCGGCAACTGATCAATCGGCGGGCGGCGCATCATGCGATAAATCGATTGCAGCCGTCCAGCCTCGAAGTCTCCGATCACCTGCGGCCACAACTCTTCAGCCTCGCCGATGACGAGAGCATCCGCATGTTGAAGCGTCCACCCCGGCTTGCCGAGACTCGCGGCGATGCCGCCAATCACGACCTTGACGCCGCGCGCGCGAAACTCGTCAGCGATCTGCCAGGCGCGCACGATACCCGAACCCATGCCGGTGAGGCCGACGAGATCCCAGTGCTCGTCAAAAGGAATGTCTTCAACCGTCTCGGAAACCAGCCGCAGTTGCACGTGCGCCGGCGTGACCGCGGCCAGCATCGGCAACGTCAAGCCCGGCAGATGCAAACGGCGCTGCTTGATCGGCTGCCCGCGATAATCCAACGCCGTCGAGCCAATAAGGAGAATTTTCATAGCGAAGCTGCGTCGAATTAGTGTGGTTGATAGTACAAAAAAGCAAAAGCATTGTCAAGAAAATTTTTATTTGCTCCGGCGCGATTTAGTCCGTATATTTAGGGAATATAAAACGGGGGCAAACAAGGTTACTGATTGGAATCCAACGATGAAATAATGCAAAAAAATTAATCGGGCGCTGAAGATGTTTTCGATTTGGAATGAAGCGATCGGCGCGCAGGACGAGATTGACCGGCAGCGCAAGCAGCTCATTAGTGATATTGAAGGCAAGCTGCAACAGCGCGTTTCGCAGACAAGGTTGTTTTTGATCCGGTGGAAGCTAATATAAATGCTGTATTATCATGGATTAAACCATATCGGTAATATCACCGATATGGTCAAGCCATTGATTATACTACTTTAAGGTGTGATTTCTTTGAGCAAAACAGGAAAATCAAGGCCAGTGGCGATCAGAAAATCAATAGCTTACCGCTAATTTTTAAATGAAGGGAGCGAATCATGAAAACTGAAATTGAAAAAAACTCTTCCGGTCATGTTTCTCCATTCGAGCAAATCCGCCGAACCAACGAAGCTGGCGCGGAATACTGGTCGAGCCGTGATTTTGCCCGCGTGTTGCAGTACAACGATTATCGTAATTTCGAACAGGTCATCCAGAGAGCGCGCGCCGCGTGTTTCAATTGAAAAAGAGTCAACACATCCTCGACCACATGGGCAGCACCGAGCTGGCCGCCGATTTGTTTCGCGCCACGCAAACGGAAGAGAAACTGCGTCGTGAAAACATTCAGGGAAAGGATAAGGCCAACTTGACGCATCGTCAGGTCGGCGCTAAAGTGCGCCTAACCATTAAAGAGCTTGGCGGCACGATGCCGGAAGATTTGCCCTCGGTGGAAAGCATCAAAAAGTTGAAACCGAAAAAACCGCGAGAAATCAAATAAATATTGTCAAGAAAATTTTTATTTGCTCCGGCGCGTTTTAGTCCGTATATTTATTTATAAATTTGGGCGCAAACAATGAATGCGGACTTGTACGCCAAGCTTGGAACTGATCAATGAGCGCTGAAACCCATTCCCAACTCGCGAATTTCATCTGGAGCATTTGCAACCTGCTGCGCGGGCCGTACAAGCGCAATGAATATCGCAAAGTCATTTTGCCGCTCACCGTGCTGCGGCGCTTTGATTGTCTGCTCGCACCGACCAAGGAGAAGGTGCTCAAAGAGTACCCGGCCATGAAGGGCAAGCCTGAGACCGTGGTGCGCAGCCTGCTCCAAAGAATCACCAAGCGGCCGTTCTATAATCTCTCCAAAATTGATTTTGAAAAGCTGCTCAACGATCCCAACCAGCTCGCGCCGAATTTGAACAAATACATCACCAGTTTCTCTCCGAACGTGCGCGAAATCATGGATCGTTTCGCTTTCGACCAGCAAATCGCGCGCATGGCGGAAAAGAATCTGCTCTTCGAAGTCATCAAGGCGTTCGGTAAAATCGATCTCTCGCCTGAGCGCGTCGATAACATACAGATGGGCTATGTTTTCGAAGAGCTGATCCGCATCGGCGCGGAGCAATCCAACGAGGAAGCCGGCGAGCATTTCACCCCGCGTGAGGTGATCAAGCTCATGGTCAATCTATTGCTCTCGCCGGAAAAAGACTTGCGTCGCAGCCACGTGGTGAAAACCATTTACGATCCGGCGTGCGGCACCGGCGGCATGCTCTCCGTGTCGGAAAAATATATCCGCGATTTGAACGCTGAGGCCAACCCACTGCTCTTCGGACAGGATTGGAACGACGAAGCGTGGGCCGTGTGCAAATCCGACATGCTCATCAAGGGCGAGGACGCCGATAACATCCGCCTCGGCGACAGCTTTTCGCAGGACAGCTTCGACCGCGACAAGGATGGCAAGAAGATCACGTTCGATTACATGCTCGCCAATCCGCCGTTCGGCGTGGAATGGAAGCAACAGGCCGGCTTCATTGAGAAGGAGCACAAAACGCTCGGTTATCAGGGCCGCTTCGGCGCCGGCTTGCCGCGCATCAACGACGGCTCGCTGCTCTTTTTGCAGCACATGCTTTCCAAAATGCGTCCACCCGAACAGGGCGGCAGCCGCATCGGCATCGTGTTCAACGGCTCGCCGCTATTCACCGGCGACGCGGGCAGCGGCGAGAGCAACATCCGCCAGTGGATTATTGAAAACGACTGGCTCGAAGCCGTAGTCGCCTTGCCCGACCAGCTTTTTTATAACACCGGCATTTCGACTTACATTTGGATTCTCACCAACCGCAAAGAGCCGGAGCGCAAGGGCAAGATTCAGCTTATCGACGCCCGGCAGTTTTATGTGAAGATGCGCAAAAGCCTGGGCAACAAGCGCAACAAGATCGGCGACAAGGAAGAGGGCGAGCCGGATCAGATCGGCGAGATTGCCAAAATTCATGGCAATTTCCGCGATGGCGAGACGCGCACGTTCACAATCGACGGTCAGCAAAAGCATGTCCTGGAAGGAACTTGGGTGGTCAGCAAGATTTTTGATAACGCCGATTTCGGTTTTCACAAGATTACGGTCGAGCGGCCGCTGCGGCTGAATTTTCAGGCCAGCGCCGAGCGCATGGCGCGATTGGAAGAAGAAAGCGCCTTTAAAAATCTTGCGGCCAGTAATAAGAAAAATGAGAAAGTGCGGCTTCAGGAAATTTCAGATGGACAAAAGCGGCAAGAAGAAATTCGCTGCGTGCTTCGCGCGCTCGGTAAGTTCGAAGCGTCGGGACAACTGCTTTATAAAGATCGGAAAGATTTTCTAACCGATTTGCGCAAGCTCGACCACGAACGCAATGTTCGACTTACCGCGCCGGAACTCAAAGCCGTGCTGAACGCGCTCGGCGAGCGCGACGAAACCGCAGAGATTTGCCGCGATAGAGACGGCAACCCGGAACCTGATCCCGAGCTGCGCGACGCTGAGACCGTGCCGCTGAAAGAGAACATCGAAGAATATTTCAAGCGCGAAGTACTGCCGCATGTGCCGGACGCGTGGATCGACCACAGCAAAACCAAAGTGGGCTACGAAATTCCGCTCAACCGCCATTTTTACCGCTACGAGCCGCCGCGGCCGTTGGAAGAGATTGAAGCCGACATCAAAAAGCTTGAAGGTGAAATTCTCGCTTTGTTGAAGGAGGTAACCGCATGACTCCACTTGAACTTCTTAACCAACTTAACGAGCTTGACGAAAGCACACGGATCGAGGCCAAAGCTGCCAGCGAAGTCGGAAAGTCCGCGCTTGAAACAGTGTGTGCCTTTGCCAACGAACCTGGCCTGGGCGGAGGTTGGCTGGTTCTTGGCGCTGAGCTCGATGAATCTTCGCTCTTTCGACAATATATTGCCACCGGACTGGTTAATCTCGACAAGGTAACCAGCGATTTCATCAATCAATGTGCCACTGTTTTCAACCGTCCTATCCGCGTACAAATCGAGGCCGGCCAAGTCAATGGCAAGAACCTTCTTGCTGTTTTTGTTCCGGAGGCGGAACCGGCGGAAAAGCCGATTTATTTCAAAAATAAGCCTTTGCCCGGCGCGGCCTTTCGCCGCATTGGGTCATCGGACGTGCGCTGCACGGACGACGATCTGGCTATATTTTACCAAGAGCGACGTGGTGAGTCTTTTGACGGCTCAACTGTGCGCGACACTGATCTTTCCGCGCTCGATCCTGACGCCATCGCAGAATACCGCCAACTTCGCGCCGAGGCCAACCCCGCTGCCGAGGAGTTGAGCTGGAGTGATGATGAGCTGCTTTACGCTCTGCGTTGCGCCACTCGCGAAGATGGCGCGCTGCGTCCCACCGTTGCCGGCCTGTTGCTTTTCGGCACTGTCGCCGCTTTGAGACGCTGGTTTCCGATGATGCGGGTGGATTACATTCGCGTGCCGGGACGCGAATGGATACCGGACCCGGATCGCCGATTTGAGACCATCGAAATGCGGGCTTCATTGATTCCACTGATAAGGCGTGCGCGCGCCGCTATTCTTGACGATCTGCCCAAAGCGTTTTCTCTTCCACCCGGCCAGATTCATCGGATGGACATCCCGCTGATTCCCGACCGCGTTATTCGCGAGGCCGTGGTCAATGCCGTTATGCATCGCAGCTATCGCGTGCAGGGCGCCACTCAGATTATCCGTTACGCCAACCGGCTGGAAATTCGCAACCCCGGCCATTCGCTTGTTTCCGAAGACCGTCTGGGCGAGCCCGGCTCCGAGACGCGCAACCCGGTTATTGCCGCGATTCTGCACGAAACGAATCTGGCGGAAACCAAGGGCAGCGGCATTCGGGTGATGCGCCGGTTGATGGAAGACATCGGGCTTACGCCTCCCACTTTCGAGTCTGACCGCGAGCGCAATCAATTTGTCGTCACCCTTTTGTTTCATCATTTTCTCTCGCCGGAGGATTGGACTTGGCTGCGTCAATTCCACGATATCGAGCTGACGGATGAGCAAGCCCGCGCTTTGATCTTCGTGCGCGAGGCTGGCGCCATTACCAACGCCGCTTATCGCTCCGTCAATCATGTGGACGTGCTGGCTGCCAGTCACAATCTCCGCCGTCTTCGCGACTACGGCCTGCTGCAACAGAAAGGCAAAGGCGCCCAAACTTACTATCTGCCAACTGAAAAACTCTTAGCGCCCCGGCAGAACCGTAATGCTGAGGTGGTCAGTTCGGCGCAATCTGTGAACCTTCAGCCGAAACCTGTGAACCTCCAGCCCGAATCTGTGAACCCTCTGGCGCAACCTGTGAACCCCCAGCCGGAACCTGTGAACCTCCAGGCGCAATCTGTGAAGTTATCTGGCAGATTCGAGTCGTTCCCCGATCTTCCGACGGACCTTGAAAATGCGTTGGCCGCCCTCAAAGCGCGGATGCCTCATCCGGAGATGGAGAATCTGGTCTTGCGGCTTTGCGCGTGGCGGGCGCTGTCCACCGACGAACTGGCAAGTTTGCTGCAACGCAACCGCAACTACATCACCAACCATCTCATTACCCCAATGCTCCGCGCCGGGCGACTGGCCATGACCATGCCGGAGCAACCGAATCACCCGGAGCAAAAATATCGGACCGCTGTTCCGCCGGAGACCAAATCGTGAAATACCCCGCCTATCCAAAATACAAACCCAGCGGCGTCGAATGGCTCGGCGAGGTACCGGAGCATTGGGTTGTTCTACGCTCAGATACAATCCTTGATACAGAACGAAAGCAAGTACCTACCGAGGTGTTTGCAGGCAAAGAAGTCTTTCACTACTCGATTCCTGCGATTCAAGAGTTTGGTACTGGGACTGTTGAAAACGGCGAGGATGTCGAGAGTGCAAAGCAAGCCATTACAGAGCCAGTGATTTTGGTATCACGATTAAATCCGAGAAAAGCAACTATCTGCCAAGCAGAGCCCAAAGAGCAGATCACAATAGCTTCAACTGAGTTCGTCGCTCTAAAGTCGAAAAAATGTCACTTGCGATTTTTGGAGTATCTGGTTTCTTCTGAGAACTTCCGCCAGCGACTCGATTCGTGGGTGCAATCAGTTACGCGAAGTCATCAGCGAGTAAGTCCAGAGCACATTTATCGTTTTTGGAGTGCTTGGCCAGATGTTTCCGAACAACGCACCATCGCCGACTTTCTCGACCGCGAGACGGCGAAACTGGATACGCTGGTGGCGAAGAAGCGGGAGTTGATCGAGAAGCTGAAGGAAAAGCGCACCGCGCTCATCTCGCGCACGGTCACGCGCGGCCTGCCGCCCGAAGCTGCCCGCGCCGCCGGCCTTGATCCGTACCCCAAGCTCAAGCCCTCCGGCATCGAATGGCTCGGCGAGGTGCCGGAGCATTGGGAGGTGAAGTGGCTTGGTCATCTTGTTTCTAAAGTTGGTAGCGGAAAGACCCCACGCGGTGGAGCGGAGACTTATCAGGAAGAAGGCGTAATGCTGATCCGCAGCCAAAATGTCTACGATGACGGCCTTCGCCTTGACGATGTTGTATTCATTGACGAGGCGGTTGATGAAGAAATGGCTGGTAGTCGAGTGTTCCCCGGTGACGTCCTTCTCAATATCACTGGAGCTTCACTTGGCCGTTGTGCAATTGCGCCTTTAGATTTTTCGAGAGCAAATGTAAATCAACATGTTTGCATTCTGCGCCCGGAAGTTTCACAAGTTGATGGGAGATTTTTGCAGCGAACTCTTTCATCAATGATGGTGCAATCTCAGATATTTTCGTTCGAAAATGGCTCTTCGCGAGAAGGATTGAATTTCCAACAAATACGAAGTCTACTGATTACTCTTCCGCACCTCCCCGAACAACGCGCCGTCGCCGAATACCTCGACCGCGAGACGGCGAAGATCGATCAAATGGCGGCAAAGGTGGAGGAAGCCATTGCGCGCTTGCAGGAATACCGCACCGCGCTCATCACCGCAGCGGTGACGGGGAAGATTGATGTGAGAAGGGGACCGCGTGAAGCCGGGCTTGCGCAGTGAGATTTCCGAAAGAATGAAAAATCTTTTGCGCAAGTTCGACTGGTGCCCACCGGTTGTGGTGCTGATTTGACAAACGCCGGAGGCGTAAAATGTTTATAGCTATGTGCCCATTTCAAACGAGAAACCCCGATAGGGGTGGCATGACGGCTGCGCTCTCACATGTCACCCTTACAGGGTTTAAAAAAAGATGCTGTGATCAATCTATAAACATGGCACCGCTACGCGGTTATCCGGAAAATCCGGAGTACTGCCGGCACTATCAAAGGATTTTTGACAGTTCAAAAGGGAACGGGCGACTATTCGAAAAACTCGAATAGTTCAATACGATATGAGGCTTATACATGCCACAAACCAACGAAAAAGCCTTCGAAACCTACGTGGAATCCATTCTCCTGAATCAAACCGGCTGGCTGTCCGGCACAATTGCGGAATGGGATGTGGAGGCCGCGCTGTTCCCGGGCCGCGTCTTTGCCTTTTTGCAGGACACGCAGCCCAAACTTTGGGAGCAAATGCGCGGCCTGCATCGCGACGGTTTGGAAAGCCTGCTCATCAGCACGCTGGTCAAGGAACTGGAGTTGAAGGGCACGTTGCACATTCTGCGGCATGGCTTCAAGTTTTACGGCAAGACTTTCCACCTCGCCTATTTCAAACCGGCGCACGGTTTGAATTATGACATCCTCGCGCTGTTCAATAAAAACCAACTGACGGTGACGCGACAGGCGCCGTGCCATCCCGGCAAGCACGACACGGTGGACTTGCTGTTTGCGGTGAACGGCGTGCCGGTGGCGACCTGCGAGCTGAAGAATCCCGGCACTGGACAGAATTGGCGCCATGCCGTGAAGCAATATCAAGACAATCGCGAGCCGGCGGCACCGCTGTTCCAATTCAAGAAACGCGCGCTGGTGCATTTTGCGGCTGATCCCGACGAAGTTTACATGACGACGTATTTGCGCAAAGACGGGACGCATTTCCTGCCGTTCAATCGCGGCAGCCATCCGGGTGAGATTCAATGCGGCGCGGGTAATCCGCAGCATCCATCGGGCTACCGCACCGGTTATTTTTTGGAAGAAGTGCTGAAGTTCGACAGCTTTCTCGACATTCTCGGCCACTTCATGTTTATCGAAAAGAAAGATGAGAAAGTCGATGACGGTCGCGGCGGGCAAAGACGCCTCACCAAAGAAACGCTGGTCTTTCCGCGCTATCACCAACTGGATGCGGTGCGCAAGATCGTGGCCGCTGCACGGCAAGAAGGGCCGGGCCACAATTATCTGATTCAACATTCCGCCGGCAGCGGCAAGACCAACAGCATCTCCTGGCTCGCGCATCGGCTGGCGAGCTTGCACACGGTGCACGATGAAAAGGTTTTCGATTGCGTGATCGTCATCACGGACCGGCGCGTGCTCGATCAACAACTACAAGACGCCATTTACCAAATCGAACACGCGCAAGGCGTGGTCAAAGCGATTGACGAAGATGCCAAACAACTGGCGGCGGCGCTGATCGACGGCACCAAGATCGTGGTCACGACGTTGCAGAAATTTCCCTTCGTGCTGCGCGGCCTGCTTTACGCCGCCGGCGCGGAGAGCCAGGAAAAAGCGACTGACGAGGAGAAACAAAAGGCGAAAGAATGGGAAGCCGAGATCGCCGCCAGGAAATACGCAGTGATCGTCGACGAGGCCCATTCCAGCCAGACCGGCGAAACCGCGCGTGAGCTGAAGGGTATTCTCGGTGCGGCGGCAACGGATTCGGAAGAGGGCGAAGCGGATTGGGAAGATCGGCTGAATCAGATCATGCAATCGCGCGGCCGGCAGCCCAATCTGAGTTTCTTTGCCTTCACGGCCACGCCGAAAGGAAAGACGATCGAGCTTTTCGGCAGAATGGGAAGCAGTGGCAAACCCCGCCCTTCCTTTGTGCCTTTAGATGAAGAGCGGGGCAAGCCCGAAGCTTTCCACATTTACAGCATGCGGCAGGCGATTGAAGAGAATTTCATTCTCGACGTGCTGAGGAACTACACCACGTATGCCACTTATTACAAACTGCTCAAAGCCGCGGAAGATGATCCCGAGCTGCCGATGAAGAAAGCGACACGCGCGCTGGCCAAATTCATGAGCCTGCATCCGCACAATGTCACGCAAAAGACCGAAGTGATCGTGGAACACTTCCGGCGCAGCGTGCGGCATCGTCTCGGTGGTCGCGCCAAAGCCATGCTGGTGACATCATCGCGTTTGCATGCGGTGCGTTACAAGCTTGCTTTCGATGACTATATCAAAGAGAATGGGTACAATGATATTCACACGCTCGTGGCTTTTAGCGGCACGGTGCAAGATCCAGACACGAAAATTCCATACACCGAGCCGGGAATGAACCTTGATGTTGTTTCGGGCAAACTGATCAGCGAGTCGCAGCTTCCCGAACGTTTCGAGTCCCCGGACTATCAAATCTTGTTGGTGGCCAATAAATATCAAACCGGTTTCGATCAGCCCCTACTGCAAGCCATGTACGTGGACAAACGCCTCGACAACGTGCAAGCGGTGCAGACGCTGTCGCGTTTGAATCGCATGATTCCCGGCAAAGACGCGCCGTTTGTGCTGGATTTTGTGAACGAGGCCGAAGATATTTACCGCGCGTTCAAGCCGTATTACGACGCCACCAGTTTGCAAGAGACTTCAGATCCGTCGAAATTGGAAAAGCTCAAGCACGAATTGGATCAAGAGCAAGTTTATCACTGGAGCGAAGTGGAAGCCTTCGCGCAGATTTTTTATAAGCCGGCGGAGCAGCAGAGAGCGGCAGACCACGCGTTAATGCAACGCCATCTCCAACCGGCGGTGGATCGTTTCAAAGCCATCGCCGATGAGGAAAAGCGCCGGGAATTTCGCGAAAAACTGAATTCTTATGTAAAGCTTTACGCTTTCCTGAGCCAGATCATTCCTTATGCCGATGTGGAGTTGGAAATGCTCTACAGCTTTGGCCGGCTGCTTTTGCCGCATCTGCCGATTGACCGGGACGTTGCCATTGTCAAGGTCGGTGACGAGGTGGAATTGCAATACTATCGCATGGAGCGGATTTTCTCGGGTCCCATCAAGATTGCAGAAGGTGAAGCGCAATACGTTAAAAGCCCCACGGACGTTGGCACCGGCAAGGCCAAAGATGAGAAAGCGCCGTTGTCGGAAATCATCGAAGTGTTGAACGAACGTTTCGGCACGCAGTTTACGGAGGAAGACCGGCTCTTTTTCCAACAGATCAAAGAGAAAGCCTGCAAGAACGAACAAGTGATCCAGACCGCGCTCGCCAATCCGCTGGACAAGTTCGAGCTGGGCATCCGGAAGCTGATCGAAGATTTCATGATCGAGCGGATGGCGGAAAATGACAAGATCGTCACGCGCTATATGTCTGACCAAGAGTTTCAAGGCTCGGCGCTCACGATTCTGGCGAGAGTGATCTTCGAAGCGATTCGAGGCAGTTCGTCTGTATTGAATCCCGCATCAGCAATCAAACCATGAAGATGAGGACATGATCTCTCGCAAACGAGTTGTTGCAAAATTTGCAACAACTGCCATCACCGACTACCTCGCTCGTGAGACCACAAAGATTTTTTTCTCTAATCCACTTCATTGCCTTCCTTCACCGTGTGAATCAGCTCCTGCTTCAAATCCCAAAGCCGCTGCGAGAGCGAGACGTGATAAATGTGCGGATTCATCAAGCGCTTGACGCCGGCATCCAGCCGTTCGACGTCGGCTTTGCGGATCTCCCGTATGGTTGGGATCGAAGGCAAATCATGGACGAGCTGGCCGTCGCGCAGAATTTCAACTAAAAGCGGCTCGATTTCCACGGTGTCCTGTTGGTGGAGTATCCGATGTTTGCTGTGATCGGTCGGATGGCGCAAGACGACCGGTTCCATTTCTCGCGGCGCTTCCTCGTTGAGACAAATCAAATCGGCGGTGGCTTTGTGGCGCCGGTCATAGATTCGCCAAACCTGCTTGTTGGCCGGGTTCGGGATTTTTCCGGCGGTTTCCGAGATTTTGATCGCCGGCAGCCATTGGTTTTCATTCCATACCGCAACCAATTTATATACTCCTCCCAACGCCGGGTCACCCGCCGAAGTGATCAGCCGGGTGCCCACACCATAAGCGAGCCGCTTAATCAGCTCGTTGGGATCGACGCCGTGCCGCGGTGCTTCCTCTTCAATCTGCGTGAGAATCTGCCAAAGGTTCAGCTCATCTAATTCGTTGGAAAGGGTGATGCTGGTATCGGGAAAACCGGCCTCGTTCAAAAGCTTGGCGGCTTGAATGCTGAGATAAGCCAGATCACCGGAGTCCAATCGAATGCCCACCGGTTTGTGGCCTTTTCGCTGCAATTCTTCAAAGACCTTGATGGCGTTGGGAATGCCGCTTTCCAGTGTATTGATGGTGTCCACCAACAGCAAACAATCATCGGGATAAATGTCGGCGTAAGCCCGAAACGCTTCAAGCTCACTCATTCCCAACGTCAAGAAAACCTGCACCATGCTGTGCGCATGGGTGCCTTTCGGCGGAAATCCCAGGAGGTGCGAGATGCCAACGTTGGAGGTGAAATCGGCGCCGCCGATGAGCGCCGCCCGCGCGCCGGCGATGGCGCCTTTATCCTGAGCGCGGCGGGCGCCGAACTCCAGAAAGAGCTGGCCGCGGCCGATTTCGTGGATGCGCGCCGCTTTGGTGGCAACGAGCGTCTGGTAGTTCAGGTGATTCAGCAAAGAAGTTTCCAGAATCTGCGCGATGGCCAGCGGGCCTTGCACGACGGTCAAGGGAACGTTGGGATGCACGACGCGGCCCTCCGGGATGGCACGCAACGAGATGCCGCTAAAATTGCCATGCTGCCGCAACCAGCTTAGAAATTCTTCAGCAAATATCTTTTTGCCGGTGCGGCCGGTTTGGCTGCGCAGATAAGCCAGATCCTCGTCGCGGAAAAATGCGCCTTTCATCCAATCGAGCAGCCATTCCAAACCGGCGTTGATGCAGTAGCCGGCTTTGTGCAGCCCGTAATCCGGATAATCGCGAAAGAAATGATCGAACTGCACCGGCTTCTCGTGCAAGCCGAGCCGGTGATATAGCTGCGCCATCGTCAGTTGATACTGATCGGTGAATAAAATTCCCTCGGCGGTTTTTTGATCGGATTCTTTCATTTTGCCGCTGCTTTCAGTTTTCACTCTGGCGCAAAAATTCCGCATCATCTTCAGGAATCGACGGATTGATGCTGATGCCGGAGCCAATCTCGAAACCGGCGCGCGTCGTCAGGCGGGGCCGGATTTGCAAATACCAGTGCAACTGCGGCTCGCCGGCCCGATACCGCGCCGAAGTATTGATGATGTAGTTATAATCAGGATCGTTCAATTTTTGGTGTAATTTGCCCAACACCTCCCGAAGCACGTAAGCCAGATCGGCTTTTTCTTCGTCGGTAATATCCCCAAAATCCGCTTGATGTTTTTTGGGCATGATGCAAATCTCAAAGGGCACTTCCGCCGCAAATGGAACGAACGCCAGAAAGGTTTTATTGTCCAAGACGACGCGCCGTTGCTCGCGCCGCTCGAAATCCAGCGTGTCGCAGAAAACGCAGCGTCCCCACTCGTCGAAATAGCGTTGCGCTTCTTCCTCCCGCCAGCGAATGTGGTGCGGCACGAAGCTGGTCACGATGAGCTGCGAGTGGGGATGGATCAACGAGGCGCCGGCGCGCGCCCCGTGATTGCGAAAAATGATGATCATCATGTTCTCGTGGGCTTGCATGAGATCGATGTAACGTTGGTGATACGTTTCGATGATCGTGCCCACCTCGGCAGTTGCCATTTGGGCCATTTGTTGATTGTGTTGCGGGCTTTCGATAATGACGTCGTGCCGGCCATAACCGGACAAGGTTTCCATTCCACATCTTTATAGCCCTTGAGTTGGGCAAAATCCTGGGAGAGCCTGGTCTCCAGTTCAACCACATCATCTTTCAGGATATCCTTAAGTGGTATGCGTCCCCCGGCGGTCATGTCATGCCCACCGACTTTATTAAGCGGCGCTTTGATTTGTCTTGAAATCAGTTGCCGCACAAATTTCCCTGCCTTGGCTTTAGGATTCGATGCACGCAAAGAGATGATCAAGTCGTCACCGAACCGCCCCGTGCATAACGACCATCCAATGCGTTGATGCCGCAATAAAAAATCCGCCATCTCGGCGACAATCTCCGGCGTGGAGATCTCACCCAAGTGGGCACAAATCAAATTACGAAAACTTTTGGCTTTATTCAATGCTTTTGCGACCATAATAAAGTACGCTCTTGGCAAACTGGGATGGAAAATTTTGGCCAGTTTTCGCATGCTCGATTTGGTGAAAACTTTCAAGTACGCCTGAACGTCGCGCTTATCCGCTTCCCGTCCTAAATCCTGGGTTTCCGAGCTAATGGCGTAGGTCAGCGCCGTGGCCAGATCTGCCGGAATGGCCAATTGGCTTTCTTCCAGCCACTCCACCAAAATCGTGGCGGTCGCGCCAATCTCCGGACTGACCAAAACCAAATCCGCCTTTAAATTGGCGCGGCGAGGATGGTGGTCGATAACAATGTGGCAAGGCACCTCCGCCGGCAAAGAGTTGTTGCCTGCCACCGGTTGTGTATCCACAACGGCGACGCGGCTGTAGCTGGCAAAGCGAATACGATTGATCTGTTTCATCGGAATTTTTAACTTGCTCACCATGGCGCGATTTTCAGCCCGGCCGATAATTTCTCTTCGAGGTTTTATTTGGTCCACGAGCGCAACGTGGTTCCATTTAACGTAACAATCTCACCTGTGATTGTAAAGGAAATATTTTTCCGCTTGCATTTATTTTGCATTTCTCTCTTGCCATTTATTGGATTTTTGCTTTATTCAACTTATTGAGCCTGAACCCAGTGTTTAGCCATATTCCCGAGCGATGCAGAAACCGCCAAAACTATATCATCGTACGCGAAGCTCGCTGGCTAAAAGTCTGCCGACGATGCTTTTACTGGCGGGCTTATGTCGCCCAGGATTCCCGCAGATTCTACCGTTTGAACATTACTCCATAAAAGACGGCCTCGCCTCGAATTGGATCACTTCGATTTTTCAAGACTCGCGCGGGCATTTGTGGATGGGCGGCGACGAAGGGGTTTCGGTCTATGACGGCGTCAATTTCAAGAACTACGGCGTCGCCGACGGCCTGCCGGTCAGCCATGTGTGGCGTGTTTATGAAAGCCGGCGCTCGCCCGGCACGATGTGGATCGGCACGCATCGCCATGGCGCGGTCAAGTTCGCGCAAGGAAAATTTACGCTTCTGCCCATGCGCCCGCAGCCCACGAAATTTGCCGCGCCAAAAACATCGCACTGAATTTCGAAGCCTCCGAACAGATGGCTGGAATTAAATTGCATCCCGAGCTTCGCCGGAATCTGCTGCTCATCGCCAAAGAAGCGCTGCACAATGCGGTGAAGTATTCCGGCAGTCCGAGCGTTGCGGTCAAGTTTGAAACCAATGGCAAGCATCTCGTCGTGGAGGTTGCCGATTGCGGCAAAGGCTTTGACCTGGCCAGTGCGAAAAATGGCAACGGCCTCAACAATATACGCAGCCGCGCCGAAAAGCTCGGCGGCTCTTGCGAAATCATTTCCGCGCCGGGCCAGGGCACCCGCGTGACGGCGAGGGTACCATATAAATAATTCCTTGATTCAGTCATTTTTCTGGCCTCCATTTTTCTGTCATTTAATCATGCGAAAACCGGCTTTCACAACCCTGCTTTTTTTGCTTTTTTTATCTCGACCAGCGCACCTTCAGGTGCTGCCGTTCGACAATTACACCATTAAAGAAGGACTGCCGTCGAATTGGATTACGACCATCTTTCAAGACTCGCGGGGGTATTTGTGGATCGGCGCTGACGGCGGGCTTTCGGTTTATGACGGCATCAGCTTCAGAACTTATGGAAAGGACGACGGTTTGCCGGTCGGTCATGTGTGGAGCATTCGAGAAAGCTGCAAATCACCGGGCACACTTTTGATCGGCACGCACGGCGGCGGACTGAGCAGAATCGCAGATGGAAAAATCACCTCGCTCGCGCTTGACAAAAATTATGCTGCCAATGTCGTTACGGCAATTCTTGAAGATCACGAAGGCGTTCTTTGGTGCGGCGCCGCCTGGGGCATTTATCAAGTTCGTCATGACAGCGCGTCATATTTCTCGGCTGTCAAAGATTCCGGCGCGGTGTCGTTCATCGTTCAGACGTCGGACAGCCTCATCTGGATCAGCATCAAGCAGAGTTTATACAGATACTCGCCGCACACGCGCCAAACCGAGCGGCTGGAATTCGATCTTCCTCCGACGACCTTTTTGTGCGTGCTCGAAGACGACGAGGGAATTCTTTGGCTTGGGACCAAGGATGGCACGCTCTACCGGTTGCAACACAACCGGATCACCGCCAAGCGTCAACTGCCGTTTGGTGATTTGCGCGCCGTGCTTGATGATAAAGAGGGTTATCTTTGGTTTGTCACCTCGCAAGGCATCGTCAAAGTGGCGAAGCAAAGTTTTCCGGAAGGAGAAGTTGCCAATTATACCACCGCCAACGGACTGCCTGATAATGACCTTTTCTTTTGTCTCATCGATCGCGAGAACAATCTTTGGTTTGCCAGCAGGAATGGAGGGCTTTTCAAACTGTCCGAGCGCAATTTTTATAGCTTTCCCTTTAAAGGCCTTAATCCGGATTTATTGAACCGTAGCGCGATTGCTGATGAACGCGGCCATCTCTTTGTTGCTTCCGGAGAAGGTCTGTGGGAAGTTTGGAAAGATCGCCATGGAAGCTGGCAGAAATTTTTGCATCAACTTGATCGCGGCGGCTTGTCGAGCGATGTGCATTCAGTCGATATCGCCGGCGATGAGAGACTTTGGGTTGCCTATCGCGAAAGCGGGGTGGCCGCTTATGCGCTCACCGCAGAGCAGGAAAAGCCAGCGAGCTTGTCGCTGGTTGGCGTGTTGAAATCGGGCCGGGATCTCCCCGATGATCCCCCCAAAGGCGCGATCCTCGGGATTTTGATCGATCGCGACGATCAGCTTTGGTGCAGCCTTTGGAGTGTGGGTCTCGTTCAGGTGGATTTGAAGACGCGAAAACAGCGCGGTTTTTATATTGAAGAATTAGGAGAGAGCACGCCTCAGGCAGTTTGCCAGGACTTGGACGGCAATATTTGGGTTGGCACTTTTCGATCCGGCCTGTTTGCGTTCAAGCCGCAAGCAGGAAAATACTCTCAAACTCGCCACTTTACCCCCCAAGACGGACTCGCGAGCGATCAAGTGCGGTCGCTCGTCCAACGCCGCAATGGCGAGCTATGGATCGGCTCTCGCTTCGACGGCATTTCCATTTATAAAGACGGCAAATTTGAGAAGATCACCACGCGAGATGGCTTGTTGAACAACGCGGTCTGGGCATTGGCGGAAGATGACGATGGCCGGATGTGGATCGCCACTTCGGTCGGACTGCAATACACCGCGCCGGAAAATTCTCGCCGTTTTTTCACGCACCGGAGATTGACCGGCAGACATGTCGGCGCGGTTGGAGTTATTCCTGGCCGGCAAGCGGTTTGGAGCGTGAGTCCCGAAGAGTTGACCATTTATGAGTATGGCCATAAAAATCTTGAAAGCGCCCCGCCGCCGGTGTACATCACCGGGTTGCGCGTCAATGGCAAAGAACGTGGCGTGGCTGGTGGCATGAAATTTTCATACGATGAGAATTTATGTGCATTCTTCTTTAATGGCCTCAGCTTCAAGGGCGGGCAGCCGGTGCAATACAAATACAGATTGCTCGGTTTGGACGATAATTGGCAGGGGCCGACCGATCAAAGAGCGGTTACGTTCGCGTCATTGCGTCCTGGGGCTTACACGTTCGAAGTGACTGCGATTAATGCGGAAAGTGTGGAAAGCGTTGCTCCCGCATCTTTGGCGTTCACGATCCAGCCGCCGTTTTGGCAGCGTTGGTGGTTCATCGCATTTTGCGTGTTGATATTGGGCAGCATCTTATACGCTATCCACATCGTGCGTTTGGACCGCCTGCTGGAGATCGAAAAAATCCGCTCGCGCATCGCCACGGATTTGCACGACGACATCGGCGCGGGCTTGACGCACATCGGGCTGCTGTCGCAAGTGACATTGCAAAAGTCCGGGATACGGCAGCGCCTTGAGAGTGACGATGGGTTGTCAGAACCCCATGGGGAAGTCACCTGGCAAATTTCATCCAACGCTGCCCGTGAGCTTGGCAACTCGATGGAACGCGTCGGTAACATTGCGCGCGAGCTTTCGCAAGCCATGAGTGACGTCGTCTGGTCGATCAATCCGCAACACGATTCGGGCGAGGCGCTGCAGCGCCGGCTGAGCGTTTTTGCCCATGAAATTTGTCGCGCCAAAAACATCGCACTGCATTTCGAAGTCTCCGAACAAATGGCTGGAATCAAACTGCATCCCGAGCTTCGCCGCAATCTACTGCTTATCGCCAAAGAAGCGCTGCACAACGCGGTGAAATATTCCGGCAGCCCGAGCGTGTCGGTCAAGATTGAGCTCAAGGGCAGGAATATCATCGCGGCGATTGCCGATTGCGGCAAAGGCTTCGAGATCAACAGCCCGTCACACGGCAATGGCTTGAACAACATGCGCAGCCGCGCGGAAAAACTCGGCGGCGCCTGCGAGATCGTTTCCGCGCCGGGCCAAGGCACACGCGTGACGGCGAGGGCGCCGTATAAAAATAAGTGAATTTTTTAAAAAATAGATCAAAAAACTCTGCGCCAAATTGTATATGAGTTCCCGCACCGAGGCGGTGATCAAAGCGATACAGGAGAATTTGGCATGAACCACTGTTCATGATATTTTTCAGCCCACTCTATCCGCCCACTGATTTATCCCCATCCCTTCGCAAAAACCAGTCTTGTGGGATAGGTTTGTAAAAACCATCCCGATAGATAGTAGAAACCTGAATCGCAATCTCGTATATTGTATCAACAGATTATAATAATCGTTATTCCGTATTGCTCGACGAGAGGATTGCTTTAGGAGGCTTACTATGTCAATGAATTCTATAACTACACGCAGAAGAATCGAGGCCCAGGGATTTGTGGGACTCGATGACAATACGCTTTCGCAGATCAATTACTGGCTGCGTCTGGCGCCAGCGATCTGCATGATTTGGACGGCGGTGGGCACGGTCCTGGCCTCGCCGGCCATCTTGTGGACTTTGGTGCCTTTTGCTGCTTTGGGCGCAGTTCTTCCAGGGCATCCTTTTGAGGTGATTTATAACTTTGGCTTGCGTCATCTGTTCAAAACAGCGGCCATTCCCCGTTACCATTTCCCAAGACGCTTTGCGTGTCTGCTTGCAACGACGATGTTGGTCGCGTCGGCTTGGGTATTTCAAGCCGGTTTGCCGGCAGCCGGTTATGCTTTGGGTGGGTTACTCGTGGTCGCTGCATTTGTGAACGTGAGTGTGGGGTTTTGCATCCCCTCGTTTATTTATGGGCTGATTTTCGGCAAGCCGGTCATGTTCAGCACGGGGGAGTCCCAATAACCTTATGGAAGAAGGATAATGGCAAATTCAAGATGAGAATAACGACAAAGGATATAAATCCATTCTCACGATGCCGTCGTGCTAAATAACAACCCAAACGACAAGGAGGAGTTATGAACCGTTACCGTTTTCCCGCCATCATACTGATCGGTGTTGCCGCCATCCTGCTTGGCTGCTCGCAAAAGCATGAAGAGCAAGCTGACGCGGCACACCATCTGCATGAAAAGATCAGCGTCAAAACCGTCGAGGGCGAGGCTTCCGGTTTTGATTGCGCCGTCGTGGACGTGCTTTGCCCCAGCACCCATCGCGCCGCGGATTTTACCACCGGCATCTTCACCCCGCAAAAAGAGTTTTATTTCATCGTGAACATCCCGCAGAGCTTCATGACGCAATATTTTCTCGAACAGATGTCCGTCACCGGCAAGGTCTACCTGCCTTACGAGCACGCGATCGAGCCGGAACAAATCCATCTTCTGAAAAACGGCGAAAAGAAGCTCGTTTACGAGTCCGGCTATTTTTACGATCCCCAAAGCCACAAGAGCATGTTCAACCAGGGGCGCGTCGTGGATGGGATATGGGTGTGCGATCAGTGCGCTGGCGGATAGCAAACCAGGCTGCCAGTCTGATAAGCAATTCCAACACCGCCAATTTTTCGAGGAGGTAGATCATGACCCATACCGTCGACGCCCAAGCGTCTTTGGAGACCATGCTCAAAGACGAGATCATCCGCATGAATCCCTCCATGTGCCTGAAGGCTCAAGCGCACGCAGCGGCAACCGGCACAAACATGGAATGCCACCAGGGTCGCATGGAAGACATTCCGGTGCCGGAGGCCTCTGTGGATGTGGTGATTTCGAACGGCGTGATCAATCTTTCGTTTCGCAAGCGCCGGGTCGTGGAGGAGATGTTTCGCGTGCTGCGACCGGGCGGCCGGATCTCTATTACGGACATCGTGAGCGCCAAGCAGTTGTCACAGTCGATCGTCAACGATCCGAAGCTCTGGGCCAGTTGAATTGGCGGTGCTCTCCTGGAGGGAGAGATGTTCAGATTGCTCGAAGAGGCTGGTTTCACGCGGGTGCGATCCGCTGTCGTGCCGCGGTTTCGGTTCCGCAAGGCCAGCACGCAGAACTCGGCCGAGGCTTATGGTGTCAAGGCCGTCATGATGACGGCCTTGAAGCCGGGTGGGAACCAGGTGATCGCCAGGCGGCGCGGCATCGCCAATTTTATTGCACCGTCGTGGATAGTAACGGCCAGTCTGGTAAGCAATTCAAACCTAACCAAACAGGCAGAATATTTTTTTGCAGAATGGTTTCACAATTATTCTGCCGAAGAATCATTCTGCCTTTTGAATTTTTTGCTTTTTGCAAAGATCGAAATAGCAAAAGCATTGCCGCTTGGAAGGCGACGCCGTATTCATGTATGCGCTGAAGGCAGACCATGCCGCCTCCTGGGGCGCGACGAAAAAGAATATCGCAAAGCAACTACTCGGATTCCTCGAGGTTTTCAAGGAGAAGACCAGAGAGTTTGAAAAGAGTTGACATTTTAAAAATGCTTTTGTAAAAATATAATATCGTATCTTCAAATACAAGCCCGTTTTATTGCGAATTTACTGCGAATAAAGTAGCTCAGGCGGCAAAGTATCGAAGAGGTGGATCAAATGGAAAACTCTGACCAAATCATCCGCGTCGCCATCGTCGATGACGACGCCGGCGTCCGCGACATGATCGCCAACTTGATTGCCGGCGCCGAAGGCTTGCAATTCGTCGGCGCTTTTTCCAGTTGTGACGATGTGATGGAGAATATGATCGACGAGCTTCCTGATGTCGTGCTGATGGACATCAACATGCCGGGGCGCTCGGGCATCGAATGTGTCGAGGCGCTACGGATGGAAATCCCCGATTTAAAAATTTTGATGCTTACCAACTACAGCGATGACGAGCGGATTTTCGATTCGCTGCGCGCGGGCGCGGTGAGCTATCTGCTCAAAAATTCTTCAATCGAAAAATTGTCGGAGCTGATCAAGGAAGCGCATCACGGCGGCGCGCCGATGTCCGGCGAAGTCGCCCAAAAAGTGCTGGCTTATTTTCAAGGCCAGAAAAAGAACGTGAAATACACCGCGGCGCTTTCGGATCGCGAGCTGGAGGTGCTGCGCGCGCTGACCGAGGGCTTGAGCAACAAGGAAATTTCGGCAAAGTTGTTCATCAGCCTGCCGACGGTGCGCTTTCATCTGAAAAATATTTATGCCAAATTGCACGTGAACTCCCGCACCGAGGCGGTGATCAAAGCCATGCAGGAGAAGCTGGCTTAGTACGGCCGTTTGTAAATGGATGAATATGTCATTCCGAGAAGCGTAGCGACGAGGAATCTTTCAAGGTTCAGATTCCTCGCTGTGCTCGGAATGACGTTCTTTCCACGCAATTGAAAAACGCTGTAAGCTTTGCATTGCGGTTATTTCGCAGGTTTGATATTCTGATTGACGCGGAACAGATTCGCCGGGTCGTACTTTTTCTTGATCTGCGCCAGCCGTTTGTAGTTGTCGCGGTAAGTGGCCTCGAGGCGGGACTCGCCTTCTTCCATCATGAAATTGACGTACGCGCCGGCGGCGGAGTAGGGGTGCAGCGCTTCCCAGTACATTTTCGCCCACTTCGTGATCAGGTCTTTGTTGGCCGGATCAGGATCGATGCCGGCGATTACCATCGACCATTTGGCCTCGCGGTAGTTGAAAGCCGTATCATTTTTGCCTCCTGTTTTTCTGCTGAATTTCCAAATTGGTTGCGTGATAAGTTCCAAAGTGTTTGTCCTGCTCATTTGAATTCACCAAAAGGTTATCGGTCAGCTCAAAAGGTTGGCCGTAGATTTTATACACTGCCGGAGTGCTCGAATTTTGCACTGTTTCCAGAAACACAAACCACCGGCTATCGGGCGCGAACAAATTTTCGGGGTCTTTGATCTGGCAGGTCCATATCAGCGTCGTGTCATTGACCAGATAGCCGATATGAGGAAGCTCCAATCGCCCGCGCTGGCGTTTCGATACCCAGCCGGTGATGCCATTTTCATGGCTAAAGACGTTGATCGCCACGTCAGTGCGGCGGTTTTGCAGCATTTCTTCAACACAACAGGCTTTGGCAAATCCGGTTTCTGATAAGCTGACCGGCTGAATCCATTGGCCGTCGATAAAACGCGTCGAATCCCAGATGTGATACTGCAGGCGGCCGTTGCTCCAGCGGCCTGACCAGCGATTCGTCCAAGGGTTGAAAACACCGCGTTGGCTGAGACTATCGCAACTTGTTTCCGAGCCGGCAATGATCCGGCGCAGATCATCTTCGCGCAAATTCTCGCTGCCGGGAAAGGTTTTCAGCAAATGCGCCAGCTCCGCAGCGTGCTCGGCGAATAAGCGTCGCCACCTGGCAAACTCTGTCGCATATTGATTGTGGGTTTCGATCATGCGAATGAAAGCTGGATTCTCAAACCAATCGGCACGATTAAGCACGGGCGCTTTCTCTGCCGCTATCGCCCTATCGTGGTCGCTGCTCTGATGTCGCAAATCTTTTCTAACATGCAAATCAATGCGACTATTGATGGACGGCAATGTCAAACTGAAAGTCAATACTTTTTTGCGCCAGTCCACCTGTGTTTTCAAAAACTATCTCGATAGATAGTGAAAAACCCGCTTGAAATCTCGTACATGAGGTTTGCGGACAGTTCAACAGAAATCACTCTTGAAAACCATCTGAAGGGATAGTAGAAATCCGAAGCATAATCGCGTATATTGTATCAACAGATTATAATAATCGCGGCAGGTGTTAAGAACTCAACTCAAAGAAAGGAGTCATGTATGAAACGAGTCCTGGTTTTCACGTATGGCGTTATCAGCTATGCAACTTTTTTCGCCACGTTCCTTTACGCATGCGGGTTTATCGGCAATATCTTTGTTCCCAAGTCGATTGATTCCGGCGCCGAGGGGCCGTTGGGCCAGGCGTTACTCATCAACGCGGCGCTGCTCGGGCTGTTTGCGGTCCAACATAGCGTGATGGCGCGGCAGGGATTCAAAAAGCTGCTGACCAAAATCATTCCCCAAGCGGCGGAGCGCAGCACCTACGTTCTGCTCTCCAGCATGTGCTTGATCCTGCTGTTCTCGCAATGGCAGCCGATAGGCGGCGTGATCTGGGACGTGCAAAATTCCGTTGGCCGCACTATTCTTTACTCGCTCTTTGCGTTCGGATGGCTGCTGGTATTAGTCGCGACGTTCTTGATCAACCACTTCGATCTCTTTGGCCTGCGCCAGGTCTGGCTTTACTTGAACGGCAAGGAATATACCAAGCTCAAATTCAAGACGCCAGTGCTGTACAAGCACATTCGCCATCCGCTCTATCTCGGCTGGTTGTTCTCCTTCTGGATGACGCCAACGATGACCGCGGCGCATCTGGTGTTTGCGATCGCCACGACCGCTTACATCCTGTTCGCCATCCAGCTCGAAGAGCGGGATTTGATCGACATCCATGGCGAAACCTATAAAAACTACCGCCAGCAAGTGCCGATGCTCTTTCCGGTGGGCAGGAAAAAAGCGGCTTTGCAGGAAGCGTAAGCTCAAAATGGAGTATTGAAGTAATGGATCATTGGATTGATGGATTACTGGAGTGTGGGGGAGTAGCGATGTCACGTAGCTCCAATACTCCATCAATCCAGTACTCCGATACTCCAACAATACAATACTCCCTTGAAATTTGACGCGAGGCAGATTATGAGCGCATTCACATTCGTTGCCAAAACCCTTCGGCAAAATTTAGTATTTCGATTGTACAAGTACTACATCATCGACAGCATTCTGATCGTCAGGAAGTTTGGATTCAAAGAGCTTGCCCGCAAACGCGGAATGAAATTCTTTTATATTATTTTCGGTTATTATTTGGTGCGCGATACGTTGGTTTATATCGTTATTCCGTATTGCGTGGCGAGAGGTTTGTTTTAGAATGGAAAAAACTTGGAAAAAAATGAAAACATTATCGACTATTGCACGAAAACGTTTGAATATGCAGGGCTTTGTCGATCTGAGCGATACGGAGCTTGCCGAAATTCGGCCCTGGCTGCGCGTCTCTCCGGCCCTCACCGTGATATGGATAGCTGCGGGCTTGTTTTTCGGATCGGCCAAAGTCATCTGGGCGATAATCCCGTTTTCCATTTTGGGAGCGCTTCTCCCCGGACATCCGTTCGATGTGCTTTACAACTTTGGCATTCACTATCTCCTTGGCAAACGCGCGTTGCCGCGGTATCACCTCGCCAGACGGTCTTGCTGTTTGATGGCATCAATATGGGCGGGCGTTGTCGGCTGGGCGTTCCATAGCGGCGCGACCGATCTTGGCTATATACTCGGCGTTCTTTTTATCGGCGCCGCCCTTCTGCCAGTGACTATTGATTTCTGCATCCCGGCCCACCTATATGGGCTGATTTTTGGCAAGCCGGTATCGTGCAGCATGGTTATTGATTCGTAATAGGCGGCATGTGCAAGAATCGTGAATTGCGTTGCCCGCAGGCCGCTGGGCTTGAGAAATTTGTCGTATTTTTGCGTGACAGTGCGCGCCGTCTTCCGCAAATTGAAGCAAGCACATGCAGGCAATTTGGCCAAAGCCTTCCGATCTAATCCGCCTTTCATGATACTTGAATATACACGTATTTTCTTCCATCATCGAGGCTTTTTAATTTTACGTTTCACAATTTTATCCAAAATCGCGCGGAAACTTTGCCCTTGCCAAAGCTGTCAATTCCTGCCGGAGTATCGATGATTTGAAACAACTTATTTCGAGCAAACGGCCGGAAGTGAAAGGCTTTGTCACTCGACACTAAGTTCGCAATCGAGTATGCCTCAAATTTGCCGCCGTACACCCTTTACTATGCTCAACAGTTTGCGTCGAAGGAATTATTTCTTAGCGGGAACGCAGCAGTTGCATTATTCGGGATTTTTTCTATATTATCTACCTGCACGTTTTTACATTTTCGAAGAAAATGCTTTGGGCTGGCGCTTTTATTATTAGATTTTCAGGTAAACTCACCGTAAAGAAATATAGCAAGAAAATCAAGCCCGGGTTTTTTACTTTTTTGTAAACGCGCCGATTTTCCAATTTTTGAAAAACGCCGTAAAGTTACTCTAGCGCCCAGCGTCTCAGTTCAACAAGCCGTAACGTCAAACTGTACGGGATTCCTGTGATACGAGCAGTCCGGTTTTATGAGGAGATTCGACGAGGCTCGTCCCTGCCATTGCTCATTGGCGGCGACGATGGCAAAAAATACGTCGTCAAGTTGAATGGGGCCGGAGACGGTGTGCTTTCCAATGTGGTCGAGTGGGTGGCGAGCAAGCTGGGTGCGCTGATGCAAATCCCCGTCTTGCAACCCGTCTTCGTGGTCATCGATGCCAATCTCGCCGAGCAAGCGGGCGATCCGGAGACCAGAGAATTATTGGGGCGGAGTGTTGGCATCAATTTAGGGACGCCCTATTTGCCGGACGCCGTAACTTACAGCGCGCGGCATGCCTCGAGTATCGACGACGTCTTGCAGCAACAAATTTTTCTCTTCGATGTGTTGCTCATCAACATTGATCGAACCGATATGAACCCCAACATGGTCGTTCATCACGGCGAGCTTTGGTGTCTGGATTATTCGTCGGCAATGACGATAAGAAGCGCCATCAACGGTGAGCCTTATCGCGAGTACGTGATATTGAGGCATCTCAAGCAACATCCCTTCTACCGCGCGAATCTCTTGCCTTATGACTTTATCAATCGTCTGGAAAAAATCCCGGATAGCGGCGTTCGCAATATCGTCGACGCAATACCGTCGGAATGGATCGTCCAATTGCGCGTGGCGACAGACGAGACGGAATCACGAAACGCGATAACCGAGAAGCTGCTCAACAAGAAGAGGCAGGGAATTGGGCTGCGAGCCAGATTGGATTTATTGCGAATACTGAAAACTGAAACGGCAGAAGAAGCCCGCTTGCGCCGCCTCGAGAACAAAAAAGCTTTCGAGCAAAAATACGGAAAAGTGTGACGTAGCGCAGACTTCTCCGCTGCTGCGGAGCAAACGTCGGCGCTAAAAGCTTTGGGCATTTTTGATATCACACATGCAATGATCATTAGCACCTACATTCCCCAGCCGCCGCTGTCGGATTTCGTGGAAGTGTTCTGGTTGTACGAGGGCTTCACGCAACCGGTGAAAGAACGCGCGCTCCCGACCGGCACGGTGGAGCTGGTGATCAACCTTCGTGACGACCGGCTGCAAGTGTTTGACCGGCGCAATGCGGACCACAGTTTTCCTGGCGCCATGATCTGCGGTCCGCACAAGGCATTTCATTCAAGTGTTCCGCAACGAAGTTGGGCTGACGCCTAAGTTGTTTTGCCGCATCCAATGCTTCCAGGAAATCGAATTTCTTCAATCAGTATCATCTGTATTCAAACTAATCAACCCAATCAAGGAGGTCAAAATGAGCCTCGTCAACAAAGACACGATCAAGAATCTGATCCTTGTTCCGGCGTTAATCACATTGGCCATCACGCTGTTGCGGTTGACCGGCGAGCTGATGAATTGGTCGCCGGTTCTTTTCAACAAAAGCGCTGGCGGCGGTGGCGCTTTGATCGGAATCTCCTGGCTGGTTCCGATCTTCGGTTTGTATTTCGCGTACCAATTGATGAAGAGAAACGATTACCCTGCCCGAAAGGGGGTCTTGCCCGGAGTCGGCCGCGTTCTCGGTTTTTCTTTTTTGGGAATAGCGGTGTATGCCGGCTTGTTTGCGCTGGCCTACAAATTGTTTCCAACCAACGTCTGGCTTCTCTCAGTAATTGGAGTGGCGGCGGCGACAGCCGGCCTTTTCATTATGCGCAAGGCATGGCCCTCGCTTTTCACAACGCTGTTCGCGTACGAGCTCGCCGCGCGCATTCCGGTCATCATCGTGATGCTCATCGCCATCATGAACAACTGGGGCACGCATTACGATGTTTCGCCGCCCAATTTCCCCGAAATGGCGCCGCTTGCCAAATGGGTTGCTATCGGCCTCTTTCCGCAACTCACATTCTGGATGATTTTCACCGTAGGCATCGGAACGATCTGCGGTGGAATTGCCGTCGCCGTGATGAAGCGCAGTCCGGCTTTGGCGAAGGCCGCATCCTGAGAGGCCAATTTTTTCCAATATTCCCGGCCCGGCTTTCATTATACGTCGAATGCTTCTGGCATGTACATACGTTATGCCCGCTCTATTGTGCAGATGTAACAACACGCTTCGGCGTTGCGGGCATGTAAAAACTCCACCTTGGGTTGCTCATTGAAAATTTGTACGATCAGTTCATCGACGTCGGCATCGCCAACCAATTTTGTAAACACCATTTTTTGTTTGGAGCTATAGCCGATGAGTGACAACGGAAAATTCACCTTGTCCGCTTTAATCGCCGGCGGAAACCTGTGAATATCGCCATACGGTTCCACTTCCTTTGTGTGAATGAAAATAGGGCCGTTCTGATTGTACGCATTCCGTTCCGCGAACGGCGAGTGGCTGAAGAGTAAACGCTTATCCACTCCTGGCTCAAACGGCTTCAGGGAAACCCGGCACGGCCCATATCCGGTGGCGACCTGTTCGATGACTTCGTTGCCAAACTCATCTTTCCTTGATTGGCGAATTCGTTCTGCAAATTCTTTTGAGAGCGGAACTATTCTAAACTTGCTCATTTGAATCTCTCCTTCTCTGATGGTTGTGGCTTGAAATGATTAGCAACGAACTGAAGGGCATTGACAATAACTCACAGCCAGCAACCCATAGGTTTCAAGCTAACGCCGATGCGATTGTAAAGCTTATGCCCCAAAGGGACAGAATTAACTAACCCAGGGCAATAGCCCTGGGAAAGAAAAACCATCGGCGGTTTGACAGCCCTGAAAGGGCAAAATCGAAATGCGTAGACGACTCAAAACCTTGCCCCCCGCCCATCATTCCGCGCCGTTGGCGCTTGAGGCGGTGTGCTAAACTTTATCTTGGGGCGTTGCCCCAAGTTTTTATAGGCCGCCCCTTCGGGGCTTTTGAGCTCGTCAAACCCTTAGCCTGACGCCTATGAGCCAGTTACCATGACTTCTCCAAGATACAAAACTAAAATTGGTTTGGAAACCCGATTCTTGCTGTTTTTGCACAATTTTCCGTTTCCGAGGTCAATTTTTTCCAATACTCCTGGCACGACTTTCACTATATTATGAGTAAGCAGGGCCGTCCAAGCAGAGGCGGTACATTCACCCGCCGGCGAGCTCTGTGATGGCTTCAATATTTCAATATTAAGGAGGACGTTTCGCCGGAGGAAATGCAGAAGCGCTTCGAGGCTAGCAAGAAGCAGCAAAGCCGAAGCTGACTGCGCTTCCGCTTCGCAACGGTTCGAGCGACCGCGTATCCCATGCGCGGTCGTTCGGTTGCGCGGTCGTTCGGTTGCGTTTTTAAATGAACAAAAAATTTTCGCACGACGGCTAGTACATTATAACCATGAATTTTGTAGTTCCCGCCCCTTTTGGGCGGCTGTTCAAATACGAATCTTTGCCATTCCTACGGCGCCCCATAAGGGGGTGGGACTACAAAAATTAACGTAACAGTGTACAGGCTGCTGACATCGCGTTGTCGCGGGGCATACTTATAATGTTTGGTGTTACTCTTGACTGCCATCCATTAAAGTCGTAAATTAAACAAACGAAATTTCGTAGTAGAAGTCTACTGTCACGCCAGTTCTCATTCGCGCAGTTTACCAGCCAGATATTCCTTGGTTTCGGCCATGAATGCCAGCACCGGGCGCAGGCCCTTATTCCTCGAGGCTTAATTTCGTGCATATCGGATTGGCTCCCAAGCTTGAATGTTATAAGTCTTGCAAAATTGCCCTGGCATATTATCTTAATGAAGCTGGCGCGATCTGCTTCAGAAAGGAAAAACAAGCCTTATAACGATGATTCTGAGTACAACATTTTTTAAGGAGAGAATCCCATGTCCATCCAATCCATAAATCCCGCCACCGGCGAAAAAATTAAAGATTATGTCAAGATGGCGCCGCAGGAGGTCGAGGGCGTCATTGAGAAAGCGCACGCGGCTTTTCTCGATTGGCGGCAGACGGGCTTCGCGCACCGCGCCAAGCTGATGAAAAAGGCCGCCCAAATTTTGCGCGACAATGCCGGCTCTTATGGAGAATTAATGACGCAAGAAATGGGCAAGCCCATTGCCAGCGGCAGAGCCGAGGCGGAAAAGTGCGCGTGGGTTTGCGATTACTACGCCGACAACGCCGTAAAATTTTTGCAGCCGGAGATCATCACCACCGACGCCAGCAAAAGCTTCGTCACCTTTCAGCCTTTGGGCGTCGTGCTCGCCGTGATGCCCTGGAATTTTCCTTTCTGGCAGGTGTTCCGCTTCGCCGCGCCCGGCCTCATGGCAGGCAACGCCGGCGTCTTGAAACACGCTTCGAACGTTATGGGATGCGCGCTGGTTATTGAAGACATCTTCCGCCAAGCTGGCTTCCCGGAAAATCTTTTTCGCGCGCTCATCATCGGCAGCCAACAAGTGGACGCCGTGATTGAGAACCCACTGGTTAAAGCGGCGACATTGACCGGCAGCACGCCGGCGGGAAAAGCCATTGCGAAAAAAGCCGGCGAGAGGCTCAAAAAAGCCGTGCTCGAGCTGGGCGGCAGCGATCCCTACGTCGTTCTCGCCGACGCCGACCTGGAAGCAACGGTCACCACTTGCGTCAACAGCCGCCTCATCAACTCCGGGCAAAGTTGCATTGCCGCCAAACGATTCATCGTTGTCGAATCGCTACGGGAAAAATTCGAGCAGCTTTTCGTTAAGCAGATGGCGGCGGCCAAAACGGGCGATCCCATGCAAGAAGATACTGTAGTGGGACCACAGGCGCGCCCCGATCTTCGAGACGACCTGCATCGCCAAGTGCGGCAGAGCATTGAAAAAGGCGCGAAGTGCTTGCTCGGCGGCGAAATTCCCAAAGGCAAAGGCGCATTTTATCCGCCCACGGTGCTCACTTACGTCAAGCCCGGCATGCCGGCGTATGACGAGGAATTGTTCGGTCCGGTGGCCGCCATCATTGCAGCGAAAGACGAAACCGAGGCGATTCACATTGCCAACGATACCGTCTTCGGCTTGGGCGCCGCCGTCTTCACCCGCGATGTTGCCAAAGGCGAGCGAATTGCGGCAAACGAGCTGGAGGCTGGCTGCTGCTTCGTGAATGCCTTTGTGAAATCCGATCCGCGCTTGCCATTCGGCGGTATAAAAGAGAGTGGCTACGGCCGCGAGCTGTCGCATTATGGCATCAAAGAATTTGTGAATATCAAAACGATTTATGTAAAATAAGATTGACGTAACGGCGAAGTCGGACTTGCGCCGAGCATGTCCACAATTTTGAAACGCTTTGCGCGCAAGTCCGACTTCACGTTTTCAGGTTTCAGCAAACAAGTCATGACATTTTTCAAGCAGAAAAATATCATTACCACTTTCAAGCGGTTCTGGAAGCGATACATTCCTCGCGAGTTTTTAAAATATTATCTCGGCGGCATATACACGCGCGGCGACACCCACAATATTTTTTTCATGGCCAACGGGTTGTCGTTTTCGATTTTTGTGTGCGTTATACCGCTGGTGCTCATCGTTTTTTCGATCGTCGGCCTGATCTTGCAAAAACCGTTTGTCGCCGACGAGATCAATGCCTTTGTCGATCGCCTCATACCTTATGAGAAATACGCCGCCTTTGTCAAGGAACTGATTTTTGCCCGGGTGGATGAATTCAAGCTATATAAAAATCTGGCGGGCGCATTCGGACTCGTGGGTTTGTTTTTCGCCGCGAGCGGACTTTTTGGCAGCATGCGCACGATATTGAATCAAGCTTTTCGCGTGGATGCCGGCGTCTCCATTCTCATCAACAAGCTGCGTGATTTTGGGCTGGTTTTGGTGGTGCTGGCTTATTTTCTGCTGTCAATCACCATCTTGCCGGCGCTGCAAATCGTGGCCGACTTTGCCGGCAGTGTCGGCTTCTTGCAAAAATTCGATCTGACTTTCCTCGGCGACCTCGCGCTACGCGCCGTTTCTTTTTTGATCATCTTTAGCGCCTTTTTCACCATGTATTTTTTGGTTCCGAATGAGAGGCTTCCCAAAAAGGTTGTTTTTGTCAGCGCTTTTTCCACGGCGATACTTTGGGAAATAGCGAAGGAATTGTTCGGGTTATATATCACGAATGCCGTCAATTTGAAAAGAATCTACGGCGCGTATATGCTCGGCATCGCCGTGGTTTTTTGGATTTATTATTCCTCCATCATTTTCATTCTAGGCGCGATCATCGGACAATTATATCGCGAGCGCCGGGAAAAACGTTCGCCGTTGCCGGCTCAAATAAAAAGAAAATTGCAAGAGGCCGTTGACGTTGTGCAAAAGTAAACACCTCGATTTTGCATTGTAAGGCTAAAACCACAAGTTTTTCGCATTATTCAATGTCTTGTTTAACACGGAGACGCAGAGAACACTGAGTTTCTCGGAGATTCTTCTTAATTCATCAGAAAAATAGAATCATACTCCGTGACTCTCCGTGCGGCTCCGTTGCTCAGTGTTGAAAAAATCATCGTTAACAATAACAAGTGTGAAATCAAGGGAGCAAATTGCCATGCGCGCTGAAGAGCACGATCAAAATCACGAAACGGAGGCGGCGGAGATCGAGACTCGCGAATGGCTGGAGTCTCTGGATTATGTCATTCAAAACGGCGGGCCGGAGCGGGCGGTGAAGCTGCTGCGCAAGCTGCAAGACCATGCATATTCGCACGGCATCAAATTGCCGATTACGGTGCAGACGCCCTACATCAACACCATTCCGGTGGAGGAGCAGCCGCCGTATCCCGGCAGCCGGGAAATAGAGCGGCGCATCAAAAGCCTCGTGCGCTGGAACGCCATGGCCATGGTGGTGCGCGCCAACCGCGTGGAAAGCGGCATCGGCGGCCACATCTCCACGCATGCCTCGTGCGCAACGCTGTATGAAGTCGGTTACAATCATTTTTTCCGCGCCGCGGCGGATGATTTTAGCGGCGACCAGATTTATTTCCAGGGACATGCCACGCCGGGAAATTATGCCCGCGCTTTTCTCGAAGGGCGAATTTCCGTCGAGCTATTGAAAAATTTTCGCCGCGAAGTTCCTCCCAGCATAGGCTTGTCTTCTTATCCGCATCCCTGGCTGATGCCGGATTTCTGGCAGTTTCCCACGGTGTCGATGGGGCTCGGCCCGATCATGGCGATTTATCAAGCGCGCTTCAACCGTTATCTCGAGGATCGCGGCTTAAAAAAAGCGCGAGGCGAAAAAGTCTGGGCGTTTTTGGGCGACGGCGAAACCGACGAGCCGGAAGCCCTGGGCGCAATCACGCTGGCGGCGCGCGAGCAGCTTGACAATTTGATTTTCGTGGTGAATTGCAATTTGCAGCGCTTGGACGGTCCGGTGCGCGGCAACGGCCAAATCATCCGTGAGCTGGAAACCGTCTTTCGCGGCGCGGGCTGGAACGTGATCAAAGTGATTTGGGGAAACGAATGGGACGAGCTTTTGGCAAAAGACAAGGAGGGATTGCTGGTGAAAAGAATGGGCGAAATCGTCGATGGCGAGTATCAGAATTATATCGTAAAAGGCGGCGATTATTTTCGCCAACATTTTTTTGGGAAATATCCGCCATTGCTCAAATTGGCGGAGCATCTGTCTGATGAACAGCTCAAGAAATTGCGCCTGGGCGGCCACGATCCGGAAAAAGTTTATGCCGCTTACAAAGCCGCAACGGAGCACAAAGGCGCTCCCACCGTCATTCTCGCGCGCACGGTCAAGGGCTATGGCTTGGGCGAAGCCGGCGAGGGCAAGAACATCACGCATCAGCAGAAAAAATTGAACGAACAAGAGCTGCGGGAATTTCGCTCGCGTTTTGGAATCCCAGTTTCCGACGAGGAGATCGACAAACTGCCTTTTTACAAGCCGGCCGATGACAGTGCGGAGATGAAATATCTGCACGAAAGAAGAGAGCAGCTCGGCGGCTTTGTTCCGGCGCGAAGAATGAAAAGCGCGCCGTTAAAAACGCCGCCGGATGAATTTTTTGAAGAATTTTATAAAGGCTCGGAAGACCGCGAAGCGGCGACCACGATGGCATTTGGCAGGCTGCTTGCAAAACTTTTGCGGGAAAAAGATATCGGCAAGCTCGTGGTGCCGATCATTCCCGACGAGGCGCGAACCTTCGGCCTGGAGGCGCTGTTTCGGCAAGTGGGCATCTATGCTCATGCCGGCCAACTTTATGAGCCGGTGGATAAGGAAACGCTGCTCTATTATCACGAAGCCAAAGATGGCCAAATTTTGGAAGAAGGCATCACCGAAGCCGGCTCGATGTCTTCGTTTATTGCGGCCGGCACGGCTTATTCCACGCACGGCATCAACACCATTCCGTTTTTCATTTATTACTCCATGTTCGGCTTTCAACGCATCGGCGATTTGATCTGGGCGGCGAGTGATATGCGCGCACGCGGATTTTTGGTTGGTGGAACGGCGGGCTGCACGACGCTCGCCGGCGAAGGATTGCAGCATCAAGACGGGCACAGCCATATACTGGCCTATCCTTATCCGACCATCAAAGCTTATGATCCGGCCTTTGCCTACGAGCTGGCGATAATCATTCAAGACGGCATTCGCCGCATGTATGAAGAGCAGGAAAATGTGTTTTATTACTTGACCATAATGAACGAGGCTTACGCGCAACCGCCCATGCCCGAGGGCGTGAAGGAAGGCATTCTCAAGGGAATTTATCAATTCAAGGCCTCGGTGAAAAAGAACGCCAAACTGCACGCCCAGCTTTTCGGCAGCGGCGCGATTTTGAACAAAGCCATTGCTGCGCAAAAAATTCTCGAAGAGCAGTATCACGTTGCCGCCGACGTGTGGAGCGTGACCAGCTACAAAGAGCTGCATCGTGACGCGCTGATGGCGGAAAGATGGAATTTGCTCCATCCCGAGGAGAAAGCCCAAATTCCTTTTGTTTCGCAAGCGCTCAAAGGCGCCAAAGGCGTGTTCGTTGCCGCTTCGGATTACGTGAAGGCGCTTCCCGAATCCATATCCAAATGGCTTCCCGGGCCGCTGATCTCGCTGGGAACCGACGGCTTTGGCCGCAGCGACGGCCGCCGGCAATTGCGCGATTTCTTCGAGGTGGATGAACGCTACATTACGCTGGCGGCGTTGTATGGCCTGGCGCGCGAGGAGAAAATCAAACCGGAAGTCGTGAAGCAGGCGATCAAAGATTTGGAGATCGATCCGGTGAAAGCCAATCCGATGATCAGTTAAAGGAATACTAACGCACGGAGAGACATGATGACAACAAAGCGCGGAGATGTTGCATTGAAATTAAGAGGCGCCATTGCCTTACTGAGTCTGATCGGTACGGGACTAGCGCTGTTCGGTTGTTCCGGTGAGTCCGGCGGCTCTCAGGAAAACGAAGCAAATAAGCTCCTCTCTGCCGTCGAAGCGGTGCAGGCCCGGCACGGCACCTTGCCTTTGACCGAGCGGTTGAGCGGCGTGGTGAAAGCGAAGAATCAGGTCGAAATTTATCCCGAACTCAGCGCCGCCATCGTTGAAGTACACGTTGAGAACGGCGATGTCGTCAAGCGCGGACAGCCGTTGATTCGGCTGCGAGACAATGAATTTCGGGAACGGTTGAAACAGGCCAGAGCCGGTTATCAGATCGCTGTCGCCCAGGCCAAACAAGCGGAAGCGCAGTTGAAAGAAGTTCAAGCTGAGCTGAAGCGGACCGAAGCGCTGGCGGAAAAAGAATTGGTCAGTGCCACCGAGCTGGAAACAGTCCGGACGCGAACCATATCCGCCGAAGCCGATTTTGAGCTGGCTGAGGCGCGCGTGGAGCAGGCGCAGGCCACCGTGGATGAACGCGAAGTGACGTTGTCGCAGACCGTCATTCGCGCTCCCATCGCCGGCACCGTAGGCAACCGCAATGCGGAGGTCGGAATGCTGGTGAGCAACGGCACTCGGCTGTTCACGTTAGGCCAACTGGATAACGTTCGGGTGCAAGTGGTGCTGACGGATCGGATGCTCAATTATATTGAAACGGGCCAGCGGACGGAAATCTATACTGAAAACGCGCCATCCGGTTCAATGATCGCGGCATTAACGCGCATCTCGCCGTTCTTGCATCCGGTGGCTCACAGCACCGACGCTGAAATCGACCTGGCGAATCCCGAGGGGAGTTTGAAATCCGGCATGTTTGTCGCGGTGGATATTTATTACGGCGAAAGCGAGCAGGCTACGCTGGTTCCACTGAGCGCCTTGTACGAAAATCCGGCGACCGGTGCCACAGGTATTTATGTCAGCCAAGATTCATTGGATGGGGAATCAGTTGGTGCCATGACGGACGGCCAAGCCGCATCGCTCACGGCTCCGGTCAGTTTTAAGTTCGTGCCGGTCGAGGTGATCGCCAAAGGCCGGATGGAAGCCGGGGTTCGCGGCGTGGAGCCGGGAAGCTGGGTTGTGACCATCGGCAAGGATCTTCTTGGCGGCGAGACCGGGACCGCCCGGGTGCGCCCGGTGAATTGGCGATGGGTGGAGCAGCTTCAGCATTTACAGCGCGATGATCTATTACAGGAAGTGTTGAAGCGGCAACAAGGGGCGGCAGGAGATTCGGCAATCCAGCGGGAGGCCGAATAAGTCCAAAAAATGACACGAAAAAATTCCCACCTCATTAAATATGGAAGAACGATGAATATCACCAGATTATCCGTCCACCGCCCCGTCGCCACCACCATGGTGTTTCTCATTATCATCGTTTTGGGCATGATGGGATTGCGGTTTCTGCCGGTCGATTTGCTGCCGCCCATCGAATATCCGATGTTGACCATTCGGACCAATTATGCCAACGTCGGGCCGGAGGAGATCGAAACGATCATTACCGATCAAATTGAAAATGCGGTCGCGAGCGTGCCGAACATCGAAGAAATACGCTCCGAGTCCGAGGAGGGGCGCAGCCGGGTCACGCTGGAATTTGCGCAAGGGACGAACGTCGACGAAGCCGCCAACGACGTGAGAGCGGCGCTGGATCAAATTCGTGACGACTTGCCGCCGGAAGTGGAATCGCCCAGAGTCTGGAAGTTCGATCCGGACAATTTTCCAGTGGTGATTTTGGGGGCGCTATCGGAGCGCGGTATGGCGGAATTAACCCGGCTTTTGGAACGGGACATTGCCCACCGCTTCGAGCAGATTCCGGGCGTCGGCACGGTCGAGGTCTGGGGCGGCATCTATCGCGAAATTCAAGTGCGGCTCAAGCGGGATCGCCTGGCCTCCAGCCGGCTCTCCGCCACCGACGTCCAGCAGGCGTTGCAGCGCGAGAACCTCACGCTTCCCGGCGGCGATATGCGAGAAGGCATCAGCGACATGTACGTTCGCACCCGCGGCGAGTACCAGTCGCTCGATCAAATCGCCGGCACGATCATCACGGTCGTCGATGGCAAACCCATCCGCGTTCGCGATGTGGCAGAAGTCGTCGATGGGTATGAGGATATCAACCGCATCGATCAGATCGACGGGCGGCCGGTGGTCCGGCTCGGCATCCGCAAGCAATCCGGCGCCAACACCGTCGCTATCGCGGAGGAAGTTCGCGCCGTCATGGCGCGGATCAACCGTGATCGTGATGACCTGGAACTGCTCATGGTCATCGATCAAAGTGAATTCATTCAAAGCTCAATAGATAACGTGCAGCAATCGGCGCTCTGGGGCGGGTTGCTGGCGATATTTATTTTGTATCTTTTCCTGCGCAATGGCTCGTCGACATTCATCATCGCCTTGTCGATCCCCATCTCGATCATTGCCACGTTCGGCCTGCTCTATTTTAACGGCCTGACCTTGAACCAAATGAGCTTCGGCGGGCTGGCCCTCGGCATCGGCCTGATCGTCGATAACGCGATCGTGGTGCTGGAAAATATGGTGAGATTGCGGGAAAATCGGCGCAGCCCGGAGGAGAGCGCTCTCGTCGGCACCAAGCAAGTCACCGGCGCTATTATCGCTTCGACGCTCACGACTTGCGTGATTTTCCTGCCGGTGGTTTTCATGCAGACCGTTTCCGGCATGCTGTTCAAAGAACTCGCGCTGGTCGTCGTCTTTTCGTTGATGTGCTCGCTGCTGGTGGCGCTCACGCTGGTTCCAATGTTTGGCAGCCGTTTTCTAAAAATTCGGGAGGGCGATAAAACCGCTGGCGAGCCAGGCTCCCGATGGCTGCTGCAATTGGAAAACGCTTATTCCCGCTTGCTGGAAAAAGCCATGCGGCACAAAAAAATCGTGTTTGCCGTGACCGGCGGACTGTTGGTGCTGACGGTACTGCTCTGGCCGCTGCTGCCGGTGGAGCTTGCTCCCCAAACCGACGCCAATGAGATCGATGTGGAGCTGCAGATGGCCCAAGGCACGAATATCGCCGTGGTGAATAAATACCTGCAAGAGCTGGAAAGGATCGTGCGCTCGACGATCCCGATGGATCAAGTTCAATTCATGACCACCGAGCTTCGTCCCGGAGATGCCGAAGTGGAGATTGCGCTGTTAAACGCGGATAAACGAACCATAAACAGTTTTGAGCTGGCCGACCACATTCGGCGCAACGTTGCCGGGCGCATCCCCGGATCGGATGTCCGCGTGAGCGCGCAATCCGGCCTTTGGGTGCTGCGGCGATTGTTTGGCTCCGGCGGCGCGGAGGCCGTGCAGGTGGAATTGCGCGGCTACGATCTGGATCTGGCGGATGAATTGGCGCAGGACATCCAACGCATTATGGAGCGCGTGCCCGAGATTGAGGATGTCCGTGTCAGCCGCCGCGAGGGCCGCCCGGAACAAAACCTGATCATTGACCGCGAGAAGATCGCGGCTTTGGGATTGTCCGTCAGCCAGGTCGCGCAGGTGATTCAGACGAACGTGGGAGGAAGCCGCGCCGGCGTTTTCCGCGATGGCGGCGAAGAATTTCCCATTGTCGTGCGGCTGCAGCCGGAAGACCGGTTGAGCACGCTGGACTTGAACAACGTTTCGGTGCAGGCTGGCGCCGGCCAGATTCTGCCGGTTTCCGCCGTCGTGCGCACCGAGCGCCGCCGCGGCCCGACGGCCATCGAGCGGGTCGATGGACAGCGCGTGACCTACATCACTGCCAATCTGCAAAGCGGCGCGGCGTTGGGCGACGTCGTGCAGAAACTTCAACGCGAGCTGCGGGGGTTTTCTTTGCCGGAAGGATTTTCCGTGATATTTGGCGGCGAGTATGAGGAGCAGCAGAAAGCGCAGGTTGATTTCATCCTGTCCATGCTCATGGCCGTGATTCTGATCTACATGGTCATGGCCGCCCAATTCGAACGCTTTCTCGATCCGCTGATCGTTATGGTGTCCGTCCCGTTGGCGATCATTGGAGTCGTCCCGACGCTCCTGCTCACCGGCACTTCTCTGAACGTGCAGAGCCTGATGGGTATTATCATGCTCATCGGCATCGTGGTAAACAACGCCATCGTGCTGGTGGATTACATCAATCTCATGCGCCGCGAGCACAATTTGGATGTCACCGCAGCGGTGCTGCAGTCCGGCCGCTTGCGATTGCGCCCCATTTTAATGACCACGTGTACCACCGTGTTGGGCATGTTGCCGCTGGCCTTGGGGCTCGGAGCAGGCGCGGAAATTCAGGCGGCCTTGGCCCGAGCCGTGATCGGCGGTCTCACCGTCTCCACTTTGATTACGCTGGTGTTGATTCCCGTAACTTATACCAGCGTCCACAAGGTGCTGGCCAAAATTCGGGCGTAACTGCGGCCGTCTTATTTTTCGTCTGGGAAATGGATTTGTCAGGCGATCACGGCCGGAATTTCGCCTTGAAGCTTTTTGCTGGTTTGCTACTTATAGCATTTTTCATTTGGGTGAACAGTTTTGTAGTCCCCGCCCCTTGTGGGCGGCTCTCAAAGCCAATGAATTCGCGGTTGCAACATTGCCCCACAAGGGGGCAAGACTACGAACCCGCACACGTATTTATAGATGCTGTAAATGCAAAATCGGAGTGTTTGCTCAACTGATTTAACTCTAACTTATTTTTGAGGAAGGAGCCATGGCCGCAGAATTCAAACTACCCGAACTCGGTGAAAACGTCGAAACCGGAACCGTGGTCAAAATCTTGGTTTCCAAAGGCGATGAAATAAAAAAAGACCAGGCCATTATGGAATTGGAAACCGAAAAGGCCTTGCTCGAGGTGCCGTCGAATATTGGCGGCGTTATTAAAGAAATTCTCGTGAAAGAAGGTGATGAAGTAAAAGTTGGACAAACCCTTCTCGTGCTGGATGGAGCAGTCGAGGAGAAAAAAGAAACAAAGAGGGAACCCCGGGAAGAGAAAGAAGATAAACCTGAGGAAAAAGAAAAAAAGAAGGAGCCCCCGGAAGAGAAAAAAGAAAAACCTGCTGAAGAAGCCCGCCAACCCGTTGCGCCAGCGCGGCCAACGGAGCGTAAAGAAATCGCGCCGGCCGCACCTTCGACGCGCCGTTTTGCCCGCGAGATCGGCATCGACATCAACACGGTTCCCGGCTCCGGCCCGGGCGGCAGAATTTCAATCGAAGACGTCAAAGCCTTTGCCAAGCAGATCAATCAGCAAAAAGCCGCGCCGGCCGCGGCATTCACGGGTATTCCAGCGGAGCCGCTGCCCGACTTCACCAAGTGGGGCGAAGTGGAACACAAGCCCATGAACAAAATTCGCCAGGCCACCGCGAAGCATTTGAGTTTTGCCTGGGCGACGATACCGCACGTGACGCAATTTGACAAGGCCGACATCACCGAGCTGGAAAAACTGCGCAAGCAATACGGCAAAAAAGTTGAAGCTGCCGGCGGCAAGCTCACGGTCACGTCGATTTTGTTGAAGATCATCAGCGCGGCGCTGAAGGTCTTTCCGCAATTCAACGCCAGCATCGACATGGCGAAAAGCGAAATCATCTACAAAAAGTATTATCACATCGGCATTGCGGTGGACACCGAGCACGGCTTGTTGGTGCCAGTGATTCGAAATGTCGATCGCAAAAACATTATCGAGCTTTCGGTTGAGCTGACCCAAGTCGCGGAGAAAGCGCGGAACCGGAAACTATCTCTCGACGACATGCAAGGCGGCAATTTCAGCATCTCCAATTTGGGCGGCATCGGCGGCACGGCGTTTACGCCCGTCGTGAATGCGCCTGAAGTTGCGATCTTGGGCATTTCACGCGGGCAAATGGAGCCGATTTATCTCAACGGCAACTTTGAGCCGCGCTTGATGCTGCCGCTCTCATTATCCTACGATCATCGCCTGATCGACGGCGCCGATGCGGCCCGCTTTCTGCGCTGGGTGGCAGAGGCCATCGAACAGCCGTTTCGGATTGTGTTGGAAGGTTAGGGTCAAGAGTTTTGGATTATTGGATTATTGGATTGTTGGATTGCTGGGGTGTGGGAGCAATGTTTTGATGGATCGTTGGTTTCTGAATGTGGCAACAATCGATCAATCCCAAATCCTTTGCTCTTCATTCTTTTACAAGTTCGATGTTTGCAGAAAAAGCAAAGACTTTAAAAGGTGGAATGATTCTTCGGCAGAATAATTTTATAATCATTCTGCCGAAAAATTATTCTGGCTGTTTGGTTCCGGCTTGTCCGGGTTAGGGGTATTCAAAGCTTGATAAAACGGAGAAATTGCCTTGAGTAACAACTCGAGAAACTCCACCCAGCTCGCCGTGATTGGCGCCGGGCCGGGCGGTTATGCAGCGGCGTTTTTGGCGGCTGATCTCGGCATGCAAGTCACGTTGATCGATCCCGAGCCGAATCCGGGCGGCGTTTGCCTTTATCGCGGCTGCATTCCCTCAAAGGCTTTGCTGCACGTGGCAAAATTATTGTCCGAAGCTCAAGAAGCCAAAGCTTGGGGAATCACATTTGACAAGCCCAAAATCGATCTCGAGCGCTTGCGCGCTTGGAAAGACGAGGTGGTTAAAAAGTTGACCAGTGGCGTTGGCCAGGTCAGCAAACTGAGAAAAGTAAATTATCTTCAAGCCCGGGCCAAGTTTTTAGAGGCGCAAACGCTGGAGGTCACAAGAAATAATAATGAAAAGGATCGTCTCTCTTTTCAACATGCGATTCTCGCGACCGGCTCTCGTCCCGCGACGGTGCCCGACTTGTCTTTGGATAGTCCCAGAGTTTTAAACTCGACCACGGCACTCGAATTGAAAAATGTGCCCAAGACGATGCTGGTCATCGGCGGCGGATACATCGGTTTGGAAATGGGAAGTGTGTATGCGGCGCTGGGAACGCGGGTTTCAGTTGTGGAAATGATGCCGGGGTTGTTGCCCGGCGCCGATCGCGACCTGGTGAGAGTCTTGCACAAAAATCTCGAACATAAATTTCATTCCATCATGCTCAATACCAAAGTCGCGGCGATGAAAGAAACCACCAGCGGCCTGCGCGTGCGCTTCGAGGGTAATGAGATTAAAGAAGCCGAGCAGGAGTTTGAAGCCGTCATGATCTCCGTCGGCCGCAAGCCCAATTCGTCCGATCTCGGCTTGGAAAATACGCGCGTCGAAATCGATAAACGCGGTTTCGTCAAAGTTGATGCGCAGCGCCGCACCGCCGAGCCAACGATCTACGCCATCGGCGACGTCGCCGACGAGCCGATGTTGGCGCACAAAGCTTCGCACGAGGGCCGCGTTGCCGCCGAAGCGATTGCGGGCCACAAAGTCGCGTTTGAGCCGCGCGCGATTCCGGCTGTTGTATTCACAGATCCGGAAATTGCCTGGTGCGGCTTGACCGAAACCGAAGCCAATGAGCAAAATCGCAAAATCGAAGTGGCGCGTTTCCCCTGGGCGGCTTCGGGCCGGGCGTTGACCATGGGCCGTCCCGAAGGTGTGACCAAGCTCATCATAGATCCCGAAACCGAGCGCGTTTTGGGGATGGGAATCGCCGGCGCCGGCGCCGGTGAGTTAATTGCCGAGGGCGTTTTGGCCGTCGAAATGGCGGCGTTGGCAACGGACGTGAAGCTCAGCATTCATCCGCATCCGACACTCTCGGAAACCATCATGGAATCGGCTGAAGTGTTTTTCGGCCAAAGCACGCACGTATACCGGCCAAAGAAAAAGTAATTGCCGGCGCGCGAGGTTTGTCTTTGAATTTCTCAAAAAAATCTTTATTTTGGTGTTTAAAAGTGTAAGGTGGTTGCGTATATATTTATAGAGAAGCACTGAAGGCAGATGAATAGCAACTGAGTGCTTCTCCCAAAGGAAAAGGAACCCCATCATGGGTGGAATTTCCGCAAGGCTGAAGGATCAATTTGATCATCCCGATTTGAAGGAGGGCAACCATGAATGCACAAGACAAAAATTTAACCGCTTTTGAAGAGTATTTGTTCTCGTTTATGAACGAGGCGACACCGAGCACGCCGCTGACCGGCGACGAAGTCGTTGCCATTCTCAACAACTATGGCCCGCCGGAGGAGGTTTCTGCGGAAGAAAGCGAACAGGCAGTCCAGCGCATGAAAAAAGCGCACGCGCGGCGAATGGAGGTCGCAAACAAAATGCAAAATCCCGATCAAATCAATTCCCTCGGCGAGTTGCTCCAAATATTTTGTGAATGGAAACATATTTCACCGGCCTGGCTGGCGCGGCTGTTGAATATGTCGGCAGGCCATTTCGAGGCGCATCGCCAGGATAGCGTTTCTCCGGAAGAATTTGGCAAGGAGCAGATTTTGAATTTCGCCGCTCTTGCCGGCATCGGGATTCCGACTCTAGTGATAATTATCGAAAGAACCATCAAACGGCTGCAACTGAAGTCCGCCACCAATTGGGCCGGCGGACGCACGAGAATTTATCAAGAGGCCATATCGCCTCAGAATTTAAAGATCAAGGAAAGTGCCGCGGCGGAACGGCTGCCCCAATCAGGCGAAGCCGAGGAGACGGCTCAACCGAAAGCAGGCTGGGAAGCTTTGCGCGAGGCCATCTTGCAAGAAGCTGAGAGAGAAGCTTTGCTATTAAGCCAACCTCACCAATGTCTCACGATACATAACAAATCGCAACGGCAATTTGCCCAATATTTGCTCGAGCAAATTTGAGAGAGGCTAACCGGCTGCTTAAAGTCGTTAAATAATAAAACGTTTTGCACCTAAAAGTGGCCGGCCAGTGACTTTCTGAGGGATGACAATCATGGAAATCAATTCCAAGCGAAGCGGCTATTGCCGGGAAATGGCCGAAAAAGTTCTGCGTGACGCCAAGATGATAAAGGCGCCGGTGCCGGTGAATGAAATTGCCAGGCATTACGGATTTCGGGTGGCGCTTTTGGATCAGCCGGCGGACAAATTTTCCGGCATTTTGCACCGCGCGAAAAAAGCGATTGGCATTAATAAGCGACATCTTCTGGCGCGGCAACGGTTTGCTTTGAGCCATGAATTGGGCCATTATTTTTTGGACCATCCCGATGCCGGCGATGAAAAACTTGGTGAAGGAGGCGAAATGAACCGGCTACTTTACGAAGCTGAAGCGGATGAATTTGCGGCGGAACTGCTCGTGCCGCGAGAATTGCTGAAAGCGGCTTTGAAAGGGGAGGGCGATATTGAGACGCTGCGCCTGAAATTTCAGGTGAGCCGGCAGGTCGTGGCTACGCAGCTTGCCAAGCATGGATTTTTGATGGTGAAAAAATAGTTTTCACCAATGTTTGAAAATTGTGAGATCGTTTTGTATATTATGTTGTAAGAAAACTCTAAAGCTGGAAACGCTTGTTGAAGAAGCTCGCGCCAAACAGCGCCAAGTTGAAGTTTTAGCTTTTTAATGAACAAATAAATCGAGGTGCATGATGGGCGAAGTTCGAGCCAAAGTCAAGCTGACGAACGCGGCAGATCTGGCGTTGCTGCGTCGCAATATGCTGCCGCCGGATAAAGTGCATTTCTTTGAGGCCGACGCGCTGATTGATACCGGCGCGGTTTCACTGATTTTGCCCTCCTTTGTGGCCGAGCAATTAGGGCTGGCTCGCCTTTTTAAGCAAGTCGCTGAGTATGCCGATGGACGTCGCGACGAAGTCGATGTCACGGAACCGGTGCTCATCGAAGTATTAGGTCGCCAAACGCATGAAGAGGCGCTGGTTTTAGGCGATGAAGTGATCCTTGGACAAACCACGCTTGAGAAGACGGACTTGCATGTCGATTGTCGCGAGCACAGGCTCTTTCCAAATCCGGCGCATCCTGATCAACCGGTGCAAAAAGTAAAGCTTTTAAAATAGGGGGTATTGATGACCGAACTCCTCTGGGAAGGCAAATACAAAGACAACTCCGCCCCGCATCCATTAAATTCTAAGGAAGCGGAGCGGGGCAAAAAAGTCGCGCCGGTGCGGATTGCTTTGCCGTTTCAGACGATTGAGACGGTGAACGAAAGCGCCGCGGACCGCAGCCGCAATTTGGATTTGTTTGCCAGCGGCCGCGAGACGGATTGGCGTAACCGCTTGATTTGGGGCGATAAAAAATACGTACTCCCCTCACTCTTGCCGGAGTTTGCCGGCAAGGTCAATCTGATTTACATCGACCCGCCCTTTGACACCGGCGCGGATTTCTCTTTCACTGCGACGATTCCCGATCACCCCGATACCGAAGAAGACGAGACCACTTCGTTTGTGAAACAGCCTTCGATCATCGAGCAGAAAGCTTATCGCGACACATAGGGACGCGGTTTGGATTCGTACTTGCAGTGGTTTTATGAAACCGCGGTGTTGCTGCGCGATTTGCTGGCAGAGGATGGGAGCATTTATGTGCATTGTGATTGGCGGGTGAATGCGTGTTTGCGTCTTATTTTAGACGAGGTATTCGGAAGAGACCGATTCACCAATCAAATATCGTGGCAAAAAATCAGATCTTCTAAAGGTCAAGCGAAAGGATTTGGAAACGTATCAGACACCGTTTTCTTTTATGCAAAGACCGAACAGTTCGTTTTTAACAAACCCTATTCACCACTTGCTGACGAGAGGATCGAACAGCATTATTCAAATATTGAGCCTGAGACTGGTAGACGGTATATGCTTGATAATTTCTCTCAAGCAGGCCAAGGAGAACCCAAGCGTTTCGGAAATCAAATAATCGTTCCGCCGTCCGGCAAACATTGGATTTGGTCTCAAGACAGAATTGATGAGGGCATGACGCAAGGGATGATTGTACTTTCAGGTGGTGGAATGCCGCGCGTTAAAAGATACTTGGACAATTCAAAGGGTAATCCCGTCGAAGACATTTGGAGTGATATTGCACCTCTTAATTCACAATCAGCAGAAAGAGTCGCATACCCCACCCAAAAACCCGAAGCTCTGCTCGAACGCATCATCAAAGCTTCTTCCAACGAAGGTGATCTCGTGCTCGATTGCTTCTGCGGCAGCGGCACAACGGTGGCGGTCGCGGAAAAACTCAATCGCCGGTGGATCACTTGCGATCTCGGGCGTTTTGCCATTCACACCACGCGCAAAAGATTGCTCGGCATTGCCAATGTCAAGCCGTTTGTGGTGCAGAACCTCGGCAAGTACGAACGGCAGGCGTGGCAGGCGGCGGAATTTGCTTCACAGGAAGATCAACGCGAGCGCGAAATCCGCTATCGCAAATTCATTCTTGATCTCTATCATGCCGAGCCGGTGAATGGGCACACGTGGCTGCACGGGATCAAAAGCGGGCGCATGGTCCACGTCGGCGCGGTGGATGCACCGGTGACGTTGGCGGATGTGAAAGCCATTGCCGCAGAAATCTGGCGCGCGATTGGCAAAGGCAAAAATTCTCCGCAAGAAGCCGGCGTCGATGTACTCGGCTGGGAATTTGCGTTTGAGCTGAACGAGCTGGCGCGGCAAGTCGCTGCCGAAGCCCGCGTCGATATTCGCTTCAAAAAAATTCCCCGCGAAGTGTTGGAGAAGCGCGCGGTAGAGCAGGGCGATATTCATTTCTTCGAACTGGCAGCGTTGAGCGTCGATCTCAAAGCGAAAAAGAAAGGTGAAAATACCATCGCGACGCTCATGCTCAAAGATTTCATCCCGCCGCACGACGACGTGCCGCAAGAGGTGCTCAAAGTCATCACCCACTGGAGCCAGTGGATCGACTACTGGGCGGTGGATTGGAATTACAAAGGCGACACGTTCCACAACGAATGGCAAAGCTATCGCACACGCAAAGGGAATGATTTTGTGTTGGAAACTTCGCACGCTTACGAGAAATCCGGCACGTACAATATCGTGATCAAAGTGATCGATATTTTGGGCAATGACACGACGAAGACGGTGCAGGTGGAGGTATGAGATGAAAATTCGGGCTTTCATTTTAATAATTTTGTATGTATATTCGAGTGGCAAGTAAATTCCGACTTGCGTACACATTAGTTTTCAGTGACGTTGATTCGGACATTAAGAGTTGTTTGAAAATTAGCCACGGTTAAAATTATGACCACCGAAACGCTCATCGAAAAAGTTCGAGCAAAACTTGGGAGGCTCGACGCACAAGGCGAGCAACTTCTCGCCACTGCTCTGGAAATTATCCAGGACGTTAACGCCACACCCTCGACGCAGCCGGCTCAAGAAAATTTTGCCAGCCACAACATAACTCTGGAGGAGTATAGAGCGCTCCCCCGTGAGGCGAAGTGGCGTTATCAAGATCAGGCCGCAAAACTGAACCGGCACTGGATTGAAAATCAACTCAATCAGCTAAAAGCAAAGTGGATCATGGTGTTGAATGGTCAGGTTGTTTTGCATGGCGCAACCCTTGACAACTATCCGGAGGACGAAGATTTTCTCGCCCTTTGCCAAAAGACCGGCAAATATCCTTTTGTGTTTTTCAGTCCTCGGGTATTTGCCATTGAAGAGCGTCCGACCCTGTGGCATTCCACCAATGAGCCGGCAGATGCCTATCCTGCTTTGTCCATAACGATTGCGGGCAACAATAATCGCTTCGCAACCGAGGCGGATTTGGATACGGGCGCAGTGGATTGCTATGCGGCTCTGGAACTATTGCAGACGCACGGCGTCATTAAAACGGGAACGGATGACGTTTTAGAAATTTCCGAACATTTGAGCCAATCTTTCATTTATTCAACGAAGCGCGTGTGGCATGTACTGGTTGACGAAGCTGGCGTCAGCCGTCAAGGCCGAGCGACTATAATTTGTGTGGATGATTGGCACAACAGCCCGTTCACGGCGATCAATCCTAACCGCTCTTTCCTGCTTGGGCGAAATGTCCTTTTCAATTTGCGTCCCCGCATTACACTCGATTTCGATGCCCGTATCACGGAAGTACGGTTTGGCAAAATAGTTGCATGAGAAACGACGTTTCTTAAAAAGGGGTATTTATGAGCAAAAATTACAAAAACCCTCCACTCATCGAAGCCGTCTGCGAATTCAAATTCCAGCCGCCGTCGAGTTGGAATCCCGCCGTTCCCGATCTGATCTACGAAAAAGTGCAGGCGCAATTTCCGCAGCGCGAGCTGATGAACAGCCATGACGAGCAGAAACCAACGCCTGGCGCCAAGACGAAATTCCGTCGCGCCGATGGCTCCGCGCTGTTGCAGATCTCACCCAAGCTTTTGGCGATCAATCAGCTTCGGCCTTATCGAACCTGGCCGCAATTTAAAAAAACGATTTTAGAAGCCTACACCATTTACCGCGAGCTGGCCCAACCTTCCGGCATCATCCGCCTCGGGTTGCGTTACATCAATCAGATCGAAATTCCGGAAACCAAAATCGAAATCGGCCGCTATTTGCGCGGTTGTCCGGAGGGATATCACAAATTGTTTTTGAGCACGGAGTTTCCTTTTGAAGCGGAGGAAGAGAAACTGGCGATGATCCTCGCCTATGTCCCTCACCGTGAAGGCGATTTCTTGCGTTTTTATCTGGATTTGGATTATGGCGCCTTTCCGATGCCAGCGGAGGAAATCGGCCCCGTGTTGGAACGCGCGCACGATCGCCTCGAGCAGATTTTCGAAGCCAGCCACACCGACGAAACACGTCGCCTTTTCGGGGAGATCAAAAAGATACGCCCCTATCCGGAAGCAGATGAGCAAGCGTTAGTTGGAGTGGTTCATGAAGTGCAAGCACCTTATGTCACTCATGCCGCAACGCTATCACCGGCGGTTTCGTCTTTAAAGCCGTCCCCCGCTGCAACAAATCATGCGTTGGAAGAAATGTCAACGACGGCGGTCGATTCATCGGCGGCAGTGGCGTTTTATCGCGACCGTGTGTTAGAGCTGGGCACTAAGGCCGGCCACTGGGAGGACGCGGAAGCGCGCGAGGCGGAGCGCTGGGAAAATTTGGAACTGGCGCTGGGCGTGGAGAAGGACATTGTGTTCAAGGAGCCGGATGTGCCCAAACGCACCTTCACCGCGACGGTGTACAATATGGGCCCTGCTCCGGTGCCGCCCTTTTTCTATGATCCGGTAGAAGAGTGAGGCAAGATGATGGAGAATCAGTTGAATGCAAGCACTGCATATATTCGTTTCCCGTGGTATGAAACGATCGAAGGTGACGATTTGGAGCAAGGGGACATTTTTGAGCGGTGCCCTGTTTTTACTCTGGCTTCGCCATTCTCCTATCAAGATTATTGTTCGCCGAATTTCAAGGCGGATTTTTCAACTTGGGAGCTTGACGTGATTGTCATGACGCAGTCTTGCGATCTCGTCAAGGAACACCCAAAAATTAATGAAGTTTTGCTTTGTCCTCTGTGGGATTTAGAAAAGTTAGCAACTCAAGTTGAGTTGGCTCACCAATGGAAAGGCAAAGAAGACATCCGTCGTGGCAATGTTCCAGGCTATCTCATGTTGTATGCTTCGACGCTCCCTGGTTTCGAGCGCCCAATTCGAGCGGTGAGTTTCCATCGGGTTTATTCTCTGCCACTCGTATTTTTACGGGGTATGGCGCAAGCGCGAGGCAAGCGTCTGCGTTTGCTGCCGCCGTATCGCGAGCATCTTGGCCAAGCCTTTGCCCGCTATTTCATGCGCGTCGGCTTGCCGGTTGATATTCCTCCCTTCAAAAAATAATCAATCACTCAGCACTTTCATCTCGGAAAGACATCATGCCTCGCCGCAAAAAGGATTTGAATCCCGCACAGAAAGATCTGCTCGACGTTGCCGTGCAACTGCGCACTGCGCCATGTGTTCCGGCGTTGCGTGAGGCGGTGAAAAAGTGGCGTGATGGCGGCTACAAAGGCGCGACAGAAACGACGCGGCTGCTGCTCAATCATTGGTTCAAAACCGATCGTCGTCTGCTCAACGGCCAGCCTTTCGCTTATCATTATTCGCAACGCGAAGCCATGGAGACCCTGATTTTTGTATGGGAAATCGAGAAGGTGCGCAGCCGCAAAGCTCTGCTGGAACGTTATGCGCAAAACTTGCAGGGCGTGCGGCTTCCGCCGTATGATGAGTTTGCGCGCTACTGCATCAAAATGGCCACCGGCAGCGGGAAGACCAAAATTATGTCGCTCGCCGTCGTGTGGCAATTCATGAACGCGGTACGCGAGCCGGAAGAGATGGCGCGTGAATATGCGCGCACGTTTCTCGTCATGGCGCCCAACGTCATCGTCTTCGAGCGTCTGAAAACCGATTTTGCCGGCGGCCGGATTTTCCGTGTCGATCCCCTGATTCCCAAACCATTGGAGATTTTTTGGGATTTTGATTGCGTGCTGCGCGGCGCCGGCGAACGGGCGCACAGCGAAGGCATGCTTTTTCTCACCAACATTCAGCAATTTTACGAGCGGCGCCAAATCAATAACGACGATGAGCCGGAAGAAATGACGGCGATGCTCGGCGCCAAACCGCCTTCACAGAAATTAGAGATTACCGATTTCGGCGAGCGGATTGGCCGTCGCGCTGCTCACCTCATGGTGATCAATGACGAAGCACATCACACGCACGAAGAAGACAACGAATGGAATCAAATCATTCGCCGCTTGCATGAGAAAACGCTGCTCACCGCCCAGCTCGATCTCTCGGCCACGCCACGTTTTCAAAAGGGCGTGATTTTTCCCTGGACAATTTTTGATTATCCACTGAAACAGGCGATTGTCGATGGCATCGTCAAGCGCCCGATGAAGGGTGTGGCAAAAATTCACGAGGCCAAATCGACCATCGCCAGTGTGCGTTATAAGCCTTATTTGACCGCCGGCGTCGAGCGCTGGAAAGAATATCGCGACCAGCTCAAGCCGCTCGCCAAAAAGCCGGTGTTGTTCATCATGCTCAATGAAACCGACGAGGCTGAAGAGGTCGGCGATTGGCTGCGCACAAAATATCCGAATGATTTTGGCGGCGGCAAAACCCTCATCATTCACACGAACAAGACCGGCGAAATCACCAAAACGGATTTGGACAAAGCCCGCCAAGCCGCCCGCGAAGTCGATCTGAATACGAATCCCATCAAAGCCATTGTCAGCGTGTTGATGCTGCGCGAAGGCTGGGATGTGCAGAACGTAACGGTGGTGGTGGGCTTAAGGCCCTACTCGGCAAAGGCCAACATTTTGCCGGAACAAACCATCGGTCGCGGTTTGCGTTTGATGTTTCGCGGCGCGTCAGTAGGATATGCCGAACGCGTGGACATCATCGGCAACAAGGCCTTTCTCGAGTTTGTCGAAGACTTGGAAAAGCTCGAAGATCTGACGCTGGAAACCTTCGAGCTCGGCAAAGACAAGCTCCGCATTCTCACCATCGCGCCGATGGAAGAAAAGAAAGAATTCGACATTGCCATTCCACAGCTCACGCCGTCACTGGTGCGCAAGAAAAGCCTTGCCGAGGAAATTGCTGCATTGGAAGTGATGCAATTTGATTGCATGCCCTTGCCACTCAAGGAAGGAGACACGGCCGAGCAGAACTTTGTTTTCGAGGGCTACGATATTCTGACCCTGAAAAAGATACTCGAGCGCGAATATACCCTGCCCGATCCACAAACCGCGCAGGAAGTGATCGGCTACTACGCGCGAATCATCGCCAAAGAAGTCAAGCTGCCGTCCCAATTTGCCGCGTTGGCTCCAAAGGTCAGCGAATTCTTCGAGCGCAAGGCGTTTGGCAAAACGGTGAATTTGGAAGAAATGGCCGTCATTAAAGCCATGAATTCAAACGTTGCACAGTTTGTTTGCAAAGAAACTTTCAAAAAGGCGTTGATGCACAAAACCATTGAAGAACAGGAGCCGAAGCTGCTGGCGCCCGATCGCTGGCTTTCCTCGACGCCGCCGATCCCGTGGTCGCGGCAAGTTTACCAAGCGCGCAAATGCATCTTCAATCTCGTGCCCTGTGGCAACGCCTTCGAGAAAACCTTTGCCAAATTTCTCGACAACTCCGACGACATCAGAGCCTTCAGCAAATTGCCGGAAGCTTTCGGTTTCGCCATCGAGTACACCGACAGCGCCATGAACTTGCGCAATTACTACCCTGATTTTATCGCGGTGGATAACGAAGGGACAAACTGGTTGCTCGAAACGAAAGGCCAGCAAACCGAGGAAGTTTCTCACAAAGATCATGCGGCCAAAACGTGGTGTGAAAATGCAACGGCTTTGACCGGCACCAAGTGGCGTTATCTGAAAGTCATGCAGAAAGCGTTTGAAAATTTGCGGCCGGAATTGTTCGAGGATTTGAAGGTGCTGGATTGATTTATAATCGGCGGCACCATTTTCCTTCCTTGAATTTCTTCCAAAATTTCTTACATTATAAACAACTGGGTTTGAAGTTTCAAAGCTTTTTACAATTTTGTTGATAACGACATTTCATAAACCGAGGACAATCATGCCTGTGATCCATGGATTCGAATTAATCCGCCAACAAGAAATCCCCGAGCTAAAAACCACGGCTTCGCTCTTTCGCCATCTCAAAACCGGCGCGGAACTGCTGTCGTTGGAAAACGATGACGAGAACAAAGTTTTTGGCATTACCTTTCGCACGCCGCCGCAAGACTCGACCGGCGTGGCGCACATTATGGAGCATTCCGTGCTGTGCGGCTCGCGCAAATATCCGGTCAAGGAGCCGTTTGTCGAATTGATCAAAGGTTCACTCAACACCTTTCTCAATGCCTTTACGTATCCCGACAAAACCTGCTATCCGGTCGCCAGCACCAATCTGCAAGACTTCTACAATTTGATCGACGTTTATCTTGATGCGGTGTTTTATCCGCGGCTCACGCCTTTCACTTTGCAGCAAGAAGGCTGGCACTATGAGATCGAGACGCTCGACGACCCGCTCGCCTTCAAGGGCGTCGTGTTCAACGAGATGAAAGGCGCCTACTCTTCGCCGGATCGCGTGCTCGGCGAGCATTCGCAACAATCGATCTTTCCGGACAACACGTATGGCGTCGAGTCTGGCGGGCATCCGAAACATATTCCGGATTTGACGTTCGAGCAATTCATGGCGTTTCACCGAACGTATTATCATCCCTCCAACGCCTACATTTTTTTCTATGGCGATGATAAGCCGGACGAGCGTTTGCGAATGGTTGACGAATATCTGAAGCAGTTCGAGCCTGCCAAAATTGTGTCTGAAATTTCGCTTCAACCTCGTTTCGAGCAACCCAGGAGATTCACTCACCGATACGCGGCGGGAGAAGAAGCCGATCTCAGTAAAAAAGGCATGGTGACGGTGAATTGGCTGCTCACGGAAACGACGGATCGCGAAATCAACCTCGCGATGAAAGCGCTCGCCCACATTCTCGTCGGCACGACGGCCTCGCCCTTGCACAAAGCGCTGATCGATTCCGGCCTCGGCGAGGACGTCACGGGCGGACTTGAAAGCGAGCTGCGCCAGATGTACTTTTCAACCGGATTGAAAGGCATTGCTGTTGCCGACGCGGATACAGTCGAGACGCTCATTTTTGATACGCTGCGCAAGCTGGCCGAGAATGGCATCGATCCGCAGACGATCGAAGCTTCGCTGAACACCATCGAGTTTAGCTTGCGGGAAAACAACACTGGCTCGTTTCCGCGCGGTTTGTCGCTCATGCTGCGTTCGCTAACCAATTGGCTGTATGGCAGCGATCCGCTGGCACCGCTGACATTTGAAACGCCACTCGCGACCATCAAAGCGCGGGTCGCGGCCAAAGAACGGTTTTTTGAAGCGATGATCCGCCGCCACTTGTTGCAAAACCAGCATCGCACCACGGTGATTCTCGAGCCTAATCCCAATTTGGCGCAACAAGACGAAGCCGCGGAAAAAGAGCGGTTGGCAAAAGCGCGCGCGGCGATGGGCAAAGAAGATTTGCAAAAGTTGATCGAAAATACGCTCGAGCTCAAACGCCGGCAAGTGACGCCGGATTCTCCCGAAGCGCTGGCCGCGATACCGCTGCTTAAATTGGCCGACATTGACAAGCACAACAAAATCATTCCGCTCACCGTCATTGAAAAGAACGGCGGCAAAATTCTTTATCACGATCTTTTCACCAACGGCATCGTTTATCTCGAAGCCGGTTTCGATTTGCACGCGCTGCCGCAGGAATTGTTGCCCTATCTTCCCCTTTTCAGCCGCTGCTTGACACAAATGGGAACTGAGAAAGAAGATTTTGTGCAGCTTTCGCAGCGCATCGGCCGCAAAACCGGCGGCGTCTGGCCGGCAACTTATACCTCGATCATTCATCATACTGAGTCTTCCGCCGCCTGGCTCTTTTTGCGCGGCAAGGCCATGATGCACCAAGCCGATGATCTGCTGGCAATTTTGCGCGACGTGCTGCTCACGGCGCGGCTGGACAATCGCGAGCGTTTCCGGCAAATGGTTTTGGATGCGAAGGCGAGCTTGGAGGCGGGGCTGGTGCCCGCCGGCTCCCGCGTTGTGGGCACACGCTTGCATGCGCGCTTCAATGAGGCCGGATGGCTGGACGAGCAGATGGGCGGCGTGAGCTATCTCTTCTTTCTGCGCCAACTGGCGCAAGACGTCGATTCGAATTGGCCGCAGGTGCAGGCGGCGCTGGAAAAGATCCGGCGGCTGCTCGTCAATCGCAACGGCATGATCTGCAATGTGACTTTGGACGAGCTCAATTACAAACAGTTTGAGCCTAAGCTGGTTGAATTTCTTAGCAACTTGCCAACTTCCTCAGTCAATACGGCAAAGTGGTCGCCGGAATATCACAGCGAGTTCGAAGGCTTGACGATTCCGGCGCAAGTCAATTACGTCGGCAAAGGCGCAAATCTTTACAAGCTCGGTTACAAATTTCACGGCTCGGCGCTGGTGATCAACAATTTTCTGCGCACGACCTGGCTGTGGGAGCGCGTGCGCGTGCAGGGCGGGGCTTACGGCGGCTCGTGCAGCTTCGACCGGCGCTCCGGCGTTTTCAATTTTCTCTCGTACCGTGATCCCAATTTATTGGCGACACTCGAGAACTATGACCGGGCGAGCCAGTTTCTGCGCGAGGTGGAATTGAGCCAGGACGAGCTGACCAAGAGTATCATCGGCGTTATTGGCGATTTGGACGCCTATCAATTGCCGGATGCAAAGGGCTACACGTCGATGGCGCGTTACCTTGCCGGCGATACGGAGGAAGAACGCCAGCGCATGCGCGAGGAAGTTCTCTCGACAACACCGGTGAATTTCCGCAAGTTTGCCGAGGCGCTCGAACAGGTGAGCCGGCACGGTCTCGTCGTCGTGATGGGAGCGCCAGCCGCGATTGAGACCGCAAATGCCGAACGCAAGGATTGGCTCAAGGTTGTGAAGGTGATGTGACCGGTTTGCACAAACTGCTGATGAAACCTTCGGGATAGCACACGGATCAAAAGCTCACGCGGAAAAAATCCGTGGGTGTTTGTGATCCGCGTGCAATTCATTACACTTAGCGGTTTGAGGTGAAGCTGGGCTTTTACCCTCAGAATGCACCAGCGCAATTATGCGCGGCTGCAAGCAGACCTTCCAAAATTTTTGTTTCAACGTAAATCTACTGACATAGGGCTGTCACTGGTGGTTTGTATTTTAGAAAAAGATTACGAAGAATTATCTGAAATATGTAGACAGTAATCACCAGTCCAAGGAGCAAGAATCCATGAGAAAACCTCTCCAAGGCAAAATCGCCGTCGTCGCGGGTGCCACGCGCGGCGCTGGTCGCGGCATCGCTTGTGCGCTCGGCGAAGCCGGTGCGACGGTTTACTGCACGGGACGGAGCACGCGTGAAAAGCTCGGCGCTCGAAAAAGTGAAAAAGGCGCCCCGTTCGATTTGACCAACCGTCCTGAAACGATTGAAGAGACGGCGGAGATGGTGACGGCGCGCGGCGGCGTTGGCATTGCGGTGCAAGTTGATCATACTCTTGAAGACCAAGCCAAAGCGCTTTTTGATCGCGTCAAGGCCGAGCAAGGCAAACTCGATATACTGGTTAACGATGTTTGGGGCGGTGACGAGCTGACCGAATTTGGCAAAACGTTCTGGCAAGTCTCGCTGCCGAACGGCCGGATCATGTTGGAACGCGCGTTGTTCTCGCATATCATCACCAGTCACTACGCTACGCCGCTCATGATCGAGACCGGCGGGGGACTCATCGTCGAAATCACCGACGGCGATTTCTTCGGCTATCGCGGCAATATTTTCTACGACCTCGTGAAAACCTCCGTCATCCGTTTGGCTTTTATCATGGCAAGAGATCTGCGCAAAAAGAACATCACTGCGGTCGCAGTTACGCCAGGTTTTCTGCGCTCCGAGGCCATGCTCGATCACTTTGGCGTTACGGAGGCAAATTGGCAAGAAGCAGGCAAGAAAGACGCCAATTTCCTTGCCTCCGAAACGCCGTTTTACGTTGGCCGCGCCGTCGCCGCGCTCGCCGCCGATCCCAATGTCGCGAAGAAGTCAGGGCGAGTTTTCAGCTCCTGGAATTTGGCGGAAGAGTACGGCTTCACCGATATTGATGGACAAAAACCACATTGGGCAAGGCATTTCGAGAAAACGTATGGCCGGCGCTTCAAGTCGTGCGACGAAACTTTTTATGCATATTGGTTCGATGACCCCATGGAAGCGGTCTTCCCGATTTAGTAATACAATAGCTATTTTCTTTGGAGGAAGGATGATGCACTGGTCTGCTTGGATTGTGGCGGCGCTGGTCGTCTTGAATGGCGGATGGATGGCATTTGACGGCACACGCGCGCTTATCGTCGGGGATTACATCACGCCGAAGACCGGCCAGTACGCGGGCCAGCTTGGGCCTTGGTCTAAAGTCGCACAAGCCGCCGGCATTGCGCCGCGCTCGACTTTGATGAAATCCATCTTCGTCGTCTACGGACTCGTCTACTTGATCGTCATGGTGGCGTTCTTGCTGAAAGCCTCGTGGGCGTGGTCAGCGATGCTGATTGCGGCGGCGCTTGGCTTGTGGCACCTGCCGTTCGGAACTTTGATAAACCTCATCGTCATCGTGCTGTTGCTGCTCCCGCCGTTACGGTCTTAAAAGCAAAAGCTTTCACGCAAAGGCGCAGAGCCGCGAAGCAAACCTTTGCGTATTCTTTGCGTCTTGGCGGCTTGACGTGATGCTTTTTGTCTGGTTGCGAATTGCCCGTATTAGGAAAAGGTTACTGACATAAGGTTGTTAGTAGCTGCGTTTATATTGTGAATGCCAATGAAAACTAAACATCATCTGCTCGAATCAGCCTTGATCGCCAAAGCATTGGCAGTTATTCTGCTGCTGGGCTGCAAAAGTGATGAGCAAAAACATTCTGCGAGGAGTTCAAAAATGGATCAGGCGGTCGAAAATTTCTGGGTCAATGGCGCCGCTGGCAAACTATTCGTCGATCGTGGCGGCGCGGGCGACCTGCCCGTGGTTATGGTTCACTCGCTAGCCGGTAACACGACGCAGTGGCAAGCGCAACTCGATCATTTGCGCAAGACCCGCCTCGCAATTGCCTTCGACATGCGCGGGCATGGGCAATCCGAGCTGGCGCGGGATCAAGATTATTCTCTCGCAGCGATGGCGCACGATCTAGCAACGGTTGTTGATTCACTTGGCTTAACGAAATTCATTTTGGTCGGACACAGCTACGGCGGCGGTGTGGTCGCGGTTTATGCCGGCCGGCATCCGGATAGAGTGGCGGGGCTTTTGTTTGTCGATCCCATCGGCGACGGCAGACAAGCGCCGCAAGAGGAAATCCACCCCTTCATGGCGGCTTTGCGCTCGGAAGCTTATGCCGAAACCATCGAAGCTTATTGGCGCTCCATCTTGACAAATGCTGATTCTGCGGTAGTGCAAGCCGTCATCACGAGCTTGCGAAAAACACCTAAGGAAGCCGTTCTTGATGCGCTCGAATCCGTATTTGCATTCGATCCTGCCGCCGCGCTAAAATCTTATCGCGGCCCCATGCAAACTATCGTCTCTGGTCTGCCGGATAATCCTGCGGCGCTTCACCATGCTGTTGCTGATCTCCCTCACGTCGTACTGCCGAACACGAGTCATTGGCTGCAAATGGATCGGCCGGAGGAGTTCAATCGTTTGATGGAAGAATTTTTGAATAAATTGTGAGTCGGACTTGCGCCGAAAGTGTCCGTAATTTTGAATCCCCTTGCACGCAAGTCCGACTTTGCTTACGCCTGCTGACATAGGGTTGTCACGTGGCATGCTTATAATGTTTGGTGTCACTCTAAATTGTTTTCTCGAGGAAACGAGAATGGCTCAGGCAGCAATTGGCTTACGTGTAAAATCGGGGTGGGCAACTGCGATCTTGTTGGCCGGTCCGGTTCAATCTCCACGTGTGCTAGACCGGCGTATCGTTGAACTGTCCGATCCGGACATTCCGGCCTCGCGTCAACCTTTTCATTCAACATTGGAATCACATCAGGCTGCCAGCGGGAAAGCTGTGAAACGGCTTCGACGGATCGTGGAGCGCTGCGCGCATCGGTCGGTGACAACATTGATTGATGACTACCGAAACAGTGGCCAAGATTTATGCGGCGCCGGCCTCGTCGTAGGGAGCGATATCGATCCGGCAACGATCAAGAACGCACACATCCAAGCCCATGCGTTGGAGGGACGTCTGTTCAGAGATGTGCTCGAAGCGGCACTTCAGTCGAACGGCTTGAGCAGTTTGGTGATTGTTGAACGACGGGCTTATGCGGAGGCGGCAACTCTCTTGCAGCGGTCGGAAGACGAATTGAAACGAATTGCTGCCGACTTGGGCCGTGCCTTGGATGGGCCATGGCGGTCTGATGAGAAGATGGCGACGTTGGCGGCTTGGCTGACGCTGGCATCGAGAAAGCGTTGAATGATCAAATACAATTTTTACAGAGGAGGCTGATCATGCAATCCTTGAAAGGCAAAGTAGCAGTCGTGGCCGGCGCAACGCGGGGTGCTGGACGCGGTATCGCACGGGCACTCGGCGAAGCGGGCGCGACGGTCTACTGCACCGGACGAAGCGTGCGCGGCAACCCTTCGCCTTACGGCCGGCCCGAAACGATCGAGGAAACTGCTGAGCTGATCAACGCCTTAGGAGGCGTCGGCATTGCCATTCGCGTCGATCACACTATCGAGGCCGAGGTGAAAGCTCTGTTCGAGCGAGTCGACCGCGAGCACGGACGCCTCGACGTGCTGGTGAACAGCATCGCCGGTGAAGATCCGATCCTGGGAGGGTGGACATCGTTCTGGGAGACGGACCTGCAAAACGCCGTCACGGCACTTCGGCAAGCGCTGCTTTCGCACGTCATCACGGCAAAATATGCTGCGCCGCTCATGATTAAAAAACGTCGCGGTCTCATCGCCGAGGTGATCGAAGGCGACCTGCTATTTTCCAGCGGCAACGTTTTGGCCCAACTCGCCAAGTTTTCGCTCAAAGGGTTCGCCGTCACGATGGCAGAGGAGCTTCGCAAGCATCGCGTGGCGGCGATCGCGATCACCCCGGGCTATCTCCGGTCGGAATCAATGCTCCAGCATTTCGGCGTCACCGAGGAGAACTGGCGTGAGGGCGGAAAGAAGGATAAAAATTTTCTCGAATCCGAGTCGCCACTCTTCATCGGCAGAGCCATCGCTGCACTGGCGCAGAATCCGAAAGTTTTCACCCGTTCAGGCGACATCACCAGCTCGTGGGAAGTGGCGCGAGAGCATGGATTCACCGACGCCGACGGCCGTCGGCCCGATTGGGGAAAACACGGAGAAGAGAACGTCATCCCCTCACTCAAATGGATGAAGGAGGGGATACAGCGGCACGTCGACTGGCTGGAACGGCTCTCGCAGCGAGGCAAGCAGTATCTCGGAGCGAAAGGCACGGAAAGTTAAAAATTTCTGAAAGATCTATGTTCCCAACTGATAGATGAACCCAACGGCAAAGATTTTTTACAGTTGGGTTCATCTATCAGTTGGGGAAGACTTTCTTTGTGTGGAGAACAAAAATGCGAAAAGTAACATTCGGCGGTGCCAACAGCCTCGACAATTACATCGCCCGCAAAGACGGCTCAACTGACTGGCTTTTTATGGGACAAGAGACGGATGCCAAGGAGACGGCTTCCATCACCACAGAATTTTGGAAGACAATTGACACGGTGGTAATGGGACGCAAAACCTACGAAGTGGCGCTGAGAAGCGGTACGACTTCGTATCCAGGCGTGAAAAACTACGTCTTTTCGCGCACGATGAAGAAAAGCCCTGATAAAAAGGTTAAAATAATTTCGATAGATGCCGCCGAGTTTGTCCGCCATTTGAAAAACCAAAAAGGCAAAGGCATCTGTGTGATGGGTGGCGGCTTGTTGGCGAAATCGCTTTTCGAGGCCAACTTAATTGATGAAATCGGTTTTGTCATTCTTCCGGTTTTGCTTGGCTCAGGAATTCCGCTTTTTCACGAAATGAATCATCAGATTGACCTGGAGCTGCTTGATTGCAGAACTTTCAAAAACGGATGTGTATTTGTTTCTTATCGCGTGAAAAAGTAATGGCCGGCTACAAAGACGATCTCGCATACATTCACGACGTTGGCTTTGGCGATTTCGCCAAGCAGGCCGCGCCGGGCTTGTTGGAAATTTTGCGACAAAACGGTATCATCGCTGGCCTCGTGATCGATCTCGGCTGCGGCAGTGGAATATGGGCGCATGAGCTTGTTGAAGCGGGCTACGAAGTTTTGGGCGTCGACATTTCCGCGGCGATGATCAAGCTGGCGCGGAAAAGAGCGTCGCAAGCCCGATTCGTCAAGAAATCGTTTTTGAAAATGCGGCTGCCGCAATGTGCGGCGGTGACGGCCATCGGCGAATGCTTCAATTACCTGTTCGACAAGAACAATAACAAAAAGGCGTTGTTTCGGTTTTTCTCACGGGTGTACGAGGCCTTGACTCCTGGTGGCGTCTTTATATTCGATGTCGTAGGGCCAGGATTGATGTCGGGATCACGGCCATGCTTGCGTCACTCGATTGGAAAGGATTGGGCCATTCTTGTGCAAGTCGAGGAAGATTCGAGAACGCATGTATTGACGCGCCGCATGACCACATTTCGCCGCGTCGGAAGACTTTATCGGCGTGCTGAGGAGGTTCATCGTTGCCGATTGTATGAGGGAAGCGAGCTTGCCGGAAAGCTGCGTCGCCTCGGCTTCAAATTGCGCCTGTTGCGCGGCTACGGCACGTTTCGGCTTTACAAAAATCGCGTTGGGTTCGTCGCGCGAAAGGCGTAAATATTAAAAATGACGCGTGAATATGTCATTCCGAGGAGCGAAGCGACGAGGAATCCTTTTGGCAGCAGATTCATCGCTGACGCTCGGAATGACAACCTATTCAATCAAGCAAAAACGCTGTAAATAAAAATTTGCACCAGCAAGATCTGGATCAACACCCTGCTTTAAAAACATTTCAACCAAGGAAAGGAGAAGTAATATGGACAAATTTTGTCATTCGTGCGCCGCGCCGTTGAGCAATCCGGACTTCAAGAGCAAGGCGGAGAGCTACTGCAAGTATTGTTCGGATGAGAAAGGCCAGCTCAAATCGCGGCAAGAGGTGCAGCAAAACATCGCGTGGTGGCTCAAAACCTGGCAGCCGAATATCGATGACGCCAAGGCCATGGCGCGCGCCGGAGACTACATGAAGGCGATGCCGGCGTGGGCGAATTAATCGCTTTGAAAGCAAAAAATGGGCGCACGGAAATGGAACAGGTCGCGGAATTAAAACATTTTGAAGAATCTACTTCCGTGAGCTGTCCCCTACGGGCGTAGTCAATTCCGTGAACAATTAATTCTTTATAATTATGAAAGGATCAAACATGGATCAGAAGTCACTCTTTTTGAAATTTTGGGAAAAAGAAGCTCCCGCCACGCGCAAAGTCATCTCGCGCATTCCACAGGAAAAATCGAATTATAAGCCCGATCCCAAATCGCGCAACGCGCGAGAGATTGCGTGGCTCATGGTGGTAGAGGAGAAAGTGCTCGTCGACGGCTTGGAAAAGGGCGCGCTCGACTGGCCGGACATGCCGGCGCCGGCAACGGTGAAAGAAATTCTCGATGCGTATGATCGCTGGCACGATGATTTGACGAAGCGGCTCCACCGGCTCGATCACGCGGCGTGGGAAAAACAAATTCCGTTTCTCTATCAAGGCCAGGAAGTCATGAAAGACACCGGCTACGAATTTGGCTGGGGATTTTTGTTTGATCAAATTCACCATCGCGGCCAGCTTTCCACCTATCTGCGTCCGATGGGTTCCACTGTGCCGCAGATTTACGGCCCGAGTGCGGATGAGCCGGTGTAAAGCTTAAAGCGTAAAACGTAATACGTAAATCTGACATAGATTACGGATTACGTTTTACGAGTTACGTTTTATCAAAATGCAAATAAACTCGTAGAATAAAAAGGAGCCCTCAAATGGAAATGCCCAAACCGACCGAGGCGCATCGCAAGCTCGAGCGCATCGTCGGTCGCTGGACCGGTGAAGAAAAACTTTTCCCGTCGCCTTGGGATCCTCAAGGCGGCACGGCGATCAGCCGCGTGGAAAATCGCCTGGCGCTGGATGGTTTCGCTGTCGTGCAAGATTACGAGCAAGAACGAAATGGCAGGATCACTTTTCACGGCCACGGCGTGCTGCGTTGGGAGGCAAATCAGCAATGCTACGAGATGTATTGGCTCGACTCGATGGGCATGTCGCCGAATATCTTCCGCGGCGGCTTCGAGGACAATGTTCTGACCATGACCAATAAAGAAGCGCAGGGTCACACCCGCGCCATCTGGGATTTCCGCCAAGACGGCCAATACAAATACCGCATGGAAGTATCCCAGGACGGCAAACAATGGCAAACGTTTATCGAAGGCCATTATGTCAAAATGTAAAACTTATAGAGGAACATCGATGCAGAATCGATTCGTGTTGTCGCCGTTTTTTCTGGAAAAGCCGCTTCCCGCGGCGGAAAGATTGGCGTTGCGGGATTGGATCATCAACAAGCCGCTTCCGCAAGAAAAGGGTCAAATAAAGCGAATGGCAATCGTGCATCGCCATTTGGCTGATATCGTTGCGAACACCGTGAAAAGCGGTTACCGGCCGGTCAGCATTGCCGGCGATTGTTGTACCGTCATCGGCGTGCTGGCAGGCTTGCAACGCGCCGGCGTGAATCCACGCCTCGTGTGGCTTGACGCGCACGGCGACTTCAATACGTGGGAAACAACTCCCAGCGGATTTATCGGCGGAATGCCCTTGGCGATGATCGTCGGGCGAGGCGATCAAACCTTGATGCAAGCTGTGGAATTGACACCGCTACCGGAGCGTGACGTCATCATAGCAAATGCACGCGATCTCGATCCGGGTGAACGCGAGCTGCTGCAGCAATCGGGGGTGCTGCATGTGGCGGAGGTGACTTCCGTCCCTCAACTTGTCTCATCCGAGAGACCGATCCACATTCATTTGGATACGGACGTGATCGACGCTTCTGAAGCGCCGGCGGTGCGGTATCCGGTTAAAGGCGGTCCAACGCTGAATGAGCTTCGCAAGGTAGTGCAGCGTTTGGCAAACACCGGACGAGTCGTCGGGGTTTCAATGACATTGTGGGACTTCGAACAGGATGCAGATAAACGCACGGAGCGTACAAGCATGGCGCTGTTAAAGGCAACGATTGGTGATGATTAAAAACCGCGGTGCCCTTCTGCGCTTTTAAGCGCTGAACAGTTTATACGGAACCGCTCATGCCGGGAAAAAAGAAACCGCTCTGGACGTGCCCGAGATGTGGCCATCAATTCGTGACGCCGAAGATGTGGCATTCGTGCAGTCGTCACTCATTGGATGATCACTTCAAAGGCAAAGACCCCATTTTGCGCAAAATATTTGATCGCTATTTGACGCTCGTGAAGAAATGCGGGCCGATGACGGTGTATGCCCAGAAAACCCGGATCATTTTTCAAGTGCGTGTGCGGTTTGCGGGTGCTGTCATCAAGAAGAATTGGATCGAAGGCGGCGTGTGGCTCAAAAGCAAAGTCGAGCATCCGCGCTTCTTTCGCATCGAGTCGCCAACGCCGCGCGATCATGTTCACCGTTTTCGACTGGCCAAGCGCGAAGACATTGACGAAGAGCTGGCAGCATTCATTCGCGAAGCTTATGCAGTGGGTTGTCAGGAACACCTTGAAAAAAGTAAATCGGCGCAATTAAGGTGGTAAGATGGAACTAAAGAATCCAAAGCGCCTCCTCATTCGGCTTCAAGAGCTTGTTGGAGACTCCCAGGAATACTTCGTATCAGGCTCTCTGTCTTTTTTGCCGCGGTTGAATAATTACCGACAACCCCACGATGTAGACGTTGCCGTCAGTCGAGAGCTTTTTCAAACGCGTCGATCTGTTTTAGACCCTTCGGATGATGTTCGTATCCTGCGCCTTTCCGAAGTTGCCATTGCGGAAGGGTTCCCGATCGCCAAGGTGCTCACGCCGAGGACCGGCTTTGTCCACGTTTTCAACCCCGACGGTCTGTTAGACATCTCATGCTATAGTCGAACGCCACGTGGATTCGTTTTCTCATTGGGTTTCGCATTGAGTTTGGAAGTTCCTGGAATGATTCAAGAGCGGTTTCGTCTACTGAATTGGGAGGGTGTTTCGTATAAAGCCGGGCCGCCGGAGTTGGCTTTCATTCCAAAAGCAGTGTCATGTTTGCGGGCCGGATCCGAGCGCCGCGAACAAGATCGACAGGATTTAAAACAGCTTGTCTCAATCGTTGACTGGGATTTCATCCGGAAGCTGCTGGGCAATGGCGGGCTGCGTTGGTTCGGACGCCGGCTACCGAAACCGATCAGGATGGCATTAGATCCATTTGCAAGCCCGAAGCTTACAACCGAACGACATTTCGAGGGACTCCAAAAATAAAAGAGGAGATCGGCGATGTCAGACCCCAAATTGCTCCAACATATTTCCAAAAAAGATTCTGACAAGGAAGCGATCGCGGCAAAAGTCATGGACATGCCGGAACTGCTTTCCGAGATTTTCGAGGGTTTGAACGCAGACCAGGCGAACATCAAATATGGCTGTGACAAAATCCTTCGCCTCATCAGTGAAAAAGCGCCGGCTCTGCTTTATCTCCATAAAGATTGTGCAAGCGCTCTTGCAAGTTGAAAAAGCGAAATATCAAAATGCCGAGTGCCGCAATATTGCGTTGGGGCACGTGATCAAGTCTGTCGAGCAATTCTTCGGTCAAATCAAAGACAAAGAGCCGATGCTCAAGCTCATCCGCAAGCAGCTCAAAAATTCGCGCAACGCTACCAGGAAAGTTGCGGAAAAATTTGTGAAGAAACAACTTTAAGGAGGCAGAACAATGTTTCAGGGATTGCGAACCGCCATCTACCACGCCGATAATCTCGACAAAGCCAAAGCCTGGTACAGCACTTTATTGGGCAAGCAACCGTACTTCGACCAGCCCTTTTATGTCGGCTTCAACGTCGGCGGGTTTGAATTGGGGCTTGATCCGAATATGTCCGGCGTCAAAAAAGGCAACAACGTCGGCGTTTATTGGGGCGTGATCAATGCCAAGGAAGCATTCAAACGCCTGCTCGAGCTTGGCGCGCAAAAGAACAGCGAGGTGCAAGACATCGGCGAAGGAATCCTCGTCGCAACGGTGCGCGATCCGTTTGGGAATGTGTTCGGTATCATTGAGAACCCGCATTTTAAAATCGAGTAGGATAACCGTCCGGACGCTTCGAGCGCCCGGACGGTAACCGTTATGGAAACCCGAAAACCGAAAAAAGGCGAAGGCGTCCCGAAAGAGACACCAGCGCGTAACAGCATTGCCGCCCTTGAAAGCATTCTCGTGCAACATTTTCCAGGCCAATCTTGGAAAGGGTTAAAACGCGAGCTGGAAAAGAGAAATTTCTTTGCGGCCGGAATGCAAGAACAAGTGCGCTTAATGGCGCAACTCGCGGTTGAGCTCGCGGAGTCGCAACGGAACGAGGCCGCGCTTATTGCGGCGCTGTCCGCCTCGCCGGCTGAGAAGATTCGCGGTGTTGCAGCGTTTGTAATTCCTATCCTCTATCCCGATAATTTGAAGAAGCAGCTTGAATGGCTTCACTTCACCGGCGCATTGGAAGGCACGTGGCCGCGCGAGCTGTCGGCGACGATCTTGCACAATTTGATTATTCGGCACGGCGTTACGGCGGTTTTTCCGCTCGTGCGCGAGTGGATCAAACACGAGAATCCTGCGGTCCGGCGTTTGGCGACGGAGGCCTTTCGTCCGCGCGGCGTCATGCTCGCCCACATCAATGATTTGAAAGAAGACCCCTCGCCGCTCAAAACGATTCTTGAGCCATTGCTGGACGATCCCTCGGACTACGTGCAAAAATCCGTCGCCAACAATCTCAACGACATTTCCAAAGACAATCCTGGGATTATTTTGGAATGGACGAAGGAATGGAACACGCCGGACGCCACCAAGCAGCGCCATTGGATTCTGGCGCGCGCGTTGCGAACGCTGATTGACGAAGGCCACCCGGCGGCGTTGAAGCTTTTAGGATACGGAACGAATTCCAATCTGAAAGTGACCTGGCAAAACAACACGCCGCGCCGGATTAAAATCAATCAGTTCTTGCCTTGTGACGTTGAAATTGTCAATTTGAATGAGAGCGAAACCGGCGCCGTTGTCCTGCTGCTAATGGATGAGCCAGGCAAAAGCACGGCGCGGCGCAAGAGCACGTATCAAATATGGAAAGGCAAAATCAAAGCCGGCGAGACGAAGAGTGTTATCAAGCGGATTCACTTTGTCGATAAAAACTCGCAGCCGCGCGTGGAGGGCCTGTATCGCCTGAGCGTAACGATTAATGGCAAAAAGTTGGAAGAGCGGGAAATGATTTTCAAGTGCTGAGATTTTGATGGCCAAAAATCTTTACATACAAAGCAAGTTTTTTCCGAAAATTTTTTAGCGGCGCCAAATCGTCACCCTGAGATTTCCGGCGGCTTGGCCGGCCCACCTGGCTAAACATTCCCACTTGCTATTTTAATTTATTCTTTTATAATACTCACCTGCAGCTTACAGTTGTTTGACAAATCGAGCGCCGTTTTTGGACGAGTAAAAGGAAAAAGGTATGAGGCTGATCCCTGGGTATCAGATCGTGCAAGAGCTTCATCGCGGCAAAAGGCGAATTGTTTATCGCGCGCGTCGTGAGCATGACGACAAGCCGGTGATCATTAAAACCGCACTTGATGATTTTCCGGAGGCGGTGGATATTGCCGGCTTGAAGCGCGAGCACGAAATCTTGCAGCATCTTCAGATCGATGGCATTGCCAGACTCTACGGACTGGAACGGCAGCATGATCGCCTGGCTTTGATTTTAGAGGATATCGGCGGGGAGCCGCTTCGCAGCCTCATCGATTCCAAAGAAATCGACCTCACGGCCTCCCTCAAAATTGGCATTCAACTTTGCAATATACTCGCGACACTGCATCAAAACAACATCATCCACAAAGAGCTCACGCCGGCGAATATCTTCGTCAACCTGCAAACCAATCAAGTTCAGCTTATCGACTTCAGCGTTGCCTCGCGGCTGCCGCAGGAGAGCCAAAAGATCAGCCACCCGAATTTGCTCGAAGGCACTTTGGCTTATATGTCGCCCGAACAGACGGGACGCATGAACCGCGCGATGGATTACCGCACAGACTTTTACTCTTTGGGCGTTACGTTTTATGAAATGTTGACGGGACGCTTGCCTTTCTATTCCGATGATGCACTGGAGCTGGTGCATAGCCACATTGCCAAAATTCCAACGCTGCCACACGAGATCAATCTCAATGTGCCGCGCGCAGTCTCTGATATCGTCATGAAATTGCTGGCTAAAACTGCCGAGGACAGATATAAAAGCGCTTTCGGCCTCAAGGCGGATTTGGAAGTGTGTTGGGCGCAATGGCAGGCGCGTGGAAAAATCGAAGGCTTGGTTCCAGGCTTAAAAGATTTTTCAGACCGTTTTCAAATTCCCCAAAAGCTATATGGCCGCGAGCCGGAAATCGCGGTCTTGCTGTCGGCTTTTGATCGCGTGGCGCAAGGTGCGACCGAAATCATGCTCGTTTCCGGTTATTCGGGGATCGGCAAGTCGGCGTTGGTGAATGAAGTTCACAAGCCCATCGTGCGCCAGCGCGGCTATTTCATCACCGGCAAGTTCGATCAGTTCAAGCGCAATATTCCTTACAGCGCCGTCATTCAAGCTTTTCAAGAATTGGTACGGCAGCTTTTGACGGAGAATGAAACGCAGATCGTGGCGTGGAAAGACAAGCTCACGCAGGCGCTCGGCGCCAACGGCCAAATCATCATCGACGTCATTCCGGAAGTCGAGCTGATCGTCGGCAAGCAACCGGCGCTTCCGGAGCTGCCGCCGGCAGAGTCGCAAAACCGCTTCAATCTCGTCTTCCAACGCTTCATTCAAGTTTTCACGCAGAAAGAGCATCCTTTGGTTATCTTCTTGGATGACCTGCAATGGGCTGATTCCGCCACGTTAAAGCTGCTGCAAGTGCTCACGACGGATCCCAATATTCATTATCTTTTTTTGCTCGGCGCATACCGCGACAACGAAGTGAGCGCTGCGCACCCGTTGACGTTGACGTTGGCTGAAATTGAAAAGGCCGGCGCGAAGCTCAATAACATCACGCTGGCGCCATTGCATCTCAGCCACCTCAATCAATTTATCGCGGACACGCTGCGGTGTGAAACTGAAAAATCGCGGCCGCTTTCCGAACTGGTGTTGCAAAAAACCGCCGGCAATCCTTTCTTCGTCACCCAGTTTTTGAAAGCACTGCACCAGGAAAAATTGCTGGAATTTGATTATCGCCGCGGCCACTGGCAGTTTGATCTCGAGCTTATTCAGCGCGTGGGTATGACCGACAACGTCGTCGAATTGATGGCGGGCAAGATTCAGAGGCTGGCGAATGAAACACAGCATGTTGTCAAATTGGCCGCCTGCATCGGCAATCAATTCGACTTGAAAACGCTGGCGATGGTGAATGAAAAAGCGCTACACCAAACCGCTAACGATCTCTGGGAAGCGGTGCACGAGGGATTGATCATTCCGATTGGAAATGAGTACGGGCTGATTCATGCCGATGAGCCGAATGGCGCGGCGGTTTACTATAAATTTCTGCACGACCGCGTGCAACAAGCGGCTTATGCGCTCATTCCGGATGATCGCAAGAAAGCCGTACATCTAAAAATCGGGCAACTGCTGCTTGCGAATACGAATGAATTTGAACGTGAAGAAAAAATTTTCGATATCGTCAACCAGTTGAATCACGGCCTCGAGCTTCTAACTGAGCCGCAAAATCGGCGTGAGCTGGCCGCGCTCAATCTGGCAGCCGGCAAAAAGGCCAAATCTTCAACCGCCTATCAGGCCGCGTTGGGTTATCACAAAACCGGCATCAATTTATTAACGGAGCAGCACTGGGAATTTGACTATGATTTGCTGTTGGCGCTGCACATTGGCGCTGCCGAATGCGAGTATTTGTGCGGCAATTTTGCCGAGGCCGAGGCCGCGTTCGACCATGTGCTTTTCAAAGCGCGGACGCGACTCGATAAAGCCAACGTCTACAACTTGAAGCTTCTGCAATACGAGTCAATGTCCCGTTATCACGAAGCGATCCGTCTCGGCAGTGAAGCCCTCGCTCTCTTCGGCTTGGCGATTTCTGAAGGTACGGCGCAGATTCAAGCTGCCCTCGATATCGAGCTGGACGCGATCAATGCGCTAATTGGCGAGCGTTCCATCGCCGCTTTGATCGACATGCCGATGATGCAAGATCCGGAAATGCGGATGGTCATGAAGCTTCTCACCAACTTGCACACCTCGTGTTTCTTGTCGGGCGACAAACCGCTGACGCTGCTCAACACGGCGAGAATGGTTCATCTCTCCTTGGCGCACGGCAATAGCGAGGAATCCGCTTACGCGTACATGCTTTATGCCTCGATGCACGTCGTTCCGGTTATGGAAGATTATGCAGCCGGTTATGAGTTTGGCCTGCTGGCGCAGCGCGTCAATGGACGCCTGCATGATCCGGCAATACGCGCCAAAGTGCTGATGAATTTTGCCTGGGCGGTCAGCCTGTGGCGCCGGCCGATGGCGGAGTCGATACCGATTGGCCGCGAAGCTTTTCATCTCGGCAATGACACCGGCATGTTCGTTGAAGCGGCCTACGCGCTGTTCAACGATTGTTGGTTCGCTCTCCTCAGCGGCAGTGATTTGGAAACGTGCCGGCGCACCTGCCGGGCAAATGTCGATTATACCAAGCGCATCAAGATGCATCACTTCGCCGTAGGCGCGCCGCAGATCATTTTGCAGTGGGGTTTGGCATTGCAAGGCTTGACTGAATCCCCCACCGTGTTGAGCGATGCGGATTTTGACGAAGAGGCGTTTCGGCAAAACTATCAAGGCCAGACTCTCTTTGAGATGTTCCATTTCGACGCGAAGCTGGCTATTCTATATACTTTTGAAGAGTATCACGCTGCACTCGAATTTGCCGGGAAAGCGGAAAGGGTTATCAAAGATTTTGGCGGAACAATTTGGGACGCGCTGCGGGTTTACTATCACGCGCTCACACTCACGGCGTTATTCACGGCGCTTCCGCCGGAGAAGCGGCCGGAGGTCGAGACGAATCTGGAATCTTGTAACGCGCGCTTGAGAAAGTGGGCAGAAAATTCTCCGCAGAATTTCAAAGCACAACATTTGATGGTTTCCGCCGAGCTTTGCCGTGTGCGCGGTCAAGACGCGGAGGCAATGAATCTTTATGAAGCTGCCATCGCTGCGGCAGCGAACCAAGAGTGCCCGCGCGAAGGCGCTCAGGCAAACGAGTTGTGCGCCAAGTTTTGGCTCCGGCGGGGTCAACGCCAGATTGCGGCGGTGTTCATGGAGGAAGCGCGCCGTGCTTATGGGCAATGGGGTGCTCACGCCAAGGTAAGGGATTTGGAGCAGCGCTATGCGGCACTGCTCTCGCCGGCCCGCCTCGATTCCACCGGACAATCAAGGCAGGCGACGATTCAGCGCGGCGCGGAAGCATTAGATTTGCAAACCGTGATCAAGGCGGCGCAAGCCATCTCCAGTGAGATGGTGCTGAGCCGGTTGTTGGAAAAATTGATGCAAATCGTTATTGAGAACGCCGGCGCCCAAAAGGGCATTCTCGTTTTGGAAAAAAATGGCGAGCTGACCATTGCCGCCGAAGGGGTGGTGGGCAAAAGGGAGAAGAAGGCGAAATCGCTAACGAACCCAAATGAGGAAGAGCTGATTGTTCTGCGTTCGGTTCCTTTCGAATCCAGCCGGAGCCTTGCAAAGTCGATCGTGAACTATGTCAAGCGCACCGGCGAAAGCCTGGTCGTGACTGATGCGGCGAGTGACGGTAAATTTGCCAATGATGCCTACGTCATTCAGAATAAACCCAATTCGATTTTGTGCATGCCGATTTTGCACCAGGGCAAGCTTATCGGCATTTTATATCTGGAGAACAACCTGGCCACGGGCGCGTTTACGCCGGATCGCATCGAGGTGATGCAGATTCTTTGCACGCAGACGGCAATTTCACTGGAAAACGCGAGATTGTACGAGGAGATGCAGCAGGAAATTGCCGAGCGCCAGCGCGTCGAGATGGAAATTCGCAGCAGCGAAGAACAATTCCGCGCGCTTTTTGAAAACAGTATCGACGCCGTTTTGCTGGCGACTCCCGATGGAAACATCATAGCGGCCAATCCCGAGGCCTGCCGCGTGTTTGGCCGGACCGAGGAGGAAATTTGCCAACTCGGAAGAACGGGTCTTATCGATCCGGCAGATTCCCGCTTGCCGGTGCTGCTACAAGAGCGCGAACGCACCGGACGTTTCAAAGGCGAATTGAGCTTCAAACGCAAAGACGGCTCCGTCTTTCCTGGTGAAGTCTCCAGCGCTTTTTATAAAGATAAATCCGGCGCCATGAAAGCGAGCGTGATCATCCGCGACATCACCGAGCGCAAGCGCGCGGAAGCGGAGTTGATGAAAAGTGAAGAACGTTTCCGCACGCTCTTCGAGTCGGCACCCATCGGTATTTCCATCAACAATGCGGAAGGCAAATTCCTGCAGGTCAATCGCGCTTTCGCGGATATGATGGGATTTGGCGAAGACGAGCTTCGTGCTATGACCTTTAAAGAGATCACTTTTGCCGAAGATTTGGCGGAGAGCAAGGAAATCTTCGGCGAGCTGGTGCAAGGGCAACGTGCGCAGTTCCGTATTGAAAAACGCTATCGCCAAAAGAATGGCGGGGTGATCTGGGCTAACACGGTGTGCTCAGCGGTGCGTGACAACGAAGGCCGTTTCATGTACACGTTCGCCATGGTCTCGGATATTTCCGAGCGCAAGCGCGCCGAAGCCGAGCTGCGCAAGGCGCACGACGAGCTGGAACTGCGCGTGGAAGAACGCACGAATGAACTTTCCGAAGCCAACAAGCTGCTCACCAGGGAAATCGAAGAACGCTTGCGCATGGAAGAAGCACTGCGCCAGGCCAAGGATGCTGCGGAAGCCGCCAATCGCGCCAAGAGCGAATTTCTCGCGCGCATGAGCCACGAGCTGCGCACGCCGCTCAACAGCATTCTCGGCTATGCACAAATTTTCAAGCGCGACAAGGGACTGACCGAAGCGCAGCAGGAAGGCATTGCGATCATGCACAAGAGCGGCGAGCATCTTTTGGGTTTGATCAACGAGGTTTTGGATTTGTCGAAAATCGAAGCCCAGCAAATGGAGCTGCGTGTGGTCGCTTTCAATTTGCCGGAGTTTCTCAACGGCCTTGTCGAAGTTTTCCGCGAGCGCGCCGAGCAAAAAGGCCTCGACTTTCTTTACGAGGCGCTCTCACCGCTGCCGGTGGCGGTGCGCGGCGACGCGCAGCGTTTGCGGCAGGTGCTCATCAATTTACTCGGCAACGCGATCAAATTTACCGAGCGCGGCAGCGTGGCACTCAAAGTCGGATATCACGAGACGCTTCCAAATCAAACACTCATTCGTTTTCAAGTTGAAGATACCGGCATCGGCATTGCGCCGGAACATTGGGAGACGATCTTCCACCCCTTCCACCAGGTGAGCGATGACCGGCATTTCATTGAAGGCACCGGCCTGGGGTTGACGATCAGCCGCGAGCTGGTGCGCATGATGGGCGGCGAGCTGAAGCTGAAAAGTACGCCAGGGCAAGGCAGTGTGTTTTGGGTGGATTTGAATCTGCACGAAATTCCGAGTGGGGCAGTTGTCGGGACGATTGGCGAGCGCACGATCCTCCGTTATCAAGGCGCGCGGCGCAAAATTTTGGTGGTTGATGATAAACCCGAGAATCGCGCGGTGATCGTGAATCTGCTCGCGCCGCTCGGCTTCGATTTGCGCGAAGCCGCGGATGGCCGCGAAGGCGTGAGCAAAGCCACGGCGTGGCAGCCCGACCTGATTTTGATGGATTTGGTCATGCCGGAAATGGATGGCTTTGAAGCGACACGGCGCATTCGCCAAACGCCAACGCTGCAAAACGTGATTGTGATTGCGTTGTCGGCGAGCGTGTTCGAGCACAATCGCCAGCAAAGTTTGGAGGCCGGTTGCAACGATTTCATTCCAAAACCGCTACGCGCTGAAAATCTTCTGGAGCAATTGCGGATGCATTTGGGGCTGGAGTGGGTTTATGAAAAAAGCGAAAAAGGAGAAAAAGCGAAAGAAGATACCGCTGCGGTCGCTCCATCCCTGATTGGCCCGCCCGCAGCAGAGGCCGCGGCGCTGTTCGATCTGGCGATGATGGGCGACATCAAAGGCATTCTCCAGCGCGTGGAGAGCATCGAACAACTTGGCGATCAATTCAAACCGTTTGCCGGCGAGCTGCGGCGCTTGGCCAAAGAGTATCGGATGAAGGAAATTCGGGAGCTGGTGAGGCCGTTTATGCAATAACTTCCTGGTACTGCGATTCGACTTCGTCAAAAAGTTTTTCAGCTTCCGCCAAACTCCGGGCGTATTTTAGTTGTTCCATCAATTTCTCGAAGGTTTCAGGGGGTTTTATCTTGTAAATCAACTTGTTGGTGCGCTCACTCAAAGGTTGGCCGGCCTCGCCAAATTTGAGTTCCAGCACAGTCGCTATTCCCTTCGCAAGTCCCCTTTTCATATCAATTCGTTGTGGAGTGGTCATGTATGGCATTGTTGTTGTCTCCTCAAATATTTCAGTTTCTTTGTAAAGTTCTGCATCCATTTCTTCCGGCAAAGCCATGATCCAATCAATAAACTTGAAAATAGCCAGCCGAGTTTCATGCTTCATGCCCCGCTGGTAAAGCTCGAGCAGAAAACGTTTTTTCCAAGCATATCGTTCTGTGACATTTCCAGCAACTTCAAGGGCTTTCAAATACGCTCTCACAATGATCGCGAATGGATGCGGGCTGGCTTTCAACTCTGCCAGCCGATCGCGGTAATCGATAATCTTGACCAAGGGATAACGAAAGATCACCTCGCATCCGCAGATCGCGCGAGAATATTCATTCGGTCGAAATTTCGGATTGTCATCGGTTAAAACCGCCAAGCTAATCACGGCTTTCCGGAATTTGTCAAAGATGCGATAATTTCGGGAGAAATTTGGCGAATGTCAATACAATTTTTTTTACTATCACATCGCCGGTGAGGGAATTGACGACTTTCCAAAGTCAGAAGATGCTCTTTCCGCCATAAGCCGCCGCCGTAGCCCTTCAATTTTCCGTCATGCTGAATCACGCGATGACAGGGAATCACAATGGCCAAAGGGTTGTCACCATTCGCTCGGCCAATCGCGCGAACGGCCCGAGGCTTCCCGACCAACCTGGCGACTTCACCATAAGTTCTCGTCTTGCCATAAGGAATGGTGAGAAGTTGTTCCCAAACCGCCCTTTGAAAGGGTGTGCCTCGAACGTCAAGCGGCACCGAAAAATTTTGCCGCAATCCTTGGAAATATTGATCCAGCTCCAATTCGAGCTGGTCCAAAAACGCATTTGTTCCCCTCGCCATTTCCAATTTATATTGCTTTGTGATGCGGCGCTGGATTTTGACAAGACCGCCCCGGTCTTGATATTCAAAAAGACAACAGCCTTTGGGAGTAGCACCGATGACTAACTTGCCCAGAGGGCTTTCCAAATCTTTATAGACGATTTGTTCTGTTTGCATAGTATTTTCCCGGCGGAAGGCCATATTCTTTAATGAACGCGTCACGGAATCCGCTGGCGGATTCGTATCCACATTCGTAGGTTACGGTTAAATAGTCGGTTCCCTCTTCAATCATTTTTCTGGCGCGAGCCAGCCGCAATTTTCGATGGAATGCCATCGGCGTAGACTGAAATTGAGATTTGAAGTATCTTCTGATGGTGGAAATATCAACGCCGGATAGCTCAACAAGCTTGCTCACGCCGATCCTGGCGGTTCTTCTTTTCTCCATGAAAGCAAGAACAGCCGCCAGCCATACGGGTGAAGCATTGGGGAAGAATTCGGCTTTGCATCGTTTACACCCTTTAAAACCTGCGGCAATAGCTTCTTTGCGGTCTCTAAAAAATACGATATTCTTGATGAGAGGGAGTTTGGCTCGACAAGAGGGAAGACAATAGATCTTCATCGTTCTTACGCCGACGTAAAATTTGCCGTCGTAGCCGGTATCATGTCGCAGTGTTGCTGCAAGCATCTTGTCATGAGTGAGTTGTTCCATAAATTCTCCAACTGGAATGTGAAAACCACTCCAACAGCACGGCTTACATCGTAAATGTAACATTCGGATTCAAATTTGTCTACCGATTTTTGGGCAAATAACTTAAAAATTAGTTTAAGGGCCAGATATTTCCAGGCTCCGTTCCGAGCCATTTTAGCTGCATGGGATAGAGATTTTCATAGCCCAAATTGCTCATCAAAGAAAGCCTTGACAACGGCCGATTTTTTTGCATCTTTTATGAAAAGAATCGAACGGTCCAAAGATGGCTGAAAAATCATGATGACCCCTCTTGACGACAAATCCTCCATCCTCATTGTCGATGACACCCCCAGCAACATTTCCGTGTTGGTGGATTATTTGAGCGAGGCTGGTTTCAAAGTTTTGGTGGCGCGCGACGGCGAAAGCGCCATCGAACAGGTGCATTTTGGCATGCCGGATCTCGTGCTGTTGGACGTGGTGATGCCCGGCATTGATGGTTTTGAGACGTGCCGCCGGCTGAAAGCCGAGGCGCAGACAAAAGATATTCCGGTGATCTTCATGACCGCGCTTTCCGAGACGGTGGAAAAAGTCAAAGGCTTTAACGCCGGTGCAGTCGATTTTATCACCAAGCCGATTCAGCACGAAGAAGTGCTGGCGCGGGTCACGGCGCATTTGACCATTCGGAAACTGCAGCAGCGTTTGCAAGAAGCGCGCGATCAATTGGAGCTTCGCGTTCGGCAGCGGACGGCGGAGCTGGCGGAGGCTAATGCCAAATTGCAAAAAGAAATTGCCGAGCGCACTAAAGCCGAAAAAGAATTGCGCGCCATCACCGCAGGAACAGCCGCCGTCACCGGCACGGAGTTTTTTCATTCCCTGGTCAAACATCTCGCCGAAGCTTTTCATGTTCGCTACGCCTTCGTGGCTGAGTGCACGGACGCCGCTAAAACCGCGGTGCGCACCGTCTCGTTTTTGGAGAACAAAAATATTTGCGAGAACTTTACTTATGCCTTGGAAGGCACGCCGTGTGAAAAAGTCATCAACGGCCAAGCCTACTATCATCCGGAAAAATTGTACGCCACTTTTCCAAAGGAAGCCGGGATGGAATCCTATTTGGGTGTGCCGATTCACGATTCCAAGGGCCGTATTATCGGCCATCTGGCAATTTTGCACGACCAGCCGATGGAAACAGAGTTGCCGGGGCTGGCAATTATGAAGATTTTTGCCGCGCGGGCCGGCGCCGAATTGGAGCGCAAACGCGCCGAAGAAGCGTTGCAAACAGCTCTGCGCGAGGTGGAGGAATTGAAAAACCGGCTGCAGGCCGAGAACATATATTTGCAGGAAGAAATCAAGACCGCGCACAACTTCGAAGAAATTGTTGGAGCTTCGTCTGCGATCAAAAAAGTTTTTCAGAACATCGAAAAAGTGGCGGCGACTGATTCGACGGTTCTGGTAACCGGTGAAACCGGCACCGGCAAAGAGCTGGTGGCAAGGGCGCTTCACACGTCGAGCCGCCGCAAAGACAGCGTCTTGATCAAAGTCAACTGCGCGGCGTTGCCCGTCGGGTTGATCGAGAGCGAGCTTTTCGGCCATGAGAAAGGCGCGTTCACCGGCGCGACAGTGAGAAAGAAAGGCCGCTTCGAGCTGGCGGACGGCGGCACGATTTTTCTCGATGAAGTCGGTGACCTGCCGCTCGAAACGCAAGTCAAACTCCTGCGCGTTCTGCAAGAGCAGGAGTTCGAGCGGGTCGGCGGTGCGCAAACGTTGAAAGTCAATGTGCGCGTGATTGCTGCGACTAATCGCAATCTCGAAGACGCTGTGAAGCACGGCACCTTTCGCGTCGATCTCTTTTATCGCCTGAACATCTTTCCGATTCATTTGCCGGCCTTGCACGAGCGCCGCGAAGACATTCCCATCTTGGCTAAGCACTTCGTCGGCAAATTCGCGCGCCGCATGGGAAAACGCGTTGAGCACATCGCCCCCGACGCCATGGAAAGGCTCATGCGCTATCATTGGCCCGGCAATGTTCGTGAGATGGCCAACCTGCTCGAGCGCGCGGTTATTCTGTGCGACGGCAGCGAGTTGCAAGCAGAGCACATCGGCATTACGCCACAGCCTTTAACGTCTGAAACGGAAATTTCAACCCTGGAGGAAACCGAGCGCCTGCACATCTTGAAAGCTCTGAAGGAGACGAATGGGGTTGTAGGAGGCCAGAACGGTGCAGCGAAATTGCTCGGCCTTAATCGCACGACGCTGCTGGCGCGAATGAAAAAACTGGGAATTGAAAAAAACTCGCAATAACGGCCCGGTTCGAAAGCGTATAAAAAGTCAAAGCCCGATTTTCCTTATGCAAGGCAAAATCCGGGTTTTTTATTTTTCGAAATCGCATCGTGCTACGCTTCGGCCAGCCCTTTTGAACTAAACCGTACAATTAGCCATGGATGCAAACTTTTGTACACCGGGAATTTGCTCAAAAAATTCTTATATTTAGCGCCAATTTCTCATATCGGCAAAGTTGGCATAAGCGTTGTAAAAGACAGAGGTGGACGTGATTCAACTTTAACAGTACAACAAAAATCTTAGCAACAATCCGACGAGGAGGATAAACCATGAAAGCGTTACAAAACCTTTTGGGGTTGCTTCTTGCAACCGCACTCATCAGTTGTTCGTCAGTCGCGGTGAAATCCGATTTCGATCCCACTGCGAATTTCGCGCAGTACAAAACGTTTGATTTCATGCCGCATCGCAGCGGCAATCCGTTGAATAACAAACGTATTGAAGCGGCGATTGGGCAGCAACTCGTTGCCAAAGGCTTGCAGAAACAAACGGCGGGCAGGCCGGATTTGCTCGTGGCGTATCACACGAATGTCTCGGACTTGAGCATGGCAAGTCTTCAAATTTAGCAAAATTCCGCTGCCCAAGTCCGACTTTGCATAACTTTAAGGAGAACCCATGAAACCCAAATCAAGCATTCTCGCAGCACTCTTCTGTGCCATCAGTCTGGTGAGCAGCTCGGTTTTTTCACAAGACGTCACCGTTGTTGCGCCGAGTTCGGAAGCGGCGGAAGGGTTGGATTTGCAAGCGGTGGCGGAGCTGTTCAAAGACGCGAAGGATTTGGAAGAGTTTGAAAAGTCGCTCAATGATCCTGATATTGGCGTCAACAATCTCGATCTCGACGACAACGGCGAGGTCGATTTCATTCGCGTGATGGAGGAAGCTGCCGACGACGCGCATGTGATCGTTCTGCAAGTGCCGCTCGGCGAAAACGAGTTTCAGGATGTCGCCACCATCGAAGTGGAGAAAAACGGCGAGGAAGATTATAACATGCAAGTACGCGGCAACGAGGTCATCTACGGAGCGGATTACTACATTGCGCCGGTGCAGGTGCATGTTCACACGTGGCCGATCATTCCGTGGATTTTCCGGCCGGTTTATCATCCGTATTGCTCGGCCTCCTATTTTGGATTTTATCCGCGTTGGTGGCATCCGTGGCATCCGGTGACGGTACATGTTTATCGCACGCGCACCGTTAGATTTACGACCCGCGCGACGTTTCATGTCACTCACACTACTCGAGTCACGCGTGTCACAAAAGTCAATTACCACGCCTCTTCTTCGACGCTGGTGAAAAAGCAGACGCGCGTCACCCACGGCGGCGATAGAACCACCACGGTCAAAGCCGGCAAAGTCGAAGTCCACAATCCTAAAACCGGCAAAGAGACGACGGTTAAAGGTGTGAAGAAAACGACGAAGACGGAGCACGGCAAGAAGACGACGGTGAAAGCGAAGAAGACGACGCGCGACAAGCCTAAGAATTAGGTGTAAAACGTAAGGCGTAATTCGTAGAGCCGGACTTGTAAATAAACCAAAACAATTCTCGTGCAAGTCCGGCTTTTTTTAAGAACCCAATTAAAACCGATTGTAGCGCAGACTTCCAGTCTGCAAGATTCACAGCAGACGGAAAATGCAGGCAGGAGGCCGGTGCTAATAACAACGAAACAGGCGAGACCCAAACATGAAACGCTTACTTCTTTTTCTCATGGTGCTGGCCTTGCTCGCCGGGACGCACGCGCGCAGCCAAAACTGCTCTCGCACTTCGGTCGGCTTCACGCCGCTCACCGAGCTGGGCGCGGGCATTTATCAAAACTTTTCCGGCGGCTTTTATCCGCAGGGCAGCAACTTCCCGCCGGCGGCACATCTCGCCGCCGGCTTGTCATTGGCAGCGCAGATTCTGCCGAGAAACTCGGCGGGAACGGTGGACACTCTCAACGGCAAAATCGTTTTGCTCTCCATCGGCATGTCGAACACCACGCAAGAATTTTCCGTGTTCAAAAGTTTTGCCGATGCGGATGCGGCGAAGAACCCCAAGCTGGTGATCGTGGACGGCGCGCAGGGCGGGCAATCCGCGGCGATCATTTCCGATTCCACCGCCAATTTTTGGAGCGTGATCGATCAGCGCTTGCGCAATGCCAGCGTCACGCGGCCACAGGTGCAAGTGGCGTGGGTCAAAGAAGCGGATGCGCGGCCGACGCAAGCTTTTCCGGCACACGCACAGATTTTGGCGAGCGAGCTGGAGAGCATTGCGCGAATACTCAAAGCGAAATATCCGAATCTCAAAATCGCGTATTGGTCAAGCCGGATTTACGCAGGTTATGCCACCACGACTTTGAATCCCGAGCCTTTCGCCTACGAGAGTGGGTTTGCGGTAAAATGGCTTATCGAAAAACAAATCAACGGCGACACCTCCCTCACTTATGGCGGCGCCAAACCCAAAGCGCCGTGGCTGGCATGGGGGCCATACTTGTGGGCGGATGGCATGACGCCTCGCCAGGATGGCTTGATTTGGGAATGCCGCGATTTTCAAAACGACGGCACGCATCCGGCGCCGGCCGGCCGCACCAAAGTCGCGAATCTCTTGCTGGGCTTTTTCAAAACTGAAGCCACGGCGGCTTCGTGGTTTCTCGGAAAGAATACGACTCGCGTCGACACACGCTCCGATGAAGCTCCACGCCGTTTCAAACTCGAGCAAAATTTTCCGAACCCATTTAATCCCTCAACCACGATTCGATTCTCGTTGCCGCAGGGCGAGCACGTGACGTTGCAAGTGTTCGATGTGAATGGCCGCGAAGTCGCGACGCTGGTGGATGGGGAGATAGCCGCGGGCGAACATGCCGTGACGTTTGCACCGCAAGCAACGGCGAGCAGTCTTTATATTTACAAAATCACCGCCGGAAAATTTTCGCAAACGCGCAAGGCGGTTTTGATGAAATGAAGAAATTGCACGCTTAAATTTTATTCACGCGCATTATTCGGCGAATGAACCGCTCGGCCACCTTTCAGTGCCCTTATTCTCTTTCCACGTCAACAATCCGGCCCCGCTGCAGAGCAACGGGGCGCGGCGTTTTCAGCGTTACTTCTTGTTGCTTTTCACGAGCTTCGGCCAGTTGGTTTCTGCCTTGTGGAAGTTGACCTCTTTGTGCTTGGCAAATTCGCGCTTGATATCCTGGTTGTATTGCAGGACCAGGCGGCCATCAACGATCTCCCAGGTATCGATTTCCACCGGAAATAACTGGCCAATGGACACGCCATACGCACAATAGCCGCCGTAGATCGGCAGATACTTCTCCGGTTGCTTCTCAAACGTGGCTTTGTTTTCTGCGGAAGCGAACAAGTATTTGTAGCCGTGATATTCCGCCGCAATAGCCGGGTTGCCCTTGGTCGCTTTGCCGATCGTGTGGAACGCCACCGGATCGTAGCCCTGCAGTGCAATCTTGCTGTGTGCATCGGCATTGACGAGATCACCGGCCAAGGCGAGATTCGCAGCGAGCACCAAACCTACCAAAAAAGTGATGACGCGTTTCATGTCTGCTCCTTTCTTTGAGTTGATTGATAAGAAGACGCGGTTTTGCGTCCTTTGTCTGCGTCATCTGTATAGACGACGCGAGGAGCAGATATCTTACCTCATGAAGTCAAAATTATGATGCATCTGCCAACGACTCTGAGTCGTCTAGTGCGGCCAATAAGAGCTGGAACTCCTCGTCGCATTCCGCACACAACTCGATATGGTGAAGCACGGGCGCAAGCTCCGCAGGCACAGGCTCTCCCCGCTGCACGGTCTCCAGCAGCCGGCCGACTCGTGAGAGCCACTCGTCGCAGTCTATCTCCTCGGGACGAGTAGCCACGAGGCTCTGAGCAAGACGATCAAGTATTTCTCTTGTAATCTTCATAAGATGTCCTCTTTCTCTTCTGACTACTCGTGAAAAAGTTCTCTTACATCCTCGGCGCGGATGCCATGTCGTTCGAGGCCCGCTCTCAGCTTCTTGCGGGCATCGTGCTCCAGCTTGTAGAGTGCGTTGCGGTTGAGGCCAAGTCGCTCCATTAAAAGGGCCTGCGGAACGCCGGCCAATGAGCCCAGCACGGCTTCGCGCTGGCGCGGGGTTAGCTTCTCTTCGATTAATTTATGGAGTAAATGCACGATCTCCTGGCGCTGGCTGTCTTGTTCTTGTGTTGGCATCGACTCGCTATGTTCCAACCTGTCCAACGCCATCTCATCCAGCGACACATTTTTCCAATGCGCTCGGCGCAGCATCGTCATGGCTGTGCGCACGGCTATGGCCGTTGCCCAAGTTGTAAAGCGACTATCGCCGCGGAAGCCGTTCAGGTTGCTGGTGATCTTCAGCAAAGCCTCCTGAACAAAATCTTCCACTACGGTATCGTCGACTCCGGCACGATTCCCAAAAGCGCGGCTCAAGTTGCGCCGCATAATAATAGTGAGATCGCGCAGGGCCTCCTGTGCCGCCAAGCTTTCATCGCCTAAAGCGGCAAGCCAGTCTGCATTATTGCGCTCTGTATTTTGGACAGTCATTTTTGTCCTGCAAACAAAATATAGGTGGAATCTGCCCATCCCAATTTGCTATCGCGCCGCCAAGCGCTCCGCAAACATGCCGTGCCAACCGGGTGAGAGGCCGCGCAGGCGCAGCGCCTTTTTGAGCGCTTCGCGGTCGTCGTGATCGCGAAAAGCCAAATGAAAGACTTCTTGCACCGTCATCTTTTCGGGAGCGCTCTCAATGCGCTCGATCACATCACCGGCGCCGACTTCGCCCTCTTGCAGAACGCGCAGGTAAAATCCGGTGCGGCCGCTCGCCATGAACAGTTTCGGAAATTTGGGCAGGTTCATTTTGATGGCAAGTTTGTAGCACGGCACGCGCGGCTGCGTGATTTGCACCACTGCGCTGCCAACGCGAAAAACATCGCCGATGTGAACTTGTTCTTCCATCATCTCAGTCACCGTGAAATTCTCGCCGAATTGCCCATGGGCCAAGTCTTGGCGGCCGAGCTTATGCTTCCAATAATCGTAATGCTCGAATGGGTAAACATAAACTGCTTGATGGACGCCGCCGTGAACGGTTAAATCCGCCTGGCCATCGCCGTCGAGATTTAACTCACGCAGCATGACACGTCCATGCACCGGTTCTTTGAAGATTCCGGTGGCCACGGTTTCCCCTTTGTATTGAATTTCTTTCGGCGGCGACACGTTGACGGAGATGAGCTTCATGGGTCTTTTTCAAGGTAATTGAAAATTAATGTAATCCACCTGGGATAAAAAACCACACAGAAAATATGCAACAAATCCGCATCGATTTTTAATCCGGCGCAACCCATGTTGGGGAATTCTCAATTCCGTGGTTCCATTTTTCATGCTAATTCGCAAAGCCAACGGCTTTCCGCACGAAATCCAGCCCCCATGCAGAGTCCAGCGAGTAGCGGCCGGCGCCGGCAAAGAACAGCACGAGCGCCAGGCCGATCAGAACGATATTGTACTCGAAGCCTTCGCGTCCCGCCGGGAGGTGGCCGAAATAATTCATGAAGAAGCCGTCTTTGGTGTGCGAGAGATAAATCGCTGCCGCCATTTGCAGAATGGCGATAACCGCCGCCAATCCCGTTGACACACCGAAGAGCAAAAGAATGCTCACGACTAATTCCGCCAATACGCCAATCAAAGCCAGCGCCGCCGGCACGCCGAGCGTGTTTTGGAAATAACCCATCGTGCCGTTGATGCCGTAGCCGCCGAACCAGCCAAAAACTTTTTGCGCGCCATGCGCGAAAAACACGGTGCCGAGCGTCAGCCGCGCGGTTAGCAGAGCAAGTGAATTCAATGTTTCGTTATGCATGGTTTCTCCTTTCTGAGTTTTGTAATGCCGAACCCGCGTGGCGAGGTTATGTAATTGAGAAGTTCGCCGCACGGTAACAGTTTATCACCTCGCTTTAAAATGTCATTCTGGAAAGAATCCTTTTTCGATTCAGCACTTCGCAACACTTCGCTTGGATATTAAAAAGATTCCTACGGAATGACACGAATAGAAGGACTTCTGCGCTATTACCTTATGCGCAAGCCCGCCTCATCATGTTCACTTCTACTTAAAGCATGTCACGTGCCAATTGCAGAATGGCTTTAACGTGTTGTTTTTAGGCATTTCCGCCCGCAACAATTAACCTCAAAAATTTGTGATTTCACAAATTTTTTCGTATATTCACAAAAATTTGAGGTGATGCTTTATGAAAACGAAAGTCCCCAGAAAGGTTGGGCGAGTCCGGCGATTATCGCGAGATGGCGCCGAATTGCGGCAGGCAAAAAAAGCCTGGCGCGAAAGCGAGGCGCGCTATCGCGAGCTTTTTGAGAGAGCGGGCGACGCCATTTTTGTATCCGACGAACAAGGCAAGATCGTCGAGGTGAATCAGCTCGCATGCAACAGCTTGGGATATTCGCGGGAAGAATTATTGAGCATGTTCATTTGGGAATTGAACCCCGAGAAATGGACGCCGGAGAAAGTTCGCGCGGTGATCCAAAAACTCAAGCCGGGGCAGCCGCAAACCTTCGAGAGCCAGCATCAACGCAAGGGCGGCACGCGCTTTCCAGTGGAAATTCGTGTCGGCAATTTCGAGGCGGGTGGACGGCGGTTGAATCTTGATCTGGTGCGTGACATCACCGCGCGCAAACAAGCAGAAAAAGCTTTGCGGGAAGCGAATGAAAAATTAGAACAACGCGTCGCGGAACGAACCGCGGAGCTGACGCGCGCTTTGAAGGAAATCGAGCGGCTGCGCGCACAATTGGAAATGGATAATCTCTATCTCCGCGAAGAAGTTAAAACCGCGCTGGCCTTTGGCGACATTGTCGGCGAAAGCGCGGCGTTGCGCCGGGTTTTGCAACAGATCGAAATCGTCGCGCCCACCGAGGCAGGAGTGCTGATTTTGGGAGAAACCGGCACCGGCAAGGAAATGTTGGCGCGCGCGATACACGAGCGCAGCACCAGACGTGAGCGCCCGCTCGTCAAAGTGAACTGCGGCGCGGTGCCGCGCGAGTTGTTTGAAAGCGAATTTTTCGGCCACGTCAAAGGCGCGTTTACCGGCGCGTTGAAGGATCGTTTGGGCCGATTTCAAATGGCCGATGGCGGCACGCTTTTTCTCGACGAAATCGGCGAAGTGCCCCTCGAACTGCAGAGCAAGCTGCTGCGCGTTTTGCAGGAGGGCCACTTCGAGCGCGTCGGTGAAGATCGCACCCGCCAAGTTGACGTGCGGATCATTGCGGCGACCAATCGCAGCCTACAGCAGGAAGCGGCAGCCGGACGCTTTCGGCAAGATCTGTATTATCGGTTGAGCGTTTTTCCGATTACCGTGCCGCCGTTGCGGGAGAGAATTGAAGATATTCCGATGTTGGCCAAACATTTCATCGATCGCACCTGTGCGCGGCTGAATTATTCGCCCGTTCGCATCACACCGGAGCAACTAAAAAAATTGCAGCGTTATCATTGGCCGGGGAACATTCGCGAATTGCAAAACGTGATCGAACGCGCCGTGATTTTGGCGCGCGGCGGCGTTCTGCAGCTTGAGCTTATGCTGCCATTGGGCCCGACCGAGGCGATTCCCGCTCTGCCTGTCGAGACTGCTGCATCGACTCCGTCTCGCGTCATTCGCGAAGAGAAATGGAAAGAGCGCGAGCGGACGAATATTCTGGCTGCGCTCAAGCAAGCCAATGGGAAAATTTATGGCCGTGGTGGCGCGGCCGAGCTGCTCGGCGTGAAACCCAATACGCTGGCCTATCGGATGAAGGTGCTCGGGATTCGGAAAAAACGATTTTAGAAAAACCCAATTTTGTCAAAAATTAATCGTGAT
>JAKEEU010000006.1 GCA_022616415.1 Candidatus Zhuqueibacterota bacterium | reverse complement strand
TAGAGGATGAGGAGTTTCTTGTAGAGAGCACGAACGGTTTCCTGGTCATACCTCATACGCTAAGATTTTCGGATAGAGTTTCCGCTTTTGCGCCAGCTTGACGAGGTCTTTATAGCGCTTGAGTTCTGCCGTGAGCGCCTTTGCGCCAACGCCCGTAATCTGGTAGTAGATGCGCCGCTCATCATCCATTTCGGGATCAACCCGCTTGTCGCTCTCTTTCACCAGCCCGGCATCGAGCATTCGTTTAAGCGAGCCATAAAGCGTGCCTGCCCCCATCTTTACAGTCCCTTGCGAGTCCGCCTCGACCTGTTTCATGATCCCATAGCCATGCCGCTCTCCGCTCGAGAGCGCCAGGAGAATATGGAACACCGCTGGCGTAAGAGGTGGGTTGTGGCTTTTAGTTGTCATATTCATAATATATCCATAACGGATATAATTGTCAAGAGCAATTTGATAATGAATTTCGCTCTAAAAGAAATATAACGCTTGACATTTAACGTCTGGCGTTATATAAATGATCAATGGCGGATATGCTTTGAATGGCATGATGGTGATTCATATAATGTTGAAATAACCGATTATCATTAGGAGTTTTACGACATGCGTACCAAAAAAATTCCCCCTTTACACCCCGGCGAAGTTTTATTGGAAGAGTTTCTCAAACCGATGAATATAAGCCAAAATCGGTTGGCCCTTGACCTTGGCGTTCCGCCGCGACGCATTAATGAAATTGTGCTGGGCAAGCGCAGCATTTCCGCTGACACGGCGCTGCGTCTGGCGAGATACTTCAACATGTCGGCGCAATTCTGGCTGGGACTACAAATGGATTATGATCTTGATGTCGAGGAAGATAGATCGGCAAAAAAGTTTGATCGAGAAGTCCGTGTGTATGCAACTGCCGCTTGAGTGAAAATCTCTCCCAAGCCGAACGGAACAAAATGGCCAAACTGGCTGCGATTTTGGTTAAAACATACGGAGCAAAGCCATGAGTGCGGCTTTCAAAAGAATAGAAAAAAGCCTTCAAACGAGTGACGAGAACTGCCGTTCTGTTCAAACCATCATGGCTCACGTGGTGAGCGCGAGGTACGGCTGTGCCGATCATATCTGGTCCCGATTTTCCTTTGTGGTTTCGACTAACTATGGTGCAAAATCGGGATTCTCCATCTCCTCAACCCGCCCTCCGAAGCGACTCCTTTTTCAAATCAGAAAAATTGCTTGTAAAAGGGCTTCAGAAGTCGTATTTTTAATGCAGATTTTGTCCTGAACAATTATGCCTGTCTTCTTACCAAGTTTGGAGTGCTATTATGCTCATCAGTGTCGAAGGTGTATATCGTAACGGCAAGGTTGAATTAAAAGAATTGCCTGCCGACGTCAACGTAGAGATGCGCGTTATCGTAACATTCGTTGAACCTAAGTTTATCGATTTACGGGCACGCGGCATTGACGAAGCGCAAGCGGCAGATTTGCGCGCACGCTTGGCGACTTTTGCTGAAGATTGGAACAGTCCGGAAATGGATATCTACGATAACTATGACGCAGCCAAAGCCAATTTACCAGCGCGGTGATGTGATTTTAGTGCTCTTTCCGCATTCCAATTTGAGCACGGCTAAAACCAGGCCGGCGCTCGTTGTTCAAGCTGATAATCTCCAAACCGGGTTGCCACAACTCATCGTTGCGATGATAACGAGCAAGCTGTTTCGTGCCAATCATTCGAGCCGTGTCTCCGTCTTTATTTCCACACCAGAAGGACAACAATCGGGTCTGCTTAGTGATTCGGTTGTCATGACGGACAATCTCGCTACAATCAGAGAATCTGAGATTGACCGCAGGGTTGGTACGCTTCCGATGGTTGACATTGATGCCGCGCTTCGCCATACATTGAATCTATAAAACCAGCGACAGAGTGATGAAAAAAGCATATCGAAAAGGCGCTCTCGGCGCTTTGATGGATGAGTATGAGCGTGCCGCCTCGGAGCTCAGACGTTTAGTGGAGCAAATCCCCGAAGATGAATTCGTCCGGATTGTTGACCCGCAAACGAATGACGAGAACTGCCGTTCTATTCAAACCATCATGGCTCATGTGGTGAGTGCTGGGTACGGCTATGCCGATTATATCAGGTCCCGATTCTCCTTTGTGGTTTCGACCAACTATGGTGCAAAATCGGGATTCTCCATCTCATCAACCCGCCCTCTGAAGCGGCTGCTTTCGCGTCAGGAGTCTGTGGTGCAGCTTGAATCTATGCTCGAATACACGGCTCAAACGCTGGAGGGCAGGTGGGAAATGACGGACGAGGAGATTGAAAGCATAACCATGCAAACAGGCTGGGGCGTGACATACGACCTTGAGCAATTGCTGGAGCACGCCATCGTTCACATCCTGCGGCACCGGCGGCAGATAGAGAAATTCATGCTGCAAGGCAAAATTGCCGCTCCATCAGACGTTTAACGATTTAAGAATTCGTACGTCGCGATAAAAGTTTCTTCCTCACATAATACTCACCTGTTTCAAGTTAGAAAAAATCTTGTAAAATGGCGTTAGGTCGTTTGAAGAACAGTGATTCAAAGTAAACGTAAAGCATCGTGTTTTAACAAACGCTTTGATATTATTTATAAAATTATTACCTTGTTCAAATACGTGTCCTGCGGGCGCCCTCCTCATACGTCATGTATGTACTGAGAGGAGAGTAAGGTTAAACGTTTGTCTCACAGAGCTACTGTGAGTTTGAATTTACTGCAAGTTACTACAAAGAAATAGTGTGCTATGGAAATAATCAAAAGTAATTACCTTGAAAGTAAATATAGAAACTTTGACTTACTTGGCTATTTAGTGGAAGTTTGGTTTTTATCCCGATCATTTTATGAAGAGCAGGAAAAGGGCAATATACCCTATGATGAGCCATTCAATGTCATTGCGAGCGTTTCTCAGCGAAGCAATCCTTTGAAAACCAAGGGATTGCTTCGGCAAAATGCGCCTCGCCATGACTATCATTTTATCTGTATACGAGTATAACTTTGACAAACGGCCGCCCCGTACTTCACACCATCTTCATCCAATCTGGGTCTTTATTTAGGGGGTGAGATAAAATAACTTACTCATTTTACTTGTCGTTATTTATAAGCTGGTGAGACTTAAGTCTCTCATTTATTAAATCTCACCCCCCAACGTGGACAAGCCACAACCAAAAACAAAAGCGCACGCAAAGACGCCGAGACGCAAAGAACACGCAAAGAAAGGCATGAATGGTATTCACAATCGTATTTGCATTGCCTTGAAAGAATAATGCTTTTCTTTGCGGAAACTCTGCGTCTTTGTCCCGCTCTTAGCGGGATGAATGTTTTTGCTTTTTCTGCAAAGAGTTCACTTTAAAGAGACTAAATGGAAGGTGTCTGCGGATAAGGAAAAAATCACTTCGTTCGTGCGCGCGGCGCAAGCTGGCGACGATCCGTCATTTGCGGAATTGGTCCGCTCGTATCAGGACATCGCGGTGGCTTATGCCACTGCGATTCTGGGCGATTACCATCTTGCCGAGGATGCGGCGCAGGAAGCTTTCGTCGAAGCGTATCGCAAGCTGCCGTCGCTGCGCGAGCCGGCGGCGTTCGCCGGATGGTTTCGCACCATCATTTTCAAACACTGCGACCGCATCACGCGGCGCAAGCAGCATCCGCTTACCGGTTTGGAGGCAGCGCTGGAAGTGGCTTCTCCGGAACCCTCGCCACACGAAATCCTGGAGTCGCGGGAGATCGAAGCCTCTGTTCGAGAGGCGATCGCGGCCTTGTCTGAGGCCGAGCGCCAGGTCGTCCTGCTCTACTACATGGGCGATCACTCGCAGGCGGCCATCGCCAAATTCCTGGAGATCACGCCCAACACCGTGAAAACCAGATTGTATTCGGCGCGTCAACAATTAAGGAAACACATGGCCCACATCGAGAAAAATCTGCAAACCGCGCGGCCGTCGCGCGATCCGAAATTCGCCGAGAAGGTTCAGCGCATGATCCAGCCCGAGGCGCTGAAGAAGAACGAACCCCTGACATGGTCTCCCGGAATGGGCGCCGAAGTCTGGGAAATGTTCTGCGCTGCCATCACCGGAGATTTGGAAACCATCAAACGGCTGGTGGGCAAAGACCCGTCGCTGGTGCGCTGCCATCACGCTTACCGCACGCCGCTGTATTTCGCGGTGCGAGAAAACCAGGTCGAAGTCGCTACATTCCTATTGGAGCACGGCGCCGATCCGCTCGGCTTGGCGGTCAACGACACGTTCCTCGACATCGCGCGCGACCGTGGGTACGAAGAGATGCAAAAGCTGCTGGAGGCCAAACTCGCGAGCCTCCACGGCGCTTCATCCAAGGGAGAAGGCATCGCCGCGGCAATCCGCGAGCGCGATTTGGCGAAGGTGCGAAGCTTGCTCGATGCTGAACCAAAACTTCTGCATGCCGGTGATGAGCGCGGCAATCAGCCGATTCATTGGGCGGTGATGACGCGGCAGCTCGACATCATTGACGAGCTACTGGCACGCGGCGCGGACATCAACGCCAAGCGCTCTGGTGGCGCGCGCCCGATTCAACTCACCAACGGTGATTACAACTATCGCGGCTGGCGCGATGTGCCGAAAGACGTCACGACCACCCCCTCAGAAGTGCTCGCGCACCTTCGTACGCGCGGCGCATGCGTTGATATTTGCACCGCCGCGCATACGGGCGATCTGAATCGCGTCAGAGAGTTGCTGGATAAAGATCCCTCGCTGGCCAACCGCGTTTCGGAATACGGCACGTACTACCTCGGTTCCGGCGCGCCGCTGAGAAACGCCGCAGCCAGGGGGTATATCGAAATCGTGAAGCTCTTGCTGGAACGCGGCGCTGATCCGAATTTGCCTGAGGAAGGCATCGCCCCGCACGGCCACGCGCTGTATGCGGCCGTCTCTAATGGCCACTTCGAAATCGCCAAGCTTCTGTTGGAGCACGGCGCGTATCCGAATCCGGAAGTCGAAAGCTCCGCGGATGCGCTGACCATGGCCATAATGAATAAGAATGAGAAGATGGTCGAGTTGCTCTGCTCGTATGGCGCGGCCCGAGCCGTGCATATCATGGCCTACTATGGCGACGTGCAGACGGCGGCGGCTGTCTTCGCGGCTAATCCGGCGCTGGCCGACGATCCCGAAGCGCTCACGAATGCGGCGGGAGAAGGCCGCGAAGCCTTTGTGCGATTGCTGCTGCGTTATCAGCCCGAGCTGCCCAAGCGCCTCAACTTTCCCTATTGGTCGGTCGGCGCGAAGACACGCGAACTGAACGAACTTTTATTTAAGCACGGCATGAATCCGAGCCAGCCGGATTGGCTGCGTGTGACGCCGCTGCACCACTTCGCCAGAAAGGGCGACGTGGAAAATGCCGCGATCTTCATTGACCACGGCGCCGACCTGCATGCGCGCGATGAAGACATCTGTTCGACGCCGCTGGGATGGGCGGCCAAATTTGGCAAGAGGCTGATGGTCGAGTTCCTCCTGCGACGCGGCGCCAAGCTGAACCTCCCCGACGATCCACCGTGGGCGACACCGCTGGCATGGGCAACTCGGCGCGGGCATCACCAGATCGTGGAATTGCTGAAGCAATACGAGAAGACAGGCGCGTTGCCCGCTCGTAACCTTGAGCACTACGAAACACTCGCGAGAGACTTCATCGCAGCCTACAACTCCGGCGACGCCGTGGCGCTGCAACGTATCAACGACTACTACCAACCCGAGCGCACGCCGAATTTGGATCAGTTTCGTGCCGGCGTGCGCGAGCGCTTGGGCAGGCCGTCGAAATCCGTGAACGAAAACGACGATCTTGCTCTTGCCGATGCGCAATCTTTCGTCGCCCGCTCGCACGGCTTCGAGAGTTGGGCGGAGGTGGTGAGGCACACGGAAAGTGGTTAATGAATTCAGAATCGAAATTTCCTTTTTAAAAATACGGAAATTGTGGCGAAAAACTTAACCAATGCTTGATACGAGCCACGAAAAGTTGTTTTGGAAACTCTTGCTTCGCATGCAAAAGTTTTGCTATATTCCAAAGTAATCCACAATTTGAGTCAGGCAGTAAAGCCATTTCGCTATAATGGAGAATTCACGATGATGCAAACCGTTCAGGCCGTTATTGATAAAAATGGCAAAGTTCACTTGTTGGAGAATATTCAAATTGCCAAGCCGCGTCGCGCGCTGGTGACGATTTTAGACGACAGGAAGGGCTAAACGCCGTCCATTGAAATGCAGCCCAAGAACAATAAGCAATTTCGCCTCGGAGAAGGCAGAATAAGTGGCTACCTGTCGCTATTCTTGGGTGTGCTCAGTCTCTTTGCCGTCGTCTGTTTTCTTTTTCCGGAGTTTTTTACCACACCGGAGATTCGCAAGTCCTATCCCATTGCGCTTTTTCGCCAGATTTTATTTTTTACGCTGGTGCTTTCTTTTTCATTCGGGCTGCTGACTTTTATCTTGAACAAGAGAAAGCGCATGGGGGTTATCGGCATGCTGTGCTCAACCGTTGCCATTTTGTTGGGTGGTTGGCAGGTCGAGATTAAAGAGTTCGACACCGGTTTGTTTTATATCGGATTGGACTGGGCCATCTTGGATCTTTTGGTTTTGGCGTTGATCTTCATCCCGCTTGAAAAGGTTTTTCCTAAAAGAGAACAGCAAATTATCCTGCGCCCGGAATGGCAAACGGACTTGATGTATTTCTGTATCGGCCATTTTTTTATCCAAATCATTGCCCTTGTCACCATCACCCCGTCTTCGGTATTGTTTGGTTGGCTCAAGTTAGAAACGCTGCAGAGCCGTGTTTCAACCTGGCCATTTGTTCTCCAATTCTTCTGCGCTTTATTGCTAACGGATTTGGCGCAGTATACGATGCACCGATTTTTTCATCTCAACCGCGTGCTTTGGCGGTTCCATGCCATCCATCATTCGATAAAATCGCTGGACTGGCTGGCCGCTTCGAGACTTCATTTCATCGACATCTTTGTCACCAGAGCATTTGGATTTATTCCCATATTCGTCATGGGCTTCTCCCGGAACGTCGTGGTCGTTTATGTGATCTTCATCGCCTTTCAGGCCGTGTTGATTCATTCCAACACCAACATCAATTTCGGTTTTCTAAAATACCTCTTTGTTACGCCGCAATACCACCACTGGCATCATTCCGATGACCCGAAAACATATAACAAAAACTTTGCGGTTCACCTGCCTTTGATTGATTTCATTTTCGGATCGTATTATCTTCCTGGAAACGAATGGCCGGCAAGTTATGGCATTCAAGAGAAACTTCCCGGAGGATATTTGCGACAACTCCTGCATCCGTTCATTAAGAAGGAGAGAAAGGGCCAAGCCATGCAATGATTTGATTGCTGTAAGTAATACTTACCCGTTTCAAATTAGAAAAATTTCTTGTAAAATGGCGTCAAAAGTTGTATTTTTTCTTTTAACATAATTGAGGTAAAGCTATGGAAAAATTTGTATTCTCTCCTTAAAAAATAAAAGTAATAAGCACTCCTCATGAACAATCCCGAAACTCTCGACTCGCTTTTTCGCGAAGCCGTAGCCGCCATCGACGCCGGTGACGTGAACGCGCTCGAACGCCTGCTGACCGCGCACCCCAGGCTGGTGCGAGATCGCCTCGACTCTCCCGGCGCATGGCTGCGCGACAAGGTCGGCAACGCTATCGAAGGATTCTTCCGGCAGCCGTACCTGCTTTGGTTCGTGGCAGAAGATCCGGTGCGGAATAACAAGCTGCCTAAGAATATCGCCCAGGTGGGCCGCACGATCATACAGGCAGCGGAACGAGAGGGCGTGGACAGTCTGCAAGAACAGCTCGATTACGCGCTGCGGCTGGTGTCCTGGTCATGGGTCGCGCGCAAGTGTGACGTCCAGATTGAGCTTATTGACGTACTGATCGATGCCGGCGCGCCTCTCGACGGCAACCCAGAGAACGCCCTTGTCAACGGCAACTTCGCTGCTGCCGCGCATCTCGTTAAGCGCGGAGCTAAGTTGACGTTGGCAACCGCGCTTTGCCTGGAACATTGGGACGACGTCACGCGCCTCGCGCAAACGGCAAGCGCCAGCGAAAAACAATTCGGGTTCATTCTCGCCGCTCTCAATGGCAAATCCGAGGCGCTCAGACGGATAATCGATCTCGGTGTCGACCTGAATAGTTCCAGCGCCGACCTTTATTCTCACGCGACCGCCCTTCATCACGCCGTGTGCTCAGGTTCGCTGGAGGCGGTGAAGGTGCTCGTGGAAGCCGGAGCCGAGCTCGGTACGAAAGACCGCACCTGGAACGCAACGCCGCTGGAGTGGGCCGAGCATTACATTCGCGAAGCGAAGGGAGGCGACGCCGGAAAACCATACCCCGAGATCGCCGCCTATCTTCGCGAAAAAAGTGCGGACGATGCGATAGGTTAGCAAAAACATTTTTGCAAGATAATTGTGGCAAAATAAAGCGAGAACCAACGATGGAACCGAACGTCAAGCAAGCTGTGCCGTTTTTTATGGTGTCGAACATCGAAGCCTCCTTCCGCTATTACGTCGATGGTCTCGGCTTCGAGATGACCAACAAATGGATAGACGAGGGCAAGCTCCGCTGGTGCTGGCTTCAACGCGGCGGCGCGGCCCTGATGCTGCAGGAGTTCAAGAAGGAAGGGCACCACGCCTGGGTGCCAGAAGGGAAAGTCGGCGTGGGCGTATCGATCTACTTCATCTGCGAAGACGCGCTGGCGATCTATCGTGAAGTCACCACACGCGGGATTCAGGCCTCGAGACCCTTCGTCGGAAATGGCATGTGGGTCACCTCGCTATCAGACCCGGACGGCTACCGGATCGAATTCGAGAGCTACACGGACATGCCGGAGGAGACGGAGTACTCAGAGCACGTCTGAGAATTTTTTTGAACGCGGATGATACGGATTGGGCGGATTAACACAGATAAAAAACACTTCCGCCGATAAACGCCGAGTACACCGAGGTTCAACGAATAAAATTCTTTTCGGCGAATCTCGGTGACTTCGGTGAAGTTCGGCGGATAACCTTTTTCCTGTAGAGTAAGTTCTGTTCAAAAAAAGCAAAGACTTTTATGCAACTTTTGAAAGTCTCCAACTTTCGGAGGATTTCGCATGAGTATCGCAACAGCGCCTGCTATCAGCCCGATGGACATTCGGACTTTTCACGAGCGGATGGGCCGAGTCTATCATCAGCCAATCCGCGTTCGATCCTTCACCAACAAGCGATTTACTGTCAACTTCCGTGTTCCTTTGGATCAGTTACGCCGTGTCGTACCCGACGCGATCGAACTTGACGAGATCCGCGACACAGGCTATGGCATGTTTGGCATGTGCGCTTGTGACTTCTGGGTCAACCGCCTGGGTTGGCTGCCTATCCCGCCGGTTCGCAACAACGACATGCTCTGCCGTGTGAGCACTAAGATTCGCAAAGGACCAAATCTCTACCGGGCCTACTACACACTCCGCTCGGACTCTTCCTCCAAGTTCCTCGGCTTCTTCGGCCGGCGGTTCTCCCACTTCCGCAAGCACACGTCCTCGTTTGAGCGGGTCGATGACGGGGCGCAGTATGTTCTGCGGTGCGACGCCGACGACCCGCTGTGTCAGGGCGAACTGCGGGCGGTAATGGCCTCGGTCAGCAAGCAGGTCCCTGCCACCACGGCCTTTCGCGACGTCCAAGAAGCAACAGAGTTCGTGTTCAACCTCGATGGTAGCTGCGGCTACAGCTACGAGCGGAACATGCTGTCATTCCAAAAGATCGACTACCCGACATGGGATATGTACTTCTGCCACGAGTGCGAATACAAATTCCCGCTGGTGGAGTATGTGTCCGAAACATTCGGTCTGGATTTGGAGTTTGACTGCGTCCTGTTCATGCAGAACACGCCGCAGACGTGGGGCTCGTCTTGGCTGTACCGAAACCGGATGTGAGCTTTTGCATAACAAGGAAACTCTCGTAATGGAGAATTTTGAAAATTTATTTTATGTCGCCGAATCCAAGTTAGCCCACCCGCACCAAGATGAGTGAATTGGCGAGAGTATTCGACGAGATCGGCCGTATGGCGCGGCTGGTGATTATCCTGGAGGCGGTGGGAGCTGTTGCGCCGCTCCTCGTCATCTGGCTTGGACGCCACGTCAGGCCTGGAACAAGTTTTGTACTGCTTGGGGGAGTCGGTGGCCTCGTAGGTGCCCTCCCGATAGGTCTACTGTGCACAGACTGCTATATGGCCTGGCATCGTGGACCTCAGGGACAGTCTCTATTCTTCATGGAGAGCGTTAGCCTCGGCGTCGCGTATGGGATCCTAATGGGAACCGCCTTAGCAGGCGTCTGGGATCGTAGGCGTCGCCGATCGGGCGATCCTCACTCCGGCGGCGGCCTTACGCGTTAGCTCGCACCTTCTATGATGAAACTTTCGACATTCATATTTCTCATCGCCATTTGCATCGTTTCCTGTAAACAAAAGCCCGATAATCAGAATCAGGAAACGTTGCAAATTGATGCCGATTGCGATTTCGTAAAGGTATATGCCCATCCAAACCCAGACACGCTCATTCACGAATTCCTTGAACGCGATGCCGCCGGCCAATTTCTGCAATCAGACCCATGGTTCAATGGAGCCATAGATTGCCCTGGTCATGAACCTGGGCCTGATTCGCATACTATTATTTCGGGCTATCTAGTCACTCCATTCCTAAGTGAGGAGAACGAAGTTCAATTTACGGTAAGATCAGAGGTGCTTGGCTTTGTGACTTTTGTTTCCTTCAACCAGCAAGGATTCTTCGAAGATAGAAAAGCCGTTGTTGACACCCTAGTCGTACGTCGCACCCCGTATGGCTGGCGGATAAAAAGCCCGGCTTTAAGACAATTCGTTCTTGCCGATAGCGCTATAGCAAGAGGCACTTTACCCGAATCTGAATGTGACCGTATCCGTAGTATGATTGATAAGTGAAGTGTCAATATCTGAAGATGGGCAGTACCTCGCCAGCGGCAGTGTGGATCGAACGGTGAAACTGTGGCGTTGGCCCGAAGGTGTGCTCGCGCAGACCCTCACCCACCCGGAAGGAGTCACCTCCATCGCCTTCAGCCCCGATGGAGAGTGCCTGGTCAGCGGCAGCTATGACCAAACAGTCAAGGTCTGAGGTCTACGGGATGGTGTCTTGGAGAGAACGGTGACTGGGCACACCGGTACCGCATGGTCCGTGGCCTTGAGCCCGGACGAGCAGCGGCTGGCCAGCAGCGGTGAGGATAAAACCGTGAAGCTCTGGCGCCTGAGCGATAGTGGCCCTCTCCAGACCCTTAAAATCGTATTTTCCCTTTTCAAAATTTATTTTCTGCCGCCGAATCCAAGTTAGACCGCTGAATGGGCGAGATCTGGATTCGCCAAGTTTCGAGGAGAACATGGCAAGCAAAGTGAAAGGCATTCCCGATGGCGCGTCAGTCGTCATCCCGAGATTGGTGTGCCAGGACCCCGCGCGGCGATTGATTTCTGCGCCAGCACATTCGATGCGATCGAGCGCGGCCGCAGGCCAAGCCCTGACGGGACGGTGGCGCATGCATTGATGACGATTGGCCCCGCGATGATCATGATCGAGCGTGAGTGGCCGACCCTGACGAGCCGCGCGCCCAAACCTGACGGCAGCTCACCTGTCGTAATGTATGTCTATGTCGAAGACGTGGATCAAACAGTGGAGCGGGCGATCGCTGCCGGGGCGCAGGTCCTGATTCCGGCAAAGAACCAGTTCTGGGGTGACCGTACCGCGTGGATTATGGATCCGTCCGGGCACGTGTGGACCATCGCCACACGTATCGAAGAGACTAGCGAACAAGAGAGAAAGGACCGGTGGGCCAGCATTCTGACCGATCACAATCGCCCCTGAGATTCAGTACGAGGCCCCACAAGCGACGCGGTCTAACCAGCGGCTGCACCCGATGGCGGCCGCTTGATCATTTCAGCCAGTCAGAATCGTCGGCGTGCAGCCGCCGCGGGTGAACCGCATGCCGTTGGACCAACCTGAGAGGGCGCGACGAAGAACAGCATCCCGACGCTAAACGATTGAGCGGCCGTTGAGGCGACGATGAGCCGGCAGCAACCCGGTGTTCTCGAGCTTCTCGTTGGCGAGGCGGCACAACTTGGTGCGGACACATTGGAGGTTGAGTACCGTGACGGCTACGAAGAAGTCGTAGCCTACACATCCGGCGACTCCACAGCGCTGCAACGAATCAAGGATTATTACCAACCCAAGCACACGCCGAACTTGGATCAGTTTCGTGTAGGAGTGCGCGAGCGCTTGGGCAGGCCGTCGAAATCCGAGAACGGCAACGACAACCTTATGCGCATAGCTGTTTCAGGAACGCATTCAAGCTGAAAATTTATTTTCAGCCGCCGAATCAAGCGGTTATAAAGCGCCGCTCTTTTTTTATTCCTTTAACCCGGCGGCCATAATCCCGCTGATATAATATTTTTGCAGCGCAATGAAGACGAGCATGACCGGCAGGATGGTAATCACAGCGCCGGCCATCATTAGCTCGGTGTCCTGCACGTGCTCGCCGGTGAGATTGGCGAGCGCAACCGGCAGCGTGTACATCGTGTCATCCGTCAACACGATCAGCGGCCAGAGGAAATCATTCCACGTTCCCATGAACGTGAAAATGGCGAGGGTAATGAGAATGGGCTTGCAGAGCGGGAGAATCACCGACCAATAAATGCGAAAGTCACTCGAGCCATCCAGCCGTGCCGCCTCGATAAAGCTATCCGGAATGGAAAGGGCAAACTGGCGAATCAAAAAGATGCCGTAGATCGTCGCCATTCCCGCCACAATCACGCCGAGATAGGTATTGATCAGCCCCACTTTGTTCAACATCAAAAATAGCGGCAAGGTCGTCACCTGCGCCGGAATCACCATTTCCGCAACGAGAAAGCGAAAGAGCCGGTCTCTTCCCGGAAAGCGGTACTTGGCAAACGCATATCCCGCCATCGAATTGAAGAAAAGCGAGATCAACGTCACGCTCACGCTGATGACGAGGCTGTTTAAGAGATAGCGCCAGAGATGCAGCCGCGTGAAAAGCGTCACGTAGTGCTCGAAGGTCATCTTCGCAGGCAGCAGCTTGGGCGGAAAAGAACTGGCCTCGCCGGTGCTCATAAAAGAAGCGGAGACCATCCACAACGCCGGCGTCAGCGTCACCACGGCAATGATTATGGCGAAGCTGATAATTAGAGTCTTGCCAAGGCTTTTCATTACAACGTACCTCGTTTATGCATACCCGTCGAGTTACAGAGTATTACCTCGAAAAAACTATCACAATGCCAGTAAAGTTGACAATGACAGGATGCAGTAGACGGCAAAAATTTTTCTGTCCTCCATTTTTCTGTCTTCTGAATGTTTTTCATGCTCGCTTTTGTAACCGGGACTGGATGAGTGATCCCAGCAGAATCACACCGAAGAGCACGAAGGCAATCGCCGCGGAATAACCCAAATTCCACCACCGAAAACCCTGCTGGTACATGAGCAGAACGATGCTCAATGTGCTGTTGACCGGGCCGCCTTGGGTCATAACATACGGCTCGGTAAAAAGCTGAAAGTTGCCGATCATGGCGATGATGCTGACGAAAACGGTGGTCGGCGCCAACATCGGCAGCGTGATGCTCTTGAACTGCTGCCAGGCATTGGCGCCGTCCATGCGCGCGGCTTCATACAACTGCGTGGGGATGTTCTGCAGCCCGGCGACGAAAATGATCATGTTGTAGCCAAAGCCCTTCCAAATCGACATGAGAATGATCGCCGGCATCGCCCACACCGGATCTCCCAACCAATCAACCGGATCGACGCCGAAAAAGCTGAGCGCATAATTCAACAAGCCAAAGCGCGGATGATAGATGAAGCGCCAAACGACCGCGACCGCTACGAGCGTCGTCACCACCGGCGCAAAGTACACCGTCTGGAAGAAGCTCCGGAAGCGGACGAGCTTGGAATTGATCAGCAGCGCGGTGCCGAGCGAGGCGGCGATGGAAAGCGGCCCGCCCACCAGCACGTAAAAAAAAGTATTGCGCATCGCCTTCCAGAACAGCGGGTCGTTGAGCAGTTGCCGATAATTTTTCAACCCGACGAAGCGCGCGTATTGAAAATTGCTCAGCGAATAGATATCGAAATCGGTGAAGCTCAAAACGAACGCCGCCAGCGCCGGCACAAAGAAGAAGGCAAAGATCGGGATGAGCGCCGGCGCCAGAAAAAAATAGGCCGCGCGCCGTATGCTCTTGATCTCAAGGCTGAGAGATCCTGGTTGAAATGCCTTGCTCATTTATGCTTGAGTGTTTTCGGGCGAGTTAAAAGCCAACGTCCTGTAGACAACTCGAGATTTTTAAGTTGACCAACGGATAAACTGCGGCCAACGGATGAACAAATTCGGTGGGATTCTTCAATCCGTTGGAATTATGAACAAAAAACTTTGTAAGAGTTCAGCCGCCTGAAGCAAAGCCAGTCATTCCGACCGAAGGGAGGAATCTTTATCGAGCTCCGAGCCATGAAAGATTTCTCGCTACGCTCGAAATGACAGTTTCCTTCAATTTGCCAAATCCGTTGGCCGCTTTTATCCGTTGGTGACATAAAGTTTTCAGAAATTTTTCAACTGTGGATCAATATAACCTTATTTCTGTTCCAGCATCCACCGGCGTTTTTCCAGGATGAGATCGACTTCGCGATCAAGCGCCGCGAGCGCCTCCGGCGCCGGCATTTGCTGCAACGAGGCGGCTTCCGCGTATTGCTGCACTTTCATGGCAATCTGTTCCCACTCCGGAATCTTCGGCGTCGGTACGACGTGTTCGAGTTGTTCGTAAAATGCTTTGATATAAATGTTGTTCGTAAATGAGGTGTCCTGCCACGCCTCACGAACCGCCGGTAAATCGCCGGTAATTTTGTAGAACTCAAACTGCTGCTGCGCTTGGGAAAGATATTCGATGAGTTTCCAGGCTTGCGCTTTCTTTGGCGATTTTCTAAACAAGACGAGACTCGAACCGCCGGCGAGGGAAACGCCCGGCGTATTCGCATCGGGGCCGGGCATCGGCGCCGTCATCCACTGGTCTTGCAGCTCAGCGGGCAAGCGCTGGCGAAACTCTCCGATGTTCCACGGTCCGGTGATGTACATGGCGAAAAAGCCCTCGGCAATTCCTTGATAAATGTTGGTGACTTGAGTGATTCCGGTCGGCGCCAGCTTGTCGCGATAAAACTTCATCAAAAACTCGAACGCCGCGGTGAATTGCGCGCCGCTGAAATCGCCATAGCGATCGCCATCTTTCAGCAGAGACGAGCCGGCTTGCGACCCGGTGATCACAAAGGGCGTCCATTCATTGGTGGGGAGGAGGATGGCGTATTTTTCACCTCCGCTCGAGAGACGTTTGATTTTCTTGGAAACATCGAACCACTCTTCCCAAGTTCGTGGCGCATGATCGTAACCCGCCTGCTGCAAAATGTCTTTGCGATAAAACAGCAGGCGCGTGTCGACGTACCAGGGAATGCCGAAGGCGGAGCTATCAATGACATTGGTTTCCCAGATGCCGGGAAAGTAGTTCTCCGGCGCGATCACTGCTGAGCTGTCAATCCATCCCTCCAAATTTTCCAGCGCATTGAGCAGGTTAAATTCGGGAATCCACGTGTTGCCGAGCTGGCCCATATCCGGCAGCGAATTGCCGGCGTAAGCGGTGAGCAGTTTTTCGTGCGCTGCGGTCCACGGTATGCCTTGCACTTTGACTTCGATTTCAGGATGGCGGCGCTGAAATTCCGGCAAGAGCTTTTGCACGTGCTCTCCCTCTGCGCCCAGCGCCCAAAATTTGATGACGGTTTTGGAATCGGAGGGAGATTGGCAGGCGGAGAAAGCGAGAAAAAATAAAATTGTCCCAACGGATAAAAGCGGCCAACGGATAAAAACTTTTGTGAATCCGTTGGCAGCCTTTATCCGTTGGGATAGCGAATGACGGTGTTGTGCCTCTGAATTGTCATTTTGAAAAAATCTTTTTTGTTTAAAAGGAAAATGTTGATATTTCTCGCTTTTTTCCTTTAGCGAAAAAAGATTCCTCCGGAATGACAACATGCAAGTAGCTTGCAGAATTTTATTCCACCACTTCAAACCTCGCCTCCGAAACTTCTGCTGAATTCGTTCCAACAAAAATTTTGAACATGCCTGGCTCAACCACCCGTTTCATCGCGAGATTGTAGAAAGCCAATTGCTCGGGCTGCAAAACAAACTCGACGGTTTTCGTTTCGCCCGCATTCAATGTAATGCGCCGAAACGCTTTAAGCTCTTTGACCGGCCGCGTCACGCTTGCGACCTCGTCTTGAATGTAGAGCTGCACGACTTCATCGCCTTTGACTTTGCCGGCATTTTTCACCTCAGCGGAAACGCGCAACGAATCATTCATTTTAATTTTGTCCGCGCTCAGGCGAAGATTGCTGTACGCAAAAGTCGTATAGCTCAAGCCGTAGCCGAACGGATACAACGGCGTGTTGGGAACGTCGAGGTACTTCGAGGTAAATTTATATTCGGTGACCGGCCGGCCGGTGTTTTTGTAATTATAATAAATCGGCGCCTGTCCCACCGAACGTGGAAACGTAACCGGCAACTTGCCGCTGGGATTGGCGTCGCCGAACAAAACATCGGCGACGGCGTTGCCGTGTTGAATGCCGAGAAACCAGGTTTCGACGATTGCCGGAACGTGCTCCGTCGCCCACGAAAGTACGAGCGGGCGGCCGTTCAACAAAACCATCACGATCGGCTTGCCGGTTTCATGGATCGCGCGCACGAATTGCTCCTGCACGCCGGGCAAATCCAACGTGGAACGGCTGGCCGCTTCGCCGCTCATGTGTTCATTCTCACCCACAACGAGAATCACGACATCAGCTTGCTGTGCCAGCCGCTTCGCTTCCGCAAAACCGGCGGTGGAATCGCTGTCGATCGCGCAGCCTTTGGCATAAAGAATTTTGGTCTGCGGCGAAACCTTATTCCTGAGACCTTGCAACACGGTGACGACGTTTTCTGGCCTGCCTTCGCAATGCCACGGCCCTAACGGCGAAGCCTTATCATCCGCCAACGGCCCGAGCACGGCGAGGGTTTTAACATTCTTGTTGAGCGGCAGCAGATTGTTTTCATTTTTCAAAAGAATGACGGCTTTTTGCGCGAACTCGCGCGCGAAGTCGACGTACTGCTTTTGCAAAAACACGGCTTGCTCGCGCGCCGGATCGGCGTGGCGATAAGGATTGTCAAACAAGCCCAGCTTGAACTTTGCCAGCAACACGCGCCGCACGGCTTGATTCACCGTTTCTTCGGAGAGCTTCTTTTCGCGCACCATCGCCGCCAGGTCGTTGAGATAAATGCCGCTGACCATGTCCATGTCCACGCCCGCTTGCAAGGCGAGCATGCCGGCTTCGGCGCGCGAAGCGGCGACGCCGTGCGGTTGCAGCTCCGCAATCGCCGTCCAGTCGCTCACGACAAAGCCGTCACTGTTCCACTCTTGGCGCAAAACATCCGTCATGAGCCAGCGGCTCGCTGTACTTGGCACACCGCCGATTTCATTGAATGACGACATGAGGCTGCCAACGCCGGCCTCGACTGCGGCTTTAAATGGCGGCAAATAGATTTCACGCAACGTGCGCTCGGATACGTCAACCGTGTTGTAATCTCTACCGGCCTCGGCGCCGCCGTAAGCTGCAAAATGTTTGGCGCACGCCAGCAGCGCCTCGTTGGCGGATAAATCCTTGCCTTGAAAACCGCGTACCTGCGCGGCGGCCATGATCGCGCCGAGATACGGGTCCTCGCCGGCGCCCTCGGCAATTCTGCCCCAACGCGGATCGCGCGCGATGTCCACCATTGGCGCGAACGTCCAATTGATGCCGGCCGCGGTGGCTTCGACAGCAGCTATTCTTGCAGCGCGCTTGACCGCATCGGCATCCCAAGTGCTCGCTGCCGCCAATGGAATTGGAAACGTCGTGCGAAAGCCGTGGATCACATCCAAACCGAAAAGCATGGGAATGCCGAGCCGCGATTCTTTTACCGCCATCTCTTGCGCTTGACGTGTGCGTTCCGCCCCCACCACATTCAAAAACGAGCCGACCAGCCCTTTTCGCGCCAAGGCCTTGTGCTCTTCTTTGAGCTCATTCCGCCCGGAACCGGAAGGCTGATTCAATTGCCCGAGTTTTTCTTCCAACGTCATGCGCGCGAGCAGCGCTTCGATTTTGGCTTGCATGCCGGCGTCGAGCGGGTGCGCCTCGGCGCGCGCCGGTTTCGTTTGTGCAGGTTGCGAAAAGCCGGGTGCAGCAACAATCAATAAAATCGCTGGAGAAAAAACAAGGATGCGCTGAAAAATTCGCATATCGATCATTAGAATTTCTCCAATTTAGCGGGATTCGTAATGCATCGTTATCTTGGCCGGAAATGCGTCAACGATCACTTCTTTTGTATTAAAGCTTTTGCTCTTTTTACCATTCACCACAACCGCTTTCACGCCGTTCGCCAGTGGCGATTTGAGAATGATTTTGCCAGCCGGGATTTTAATGTCTCCATCCAATTCGATAGTGAGATTCTCGCCGGCCATTTTCATTTTATAATTCAGCGTGCCATAATACGTCGGCAAATGTTTGATCTCAACACCGCTGGGATCGCGCACCCAAGTATTGTTGAGTTGCGACTGCGGAATATTTTCCAGCTCCCCGCAAGGATCGAGGCCGATCGTCGTCGAAGTCGCATCGAAATCGCCCAGCTCCACGCAGCCGGGAATGAAGTCGATGCCTTTGTTCGCCATCGCCAATCGACTTTATCAAAAATTTTAAATTCGCGGTCCGTTGTCGGCCCCCAGGCAAAACTGATGTGGCGTTTTTTGATCGCAATTTTTGTCCATTCACTCGGAAACTCAAAGTTGCGCTGATTCAGCCACCAGACATTGTCGCCGCTGACATCGACCAGCTTAAATTCAAGGTTGTTGGTCGGCGCCTCGCCGCGCAGATAAAACGCGAATTGAAAATTTTCCGGCAGCGCCATCGGCAATTGTTTTTGAATGCCGCAATAGCCCGCGCCGGCCACGAAGTCGAAATCGATTTTGATGCACTTGCCCGTGCGCCCTTCGGCGAGAGCAACGTCGATGCGCACGCCGTCCGAGGCAATCGCTTTCCATCCGGTTAATGAATCGAAACCGTCGAGCAATCTGCTTTGCGCGAGGGCATTCTGCGAAATCGCAAGGGTAATAAGAACGATAAGTGCTTTATACATTTTCATCATATCGAATTCAAGCATTACGGTGGAATTATCCTGCAACAAAGCGCGAATGACAGAAAGACGGAGGACGGAAAAATGATTCGCAAGCTGATCGAATAAGTCATGATTTCGCGCAGCGGAATGTTTCTTGCCTGTTCCATTTCGTCATCGTCAACTTCCCTGGCATAATGCCAAACGCTATTTTTCTGTCTTTCATTTTTCTGTCATGGCTTTTGTTCAAGTCAACTAAACATTGCCAAGTGGTTTTGCCTCAAATAGTCGTGCCTTCAAGATGGCGTCGAGCAGATCGAGGCCGGAAGGGTAGGCCCAACGCTCGCCTTCAGGGCATTGCGGCGAGACGATGATAATAAGCGCGAATTTACGCGAATAAAAAATATTGGCGTTCATTGGCGTCGATTCGCGGTTTAAAAATGTTTGCCGAAAAAGCATCGATATCATTTGGAATGGAGATCAATGATCAAAATGCACGTTGCTCTCCGCCGCCTGCCACAAGCCGCTGCGCCGCAACGGAATCGCCGTGGCACTTTTTTCTTCCAGCCAATCGAAAATCCTTTTGCGCAAAGCCTCGATCAAACCCTTGTGTTCGGCGCGGCCGATCAAGTTCTCCGTTTCATTCGGATCATTTTGCAAATCATACAATTCATCGATGTCCCAAATGCCGTGGTAGGTGATGTATTTGTATTGCGCCGTGCGAATACCCAGCATCGTCGGCGTGTGTGGAAATGGCCGCTCCCAAAAATAGAAATAAAAAATCGCGTCGCGCCACAGCGTTTTCTCGCCTTTCAGCAAAGACAAAAATGATTTGCCTTCCATGTCTGGCGGCGCTTGATAACCGGCCGCCTCCAAAATCGTCGGCGCGAAGTCGACGTTTTGAATAAACTCGCTCACCTTCGTGTTGGGCTTGATGAGCTCGGGACAATACGCCAGTAGAGGAATGCGAATCGACTCTTCGTACATGTGGCGCTTATCGATCAAGCCGTGCTCGCCAAAAGAAAAACCATTGTCGCTCGTATAAAGAATCAACGTCGAATCCAACAAATCGTTTTTCTTCAGCGCCTCGACCAGACGGCCGATGCCATCATCCACCGCGAGAAACGTCTCGCAATAGCGGCGATAAAACGTATCGAAATCCATCTCGCCGTGATACATGTAATCCACGCCGTGCCAACTGTTGCGCTGCGCGCGCACCCAGCGCGGCTTGTTGTGATAGTTGGTTTCGGTGTTTGCCATCGTCGCGGGATATTCGAGCGCAACTTTTTCGTATTTGCCGAGATGCCGCTTGGCCGGCTCGAACGTGGCATGCACGGCTTTGTGGGAAAGATGGAGAAAGAAGCGATTGCTGCGCTGCGCGTTGAGCCAGTCAACCGCATAATCCGTCAACAAATCGGTGATGTAGCCGGTGTGTTTCTTGCGTTCTCCGTCAATATTGAATTCGGGATCATAGTAAACGCCCTGTCCGGGAAAACTCACCCAGCGATTGAAGCCCGGTTGCGGCTCGTCGGTGTGATTGCCCATGTGCCATTTGCCAATGAATGCGGTTTTGTATCCGGCCTCTTGCAAATACGTTGGAAAGAAGACATTGCCCGGCGGCATCGGACTGTCATTGTCAACCACACCATGTTTAAACGGATACTTGCCTGTCAAGATCGAAGCGCGGCTGGGAGAGCACAGTGAGGTGGTGACGAAAGTATTTTGCAAATGCGCGCCTTGTTGCGCGAGACGGTCAAAATTGGGCGTCCGCAAAAATTTCGGCTTGCCCATGAAACCGAAGCAGTCGTGGCGATGATCGTCGCAGAGGATGAATATGATATTGCGCGGCTGGGCGGATTGGAGCTTTTTGAGAGGGGACAACGAGACGGCATTCAAGAGAGGAAGCGCTGCGGTTGCGCCGGCTAGCGACGAGAGAAATTGCCGTCGCGAATAATTTGAGTTCATGCCTTTCCTTCCTTTATCACAATCGTTTCGGCGATACGATCATGCACGGTTTGTTTGTTGGGGTGAATGAAGTATTGCAGAAAACCGAAACCAAGCTCTAATACCGAAGCGCCATACCCTAACGCGCGCTCGATGGCATGCCATAGCGAAATGTGCTCGTGCGTCAACGAGACGACGCGAATCTTCATCAACCATTTGCCTGGCGTCTTTCCATTGCCCCAATACGTGAATAGGCCGAAGTAAAGCACAAGAAAAATGAGGCTATACCAGTTAGTGAAATCAAACTTAAGATTGAGACTCGTGTCCGGATGAATCACGCCAAGATAAGCCAGGAGTTTCGCGCCATAAATCAGAATAACAAGAAACAACAGGAAGGCGGCGAAGAAATCGAGCACAAAAGCAACGGCGCGACGAGGGAATGAGGCCAAGGGCTTTCCTTTGAGTTGATCGAGCCGCGCTAAATGATGTGGTGCGTAGTTTTGCATGTTTTTCCTATTTCATACTCGCCAACCATCCACCCGTGAATCCCGCGCGCTGCAAGCCTGTCACGATATATTTGTTCTTCTTCATCACGTTCCACACGAAATCGTTGCGCAGATTTTCGATCATGACCACGATCGGGCCCTGGTCGATGCCGAGATAGTCGTCATCAAACCAGCCGTTGAGTGTTTCCGGTGTGATGAAAGAAGGATTGAAAGAATCGAGGAAGCCATATTCTTTGAAGAGCAGCGTGTCATATTTCGCGCGCATGGCTTTCAGCGTGGGAATGCAAATCTCCGGCGCGAAGGCGACCGAGCCGCCGGCGGCCGTGGGCGCAATCGTGCCGTCGTCTCCTACCCAATCCGCCGAAACCCCGCGCGCCCAGTAGGTACGAAATTCTCGTTGCTTGCCGTCGATTTCAAGCTTGATCCCTTTCGGCCCATCGCAGGCCGTCCAGCCCCAAATGTTCTCCGAGTAATCGCGCCATTGATTGGGATTTTCCTTCCCGTATGCTTGCTGTGCATAAGTCGCGCGGCGTGAGTTTTCGAAATAATCAATGCCCTTCGCGCGCATGTAATCATCTTGAATGCCGCGAAAATCAATCCAGCAATGCGAGTATTGATGCCCGAACAATGGTGCGAAATTGACATATTCCCAATCGTAATGCTTTGCCCAAACGTAGGGCTTGGTCCAAACTTGCCACACGCTTTCCGGCAGTGGATGCGTGGGTGAAGCGAGACCGAGCACATACAAAATCATTGCTTCATCGTAGCCGTCCCAAATGTGCTTGCTATAGCCTCGCTCCGGTCGCCACGCCATACTGACCCCATTCGTATCGGTCATGAACCAATTCCAATCGGCGCGTAAATAAAGTGAATCAGCGAGAGCGCGAATTTCTTGCTCGGCTTGATTGTCGCCGTCAAAATACGATTGAGCAAACAAAACGCCTGCGAACAAGAGCGCGGTGTCAATCGAAGAAAGCTCGCAATTCCATTCGCGTGTCCCTTCGGGTGTTTTGAGAAAATGATAGAAAAAACCTTTATAGCCGGCGACCTTGTCGGGCCGTTCGTGCTGTGGCAGTTGCCAAAAGAAGCGCAGCGTGTTCAACGTGCGTTGCGCAGCCTCCTCGCGCGTGATCACCTCACGCTCGACGGCAATGCCATAAGCCGTGAGCGCAAAGCCGACGGCGGCGATGCTCGAAGGCGCCGGCTTCGGCCAGCGATCGGGCGTCAAGCCGGTGGCAGGATCGGTGGTTTCGAGAAAAAATTTCAGCGTGCGCACTTGCAAGGTGTCGAGGAAAGTATCCCACGTGGCAGTGGGAGTTGTCGGGGTCGATTGGGCACGTTGTGAGCTCTCATTGCAACCGGTCGCTTGAACAGTGATGAGGAATGCACAAAGTGCGGCGCAAAATGTCGAGGTTCTCATTATCATCCTTCATCGCCGAATTCCGATTTAACGCAACAGTATTGCCTTGCGTGTCTGTTTAAATTTTTCTGTACTAAGCATGATGATATAAATCCCACTGGGCATCTTGCTCCCATCTAGTGCCACGGTGTGCTCGCCATGGCCCATCTCTTCGTCTACTAACGTCCTCACTTCTCTTCCTTCGATATCGAATACTTTCAACGTCACATGCTCGCGTTGCGGCAGCGCAAAACGAATCGTCGTCGAGGGGTTGAAGGGATTCGGATAATTTTGCAAGAGAGCGTATGCGTCCGGAATCTCGGTGGCCTTTTCTTCAACGCGAGTGACAGCGGTGAATCCTGCCCGTTGCAAGCCGCGCTGAACATCCTCATTTTGCATAAAGAGATTCCACACTCGGCCAGTGCGATAGTTTTCGACCATCACCACAATCGGGCCTTCGTCGATCCCGATAACATCCGGCCCCCACCAGCCTTGGGTTAAGTTGAAGGCGTCACGAAAACCATACTCTGTCCAGACGAGATTGCGGTAGGTGTCGTACATGTATCGCAAGGCGGCCAGTGACTCTTTCGGCGTGAACGATATCGAGCCGCCGGCGGCGGTGGGCGCGATGGTGCCGTCGTCATTTTGCGCCGGCGGCGCGCCGCGCGCGCGGTAACCGTTCGGTCCGTCACAAGCGGTAATACCCCAAATGTTCTCGCCGTAGCCATTCCATCCCCCCGGATTGGCGATGCAATAAGCGCGCGCCGCTAAAGTGGCGCGTCGTGAATTTTCAAAATAGGTGATGCCTTTGCCGCGCATGTAAGCATCTTGAATGTTTCTGAAATCAATCCAACAATGCGAATACTGATGCCCGAACAGCGGCGGGAATGTCACATAAGAATAGCCATACTGGCTTTGCCATTGATAACCGCTCGTCCATGCTTGCCAGGTCGAAGCCGGAATCGGATGCGTCGGTGAGCCGATTCCCAAGATATTCATGATCATGGCTTCATTATAGCCGCGCCACCACGCATTGATGAAACCCGTTTCAGGGTGCCAGCCGAGCGTGAGATTGGGTTGAAAATTTCGCATCCAATTCCAATCAACGCGGTAATAGATCGAATCGGCCAGCGCGCGGATTTTGCTTTCAAGAGAATCGGCTTCAGTGAAATACTGTTTGGCGTAAAGAATTCCCGCCAGCAGCAGGGCGCTGTCAATCGAAGACAATTCCGAATTCCACGTGCGCAATGCCGTGTCCATGTCGAGCCAATGATAAAAGAAGCCTTTATAGCCGATATATCCCTGCGGATCGCGGCCTTGCGGTTTTTCCCAAAAAGTTTTTAACGTCGTGAGCACGCGATCACGGCCCGCGGCGCGCGTGATCCAGCCGCGATCAATCGCAATGCCAATGGCGGTCAAACCGAAACCGACAGAGGCGATACTGCACGGCGCGCCGTTCGCGCTGCGATCTTTGATCAAGCCGTTGCTGGGGTTGGCCTCTTTCCAGAAAAAATCGAAAGAGGCGCGCTGCACGAGATCGAGAAAGGCGCTGTCTGACAATGCTTCCGCGAAAACAGCCGTCTCTGAATTTGATGCATTCTCTCCAAAGATTGGTGCAGCACTAACTGCATGTGCCGACGCCGAAACAACAATCAACGAGGCGGCAATAATAGAGCGAAACATTTTTTTCAGGCCTCTTCGAATTTAATGAAAATTTGCAAACTTTATTTTTTTTCTTTGTTGCCGAAAAGAATCGGAAGCAAGCGCTGGCTGCCTTTAGTACCTTCGCTAATCCGGTAAGATTTTCCCGTCTTGCTCAAATTTCCCAATCGATAATATCGTGCTGCACCGCTGGCGTTCTGATAAAGGCATAAGATTGGCACCCACTCCAGCTTTTTTCCCCAATACGCCATTTTATCAAATTCTTCAATTTTTATATAGAATGGGAATTTGGTAAAGACTTTGATCTGTAGTCCGACTTTATGCGTGTCCCAAACGGCCAACAAGTCAAATGCGCCTCGACTTGCCTTGGATTGGTAAACCAGATTAAACCCTTCCCGGCTCAATTTCTCCGCGATCATCTTTTCTGCCTCTGTTCCTACCAGCACCGGCGTAATCTTTGTTTTCCAGGAAGATTTGGTGCCCTTGATCCAATGAGCAAACACCGGATCGCGAAAAAAATATTTTTGGTTTTCTTTGAAAATCACATCTAAAGACATGAGCCGAAGAACCAAACTGCCGATTTCACCGGTGGTGAGATTCAAGTCCTTGGCAATTTCGGAACTGCTATGATTCTCATTGGCGATGGAAATGAGAACCTTTTCCACACCGGCCGAATTTCTCGTGCACTTGCCATAAAGATCTTGAAAATATAAAAAGAGCCTTCCCGTGGAGTTGAAAAGAGTATCTTGAACCGCTTCTTTAAACGCAGCCGGCGCCACCTTTTTTCGCGATGAGGCTTTGCAAATTTCCTCTCCCAGCACTTGCAAGTAAAAAGGATGGCAGTTTGCAATCTCGAGCAGCAAATCCATCCGGCCTTTATTTAACACGTACCCGGACCTGCGGAAGAGATCGTGAACCATTTGCCGGGCATCTGTTGCAGGAAACTCTCTCAAAGTTAATGCATTAAAGTGCTGAAAGAAAGGCGATTCCTCCGTATAGACGATTTTTTCTAACATCGAAATCTGCGAACCTGTAATGAAGTAATTCACCCCCTTTTGTTTCTGCCAAAAAGAACGGAGAAATGCAAAAAACTCGCCAACAGATCTCTTGATACTGGAAAAGTTGTTCAGTTGGCTGCAGGTTTGAAACTCGTCCATTATAATGAGAAAATGCTTGCCGGTCTCCAAATGCAGCTTGTGCGGCAGCTCGACAATCGTTTTATAAGCCTCCCGGTCTCCTTCTCTTTTGCTCCGAATTCTCAACACCGCTTTTATTCCTTCCGTCAAGGCCCGGCTTCCCACATTTTGCGCTTTTCCAATCGTCGAGATGAATTCGCCTTCGTCAAGCTTGGAAGCGGCCAGCAGCCCGGTTTTTTTGAAATAGCCCTCGTGAATCAGAAAACGGTCGATGATCTGTGTGGCCAGTTCTTCAAAGAAGATGTTGCCATCAGCCAGATTGGCGGAGCAGTCAAAGATGACGATCACAATGTTGCGCTCATTCTCCAGCCGTCTGGCCAGTTCCGTCAGCAAACTGGTTTTTCCGACCTTGCGCAGCCCGTGGATGGCGTAAAAGCGGCGGATTCCTTTTTTGATATCCCCGATTCCCGCACGCAAGAGACGTATTTCACTCTTCCGATTGTAAAAAAATTCCCCGTAAACGGGCTCAGATGTCACGAAATACATGAAACCACGCTCGGCATAATTTGCAGTTCAAGTTATTTTGCTTACAGATCTGTAAGCTTACTGATCTGTAAGCAAAATAGCAAAACGCTGTCTAAAAGGCAAGAGCATTTTTACAATACCCGATCTTGTGGCTTTTCTGGTTTACCCAGTGTCACAACAATCTGATGCGTCGATCCGGCTTCAAAAACCGGCAATGCCGGTTTCGAGGCCAAACAATGTTCGGCGTATTTTTCGCCGTCGATCAAAATCTCTTTCACGCCGCCATTGACGTGTTCGGGATTTTTTACCTCGATCATATAATGCGCGCCGCGAAATTGCCGCTGCACGCTGAAGTCGTCCCACGCCGCCGGAATACACGGATCGACAACCAATCCGGCAAACGTCGGGCGGATGCCGAGAATCCATTCGAGTCCCACTTTGAATAGCCAGGCGGCTGAACCGGAGTACCACGTCCATCCGCCGCGGCCATAGAATTTCGAATCCGGGCCTTCGATGTTGCCGGGCGTGACATAGGGCTCGGCAAAATATTCATCCGGCTTTTTGCCGCGATTGATGGGATTGATTTTGGAAAACATTCTGTACGCCGCTTCGCCGCGGCCCAACATGGTTTCGGCAATCACCGCCCACGTTGCGGCATGCGTATAGACGCCGCCATTTTCACGCATGCCGGCGGCGTAACGCGAAAGATAACCGATGTACTTATCCGGCGTTTTATAACCGGGATAAAGCAGAAGCGGACCAGCCTTGTATTCGAGCCGGTTCTCCACTTCATTCATCACCTGCTCGGCGCGCGCGCGCTCGGCGACACCGGCGATGACGGCCCAGGTTTGCGCATTGAGATAAATTTGTCCATCGACATTTTCCTTGCTGCCGATCTTCTCACCGCTGTCCTTGGTGGCGCGATAATACCATTCGCCATCCCACGCTTGCGAATTGATCTTTTCCCTCAGATGTTGCGCGCGAGCACGATGGGTTTGCGCCTGCGAGACGGCGCCATAAGTTTCCGCAATCGCGGCGAAGTCATTCAAAATATGATGCATGAAATGAGCGAGCCAAACCGATTCGCCTTGCATGTCTAGGCCGACCGCACTCAGGCCGTCGTTCCAGTCACCCGCGCCAATGAGAGGTAGCCCATGTGAGCCGAAGCGCTCGAGCGCTTTGTTGATGGCGCGAAGACAATGATCGTAAATCGAGGCGGTGGTGGCGTCATCGGCAAACGGCTCGTGGCATTCCAGAATGCCGAAATCGTCGGTTTCCTGCAAATAATTGTTGACGACGAACGGCAGCCACAGCAGATTGTCGGAAATTTTGTTTTGCAGGCCGATCTCCGAGATCGGATGCCACCAATGATAAACCGAGCCGTCTTTGAATTGATGGCGGGCGTGCAGAAGAATTTGCTTTTTCGTTTGCTCGGAATCAATTGGCAGAAAAATTTGACTGTCCTGCAATTGATCGCGAAAACCGAACGCGCCGCCGGTTTGATAATACGCCGTGCGGCCCCACAAACGACCGGAGATGGCTTGATATTTCAGCCAGGTGTTGAGCATGAGATTCATCGCGTCGTCGGGCGTCTCTATCGCCACCGTGCTCAACAAATCATCCCAGCGCCGGCGCACATTTTTCAATGCGGCATCGACTTCGGCCGGCGCCCGATATTTGGTGATGAGTTGCGCCGCTTCGTCTCGGGATGCCGCCGCGCCAAGGGTGAAGATGAGCGTTTTTTCCTCACCAGGCTTGAGCGCGAGGTTGATTTGCAAGCTGGCGATGGGATCGAGCCAATTGCCGACGCGTTTTTTGAGCTTGCCTTCGCGCACGGCGTCCGGCAGGCGCTGATTGCCGTACATGCCGAGAAAAGTTTCTTTGTCGCTGTCGAATGCGCTCGGCTTCATATTGCACGAATGAAATGCGACGTAGCCCCATTCCGCGTTCCAATGGCCGCGCTCGGTGGGAATTTCCCACAGGCGTTTGGTGGCGAGCAGCGCTTGCAGGCTTGCCTCGTAACCGGTTTCGATGAACGATTTGTGAAACTCGCGATGCCAATCCGGTGCTTGGCCGAGACACCATTCAAAGAAAGAAAACAGGCTCAGATCCCTCGGCTTTTTGGTGTCATTCCGCAGCGCGAGCTGCCAAATTTCCAACGGCTCCTCGTTGGGGACAAACAGCAGCAGTCTTGAATCTATGCCGAAATTCGAGGACTCAATCACACTGTAACCGAGGCCGTGCCGGCAAATGTAATGATCCGGTTCATGGCAGACCGGTTTCCAACCTGCAGACCATAAGTTTCCCTTCTCATCGCGCAGGTAGATATACTTGCCCCATTCGTCTTTGATGAGATCCTGCTCCCAGCGCGTGATCCGATTTAATTGTGCATGCGTGCGCCAACTGTAGCCGCTGCCGGTTTGCGAGATAGTGATGCCGTAATCGCCATTGCTGATGACATTGATCCACGGCCGCGGCGTGCGCGGCGTGGTGATGACGTATTCCTTTCCATTTTCCGCGAAGAAGCCGTACTTGGTTTTGAAGCTTTTCAAGATTTTCCTTCCTCAGAGTGCAAAAGTCGGACTTGGGCAACGAATTTTTCCAAATTTGAAATATAGGCGAGCCCAAGTCCGACTTCGCCCAATTCATCAAATTTTCCAACAATAAAAACTTGCAAAATATCCGTTTTTGCGCTACATTTTATAGGTTAATTTTAAATGGCCGTTCCCATTCAATTTGGGTTTATCAAATGAAAAAAACAGCAAAAGAACTAACTCGCGAGTTGTATGGCGGTGAGTGGTACGAATACGTGCCATTGGGCAAACATATCGTCGCCGCGCCAGGTATCTGCGGCGGCAGGCCAACCTTCAAATACACCCGCTTGGAAGTCAGCGTCATTTTGGATTTATTGGCCGCCGGTTGGAGCGTGCAAAAAATTTTGCGCAATTATTCCCAAAGCCGCATTTCAGCCGAAGCCATTAAAGAAGCCGTTCATCTGGCCAAACAAAACTTGCTTGACAACGTTCGCAAATTCAAAATCGCCGCATGATCGTTCTCGATGAAAACATCCTCGGCGAAATTGTTACGCTAAATTGGCCAGCACTTTGAAATCTGCTTATTAATTCACTTCAGGATCTTCCACAAACCCCACCTTCTCCAGCATCGGCTGAATCTCCGGATTTGACATGAACATCTTCCAAATCAACCCGCTGCGATAATTTTCGATCATCACCACGATGGGCGCCTGGTTCAGGGCCATGTACACATCTTCAAACCAATTTTGGGTGAGATTGAAACCGTCGCGGAAGCCGTAAATGCCCCACAGTTTATTGCCGTGCTCGTGATAAAAATGTTTGAGCGCAGCCATCGACTCTTGTGGCGTGTAGGGAAATGAAGCGAGAGCTGCCATGCAGGTGATCGTGCCCCTATCATCGCGGGGAATCGGTTTGCCGCCGTTGATGCCCGCCGAGAGTCCCCAACAATTCTCACCATAGCCCACGCGCTGATTCGGATTCGCCATGCAATAGGCGCGATTGATGAGCGCGAGATTGCGATTGTTCTTGAAGTAATTCGTGTAGCGATCTTTTTTGTGGCGTGGATCGAATCCCATAAAAGAAAAGTGGGTGAAGAAAAGATCCCCGCCGGTGCCCACGCCGACGTCGAGCTTGATGCCGAAATACGTGTTGCCGTTGGTGTAATGATCGCCATGCGTGGTGCGGCCCCAGCCTTGGCGATAGCGCACCGCAAGATCGGACTGGCCGGCCCAGCCGGTGTGATACAAACTTGCAGGAACCGCATGCGTGGGCGAAGCGATGGCGAGCAGATAGACGATCATCGTTTCATTCCACCCCACCAACGGATGGCTGATGTGCCAGGCGTGATTGGGCGACCAATGCCAATAGAGAAAATCGCTCGCCGGTTCTTGGCGATACCAATCCCACTCGACGCTTTTCCACAACTCCGTAATTGTGCCGCGAATCTCGGCCTCGGCATTCGTGTTGCGAGTGAAGTATTGGCGTGCGACCAGCAGGCCTTGCACGAGAAACGCGGTTTCGACGAGATCGCCGCCATCGTCATATTTGCCGAAATACGGAATCACTTTGCCGGTGCGCCCGTCCAGGAAATGCGGCCACACGCCGTGAAAGCGATCCGCCTTTTTGAGAAAGCGCACGATTTTCAGCATGCGCTCCACGACTTGCTCGCGGGTGACGAAGCCGCGCTCGACGGCGACGACGAGCGCCATGATCCCAAAACCCGATGATCCAACCGCGACGAGATTTTCATCACCGGGAAGAATCTCGATGGCCATGCCCGCATCGGGATGCGCGGCCTCCCAATAATAGCGAAAGCAAGCTTCTTGCACCATCGTGAGCAGCGCTTCGTCATTCATCTTGCGCGTCGTGGCGCTGGCCTCGCGCGAAAGCGGCGATTCATTCTCGTGCAAATCAAGCGCGCTGATCTTGTAAAACGCGGTCTTGCCTGGCGCGCCGATAAAATCCACGTAGCGCGTGAGACGGCCTTTTTGCACGCCGATGGGCGCATAATTTTGACCATCCCAAGAGCGGTAGATTTTGTAAGAGAACGGATCAGCGTCTTTGTGGCTTTGCCAGATCAAATCGATGTGGCTATCGTAGCCTTTCGCAGTGAAGCCGGTTGGCGTTGCCGGCGCCTGGCCGTCATTGGGCGCCTCGTCGCCAATTCTTATATCGTCGATGTACAATGTGTGCTCTTTGCCATCATCGAGACGTTGCACAAAGAAAATATTCGCGAGCCGGCGCGCGTCGAACTTGTATTCATCCGTCGATTTAAAAATGGGAACGAATGAAGAGATGGGCAATTTGATTTGCACCCACTGCTGCGCCGGAAGTTTTTCGAGAGCGCCGAGGAGCTTGATATCGGACGTCGTCACGCCATGGGCATCTTGCAGCGCGATCAGCGGCGACTCGTCGCGCGACAACTCGGTTTCGGAGAAACATCGCAGGAATAACGTATTGCCGGAGAGCTCGAACCGCCGGCCATAGCGCGTTGCCACTTTGAGTGTCATCCGCCAATCGCCGCCGAATTGCGACTTCCACTTTAAGCGGAGCGAATTCGGCGGGCTGAAAAAAATCTTGTCGTCAATGGGGAATTTGCCGTTGATGATTTCCAACGCGCTTGGCGCGACCACCGAGCCTTGGCTGTAGTAATACGAGTGATCTGTGAGACTGTTATCGAAGACGACATGATGATCGTAGCCGTATTGGCTCATGGTTGATGTTGGCAGAAGAGAGAAGACAACCAAGCTCGCGATCGCAATTCGCAGCGACGGTCTCATCGCGCATCCTAACAAAATCGGGATTTAAAACGTCACGCCGATAGTGTAGATCGGCGCGTTATCCAACCGGCCGTAGTCGGCCCAGCCATAATCGAAACGAAATTCATAGCCTTGAAGATCGATGTGCAAACCCGCGCCCAGGGTGAGCCCGGTTTCAGCATCCTCTAAAAAAAGGTTTTGATAGCCGCCGCGCAAGGCGACGATATTGAACAATTTCCATTCTGCACCGACGCTCATGCTCTCAGCGTTGTCGTTCGGATGATAAGCATTCCAAGCGAGCAGGAGTTGGTGGTTCCGTGAGAGATTGACCGGCCAGCTCATGCCGACGCGAAAAATAACGGGCAGGGAATACTTTTGCGTCAATACTTCGCCCGGCAAGCTGCTGTTGTCGCCAAAGCGGTCGGTATCGAGATCATATTGAATGCGCAAATCTCTGCCGGAATAGCCGGCCTCCAGGCCGAAATTTGAAATGCTGGCGCCGAGGCGGAGGCCGTTTTCCGAGAGGCGATACAAGGTGCCGACGCTAACTGCGAAGGTCGACAGCGAGCTGTGCCAAATGGTTTCTTGCACAAAGCTCAATTGCACGCCAAGAGAGAAACGATCCGAAAATTGCCGGCCGTAGCCGAGCCCGAGCGCCAGGTCGGAGACGGTGTACCGCTCGCCCGTGCCGAGTGGCTGCGCCACGGTGCGCACGTCGATCTCGCCGGAGTTCAATGAAGTAACACTGACAAAAAGATTGCCGATTTCGCCCAATTGCACGGACGAGGCGGCATAGTTGTAATTGATGCCGGCCAGCCAGTCACTGTGGCTGAACTGGGCGCCATAGCCGCTCTGCAAACCGATCGCGGCCGGATTGTAATACCCTCCGATGATTTCATCATAAAGCGCGACGCCGGCGTTCCCCATGGCGACGACGCGCGCGCTCGGCTCGATCAACAGAAACTGGCCGATGGTCGTGCCGGTTTTGCTCTGGGCGTGGGCGAGATGGTTCGCACACAGGATGACAGCAATGGCTTGAATGAAACAAAAGTTTCTCACCAGTGTTTTCATGGCTCACCTATTTTTTGCCATAAATAATGCTTCACCATAAAAACACAAAGAACGCAAAGCCTTGTTTGCTGCGCTTTGTGACTTTGTGGTTTCTTAATTTTGCACATTAAAAGTCAAACCGCGATCTCCTTTGATCGCTAAAACCAGCGGGGCGGTGGTTTTGACCTACAATGCAAAATCTGAGTGGTTGCAAGACCGTTTCGAGACTAAACCTTCGGCTCCTCAAGGCTGCGCCCGTAGGGAGCTACTACGAACTTTTCAATGCGAATGCAACCATAGACCGCCTTCGCGCGCGCCTTCGGCAAAGGCTTTAACCCGGCCGTGATAGACAAAGCCGTTGCGATCGAAAACCACCCCTTTGACGTTCATGGCCAGCGCCTTCGCCGCTATGGTTTTGCCGACGATTCTTGCGGCCTGGACGCGGTCGGCAGCGCTTTTCATTTCCTCGCGCAGCTCTCTGCTGTGCGTTGAAACGGTGGTGATGGTTTTTTTGATGCTGTCATCCACAAGCTGGCCGTAAATGTGCTTGAGGCTGCGAAACACCAGCAGGCGCGGGCGCTCGGTTGTGCCATAGAGCTTTCTTCTGACAAAGTGCCTCTTTTTGAACGGCTTTTTGTTGAACGGCTTCTTGGTAAACGGCTTCCTGTCGAAGCGGCGACCGGGTTTGTTATAGCGATTGTATTGCATTACAACCTCCCAATTTTTATTAAGACGATTCTGCGTGGATCCAGACAAGCCTGCGGCCATGGGCTGTCCGGCCACTTGCTTGCTGGGGTTATTTGATAATGGCAAACTTGCCGATATGGGTGCCGGCGCCGTTGCCATCAACATGAAATATATACAATCCTGGCGCAATGTCAAGATTATCTTTTGTGCGCAAGTCCCAAGCGACGAAACCGTCGTTCGAGCCGTCGTGGCGAAGGGTTTGCACCAACTCGCCGCGCACGGTGAAAATGCGAATCGTGGCGTTTGCCGGCAACGCGCGAAATTCCATGCGCCGCTCGCCGCGGCCGGACACGGCAAAACGTTCGGCCTCGAAACTCGCGGAGCCGACGTACGGGTTCGGCACGAC
>JAKEEU010000055.1 GCA_022616415.1 Candidatus Zhuqueibacterota bacterium | reverse complement strand
GCGAGCGTTTTTCAGCGAAGCAATCCTTTGAAAATCAAGAGATTGCTTCGGCAAAAAGCGCCTCGCAATGACTGTAATTTTATCCCTTAACGAGTATAACTATCACGTCAACGATGCCGGCGGTCGAACCGCGCCTGCGAATTTGGATGCATGCGCGCACACATCCCAGCGAAGTGCAAGGTTGGTGGGTTACGGATGAGATGATCAAGCTGCTGCTGGGGGAAACTTCACTGGCACGGCTGCTGCGGGAGCGCTGCCTCTTCAACATCATGCCCATGTACAATCCCGACGGCGTGGAGCTCGGTTTGGCGCGCGAAAATGCGCACGGCGTGGATATTGAAAGCAATTGGAACTACTTTGTGAGCTGGGTGGGCAGCACGCCGACGCAATATCCGGAGAGCTGGTTCTGGCTCAATCATCGGGAAGCAGTGATGGCGCTGACCTACGAAGAGATGAGGCGCATTCAATCAAGCCCACACTTCTTCAAACACCACTTTGCTCCTGCTGGCATCCGCAAATTTGGCATAATACAATTTTGTCTCGATCCGTGAAGAGGCCAAGTCGAGGAGAACTTTGGCGACTTTTTTAAGGTCGACTCTTTGGCGCTCGGCCATATTGGCAAAACGCTGCATGAACAGTTTGCCGATGAAATTCTGCAAGGCTTCGTAGTGCCGGCAGTCTTCGTGATTGATAAGAACGATTTGTTTGATTGAATCGAATCGGTTGAGGAACATGCGAATGCGCTCCTTCATGAACCGAAATTCTTAAAGATTCCTGCGGAATGACATTCCTCCTGAGTCGTTGAATTAGCAACGCGCACAGATCAATACGGCGAGCCTCTATGCACGCTATGCCCTCTGCGCCACGCGCTTTGCCCTCAGCGCTTTTTCTCCTCGGATTTTGCATCAACTGCCGCGGGCGCGCCGAGCTTCTGCAGCGCCTCTTCGACGTTCACGCCAAAAAACTTTAACAACTGTGTAAGATCGATGCCTTGGGCTTTGGCTGCAGCCAGCGTTTTGAAAACCACACTCGGAACGACGGTGCCAAGTTGCTCCAGCGCTCTGCCGTTGCCGCCGACGTCCACGATTTCCAGCTTATCGATGCTGCCGAGGGGCGCCGCCACACTGGAGAAAGCAGATTCGGCGACTTTTGAAAGCGCCTCGCCCGATTTGTCGATCAGATTGGGAAGGCGGTCCAAAATCAAAATGAGCCTGGCATCCGTGCTCATCTTGGCCAGCGCTTCGGCGAGCTGGCGCGTTCCCTCCGCTTCGGCCAACAGGGCTTGTTTTTTCTTCGCCGCTTCGCCCTCGGCGAGCGCCATGAGCGTCGCGCGTGTTTTCGAAGCCTCGCCTTCGCCGATCATCGTATCGGCATTCTTGCGGCCCTCGGCCTCGCGCACCAGTTTTTGCATCTCGGCTTCAGCTTCGAGAATTTTTTGGGCCTTGGCCGCTTCGGCTTCGAGAATGCGCTGCTGCTTTGCCGCATCGGCGTCGATCACGCGCTTTTGGCGCTCCGCCTCGGCCTGCCGCACCACCGTCGCCTCCAGCTCGCGTTGCTTGCGTTGCGCCTCGCGTTCCTGCACGATGATTTGCGCCTCTTTTTCCGCGGCATCGCGTTCGGCTTGCTTCACGCGCAAAGTTTTTTCCTGGTCCGCCAGGGCGATCTCCAAAGCCTTGTCGGCTTCCGCTTTCTTGGTCTCGCTGCGGGCTTTGAACTCGGATTTCTTGACGTCGCGTTCCATTTCGGCTTGCGCGATCGACGCCTCGTTGGAAGCCCTGGCGGTAGCCGCCTCGCGTTGCGCCGTGCTCACCTGAATCGCCGTTTCCCGGTCCGCCTCCGCGACTTTGATATTCGCATCCCGCACCGCTTCGGCCACCGCGCGTTTGCCGAGCGCGTCGATATAGCCGTATTCGTCATTGACTTCCTGAATCACCAACGTGATGATTTGCACGCCGAGGCGCTTGAGTTCTTCCGCAGATTCGGCGACGACCTGTTTGTTGAACGCATCGCGCTCGCGCAGCAGGCTGGCGATGTCCAGCTTGCCGATGATCGAGCGCAAATGGCCTTTGAGAATATTTTGCACGAAGACTTTGATCTCTTCGTCTCTTTTGCCGAGAAAGGATTTCACCGCATTGATCAAGTCTTCCGGAATCGTCGATAATTTGCACGTCGCCACCCCCTTCACATTGATCTGCACATTGTCTTTGTTGGGAATGCCCTTTTCGTCGATTTCAGTTTGAAACGCCGCGGTCGACATTTCCTGATATGATTCAACGAAAGGCAGCAAAATACGGCCGCCGCCGCCGATCACCTTGAACCCTTGCGTTTGTACATGGCCGGTGACCGCGTCTTTATAGGTGTATTTTCTGCCGTAAAAAATGCCGACGGCGTTCGGCGGAATTTTTTTGTAGCGGCTGGCAATGAATCGCAGCGTCAGAATGAACGCCAACGCCACGAGAAGAATCATGAAGGGGATGGCCAGACTGCCGAGCCAGCTTGAAAAGATATCCACGATATTCCTCCTTTCCTCAAGTTATTGCACTTGCCCAAAATAGAAAATTGTCATTCCGGAGGAATCCTTTTTGTTCCTGGCACTGATCCGGATTCTAAAAAGATTCATCCTGAATGACAAAACTGCGAGCTTTGCACTTTCCTGACTGTTTCTGCAAAACTCAAAATTGTCAAACTTTTTCCACCACCAGCTCGCTGCCGACAACGGAAATAACCTTCACGGTGCTGCCCTTCGCGATGGCCTGCCCGGTTGAAGATTTGGCCAGATAGGTCTGATACTGGCCGCCGAGCGTCATGCTCACCTCGCCTATGGCATCGGCATCGATCGCCGTCGTGACCAAGCCTTGTTTTCCAATCGCCGTTTCCGTGGCCACCAACGAAGAAGCTTGTTGCTTGTAAATGATTTTCATCATTTGATACATCACGGTGGCGAGCGCGGTGCCGGTTCCCAATCCCACAGCGAGGCCACGAGATTGTTGGCGCCATAGTAGCGGGCGATGGCGCCGGCGGCGCCGAACCCCATGGTCAGCGTGCCGATCACGCGAGGCGAAAAAAAGCTGATGGCTGGCTCGGCATCGGCCAGGCCGTGATCCAAGCCGTGATCATCGTGGCCGAAGTCGCCATGATGATCGCCGTCGTCGCCGCCAAACAGAAACGAGCCTGCCACCAGCAGAAAAGAAGCGATGGCAATTGCGATGAAAATAAGCATATCCTCACTCCGTTTTAAATCATTTATTTCGTCTTAACCATAATCGCCCCTCCCACGTTGCCGGTGCCATACAAAGTTGTCGCATCATTTGGACTGAGAAGGCGAATCTCTGCAATGCTTATTGCAGAAACGTTGCGCAAGTTCTCGATATCACCAAGCCGGCTGTTATTGATGTAAGCAGTCGGAACGGTTGATCGAGGGTTATTGGGTGAAGCAATGCCACGGGTTACCAGCCATGATGGGCGAAGCAACTGAATAGCTTCATACGCATCTCTCGCCGTCGAAGCGGCGATCTCTTCCGCCGTGATCAAATTGGTGGAACGGCGGGGGGATTTCGTTCCCGTCGAGCTGGCACAGGCAACAAAAAAGAAAGCTGCCAGCAAGCAAAACGTCAAGTTACGCATAATCGGCCTCCACTAATATTAGTATTTCATACGAGAAAAACCTTCGCATGTTTTTGCGTCGGTTCGCCATTTTTTTACTTGCCAAAAATATTCGTAGCCTTCAATGAGCAGCCAGGAATCGGAAGAAGAGGCGACGATCCCCATTTTCTGATGACATGCCGGAGCGAGGCCGGCCTTTATTAAAAGGTAGGGAATGATATTCGAGTGTGTTACGAGAACGACTGCCTTATCAGGGGCGAAGCGCTGCGCGAGCGTTTGGTAAAATGCACCGATTACCGCCGTATCCGCACAGGCCTCCGCCACTTCGAGAGTGAGCTTGAGCTTTTGCGCCAAGGGCAGCGCCGTGTGCAGCGAACGCGTCGTGCGGCTGCTAAAGACCGCGGCAATCGTGCCGGGCTTGAACTGCTCGGCAAGCTTTTGCGCGCGAGCGATCCCTTCCACGCTCAATGGCTGATAGGCGTCCAAATCATCATCCTCCGGCCAATTCGCCAGCTTCTCGGCGTGACGAACCAAATAGATTGTGGGTTGCGCCGAGGTTGTGACGGTAGAGAAGAGCAAAATAGCCGTGACAAGAAAAACTTTGCAGAGATGAATTTTCATAAAGACGCTTCCTTATACGACGTAGAGGAGAAACAAGTTTTTTAAAAGCGGCTTCCCAACGGACAGATGAACCCAATCCCGCAATAGCGGGACTTTATCAGTTGGGTTCATCTATCCGTTGGGAACAGACAAAATTTACTATTGGTAAAAATCAAATCCACAAAACTCAGAATGATCGCCACCTATCGGCGGCCCGGCCGGCGGCTCGACGGGATTGGCCAGTCGCCTCTGCGCCGGATTCTCCTGGAATTGGCGAATTTGGGCGACGGCAAAAAGCGCTTGCGCCCGCGCACCCTCATCCTTCGATTTTTTTACTTGCTCCGCCAGCCAGTTTTTCAGCTCGTCAAGCTTGAGCCATGCCATCGCACGCGCTTGCGTCGCCGCGTTATCATTGTTCGCGAGCGACATGAAATGATAGAGCACGACATTATTGACAACTCTCTGAATCTCGGTTTGATAACTGGGACTTGGCGAAGCTTTCCAAGTTGCGCTGATCAGCTTATCCATCACCTCGCTCAATCCAAGAAATTTGTTATCACGAGCATGATATTCGATCAATCTTGCCACGCGCTCGGGATGGAGCAGCAGGTCGGCCGTCATGCTCGCTGCCGTTTCCACGGCGGCCAAAGGATCGAAGGTCAATCCAGTGCGCGTGTTGAACGTTTCGCGGCTGCGGTTGTAACCATACGCGCGTGGCGGAATAAGCTGCAAAACGCGCTCGGGCAAAGCCAACGCTTCCGGTTGCAACGTGCGGAGCAAAGCCTCCAACGCTCGCCGCTGCTCTTGCGCCGGAATCATCTCCGTGGCCTTTTGCCCATCGCCGCGCATCGCATAGGTGTAATTCAAACCGCCGACCAATTTCGCGACCGCTTCGGTTTGATAGCGATGATACATGTACATCGGCGCCAACACTTCTTCGAGCGTGGCCAGCGGCTCGCCGTCGTGAATATTTCTCTCGCCGAAACGCTCAAGCGCGCGGCGACGCACTTGCATCACTGCCGCCAGCTCGTCAACCGCATTCGGACCGTTGTCCCAAAGATGCGCCAGCGGATGCGCGCCGCCGGTGGGCCGGGCATCTTGATCCGTCACAAAAATCAACCCGCGCGACATCGCCGCCTGCAAAATAGCGTTTAAAGATTTCTTTTCATCGACGCCGGCGGAAAAATCTTGATAGCCATACGCAATCGTCACTTTGTCCCATTCGCCAATTCCGGCCGCATACGCTGCGGACAAATCCGGCGCACCCTCGCCGTTCAATTTCACCAGCGGATGCGGATAGTCCATCACCGAGGCGCGGCCCTTCACGCTCGCGGCATAGTTGTGCGAAAGGCCGAGTGTGTGCCCAACCTCATGCGCCGAAAGCTGCCGCAAACGCGCCAACGCCATTTCTTGCATCGCCGGCGACATCGGCTTGCCGTCTTCATACGGCGCGAGCAAACCCTCGGCGATCAAAAAATCCTGCCGCACCCGCAGTGAGCCGAGCGTGACATGGCCTTTGATGATCTCGCCGGTACGCGGATCGGTAACGTTACTGCCATACGACCAGCCGCGCGTCGAGCGATGCACCCATTGAATGACGTTGTAACGCACATCCATCGGGTCGGCGTCCGCCGGCAGCAACTTGACTTGAAAGGCGTTTTGATAGCCGGCCGCTTCAAAGGCTTGATTCCACCACTGCGCGCCTTCCATCAGCGCGGAGCGAATCGGCTCCGGCGCGCCGGGATCGAGATAGTAGATAATCGGCTCCACCGCCTCGCTCATCGCCGCGTTATTATTCTGCTTTTGCAAACGATGGCGGGAAATGAAACGCTTTCGGATCGGCTCGCTAATCGGCGTGGCGTAATCCATATAACTTATGCCAAAAAACCCGGCGCGGGGATCGAAGGCGCGGGGCTTGTAGTTGTCATCGGGAAGGTGGATGAACGAGTGATGCTGGCGCACGGTAATTGCCTCCGGCGTCGGGACGACCTGCCGGACAAATCCGCCGGGGGAGTCGCCGGTGAAAGTCAACATGACTTCCACTTCGGTGTTCTGCGGAAAATTTTTCGTGCGGGGGAGATAAAAGGCGGAGCGGGAATTGTCGAGTTTGTAAGCGCCTTGATTGGTGCGTTTGAGCGCGCCGATCACATCGTGCGCATCGCGCAGATAAAAATCGCTGGCATCGACGAGCACGAGGTCGTTCTCTTCGGCGGTAACTTCAAAACCCCAAAGCACGGATTGCGCGAAGGCCTCCTGCACGGCGCGGCGCTCGTCGGGATTGTCGCTGATGGCGCGATAAGCATAGTTCGGCTGAATCAACAGCACTTTCGGCCCGACGCGCTGAAATTTGACGATGCGCTCATTGTCAAGCTGCCCACGATCCAAGCCAATGTCATTCGAGCCGACACCGGCCGGGAGCGAATTGACATAAAGAAACTCGGTGTCCCATTTGTCGATCTCGAGCCAAATCTTGCCGGCTTTGGCCTCCCAATAAAATGTGAAATAGCCGGCATATTTTTCCATGCCGGCGGTTTTTGCCGCAATCGTGGTTGGCGCCTTCATTTCGTGGGTGGATTGCGCTAAAGCCGGAGAGTATGAAAACAGCCCAACTACCATCAGCAACGTTTGCTTCATGTTTCTCCTTCCTCAGGTTCAGTTCGACTTTGCTTCTACTATCAATTGGGGACAATATATAGCAAAACTTAAAAGATGCAAGAGAATTTCTGCTGGTTCTCGAGTATAGCTTTATGTTTATGAGCGAAGAAAATGCTACCTCAACGATCAAATCGTTTGACTTTTATGATTCCAAACGCAACAAGCCAGGAAGAGGTAGAGAACAAGGCTTTAAGAGGGTTTGATTCAAACGAGAAACCTAGGTTCAGCCCCACTCCGGGGGTTTGATGTTTCAATTCCACGATGGTTTGATTCAGGCCGTTCGGACATATAGGACATAGGTGACAGATGTTGGGTTTCAATCCCACGAGGGTTCGATTCAGACTAATGCATCCCATTTTTGTAAAATAATGGTAACTCAGTTTCAATTCCAAGATAGTTCGATTCAGACGCCATTTAGCGCTCAGAACAGCGCGAAATTTTTTGTGTTTCAATCAAATGAGGGTGCGATTCAGATTAATGGGCCCCATTTTTGTAAAATAATTCTAACACAGTTTCAATCCCACGATGGTTCGATTCAGACACCCATCCGGCCGGCCTTTGCTGCCGTAGCGACTGTTGCCATCTCTTCATCGTCAGGTCGTCGATTCCAACGGGGTGGACATGGTGGACGGAATGGACAGGTGGTAATTAAGTCGCCCTGCCTGAGGAGATTGTCGCACAACTCGACTCTTGCCGCACCACCCCTCTGCGCCGCGATGGCCGATTCGACGGAATCGACGCAGATTTCCAAAAGAATTTTTTTGGACATATTAAAGGACTCTTTTTCGCATCATTCATGGCGGCGAAATACTCCAGCAACAGGCGATAGAACGCGACAGAAAAGGCTTGTAGTTGGCCCTTGCAGGCGCAAAATGTACAAAAATAGAAAGAATGTCTTTTCTCGCCAAGTTGAATGCCTAAAGGCAACACTACGAACAACTGCCTAAAGGCAACACTACGAACTACTACGAACTTTTCACTTGCAAAAAGTTTTCTTCCAAAATCCTATCGAGCGTGGCAACGAGAAAATCCGCATCGGCTTTCGTAAACACCAGCGGCGGTTTGATTTTCAGCACGTTGTGAAACGGGCCGTCGGTGCTGAGCAAAACGCCGCATTCTTTCATGCGATTGGCAACATACGAGGCCTGCTCGGTGGCGGGCGCCAGCGTTTCGCGATCCGACACCAGCTCGATACCGGCAAACAATCCCAACCCGCGCACGTCGCCGATCAGCAGATGCTTGTGCATCAATTGCCGCAAGCCATTCATGAGATGAGCGCCGGCTTTGAGCGCATTCGCTTGCAACCCTTCGTCGCGGATGACATCGAGCACGGCCAAGCCAATGGCGCACGAAACCGGATTGCCACCATAAGTGTTGAAGTATTCCATGCCGTTTGCGAACGACGCAGCAATTTCCGGCGTGGTCACCACCGCGCCGAGCGGATGGCCGTTGCCAATGGGCTTGCCCAACGTCACGATGTCCGGAACAACACCTTGCGTCTCGAACGCCCAGAAATGCGTGCCCACACGTCCGAAGCCCGTTTGCACTTCATCCGCAATGCACACGCCGCCGGTATGGCGCACGTGGCGATACGCTTCCTCGAGATAATTTTCCGGCAGCACGATTTGACCGCCACAGCTCAAAATCGATTCGCAAATGAATGCGCCGACGTTGTTGCCGCGCTGTTGTATTTGTGCGATGGCTTCGACAACGCGCTGCGCGTATTTCTCGCCCACGCGCGGATCGTTTTTTTTGTATATGCCACGATAGACGTCAGGCATCTGCACTTTATGAACGTGCGGCGGCGCGCCGTTGCCGCCTGGCCCATCAAATTTGTACGAGCTGATTTCGATGAGACTCGTGGTGTTGCCATGGTAACCGGCATCCACGACGATGGAGTCTTTGTGTTTGGTGTGCGCACGCGCAAGACGGAGCGCCAGCTCGTTCGCTTCGCTGCCCGAGCAAACGAAATAGCACACGCGCAACGGCGCCGGCAGCGTGGCGCATAAACGCTCGGCGTAGCGCGCCAAATTCTCGTGCAAATAGCGCGTGTTGGTGTTGAGCACGGCCATCTGTTCCTGCCCGGCCTTGACGACGCGCGGATGGCAATGCCCAACGTGCGGCACGTTGTTAACGGCGTCGAGATACCGGCGGCCATCTTCATCATACAAATACTGCATGAAGCCGCGCACAATCTCGAGCGGCTTTTTATAAGAGATGCTCAGATTCTTGCCGATATGTTTTTCTCTCACCGCCAGAATTTGCTCTACGCGCATTTCATCCGGGCGCAGATACTCGTGAGGAATGCGCGTGATCAAATTCGGATCAGGACTGAGGCTCAACCAAATTTTGCGCTGATGGGGCAGCGCCACGCCGGGAAACTCGCCGCTTCTGCCGAGCATGTCGGTAATAATTTGAAAATGCAAATGCGGCGGCCACCCGCCGTTGAGGGGATAATTGCCGATGTGGCCAAGTTGCGCGCCCTGCTTGACGGGCATGCCTTCATAAAGACCATCGAGCGAGTCCGTGCTCAAGTGTCCATACAAAGTGAAGAAAGCGGTTTCGCCATCATCAACGTTGTGTTGCAGAATGATCGTCGGACCGTAATCGAGCGGCGCCTCGTTGTTGCGGAAACCATGGACGATGCCATCAAGCGGCGCGAACACCGGCGAGCCGGGTTCCATGAACACATCCAACCCGATATGCACCGTGCGCCAGTCCGGGCCGTCGTTGCCTTGCATCCTAAATGCCTCACTCGTGTAAAAGGGCCGCGCTTCGTTGTATTTGCCGATGCCAACATTGGTGTGCGAGGCCCTCATGCGCGCAAACAAATTTTTTGTGAATGCTTCCGTGTTCGCAAGCTCATCCAAAATGCTCAACATCGGGCTATCGACACTCAAATCGAAGATGATTTTCTCGCAGGTTTTCAAATCGGGTTCGACCACGCGCCCGATTTGGCCGGCGTTATTTTGCAGCCATTGCACCACCGCGCGCGTCTTGGGACACGGCGGCAAATTGCACGCATGGCGAAACGTGTAATGCGCCAACTGCGGACTCACTTCCGCAAGTTTTTCGAGCAACGCCCACGCCGGCTTTTCGCTGATGGTCAAATACTGATTGTCTGGCTCAACGACGCGCTGGTACGCAGAATTCGTCACGGTGAGACAGAGTCGAATGCAAATCAACGGGAAGAGCACTTCCATTTCCGGCTCGGTGAGAGGGAAAACTTGGTGATAGCCCAAGACGACGTGTGCTGCGGCCGTGAGGGGATCCGCCTTATCCATCATCGCATACGCCGTCGCAATCGCCAACTCGCAGATGGTGTTGGTATGAACCATATCGCCGAAGTCGATCACACCAATGACTTGCATTTGCGGCGAATCGGCATTCCCAACCAGCACGTTGTAATCGTTGGCGTCGTTGTAAATCACACTCGCGCGCAGCTCGCCCAGCACAGGCAAAACGTTCGACTCGTATGGCGCGAGAAAACGTTCGACGATGGTTTGCCGAGTCGGTGGCGCAAGGTGCTGCACGTAATCACGAATCCAGCCCGCATGTATCAAATCCCATTTCAAGTCTCGCCGCGCGGCTGGATGAGAAAAATCTTGCAACGCGAGGTCGATTGTCCCCAACGCGTGGCCAAGACTGTGCAACAACTCCGGCGAGTGTGGCTTGACGTGCGCGAGAAGTTTGCCGGGCACGTAGGTCAGCAGCCGCATGAAGTACGTCGCCCCTTCATTGCTGGTTATCGTTGTGATGGACTCGCCCGCTGTAGTTTTGCAAACGCGTGGAACCGCGAGTAAAGGGACGCGCTCAGCCAGGTGCAGCATCGCATGGTTCTGCAAATCAAGAATCTCCCTCGACTCGGCTACATTGGCAATTTTGAGCACAAATTCCTTGCCGGTTTCCGTCTTCAGATAGAAATTCTGATCGCGCTCGCTCGGCAATGCACGCGCTACCGCGCGCCAGCCGTACCTCTCATCGGCAAAGCAAATGGCATCTTGCTCGGTAAAATTTGGCAGTTGATATTTGACGCGGAGCATGAGGTTGTTTGCCTTAATTTTGGGCTTGTAAATTTGCTTCCAATTTATTATCTTGAGTTGAACGAGAAAACCCAACCTGCGAAATTAACGAAAATTTTCTATAATCGCAAAGCTAAAAACGAGGTGATGAGCTGATGGAAGCTTTAACCACGGATCGTCTGCCGACGCGAAAAGAAATTGACGCTTATGGCGAAGCCGCCGAACAAATTTATGAGGAACTTCGGCAGAAACTCGAGGCCGAACATTGGGGCAAATACATTGCCATCCACCCCATCAATGGTGATTACGCCATTGGCCGCACGGATGACGCGGCGCTCAAGAAAATGCGCCAGAAATATCCTGGTGTGGCATTCTATATCATTCGTATTGGCTACCGAGCGGCCATTCATTTCGGTGGCAGTGGTGCATCCGACGGGAAACGCCCCAAAAGGAGCCAAAAATGATCAAGGGTAAAATTAAAGATGGGCTTTACCCAAAAATCTGGGTAGAAGTTGATGGATTCCTGGAGTAATGGAAGCCCCATTAATCCAACACTTCATCAATCCAAAAATCCAACGATCCATCCATTACTCCACAAATTGGATACCCAACTCTACTTTGTCCTCAACCTCAATAGCGGCATCAATATAGTTGCTACTCTCAAGGACGGATAATGCGAACGGCGTCGCCTTGCCGCCAACCAAAACTTGTGCGACTTGCTTTCCTGTTGGCAACAACAAATGCAGATCAACGTGCGCTTGTTTGGCGCGAATCGTGAGCGCGCAGCCATCGTCGCGCAACTGCCAATCATACCCGATGCCTGCACCTGAGGCGCCATAAGCCAAGTCGACCGAAGCATGTTTTAGCTCGGCCACGGCCCAACGCGGCGAGAGCTTGATGCTTTCAAAAAGCTTGAGTTGATCTGTGACGCCGCACAAGCCTTCGATAAACGCGTCGAGCATGGCCGAGCTGCCCCAGCCATCGGTTGGCCGCGCATCCGGACTCGTGCTGGTTTCTTTGGTGCTCGGCCGGCCATCGGGGAAATACCACAAATACGTCTCGCCGGTCTCGCGAATCATTTTTTCGTAGCGCTGCAAAATGTCCAACCCATACGCTTCGAAGCCGTGCGCGAAAGCTGCGCGCGCCAATTCGCCGCCGACGAGCGGCATGATGCCGCCGTTGACATACGCGCCCGGCAATAATTTGTCGTCGCCGAAAATTCCGGCGGGGAAAGGCGGATCGATGCTAAACCACTCGGCAAAAGCGCTGGTGCTCTCGCGGCGCCGTTGATATTCCTTGATGATCTCCACCGCCATCGCGTGCGTCGGCAGGCCGCGGTTGATGTCATAAGGATTGCTCAAGCTCAATTGCGCCAGCTCATCGACGCCGGGAATTCTGAAGCCGTCGAGCGGAATGCGGTGCGTGTAAAAGCGGCCATTCCAGCAAAGTTGATTGGTGCGCTCCTGCACACCCTCGGCGGTGGCGTGCCAATAGGCTTTTTTGGTGTGATCACCGAGATGGCCAAAGAGAAAGCTGAGCTTGTTGCACGCGTCGCAGAAACCGCTGTTGTCGCCGTGAAAAATGCCGAAATGGGTTTTGTCGTCGATTTGAAAATTCAGCCACGGCGTGCGGCCGTCGACGTAATCAAAATCCCACGTGTCGATGGTGTAAGCGCGCTTGACGAGATGATACTCGCTCGACCAGCGCCAGGGATGCGTCATGGTGTATTGCAGCGCTTTCTCACAGTGGGGCAGCATGCGCTTAAGCCATTCATCATCACCGGTGGCTTGCCAGGCGGCATAAACGGCCACCGGCAAATAATATTCGACATCAGCTTCCACCGGCACGCGCACGTATTTGGCCCAATTCTCGCGCTCTTCGCCGATGACGAAATAATCGAAGAGCCGTCCATTCGCCGCCTGCATCTCGGCAAAATGCTCGACGGCGCTGGTCATGTCCTTCTCAAAATATTTGTAACCGCACATCATCAACGTATGATCGCGCAGCCAGATCGGCTTGGAATCCGGGCTGCGATAGCCATGAACCAATTTGCCGTCGAGCAGAAATTCCGAGACGCCAGCTTGCAGGAATTTTTTGATGCGGGGGTAGAAGTCGTCGAAGACTGGATTGTTGGTTTGGATTTTGGTCTCTGACATAAGTTTGCCCGTTCGCTTGTTGGCCGGTTTGCCCGTTAATTTGACAGTAGGTCAGCAAGCTTAATAACCAGCAAACGGGCAAACCTGGTTTTAATTTAATGTCCGAGGGGCTTGATTACAAGCGCTTTTTTAAATTTGCAATTTTGCCGCTAATATCGTATTTTACACCTAGTTTCATGGAAAGGCTATCCACCAAAAGCGTTCAACTAAAAATTTTATAAAGTTAAATACGAGGTGATGAATTTATGGAAGCTCTAACCACAGATCGTCTGCCATCGCGGCAAGAAATCGACGCGTATGGCGATGCCGCCGAAAAAATTTACGAGCCGCTCCGGCCCCGGCTCGAAGCTGAGCATTGGGGCAGGTACATTACGATTTACCCTGTCAATGGCGATTATGTCATTGGTCGAACACATCGCGCCGCGTTAAAGAAAATGCAGAAGAAATATCCTGGAGTGGCATTTTTTACCATCCGCATCGGCTATAAAGCTGTTGTCCATTTTGGTGGCAGCGGTGCATCAGATGCTATGGCATGGCAAATGGAAAGAAGTTGAAGTTGTCCTTTCTAATGACGAGGAACCCGCCATTGGCACGCAGCTTTTGCAAGGTTCGATAGCCACGTTGGATTTTGTCAAGAATAAGCTCATGATCGAGGAACCTTCCGGATCGAAGCGCAAAAGGAAGTAAAACCGAAGGGACAGCTTTTGGCCTTTCCAAAATTTTCAATACTTCGACGCGGCGAAACAACAACTCGACCGGGGAGAGAAAGTGAGCGAATGATGACCTCGCGTGAACGAGTGATGGCCGCGCTCACCGGCAAACGGCCGGATCGTGTGCCGCTCAATTTTTTTGCCGGTTGGAATATCGCGGTCAGAGAAAAAGTGGCGGCGCGTTACGGCAGCGTCGAGGCTTTTTGTGATCTTATGCACACGGATATTGTGACCGGTGTTTTGCCGCGTTTTCCATTTGGCGGCGCGGAGGCGCATGCGCGCATCATGGATTTGGATCAATATCTCAAGATGGAACCGGATGATCCGGAATCCCCCGCGATTCTCAGCACGCCTTGCGATGAGGTTCTCAACATGACCGTCAATGAGGCGTTGCGTTATCACGAAAAGGAGAAGGCGGTCTTCTGTCATGCTTGGGGCGTGTTCGAGTTGTCGCAATTTTTGTACGAGCACGGCGGTCTGCCCGGCACGGAACTGGCGCTGCTGAATATGGCGGCTGAGCCAGAGAAAACCAAACGCATGTATTTTAAACTGGCCGAATGGACAGCCGATTGTGTCGAGAACGCAATCAAAGCCGGCGTGGATGTGATCGAGCTTTCCGATGATTGGGGACAACAGAGGACGATGATGTTCAGTCCGAAAATGTGGTGGGAGATGATTTATCCTGCGATGAAAATCATTTTTGATCGTGCGCAGCGTTATAACATTCCGGTGCTGTTGCACAGCGATGGCGATGTGACTTTGGTGCTGGATGGCATCGTCAAACTCGGCATCGCCGGCCTGCATCCGGTGCAAGAATCATCAGGCATGTCGCCGCAGCAAACACGCGAGTGGCTCGGCCCGAATATTTGCATCATGGGCGGACTGGATACGATTACGGCGCTGCCGATCATGACGCCGGAGGAAATCCGCGTGGAAGTCGAGCGCGTCTTCGCCATTCTTAAAAACAGCGGCGGCTACATTTTTTCCGGCTCGCACATGATTCAGGATGATACTGATCTCGATGTGGTTGTTGCAGCTTATGAGCGGGCGTACGAGCTGGGTGAATATTTCGGTTAACACTATCTTTTATAAAAATTCGCCAACGGATGAATGAAGACCAACGGATAAAGCATCCGTTGGTCTTAATTCATCCGTTGGTGGGTTAAATTTTCAGAATTTTTCCAACTTTGATTAAACATGAATCCAGTTGCTCTCATAACCGGCGCCAGCCGCGGCATCGGGCGCGCGATTACGCTCGAGCTGGGTGGAATCGGCTACGATCTCGTGATCAATTTTGTTTCAAATCAAGAAGCAGCCGTGCAGACGAGAAACGATGCCGTGCAACGCGCCGCACAAAACGGCAAAACCATTCGCGCCGAGATTTGCCAAGCTGACATCAGCCGTGGCGAAGATCGCGCGCGGCTCGTTGATTTTACGCGAGAAAAATTCAAGCGGCTGGGTTTGCTGGTGAACAATGCTGGCATCGCGCCAGCAGTACGCGCAGACATTCTCGAAGCCAGCGAAAGCAGTTTCGATCAGCTTATGGCGGTGAATTTGAAAGGGCCATATTTTTTGACCCAGCTCGCGGCGAAATGGATGATTGCGCAGCGGCAGCAAGATGCGAAGCTGCAACCGAAAATCGTCACGATCAACTCCATCTCGGCTTACACCGCCAGCGTGAATCGCGGCGATTACTGCATTTCCAAGGCCGGCTTGGCGATGATGACGAAGTTATTTGCCGCGCGCTTGGCCGAGCATGGCATCACCGTTTACGAAATTCGGCCAGGAGTCGTCGCTACCGACATGACTACGCCGGTGAAAGAAAAATATGATCGTTTGATTGCCGAAGGTTTGACGCCGATCAAGCGCTGGGGGCAACCGGAAGACGTGGCCAAAGCCGTCGTCGCGATTGCGCTCGATTTGCTGCCATTCAGTACGGGAGAGGTGATCAATGTGGATGGGGGATTTCATCTGGCAATTTTGTAAGAAAAAATCTTACAAAAACTTTCTACTGACCTCAGCAAGAAATTTGGTCGGGGTTTTTCGCCGGATAATCTTGAAGCCATGCGCCGCTTTTATTTGGTCTATGAGGCCGGAATTTCCGAGACACTGTCTCGGAAATCTTTGCCTTAGAATAGATTGTTTTTATATATTGGTTAGGGAAAAACTCCAGTTAAAGAAGCTGCTGGCAGTTGGGTAAGTTTGTTGCTCAAAACCGGAAGAAATATTTTATGTACTATCTGTACCTGGACGAATCCGGAGACCTCGGCCTCAACCTGCAGCGGCCGGGTACGACACCGTATTTCGTGATCATGGTTATGGAGGTAACCAGTGATGCGGATCGGAAAGCGATTGAGAAAGCCATTACGCGAACAATAAAAAATAAGAATCAGAAAAAATCCAGTGGCCGGCACAGGCCCATCGCGGAAATCAAAGGAACGGAAACTGATCTTGCCGACAAGAAGTATTTCTATCGTCACGTGGTTGCCATCCCATTTCGTCTCTACACCCTTATTCTTGATAAACTACGATACCGCGATCAGCTCCTTAAGAACAAGGATCGAGTCTATAACTTCCTCACGCACCTCACGCTCAAGGAACTGCCGCTTGAGCAGGCTTCAACTCGTATCGCACTGCACTTGGATCGCAGCAAGCGGAAGCTTGCAATCCGTGAATTCAATGCGTATATGTTTAAACAACTCGAGGGCAGGATTCCACCACATGTTCCTTTGGACATTCACCATGACTCCTCTCAAGAAAATAAGCCGCTCCAGGCCGTGGACCTGTTTGCCTGGGGAGTCCATCGGAAGTATGCAAGAGGAGAAATGCAATGGTATGACTGTTTTAAAGAGAAGATTGCCTATGAGACGTTGTATCCCCCGAAATAAAAAAGAGAATGACCCCTGTACAGCACACCCCCGAGGCTGTGGCCCACATTCAGAGGGGAACACCTCAGGAACTGTACAGGCCTTACTCACTCTCTTTGATGAAATATATATAAACAAAGTGAAAAAGTCAAGTGCCATTTCTGGAAATTTCTTATGCTCAAGATTGACTATTCTCTCACTCCCGAAAAACTTCTTCCCCAAATTCAACACTTGTATGAAATCTCCGCTAAAAAAATTAGCCATCTCCAAAGAAGCTGGAAGCCGCGGTGGGGGGCGCCGGTGTTTACGGTAAACGGCAAATATACGACGCGCGGCTGGACGGAGTGGACGCAGGGGTTTCAGTTCGGCGCGGCGATTTTGCAATTTGATGCGACCGGCGAAAAAGAGTTTCTAACCATTGGCCGCGAGGCGACGGTGAAGCTGATGGCTACGCACGTGAGCCACGTCGGCGTGCACGATCACGGCTTCAACAACGTCAGCACATACGGCAATCTTTGGCGCTTGATGCGGGAGGGGCGTATTCCGCACAACGAGTGGGAGCAAAATTTTTATGAGCTGGCGCTCAAAATTTCCGGCGCGGTGCAAGCGGCACGGTGGACGACACTTGGCCGTGACAGCGGCTTCATCCATTCATTCAATGGCGCGCATTCACTTTTTGTAGACACCATTCGCACTTTGAGAGCACTGGCGGTGGCGCATCAACTCGGCCACGTTTTGATGGGCGAAGGCGATCAACGAATTTCACTTTTGCAGAGATTGGTCGAACACGCGAAGACGACGGCGCAATACAATGTTTATTACGGCGAGGGGCGGGATATTTACGACGTGCGAGGGCGCGTGGCGCACGAGTCCGTTTTCAATTTGCGCGACGGCAGTTATCGCTGTCCGAGCTCACAGCAAGGGTATTCGCCTTTCAGCACGTGGACGCGCGGGCTGGCATGGGCGATGTGCGGCTTTGCGGAGCAGCTTGAATTTTGTGACCAGATTACCAGCGGTGATTCGCGATTGGGGGGCGGCAAAAAGAAATTGATGAAATTACTTTTGAAAGCGGCGCAGGCGACTTGCGATTTTTATCTCGACAACACGCCAATCGACGGCATTCCGTATTGGGACACCGGCGCGCCGAATTTGCACCAACTCGGTGATTATTTGAGTCAACCCGCCGATCCGTTTAATGAGTTCGAGCCGGTGGACAGCTCCGCCGCGGCCATCGCGGCGCAGGGCTTGCTCCGTCTCGGTCGTTTCCTGCAAAAGCAGAAGGACAAAAGATTGGGGCAGCGTTATTATCAAGCCGGTTTGACGGTGACCAAAACTTTATTGGCGCCACCGTATAAAAGCGAGAAAGAAAACCATCAAGGTTTGTTGCTGCACTCGATTTATCATCGCCCGCGGGGATGGGATTACGCGCCGAAAGCGGCGCGCGTGCCGCGAGGCGAGTCATCGATGTGGGGAGATTATCATCTTCGCGAATTGGCGCTGCTGTTGTGGCGACAGGCCAAGGCGTTGCCTTATCTCGCCTTCTTTGGCGCTAAATGATGGTGAAAAACAAAAAAACCTGCGGATGAATGGAGGCCAACTGATAAAACATCCGTTGGCCTTCATTCATTCGTTGGGGCAAGCTTCTTTGTTTTCGTCCATATAGGGGATCAACCCCATTACCGTCAGGCTAGTTTGATTTAAGCGTTTTATTAACAATGAGCTGCCTGGAAAGAGTGTAAGCAATAGGAGCCTTTTCAGGCTCCCCTGCGGT
>JAKEEU010000054.1 GCA_022616415.1 Candidatus Zhuqueibacterota bacterium | reverse complement strand
GCCGGATTGCGGGAGCGAGTATCACTGAAGAGCCCGTTGCTGGAAAACTGCACGGCGGGATCTGTGCGGGGCGGTGCCGGGAAACCGGCACCCCTACCGCGCCGCCTGCTCGTTTCAAATACAGCGATTCTCAGGTCGTCAGTTACATGATATCTATCGGTGCATTTCCGTTCGGGCAACCGGTTCAAGAAGTCGTACAAGTAGACCGTGCTCAAAAACGTGTGTTTGTATTGGGCGTTTATGCCAGCGCGGTTCATGCTCGTTGGATAGGAGCAGATAACACAATCATCGTAAATGCTCTTGCCGTTGCCAGTGAGCCTTATATATTTTGGCGTGGTGATAACGCTGAAGCCATAATTCAGAAGATTGCTGTACCGCAAAAACTCGGTAAACTTGTGCCAGCAAATCAACAATACAACGGCCCTTCTGGTGTCGCTCTCGATGATTTAATTTTGAAGCCCTTGGGATTGTCGCGCGCTGATGCGTGGTTATGCGATTTAGTGCCTCACAGTTGCGTAAACCCCGCCCAAAGCAAAGCCATTGAACGTGCATATTCTTCTGCTGCCAAAAAGCATGGATTACCGAAGCCTACAGTCCCACCTGTGCCAACGGCGCTCACAGATGAAAAGCGTCGCGGCGCCTTTTGTGATGAACTTCAAGAGTCGGGCGCGAACACTTTGATTTTGCTCGGTGACAAACCTATTCAATGGTTTCTCGCACACTTCGATCTACGATGGAAGCGGCTCGCAGATTTCATGCGTGATGGTCAACCCTATGGAAAGCCTTATATCGCACAAATTAATTGTAAACAGATGGAAGTATTGCCTCTTGCTCATCCGAGACAAATTGCAAAACTTGGACAATCATCGCCCGTTTGGTACAACCGTCATCAAGTCTGGGCAAACAAGTATGCAGGCAAGGTTTTCAATTCGTAGGGCGCAGGCTAACACCGCGTTGCAGGCGACGGCGCTTCGTTACGCGCCTGAACGCGACCGTTCTGCGCCAGCGTGAAAGTTTTGATCGGCACCGCCGGCTCGTTCACGCCGGTGGTGGCGCCGCATTCTATTCCGTCAATGAGGCAGCCTGCCACGGCTTCCGAAGTAAAACGCAAACCGGGCGGCTCGCCAGGAGTGAAAAAATTCACCGGCCCGAATTTGTCGGAAAGCTTGACTTGCCGTTCGGCATCAATATATCACCGATCACGCGCACTGTTTTGAAGCCCTGCGTCGTGTCGGTCGCGCCCGCCCACCATTGCTTGCGCACGTAATCCCAACGATTGCCGGTTTGCGTGGGATAATAAGCCTGGGCTTGCAAGTTTGCGGCAAGCGACAGAAAGAACGTGAAAAAAATGGCGGCAATATGTTGCTGATTTTTTTTGTCATCGCGCTGAAAACTCTCCACACGGGAATTCCACCAAACGAACAGTCAAAAACCTTGCTTCATCACGAAAGTGGAACAGCTCGCGGATTTTTCTCCCGAGAATTCTCTTGTGATTCAGAATGTATGTTTTCTCGCTATCCGAATCATCGCCTCCAAACTACGCTCAACATCCGCTTCTGTCGTTGCCCAGGAAGATACGCTGATACGCATCGCCGTTTTTCCCTGCCACACCGTGCCGCCGCACCAACACGTGCCATCAACTTGAATTTCAGCGATGACGCGATTCGTCTTCTCTGCATCTCCGAATGAAACCAAAACCTGATTCAAAACCACTTCATTGAGAATTTGAAAACCGGCGGCGCTTAGCCCTTCGGCAAATCGTCTGGCGTGGCGGCAGGTGCGCTCAATAAGATCGGCCAAACCCTTTCTTCCCAGGCTGCGCAAAGCTGCCCATACTTCCACGCCGCGCGCCCGCCGTGATAGCTCCGGCGTATAATCCGAAGGATTGCGCTCCGGGCCTTCGGTCGGTAGATACTCTGCGGTAATCGCCATTGCTGCTCGCAGCGCCTCGGCGTTGCGCACAAACGCCAACCCGCAATCATACGGCACGTTGAGATATTTGTGCGCATCGGTTGCCCATGAATCGGCGTTCCGAATTCCCTTGGTGAGATACGCGCGAGAAGGCGCTGCCGAAGCCCACAATCCGAAAGCGCCATCGACGTGCACCCAGGCGCCGCCGTCGTGGGCAATGCGGCAAATCTGATCGATGGGATCGAATGCGCCGGTGTTGACGTTGCCCGCCTGCGCGCAAATAATCGTCGGGCCGGAGATTTTGGGAAGCGCCTCGACGCGCATGCGACCCTGGTCATCGACGGGAATTTTGACGACACGACTTCTGCCGAGGCCGAGCAATCCAAGAGATTTGAACAGCGTTGGATGCGCTTCTGCACCGACGATGACGGTGATCGGCGACGCGCCGAACAATCCATCCGCCTCGACATTCCATCCGGCGCGCTTTAGAACGGCGTGACGCGCTGCCGCGAGCGCCGTAAAGTTTGCCACTGTTGCACCAGTGACGAATGCGGCGCCGCTTTTAGGCGGAAGATTCAAGACCTCGAGCAACCACCGCAGCGCGACGATTTCGAGATATGCGGTTCCGGGAGTTAATTTATACAATCCCGTGTTTTGATCCCACGTCGTGGCGAGCCAATTTGCCGCCAGCGCTGCGGGCAGCGAGCCGCCTATAACCATGCCATAGAAGCGCGGCCCGGCCATCGCCATGGTTGCCGGTGAACCGATTTCATCGAGCAATTGCAAGACGGCCTCCGGCGCGACCGGTTCCTCCGGCAGCGACTCATCGAATCGTGACAAATTTGCGACAGCCTCGGCGCTCGGCGCAACCCGACGTGCATCCAACTTTTCCAAGTAGCCGATGGCTCGTTCCGCTGTGGTTTTCAATAACGCCTGCATCGTTTTCTCCATTCAGTTTACTCATCAGGGTTATGACTTGACCAGTACACTGTTACGTTAAATTTTGTAGTCCCGACCCCTTGTGGGTCGCTGCTGGAATAGCGCAGATTGGTACTTGAACAGCCGCCCACCCCGTCCCGCTTCCGTAAAAAGCTAAGGAGACGGGGCGGGACAAGGGGCGGGGGCTACATAATTCATGGTTGCAGTACACTAGGACTTCGTATATATTGCAGTTGCAAACGCACGCGTTTTCAGCCACGCCAAGGCCTCCTGCCATAAAGTCTCTCGAAACGACTCGCGAAAGAATCCGAAATGGCCGATGGCTTTGGCGCCGATTTCTTTGGGGTGAATATGCCGGTATTCTTTATCCGCACTGCCGTACCAGCTTGCGATAGCTTGCACGGCGCGTTTGGGGGCAATGAGCGCATCATCGGTGAAGCTCATGAATTTCAGCGGAATATTCACGCGCTGAAATTTTTTCCACACACTGACGTCGTGGCTGAGGAGGTAATCCGGGTGGCGGGCCCAGCGCGCCCATTCGCGTGCAACGCCAGCAGGCAAATCTTCGCCATTGCCCAATACCCAACCGGGAAGATAGCCAAATAGTTTTGTGGCGAGCGGAATGGAAAAGTGCCAAAGCGCAAAAACCGTGGCGCGCTCTTTGCCGTTCCACAACTTCCAATATGCGCTTTGCGAGGCCACAAAATAAGCGGCGCTGACGCGATGATTATTTTTTGCGAACGGGAAAATTTGCCCGGCCACGCTATGGCCAACGAGCAAGATTTGGCTGGGCGCAACCACTGCCGTGATCCAATCGATCACGCCGGCCAAATCCAACGCGCCCCATTCGTGCATTTCGGCGTGAAAGCCTTTGTGGTTTTCAGGCCGCGAGCTGCCGATGCCGCGATAATCGAACGTCAACGCATGAAAACCGTTTTGCGCGAGAAACTGCGCGAACTTTTCGTAATAGCTCCGTTGCACCGCCGTTGCCGCGGCGATGATCGCCAACGGCTCATCATCGGTCCGCCCTCGAAAAAGTGTGGCTGCCAAACGAAATCCGTCCACCGCAGAGATTGTGAGGTTTTCTTTTTCAATGGCGTTTTCAATGTCAGAGTATTTCATGTTAATCCTGTTAAACTTCTGAAAGTTTGTAACGCAACACACTCTTGCAAATTTCTTCAACGTGGCGATGATCCGTTCCACAGCAGCCGCCGAGAACATTCAAGCTTTTCAATTTGCCCAGGAGTTCGCGGTGCTGGCGGCCCAATTCCGCCGGATTGCCTTCGTCAAGCTCCGCGCTCTCATTCAGCTCGGCATGGCTCTTGGTCGAGGCATTGGCGCGGAGGCCGCGAATTCTTTCCACCCACGGCTCACCGGCAGCCAACGTGCTTTCAAAATGCGTGGGATGCGCGCAGTTGATAATGAAAGGCGGCGAAGTGGGGCAACTCCAAGCCTTCGTGAAAAACAAGAGTCGTTTCAATGCCGCCGTCGGTGAGAAAAATGCCGCCGGACAGTTGCGGCAGCTCGTTGCGATATTTTGCCATGTGTTGCCTCCTTTGAATCATGTTAATGCCTGAATTTCCAGCGTATTCTCCTCAATGTCCGCCTGAGGATTCATCCTCAGAAGGACTGCTTGATTAGTCGCCTTGAGGCGACTTCCATCTCTTAGCCTGGGATTTCAATCCCAGGCGTCATTTGGGCGAAAGAACCCCCACGTGTTCAGTTGCCCATCGATGCGGACATGGCCAACGGTCTTGTAACCGAAATGCTCGTAGAAGGAAACATTTCGGAAATCCTCCGTCGTCAGCGTCACGCCATGCGAAACCGGATCGCTATGCGACATCGCATGCACCGCGTCGAGGAGCTGCCGAGATAGACCTTTGCCATGATGCGAACGGCGAACGCCTATCATGTTGAGATGATAATGCGGTTGACCAATATCAAACTTCTGCGTTGCTTCACCAAACGCCTCGTAACGCCTCCGCGCTGCCTGGCCAAGTTCGCGCCACACTGCTTCTCGATGTTCAGCGAGCTCCGCAGGCGGTTGCCGCTTGCCGGGCAGCGTTAGGATTGCAGTTGCAACCAGCGCGCTGCCGTTGGACACACCCAAAATCGGCTCACTTCGCCACACACGGGCCATGACGAAAAAGTTGATCAGCGTGTGCAGGCGGCGATCGTAGTCACCATCAGCCGAGCCAATGACATACCGCATAACCGGATATTCGTGGCAACGCTTTTTCCGTGTGCGTTTTTGATCCGTGTGCTGCCCGAAGGCTGCGGTTTGATGCTTGCCTGAAAATCTGCTGTAGCTATTTTAGACCTCAGATTCAACTCTTTTCCCACTCACCTTGCAGAAAGGCCAATGCCTTGTCCTGAAAGAGACCTGCGCTTTTGCCGAAAACCGGGATGTGCCCGCCATTCGGAACGATCCATAGATAAGAGCGTGGGATGGCGCCGTACATCTGAACGGGAATGTCCACGGGGAAAATTTCATCACGATCCCCGTGGACGATCAGCGTGCGGGCGGTGATGGTGGCCAGGTAAGGTTCGGTGAAGCTCATGTCGTCGTAACTATCCTTCATGCGATGGAACTGGCCGAGCACTTCGCGTGTCTGCGCCTCTCCTCGCGCGCTGCACTGTCCCCATTCCTCACGTTCCGCTGAGGTCAGGCTGTCCGGGATACTCCGTCGCATGATGGCTCTGGCTTGCGCCGGGAAGTGCGTGGTGGCACCAATCAGGACCATGGCCTCGAACCGCTCCGGCTGCTGCGTGGCCATGTGAATCAAGGTCATCCCGCCGCTGCTCATTCCCATTGCTTTGCAGCGCTGGATGCCCAACTGATCGAGCAGGGCAAACATATCGAGCGCCGATTGGCGATGCGTGAATTGGCCCGACGGGTTGGTGGAGCGCCCGTGGCCGCGCATGTCCGGAATGATGAGGCGGTAGTGCCGTGCAAGCCGCTCCATAAATGGTTGCCAAGCTTGGCCGCAGTTGCCGAAATAGTGCAGCAGGAGAAGTGGAGGTCCATCACCTCGCACTTCGTAGTATATCTGCGTTCCGTTGATGGACAGCTTATGCCCTTCCTGGCCCACGACCGGGTGGAAGCCAGAAGCCGCGAATGCGAGGAACAGGGCTGCGATTAGGGTTTTGCGTGCGTGCATCATGGCGTCTCTCCTATCTTTCATTTTCGTTTAGAATTCAAATTCATTTTTTTTAGTTCTTCTCTAATCTCCAGATCATCACCGGGCTCTGGGCCGGATCGAACGGGGTACGGTCGTAGTTCCCGTAAAGTTGGGCGACACGAAAGCCCACACTTTGCGCCATTTGCTCGAACTCGTCTTTCTCCACAAAAGCAAACTTCATCTGAAGCAATCGCTTCTCGAGCAAGCGCCCTTCACCATCAAAGAATTCGAAAAACTGCTGGCGCGAAACCACCGGGTTCCCGCCTTGTTCGAAACCCGATACCACCAGCGTTCCGCCCTCCGTTGGAAACTGCCCGACGAGGCGCAGCAAGCCGTCAACTTGCTTGCGGCGGATTGCCGGATTGTGCAGCGTGCAAATAAATCCTCCGCCGGGAGCGAGACATCTGAACACCGCCGCAAGCGCCGCGCGTTGATTCTCCTCGCCAATGATTTCCATGAACGCTTGGAAAGGTAGAATGGCAAGTTCGAAGCGCGCCGGCAAAGCCAAACGGCACACATCAGCGCAAATAATATCAGCGTGCAATCCGCGCTGTTTCAATTTCCGTGACAAGACTTCGAGCATGGCATTGGAGCTGTCCACGCAAGTTAACTTCACTCTGGCCTCGATCAATGGAAGCGACAATCGGCCTGTTCCAGCCATTAGCTCAAGAACCGGACCCTGAACCGACTTGGTCTCCAACACGAAAAACGGAAGCTTGAGAGACTTGCTAACGAAAATCATATCGGCCGCCTTGTCGTCAAGGCCCGCGGTTTTTGTGGGCTGGTCTATCGCGCCACGCGGATGATCTCCGCTAGCCTTGGCTGTGATGGCAACGAATAGCAACATCGCAACCAACATACGGCGCAGCCCTCTTATCGTGTTTTGTTGAAACATAGTTGTCTCCGAATGTAAATAGTTTGAGTTGCTGTCAGGATGCCTAACGCACCTAAAGTTTTTTTAGTGCTCCTTCAAGAAATCGAGTGCGACTTGGTTGAACGCCGCCGGATTCTCGAACGCGAGAACGTGACTGGATTCAGGCAACACGGTCAGCTTGGCCCCGGGAATTTTTTCCGCCATAATGCGTGAGAGCCGGAGCGGTACGAGCATGTCCCGGTCACCCGCGATCACATGCGACGGCGCCGTGATGCGACTGAGCCGATCCAGGGTGTTCTGCGTCAAGATCGCGTCCCACTGCCGTTCGAAGGCTGCGACCGACTGCGGATACGGATTCGCGCGCACTTCCGCCAGAAACGTTTGCTCGGCTTCCGGATTTTCATAGAAACGCGATGAAAAGAACCACAGTCCGAATGTTTGGAATGATTCTTCAAGGGAAAATTTGCGCCGGAGGTTTTTCCATGACTCGCTCAGCGCCTTGTGAAAAGGTTCACTGCGTGCCCACGAACAGACCAGCGTCGGGCTCCGCACCAACTCCGGATATTTGATCGCCAATTCCTGCGCAATCATGCCGCCCATGGATTCACCGACAATATGAGCCTGCTTGATGCCGAGTTGTTTGAGCAATCCGGCCGCATCATCGGCAAGCTGCTTGATCGTGTATGCGGCGATTGGGCTTTCGTCCGTTTGGCCCGCGTCGCGATTGTCGAACAGCACACACCGATAGCCGGCTGCCGTAAACGTGGGCACGTGCGCCGGCAGCCACTCCAGATGATCACTGGCGAGGCCTGCAATAAAAACCACCGGCTCGCCTTCGCCGGCAAGTTTGTAGTACATGTTCAAGCCGTTGACTTTCATTTTGTCCGACAAAGCTGAAGTCGTTCGGCTTTCATCGCGCTTCGCGATGATCTCATGCGCAACCGCCAAGCTCACACTTTCGTTTTGCTGCGCAGTGACGGAGACCGCGGGCGGCAATATCGTAGCAAGTGCGCCGATTAAATTCTTTATCGTGTTTTGATGAAGCATGGTTGTCTCCTTAATCTTTGGCAAAGTCGGACTTGCGAATCTGAATTTTTAAAATCTCAAAGCATCTTTGCGCGCAAGTCCGACTTTACTTTTGGCTCTAACTCCGATGCCACAGCTCATGATGCCGCGCATGCGTTTCCAAATACGCACCGGCGGTGAAGTGCTTGTCATAAAACTCCAGATCGAGATGATGCGCCTGCAAGTAAGTCAGAATGAAAATCGACGGCACGGTGCCGGGAAATTTACCGAACCTATCGAACACGTATTGCGCCATTGTCGTCACGCACTCCTTGAATTCTTCGCTGTGAACTTTGCCGGCGCCGCGCACGCGCGCGTTTTCACGATATGGTCCGGGCGTATTAGGATTAAATGGGCCGCCCGCGCCGAATTTGCGCTTGACAAATGCTTCCACTGCCGCGCGCATATCTTTGTAATGCGGCGGGCAAAAACCTTCAAATACACCGGGCAATCCGGTAATATTCGGCAACGGCCAGCGCTCGTCCGTGTCATAACGAAAACCAAGTCCGGGCATTTCGGGATCACCGCTCGCACCGAGCACGCTCATCGGCGTGATACCGTCGAACATCCAACCGCCGAGGCCCATGGCCTGCAGCATGAGTGCGCCGGCATAGCAAGCGGTGGAAAGCTCGGCAGTTACTTCGGCGAGCGACAACTGCTCCACGTAAGTGAGCGGGTATGGATTCTTCACATCGACCAAAGAACCAAACTTCTCGATTCCCGGAACGGGATTTTTGTGAACATCATCGAAGATGCACGCGCCGTTTTGCACGAGATAACAGAGCACGGCGATATGATGCTGCGCCAGATCAGCCACCGGAATGATGAGCGTGCTGCCCGGCACATTGACGCACCACGGATTGTGCATCTCGATGTGCGCCGGCTTCGGCGGAATGTGCATGCGCTTGTCCGACAGCTTGCGAATGCGCGAACGATGCGCTTGCAAATAGGCATTGAGATCGGTGGCGCCGTTTTCGTCCGTCTTGACCAAATTTTGCGCGTCGCGCGTCGGAAGAAAATAGGTGCCGTTGTCATCGGTGTAGAAAACCTCGCTCGTATGAAATCCGGCCGCCGAGGGAAACGTACGGCCGCCCGCCGCGCTCGCGTAGTTGGGAATGTTCGGTACATAATTCGGGTTGAACGGATGAAGATAGAACCATCCGGTATTTCCCGAAGCCGCGGTGAGCACCATCATCTGCTCCAGCTCGCTGAGCGGCATGGGCGCATGTTGAGATTTGAATTTCAGCGGGCCATCCGGAATCTCCGCGCCCAACGCGAACCGCCGCGCGCGCCGGCCATGCAACGCTTCGATGAGCGGCATGGTGACTGCCACTTCGAGTCCTTTCGGAATCGCCGGCAGGCCTTTGAGCAGAATCTTGCCCTTTTGCGTCAGGCGCTGCCCGAGCGAATTTATTTTAAAGCCGGTGAGCATCGTTCCGGCGCCGACGAGCAAGCCGCCTAGCATCTTGCGCCGCGTCATCGGCAGCCACGAGATTGATTTTTGTTTATCAGCCATGGTTTAACTCCTTCCTGAAATTCGTGTCGGTTTGCAATTCAGTGTAACTCGCTTGAAGATCATCGCGTCTCAATTTAAGCGCGCCGGTGAGCCTTGTCTACTATCGCTTGCGATAGTTTTTAGAAAGCCGGACTTTCGCTCTAACTATTTAGATACTTTCCGGCGAGAGCCCGACGCCACCGATTGACTGCTCAGCGAGACGATTCGGCTGATGCGGCGGAGGCCGGCACGGCCCGCGGCGCGCTCACCGGACGCAAAACTTGTTCAAAGACCCACGTCCCGATTCGGCTTCCCTGCAAATAACCGGCGTTCACCGCCGTCGAGAAATGAATGCCGGCGAGCACGCGCGAAGCGCCGTTTTCCCGCGCTGCTTCAGAAAAGCTCCAGAACTTCCGCGTGATGCCGGCATACGGTGCGCCGCTCGTCATCGTGAAGTTGACAAAGTCCGTTCCGAAGAATCGTTCCAACCCGGCAGCGGCGGCAGCGCCCAACACGGTGTGCGTGGAGGGATAATCGGGCACCGGCGGCGTCCAGAGATAACTCACCCACGAACTGTCGCCGGCTTCGCGAATCGCGGTGGCCGGCCGCCAATAGTTGTAGTGATACTTGGCTTCGAAGCCGCCGATGAAGCCGTCAGCCATCGCGAGATTCACCAGCGCGAACAGCCGCGCATTCTCCACAACATCGAGCTGTTGCGCTATTGCCACCTCGCGCGCGAAAATGCGCGATTCCGTGAGCGGATCGGTCTGTGCCGCCGCAGCCGCCTCCGTCGCGACGCGGTTCCAGCGTACAACTTCGTCAGCGGAAACTGTTACGGAAGCGGCGAGCAACAAAACGCTACTGACCAGTTGAATGATTTTGCTTATCATGAATTTGCTCCTTTCGTTGTGAATGTGAGCGAAGCCGAACTTGCGCTCGATGAACGTCAAACGTGTCTCATGTTTTTTCATGCAAGTTCGACTTCAACGTTTATTTATGATAATGCCTTGGTGGCCCGCTCACACATAATGATCGAAAATTTTATCACAGTTTGAACGTATATGAGCCATTGCAACCTCCTATGCCGATTTAAAAAATCAACTTCTCCACATCAACCCGGACAAGCCGGAACCAAACAGGAAAAAGCTTTTGGTATCCGGATTTGCCGAATCGCCCGGATTCAAGCCATTGGATTTTTGATCCGGGCGATTCGTAAAATCCGGATACCACTAAAAGCCTTTGCTTTTTTTGCAAAGATATTACTTGTAAGAGAGTAACTTTCTTTTTTGCGTTGTTATCTTTTTTGCCCCTTATTCCAGAACACTTTTCGACCGGCCGGCGGCATGAACGAGATTTTTAGTTGCGGTCGGGCAATTGAGCAAAAAAATATTTGTGCTCAGCCGTTGAATGAGTATCTCGGCGGCTTTGGGGCTGAGATGAGTCACGTCACAGAAATCGAGAACGATTTGCCGGGGCGATTCGTTCATGATCGACTGCAACGATTCAGCCCAGTCCTTTGCGTCGCTATCCTTGATCTCGCCTTCAACCTTGATGATCTCGGTCTGGTCATTTTCAAATATTTTGTCGATTCGGAACATCGTCTTATCCTTGATTAGGTCTGTGCATGGTCATTACCAAACACGTGCCAAAACAAAAAAACCACCCGGGTCATCAACCCAAGTGGCTTTCTTATCGAAACTTAGTGCATTATGGGGAATTTATTTGAAGAATAGTATTGTAGCCTAAAAATGCTGATATTTCGGCACGGTGTTCAAATTTCCGCAATGCAATTCCCATTTGCTTCGCAAGATGCTGCCTGGAGAATTCGCTTCGAACGAAGAATTGAAAATGAAAAACTGCTTGATTTAGCTTACCAAAGAAGAAAAGCAGCAGGTGGTCGCAAATTGCAACCACCTCAAGAAGCTCAAAAAAGGCCGGCCAATCGGGTTTCTGGCTGATCGGGAACAATAACTTATTTTCAAGCGCGCAGACGTTATTTACGTCCTTTCTAAAACGCCTCGGCCAACGCCAAATAGAATCCCGAAGAACCTTTGCCCCACCCGAGGTCAATCCGAATATTCAGCTTTGCAGCAGGGACGAGCTGCTCAATTCCACCGGCATCCCGAAATTTGGCTTTTTCACCCTTCACACAAGTCCCTCGCTGCAAATAATCCTCGGAATCTGGTGGTCGTTGTTTGAGAGACGGCGGCGATCCAACCATTCCTGCAGGTTGTGATGGCTATAAATAACAATTAGGCTCTGGTGGTGTTGCCGATGAGCAGGCGAAGTTCTTTCACCCCTGTTAGTCGTTCGGCGATACTCTCCAAACCGGAAAGAAAGAAGTAGCCAACAGCAAATCTTGCAGATTCGGTCGAGGCGAGAATGCGGTTGATGTGATCGACCAATTTCTCGTTGCGGTTGTCGATGATGTCGTGGGTGGGCATGGGTCAAAGCCTCGCAAAAAGACGGCAGTAAATGTATTAAAATTGAGTTGAAGATCAAAAAAAGATTGCCTATATTTATCTTGGGCGGTTTGTAAAAGTTTGCCTGACGTGTTTATTATTTCTGTCAAAAATTCTGCATTTGACAACTTCAGATCAATTGACCGAGGGTAAGATGACGCTAACCATCAAGTTGCCCGATTCATTAACGCACCAATTCCGCGAGCGACAGATTCCCGAGAAGGAAATCCAAAGTGTCGTATTGGCAGCCTTGGAAATATGGCTCGCTCAGGAGGATATGACCAACGGCGGCCGCTTTGCCGAAAGCGCCGTGCCATTCATGCGGCGATTGATTGCGCAAAATCGTACGCTCTTTGAAACGCTGGCGCAACGGTAATGTCCGGCGAGCCAACTTACGAGCGTGCAGATGCGGCGCTCTATTTTCTTGAAAACTGCGGCTACCCGTTGCCAGAGCAATTTCCAATCACCGAGGTGGTTGAGTTTTGCGTTGCTATTGCTGAAGAAAACCTGCGCCAGTCTCAAGACGAGAATATGACGCTTCATAGCATTGCTGAGATTGCTGACTGGTTTCGCAGGTTGTTGCGCATGCCTGAAAATTGATAAAGGTCTTGGCGAATGAAAAAGACGTTTCTGCGCTCCGCGTCCAGGATGAAAGTGGCGGCATGATCGTGCTCGACGAAAACAATAGAATATTTCCCACGGAGATCACTTATGTCAGAACTCGTTTTGCAACGCGATGATCAGCTTGCAACGCGTTTGTCAATAGTCGCACGAGAACATTACAACGGCGACCCCAACGCCGTCGTTTCGGACGCGTTACGGCTTCTTTTTTTGCAGCCGATTCGAAAAGATCGCCGCAAGATCGCCCGCCTAATCGACGAAATTCGCGCCGAGGTGCAAGCCGCTGGCGGCGTAACCGAAAAAGAGATTGACCATCTGATCAAGGAATACCGGCAGCAAAAAAGTGGGGGAAATAGCCCGCGCTATGATTGACTAAAATCTACCCGTCTCCAGCATGTTTGAACACGCGCATTCCTGCGCAAATCTCACCGATTTTTCCCAAGCTCACCAATCCCAAGTGATCTTTGCGACGCAACTTCGTTCTCGGATCGCCACCACTCTTCAAAATCCGGAAAGACGGAGCGATAGTCGATGCTCATGCTGCGAAAGTGCTTGCGGGCACAGGCGACTTTGCGCTTCTCGTGGGGAAAACGCAGATGCGCTTCATTTGTGAATTTTGTTTCACGGATGAGCTGCAAAAGGAACTTACCTTTCTCGTTGCGCCGCATCAAACCCCAGTCGGGATTGTAGTCACCGATGACTTTGGGCAGTTTGATTCTGAAGGAAGCTGGAAACTTGAAGTAGAATACGACCTTGTCATCCGGCTTGACCCGCTTTACAAACTTGCGTTCCACCTCCGAATCGGTTTGCACCACGAACTTTCGCCCCGCCTTCGAGTCGGTTTGCAGCAAATAATACAGCGTGCGCTCGTCGGCTTCCTCCAGTTCTCGCTGCGCAAAAGCCTTTTTGAGGGGAAAGAGCTTCTCCAAATTGCACTCAATTCTCCCGTCTTCCACGACGAACTCAATGCGTTCCGCAACGTGGTCAGCCAACACCTCCCTGACTTGCTGAATGAAAACGCCGGAGAAACCTTCGGGATTGCGAAAGAGCATTCCTTTGTGTCCGTCATGCAAACCCTTGAAGATGGCGTTCAGCGTCGGCCGCGTCAGACCGAGCTCACGCGCCGCGCGATCCAGCAGATTGAACACCGGATACTTCGCTGCCGGCGGTTTTGAAGTTTTTTCAGAAACCACCTGTCCGGCTTCGCTCTCAAACGTCAGAGAAGTATGAATATTCAGGTCCACTTTATTCGAGAAAAACACCTTTGCCTCACGTTTACCATTGCAAATTTCAAGCACTTGAAAATTGCGCAGTCGTTCATCGTCAAAAATACGCGCCAAATTATTCCTTTTGACGACTGGGCGGGAGGTTTTGTTGATTGTGCCTTCTGAATCAGCGATTTCAAGTTCGATCATTGCCACACTTCCTCGCACGGATTGTAGGCGAAGGGTGTAGCGCTTGACGACAAATTTCCCCCAACCTACCACGAGCACAGGCTCCGGAATCGTCTGCGCATTCAACCGTTCAATGCAGGCCCGAATCAGCTCCGGCGTGTCGACGTGCACGCGATAAGAGACTTTTTGCGACAGCCTTTCCCAAAAATCTTTGAACTCCTTGCTGCCGTGAAAGATGTTGTCATGGCGCGTGGCGCTCTTCTTGCGCGCTTCCGAGGGCAGCGGTGGCGCGGCCAGGTTGTCCTCAACGTACTCCTGCTGAAGATTGGCGGCATACGAGGCGTAGCTCTCGTTGGCAATGACGGTCAAGGTATTGACTTCTTCATCAAACAGCCGCAGACCCTGTTGATTGACGCACAACCGCAAGCCGCGGCCGATCTCCTGCCGCCGCCTGATTTCAGACACCGCTTGATTGAGCGTGCAAATCTGAAAGACGTTGGGATTGTCCCAGCCTTCCTTGAGCGCCGAATGCGCGAAGATGAAGCTCACGGGTTCATCAAAGGATCGGCGAGCGGGTTTTCGATGCCGTTTTTTTGTTGAACCGCAGCAAGATTCTCGCGCAACCATGACTCGCGCAGCGTTTCATGCGGCGGCAAGTTGGGTACAATCTCGCCGCCGAGACTGAATTCCGGCGACCGTTTGGGAAGTCCGTCGAAGAGACGAACGACGCTCTCGATGGCCGAGAGCTGATGCTCTTGATTGACCTCAAATTGGAGTTGTAATTGCTTGGACATGATTCGTGTAAAATTTTAATTGAACTGTAAAAAAGAAATGTTTATATTGTTGAAACGGAGACCATGCAAACATTTTCCATGCACTAAAGAAAGGCTGCAACATGTCTCAAACCACGGTTGAAGAAATTTTGTCTGCTGCGCGGCGATTGCCAAAGCAAGAACGCTGGCGGCTATCAGAGCTTTTGGCTCGCGAGCGAGAATCCGACTTCGGCAAGTCCTCGATCAGTTCGGCCGAGTCGCTCAGCCGGGCCAAGGTATCTGCGGAGGAATCGCATGCCTCGGCTGCCGAAACCACTCAACCTAGCGCTACCGCGCAGATTCCGGCAAGCCGCGAAGCAGAAATGCAATGGCTGCTCGATCATCCTGATTTCTGGGACCAGCATCGCGGCGAGCACGTCGCGTTGTGGGGCTATGAAATGATCGCCGTTGGCAAAACCAGAAAAGAAGTGGTTGACGAGGCCCGAAAGCGTGGAGTCAAGTTTCCTTTTGTGCAATACCTGCCCGTGCACGAGCATGAATGGTATTTGGGCATGTCCAATCAACCTGCAGTCGAGCCATGAGCAATGACGCAATTTGAATTCGAACACCAGTTCAACTATCGCCCGCTATTTCTTCAAGCCGGTAGCCAAAAGTTATTGACACCGCCTCTTCCCGTGATCGAAGTAGCGTTGTCACATAACGAGGCGGTGACGACTGACTTCGCATTAATTGATTCGGGCTCAACCTTTTCCATCTTTACCCGTGAGATCGCTGATGAACTGGCGATCGAGGTTTTACAAGGTCGCGTTCAGAAGTTGAGTACGCTGGGCGGTTCTTTGCTGGCTTATGCTCATGAAATTGACCTCGAAATCACGCCCAACCTCCACTACAAAACTGAAGTGCTCTTCTCAGAATATCCCATTCCGCGCAATCTGTTGGGACATAATGGTTTCCTGGATCGCGTTGCTGTGGCTTTGCGAAGCAAGTACGGGTTGATTTATCTTCACCCTGAAATTTAGACTTTTTGCTTTTTTCCCGCCTTTTGTCAAAATCTTCAAATAATGTTCAGCCGACACACGTCTGCCAACCGCATCTTGGCCTGATCCGTCAGCGCGCTGTCGAGACAGACAAAAATGTCTTCCGCGCGAAGCGCCAAACGCTTGATCGTGTCTTCTTTGTTAGCCTACATTTAAGCTGAGGCACGATCGCAATGTGAATTCATGCTCCTTCTGACACATTCTCAAAAGTTGCCGCATAGTCCGCTGCACTCAACACCGTGTCATAAAGGCCGATGTCCTCGCCCTCGTGTTTGTTGATGCCCAAATATGTCAGACTGGCATCCTCGTAGCGTTTAAACTTGTAAACGGCGTCATTCATTAATGCGCTGTTGAAGACACCAAGGCTGACCAGTAGCTCAAAATCCTTAACGCCCAAGCCAGTGACTCTCTTGAACAGACCAGGCTCCAATTGCGTGATGACATCGCGGAGACACCGCTCACGATAATCGGTCAAATACATGAACAGCGGTATGCGAGTAGCAAATTTAATGAGCTTCTCCTGAATCTGCTTGCGCTTGCTCTTGTATTCCTTTTCTTCTTCCGTCAGTTCCTTTTTCTCTTTCGGCGTGAGTTCCTCGTCGTTTTTCTCCTTTCGCGCTTTCTTCACCGCCTCCGATTTGTTGATAATCGTCTCGATGTCCTGATTCAGGTTACGGAATCCCTCGATGCTTTTCAGCGCCTCCATAGCCGCCTTGTTGCTCATCAGTCGCTGCAAAGTCCCATTGTCCACATTCACCAGCAAAGCGCTTTCCCAGCGCCGCGCCAGTAGGGTTGCGGAAGTGCCGCTTATTGCCATGTCAAGGATGCCCGCGGCGTCGATTTGCTTCATGGTGCTTCCGTCATAGGCCAGCACAGGCAAAAAACTGATAAATTCCTCAACTTTCTTTTCGGGGTTCGACTCATCAACATTCAAACGGCAACTGTAATCCGCAATCTGCCGCAACGCCCGCTCCGGTGCGAAGTCAAAGACATAGCACTCCTCCTTAATGATCTGCTCCAGACTTGGTGAAGCCCCGTCGGGATTCTTGATCGTCCAGGGTGACTGTACTCGAAACGCAGCCTGAAAGTAGGTTTCTGGGCTGGATGAGTTGCGTAGCATAAAGATACCCGTCCATGGCCTGACTGTGACCCCTGTGGTCAGCTTTCCACAAGACAGGGTGATCGTCTTCGTTTTCAGAGGATCGTCCATAGCCTTCAGCACAGGCGGCAAAGCGGCTGCTCCAATTCCCGCACTACTGCCGGCCGCCACAATGACCTGATAATCGTGATAATAATGGTTCTGCTTTTGCGCCAGCAGATTGCGCATAGCATAGCAGGAAGCGACGCTGGGCAGGAACCAGAAGGTATGGGAAAGCACATTCAACAGCCGGACATCCGAAAAGGGCATCGGTGGCTTCTTCGCACCCAGCTTCAGGTTGTCAATGGTGGTGGGCTGGAAAGCGCCACGAATCATATCCAGCCACTTCTGAACTTCATCCTCGTACTTGAATTTCGCATCATCCCCGTTTCCCTCCGCCGAGAAAAAGACATTCAAATCGAATTCATCGAACTCCCCCTGCATTGCAATCTCGCGAATTGTATCCGGCAATTGGTAGGTCATCAGAACCATGCGCGGCAGGCAGGCGTATGGATTGTCCGGTCCTTCCCACTTCTGCTTGGCACGTTGCTCATCCGAATAAGTCCAGTTGAAAATCTGCTCTTCGATGAACTCACCCGAGGCAATGGCGCGAAACGGTGTACCGGACAGATAGAGGTAAGCATTCGTTTTGATCGGCATGAACTCTTCATCGAAATCTTTCAAGCCAATGCCTTCGCCGAACTCGATTTCCTTTTTGTCTTCCGCTTCGAATAGGTCTTTGGCATTTTCGCGCCAGGCGCCGTAATGGTATTCGTCCAGAATCACGCAGTCCCAGTTGGTGGCGTGAACCCACTTGTTATTGGTCTTGATGCCACCGGTGCTGTTGTTCTTGCCTAGATAATCCTGAAACGAACCGAAACAGACAAAGGGCTTGTTTTTGTCGGCTTCTTCGTAGGTCAGACCATCGCGCGAAAGGAATTGCCAGCATCTGAAATCAACATGCTGTTTCAGGTCAGACTCCCAAGCGTCTTGCACCGCTGGCTTGAAAGTCATCACCAACAGCTTGCGCCAGCCCATCTTCTTGGCGAGTTGGTAAGCGGTAAAAGTTTTGCCGAAACGCATCTTGGCGTTCCACAGAAAGTGTGGTGTCTTGTCCGGGTCTTCCCTTTGCGCCCGTTTAAAATAGGCCGCAGCCTTCTCCACAGCTTCGGCCTGCTCAGGCCGCATAGCGAAATCGAGCGCGCGGCTTTCCTCGTTCAACTGCCCCGTGCGTACTGCAATCACTGCTGCCTTAACTTTACTTACGGGGCAGGCAAACCACTCGCCCTCGGGGTTGTTGACGCCTTGCTGACGCAGCCAGCGATGCACTTCATGATCGGTGAACACCGTGCCGTCATTGCGCATGGCCGACTCTTCCAGCACGATGCGGTAAGGCAGCTCGCCTGGCCTTTTGGTGGGATACTGCTGCGCTACGCGCGTTTGCACATCGAGGGTGGTGTAACCGACTTTCAGCAATCCGGCGTATTGCGGATTCGTATCCTCGTAAGCGTAGATAACGGGCTGGGAATCTGGTCGCGGTGGGAAAAACTCCTTACTCATCGCTCGCCTCCATCGGGCGTACCATCGATTCGATAAAGGCGATTTCGTCTTTGGTCAAGTCGTACTTCTTGTAGAGCTTTTCGTCTGTCCACGGTTCAGAGAAATCCTGCATCGGGACAAGTGAATAGACCTTGCTTGTCGCATGTTGTGTAGGCTTGTTCAGTAGGACCAAGAATCTAAACAATCGTGTGCGAACGTAGCTCATTATATTGTTGGACTCTTTTTTGGAGGCAACCGGCCCTATAACAAGATAAGTCTCGGAGCAACAGGTTCCAGGTTCTCCCAAGAATGGTTTGCCCAATACCCAATAAGATGAAGCTATTCTTTCTCCATAAGCCATTGAGATATAGGCCTTGTACTTGTTCACCCAAGCGGCATTTTGTTGAATCTGAGATGTTCTTACATAACCGACTTTGTTGTAACCTATGAATTTCACTCCACCAGAAAACTCTTTTTGCATAAAGTCACTGAAATCTGTTGTAAACCCAAACGGCTTTCTTGCGCTGACTATTTCGCTGAAACTTTTTTCCCATTTTGTACTTATCTTGTGCAGAATAGGAACCGCATCGTTATATCGAATAAATGAATCAATTCCTTTTTCGAGGAGGGGGCGCGCCATAATGGACTGCTTCCCTTCGATATGTGTTGTTATTTCACAATTCCCTCGATTGTCTCTATCCCACAAGAAATAGCATACACCCCCGCTAATATCGACTCCTGGAAAGCACTCGGTTGAATCTGGATAATCAACAAGTTTTCGGACGCGATTATCTTTGAGCATCTCGTTTCTGAAATCATCCAAGCCTTTACCACCTGAAAACCATCGGGAAGGAATAATCATCGTAAGAAAGCGGGGATTAAGTTTTCTTGCTTGCTGTACAAACTTATGATAAATGGGCGAAGCGCTTGCTTTAGCTCCACCGTCGCTCAACTGATAAGGCGGATTGCCCACAATTACATCGAATTTCATCTCAAAAATGTCCTCAGGTGTTTTGTTATGAATAAATTGATAGGCGTGCGTTTCCAGTTCTTTTCCTCGGTCATATTCCTGCTGGTTCGCTCCGCAGAAGGCGCAGCGCCCGTTTTCCCAGGTGTGCTCGGTTCTTTCATAGCGGATATTGCCCTGCGGGCCGCCAAAGGTTTCACAGACGGAGTATTTGCCATTAGCTGTCTTGGAACAATAAACTGAACGGCGGGAAAGCAGAGTGGTCAACCCTGTAATGCCGATGCCGAAAAGTTGATTACAGAAAATATGATTGATGCGTTTCTGCCTGTCTGGGATGGCTTGCTCCAAACCGGTATCGAGCCGTTTGGCGATCTCGCGCAGAAACACGCCGGTTTTGCATACGGGATCAAGAAAGGTCACATTTTGATCGCGCCAGGTTTCCGGCGGCAGCAGGCCAAGCATGTCGTTGACCAATCGGGGCGGAGTAAAGACCTCGTCACTGCTTAAATTTGCAAGGCAGCTCAATATGTCGGGGTTATAGTTAGACCTGTTCACAATCGGCAATCTCCAGAAAGTGAATCAGTGGATATTCCTTTTCGGGTAAGGGGATAAAGACATCCTCACCTAAATCCGAAAGCATTGGCGGTTCCTTTTTAGGCTCATGCTGCAGCAGGTTATGGAAGGTGAAATCGCGGCGTTTGAGCATGCTGCCATTGACGGGCGACCATTCGGAAAAAACAATCGGCTGCGGGTTATCGTCCACCGTTTTGAGAGTGAGTGCATCACCCCAAATAATATTGCGCTCCAGAATATACTTGACCACATTCCGGCATTCATCTTTTGCTGTCTTTTTGTAAAGGCTGCTGTAGATGCGATCAAAGATACCAAAAAGGCGCTTGCGCCCTTCTTCAACGTTATCACGCAAAATGTCGATACCATAGATGGTGGAGATGGCAAGCACGGCATTGCGCTCAAATTCCAGCTGGCTCTTGCGGTAGCGCATTTCCACAACACGCAGTTTCCGCTCGAGTACCTCCGTCAAGAAGTTACACCGGCCACAAGCAGGAACCAAAAAACGCGATTCAATGCGTTCTGTTTCCTGTCTGACTAAATCGAGCATGGCGTTGACTTCCTGCTTGCGGGTAAAAACCTCGCCATAGTTGGTCACACGATATTTCGAGACAAGCTGTTTTTCCATTTCATCGACAGGGAGCAGCGGGCTATGCTCGATTTCCGGTGTGCGCGGCTCTTTGATGTGTTCGTGGGTGTAGCGGGTAAGTTTGCGGTGATTGCCATTCTTCCTGTGGATTTTCTTGGCATCAATTTTATAGCTGGTGCTTCTTTTGGCCATTTTGAGATTCCTTCTCTTTTTACTGTCCGGACGCTCGCAGCGTCTGGACAGTGGTTCAAAATTCCTAAACGATCCATTCTCCATTGCGCTCGCGACAAATTCCCAATAGGTCGCAGTCAGCGCATTTCTCGCAAAAATTTTCCAGACGCGGAAGGTGATTCTTGCGCAGCTTTTGGCCGGCTTCAACAACCGTGTCAAGCGTGGTGGCGATGAGTCCTGCATCAACCACCTCGCGCTTTGCTCCGCCTTCATCGAGATTGTGAACTTCTATTAAATCCGCGAGTTTTCCCGTAAGTTGTTGGTAGCCGACGGCATAAACATGAAGCTGTTTTTGGGTGAGATCCTCAGCTTGGGCGCGTTTATTTGACTTGAAGTCAACGATCACCATTTCATTGGTGTCGGTTCGTCTGATCAGATCTATGCGCCCGTTTACTACAATGCCATCGGCCAACTTGTGTTCGATGATTTTTTCGATGTGTTCGAGCTTGTTCAGGGTGTCGCGTTGTTGGTGCAGGTAACGCGACAAGGCAAAGCGGGCAGCTTGCCACAAATCTTCCTTCATCGCAGGATAAGCAAAAGGCAGATGAAGATGCGCATCGACGAGCTGTGGAATATCGTCGATTTGGGGAATATCGCCTTTGAGCGATTCGGCATGAATTTCAACCAAGGCATTATGCAGCGATTTGCCGTACCCCAACGCTTGGTTAATGGGTGCATTGAAGCCGTACAAGAAACGCAGCTTGAACAAATAAGGACACTCAAAATAATACTTCAGCTCGCTGAACGTGAGCGTGAGCGTGAGTGTCACCTGACTTTCGCGCGTTTTAATCGGGATTCGCGTTGGAGCCGGCGATTGCGGCTCAGCAGTTAATACATATTGACTGCTGGTCAATTCTTGAAAGAAAGTCGAGACTTTTTGTTGTTGTTTGTTGCCGGGGTTCGGCGACCAAGAGCAGAATAGATTCTTTTCAGCTCGGGTCAGGGCAACATAAAATAGGCGGCGTTCATCTTCTTCTGTTCCTTTGTAACGATCAGCATTCTTAACGCTTTCTTCCGGAATAACATGCCACACCGAGCGCCCGCCTTGACGCCTCGAAGGAAAACGATTCTTTCTCAAACAAGGAACAAACACTGCCGGCCATTGCATACCCTTGGCTTTGTGAACGGTCAAGATTTGTACGGCGTCCGGCTTGGCATATCCTGCTTCTTCCCAGCCCTCGGGATAATAATCCGGGGCATTATAATGCAGAAACTTGGCAAAGGCCGGATACAACTCCGTGGGCTCGGTTTTGAAATGTATCTGCTCGAAGTCGGAAATGACTTGGCTGAATTTTCCGAGATTGTAGTAAACCATTTCACCCCGACTCGTGCCGTTGAGAGTGCCACCAATGTTTTCTTCGCGCAAACCAATCTGTTCGAGGAAATCCAAATAAACGCGTTGAAGATACAATTCCGCCTGCATTTGCTTACCGATTTGCGCTTTCTTCTCCTGTAAGAAACTGATACCGGCAGAAATTTGATTGGAATTCAACCCGAGTTCGGCTTGCGAGATAATTTGGGTCAGCCCTTCCACATCCACAGCAGACTGGCTTTTCGGTGTAAAATCAGCCAAAAAGAAAAAAGCGGCTTGCATAGCTTTGATCTCGGTAGTGTCGAAAAGCTCGTTGACGCCACCGACCAGATAAGGGATGCCCGCCGCAGCGAGAGCGTCGATAATCGGCTTGGCATCCTTGCGAACGCTTCGCAACAAAATGGCAAAATCGGAAAAGGCAAGGCCGCGAGGTTCTGAATTGAGCTTATCTTGATATGAAATACCGTGCAGAGATTTGATCTTTTTAGCAATCCACGCAGCTTCTTCTGCTGGATTTCTGAAAGCAAGTGCCAAAAGATTGCCACGTTCATAGGATTGAGCCTCCGTGCTTGCCATTTGCTTGGGAAGCCGCTCAGGATTTTTTTCTATAATCTGGCACGCCGCGTGGATGATCCCCTTGCTGCTGCGAAAATTATCATTAAGAGCGATTGATTTGACGTTTGAATAACGCTTGGCGAATTGCACAATGTTGCTGACTTCGCTGCCGCGCCACGCGTAAATCATTTGATCATCATCACCGACAACACAGAGATTCCCGCCGAGTGAATGCAACTCATGGATGAACAACTCTTGTAGGGGATTGACATCCTGATATTCGTCAACTACAAGATATTTCAACTCTGCGGAAAGCTTGTCACGCACTGTACGGTTGCTTTTTAGCTCGGCAAAGGCTTCCGCAATGATGGTGGTATAATCCAAGTAATTCTGCTCATCGAGAAGCTTGTGATATTTTTGTACCGCCGCTGTGACGCCAACAGGTATTTTGTTCAAATCAATACTGCCTTCTCCAATGATCCCGATGAGTTGTTGATAGAGTTTGGAATCTTTCCAGCGCTCAAGTGTACCGCCCGCCAATAGTGATGTTTCTGTAAGCCCACCTTGCTTGCTGTATTTATCAATCAAAAGGTGTTGTTGCACTTCGTTTAAAACCGAATACTTTAAAAACTTGTAAAGCGGCGGAGATTGAAGTAGATGTAGACAATAACCGTGGATAGTCCCCACGAACATTTCCGCCAAGCCTAAATCAGAACCCAACTCTTCCTTACAGAGACGATGGATGCGATCTTTTAATTCCCCAGCTGCTTTTTCGGTGAATGTGAAGGCAACGATATTTTCAGGCTTGATGCCCTCGTCCTTTTTTCTTTTAAAAATCTCGACGATGCGCGCCGAAATGACCTGCGTCTTGCCGGAACCGGCGCAAGCGATGATTTGGAGATTCTGATTTGAAGTTGAGATTGCATCACGCTGTCTTGGAGTGTAGTTTATTCGACCACGTGAATCTCCAAGCTGCGTTTTCCCATTTAAGCCATGGGATAGAGCCCCAACCCTTTCCTGGACATCTGGACGGATTTCCACCGTAGACATCCGATTTTGGCTCTTGTCGTTACCTCATCCCCACATGCTATGAGCGTTCGTACCTAAACCACTGCATGGCACTGTGAGTCCGAAATCCTAAATTTCTGTCACATCTTGCGTGACGTGTTTGCTATGTTATCCTGTTTATACACCCTTTGCTGAAATTCTGCGCACTGGAAAAACGGTTGCATTCCGCCTCGGCGCATATTATATTAAAAGAAAAGCAGGTGGGTTTCAAACCAAGGAGCACGTATGTCACACGAATCAATGATCGCGACCATCAACTCCGAGCTGAAAGGGGCCGATGTCGAGACGCTGGGTTTGCTTTTGGAGGTTCTTCAAAAGTCCAAGCAAGGCTTTTCCAAGCCGCTGCAAAAGCTTTCAGATGCCATGCCGCATTCTGCCAATCAGAAAACTGCTTTGTCACAGCAGCTAAAATTCATCGGTGAAAATCTGCCATTCGAGGCCATCGAAAAACTTTCGATCAAAGAGCGTGGCGCGTTGCAGCGTTCGCTGAAAGAACAAAACAAAGAGTGGCTGCGTGAAAAATTCACCACTTTGAATGCGCTTTGGGTCATGGTCTTGGATGGACAAGTTAAAGCCTGGGGGAAGAACATGAAAGATTATCCGCAGCCCGAACAAATTATGGAGGTTTGTCAAAACACCGGCAAGTATCCTTTTATCTTCATCGACGATGACCGGATGGCCATTGAGGAAGTCTCGTCTGTTTGGCATGAGCTCGATGCAGATGACTACTATCCGACAGTGCCGGTAATATTAAAATCCGATTCCGGCACGGCCAATCTGGTCGCTGATTTTGACACCGGCTCGCCCTTCACTTTTGTGAGTTATGATTTATTGCTTGGCGCGCAAGTGGTTCAGCGTCGTTCCGGAGAGTACGTCGAAGATGCGATTCATCTTGGCAAGGCGTATCAGTGCGTGGCAAAGACCGTTTATGTCGAGATGAGCGCAGTTTCCCAAAAAACTCGCACCTTCGTAACAACTGTTTACTGCGTTGATGATTGGGGAGGCAGTCCGTTCGTAAAAATCAATCCAAATCGTACCGCCCTTATTGGGCGTAACCTGCCTTTGGATCTTGAGTTGAACGTTTTGCTGCAGTTTGGGAAACGCCGTACAGAAATTATAGCGTCAACATCGAAGCAGAACAAAGGGAAAAAGAAAAAGCCTTATGGTGGGACTTGACTACTTCCTTGCGGCCAAATTTTGCGCGGGCGCGTTTATTCCAAGCTTTCGCATCCTCGACCACAGCGTGGAGCGGTTGATGCCCAGCAGTTGCGCCGCGCCTTTGGGGCCGGCCAAAATGCCGTTGGTTTTTTCCAGCGCTTGTAGAATGTGCCGGCGCTCGGCTTCTTCCAATGTAACGAAACTTTCTGGCTGAGGCGAGGTTGCACTCAGCTCGCCGAGATGCTCCTCTTGCAGCACTCTACCCTGGCAGAGAATGACGGCGCGCTCGAGAATGTTCGCCAGCTCGCGCACGTTGCCGGGCCAATCATAGCGCACCAATTTTTTCAAAGCCTGCTGATTGATGCTATTGATGCGCTTGCCCAGACGGCGCGCAAATTGGCTGATCAAGTAATTGGCCAACAGCGGAATGTCATCCGCGCGCTCTCGCAAAGCCGGCATCCGAATGGGAAAAATATTCAGCCGGTAAAATAAATCCGGCCGGAAAGAGCCGTTTTTGACGTCTTCTTCGAGATGGCGATTGGTCGCCGCAATCACCCGCACATTGACTTTCAGCGTTGCGGCGCCGCCGACGCGCTCGAACTCCTGCTCCTGCAAAACCCGCAGCAGCTTCACCTGGGTTTCGAGCGCCAGCTCGCCGACTTCGTCGAGAAATATGGTGCCGTGATTTGCCAGCTCGAACCGGCCTTTTTTCTGCGCGGTGGCGCCGGTGAAAGCGCCTTTCTCGTGGCCAAACAATTCGCTTTCAACCAACCCAGCGGGCAGCGCGCCGCAGTTGACTTTGACCATCACGCGGTCTTTTCTTCGGCTCAAATTGTGAATGGCCCGCGCGATCAGCTCCTTGCCCGTGCCGGTTTCGCCGAGCAGCAAAACGGACGAATCGGTTGCCGCCACCATTTCGATGTTCCTGAACACTTTCTGCATCGCCTCGGAAGCGCCGATCATCTCGCCGAAACGGAGCTCGCTGCGCAATTCTTCCTGCAAATAAACATTTTGGCTTTGCAATTCATCGGCGCGCTTGCGGTCGGTGATATCCCGGGCGATCCAAACGATGCATTTCTTGCCGTTGATTTCCTGGTATAAAGGCGCGGTTCGCGCTTCAAAACAGCGGGTAACGCCGGCGATCGGCAATTCGTATTCAATGGTTACCGTCTCGTGTGTTTCTGCGGTGCGTTGAACGACGGCCAAAAATCGATCCGCCAGCGGTTTTGAAAAAATTTGATGCAAAAGCCGGCCCCTGATATTCTCAGGCGTGACATAAAGCAGGTTCTCCTGGGAAGTCAAAACTTCCAAATGACGGCCTTCTTCATCCAAGACAAACAGCAGGTCCGGCAACGCTTTGGCAATGGCCCGCAGCCGCTCTTCGCTTTCCCTGAGCTCGGCTTCTATTCGTTCGCGCTCGGCAATCTCATTTTTCAAGCTGGCATTGGCCTTGGACAGCTCCGCCGTTCTTTCTGCCACGCGCTGCTCGAGCTCGAGCGCGTGTTGCTCGATCTGTTCGTACAACCGCGCCTGGCGAATGGCAATGGCCAGGCTGTTGGCGACCTCCTGTGCGATTTCAATATGCTCGTCAGAGAATCGGCCCGGACGTTCCGCCCCCACGTTGAACGCGCCAATCAATTCTCCTTGGGCCCGGAGCGGAACGTTTATAAAAGAACGCACGCCCTCGGCTCGCACGCGCGCAACTGCTGGATCATCGGAAGGCGCTTCCGTGTCCTCGACCGCACGAACTTTTCCCAGCCAGAGTTGTGCGATATCGCCGAAGGCTTCCAGAGGAAACTCCGCGCCCACGTCCAGCTTGGTTTGGGTTTTGGCATGGATCGCGATGAGAACGGCTTTATTCGCTGTGAAATCGAACTCGGCCACGCTGGCGCGCAAGCACGGCACCAGCTCGTGGATGTGGCGCAGCGCCGCCTGCGCGATTTGCGCCGGCGAGCGCGCCGCTAAAATCGCCCGGTCGATTTCTTGCAAAGTTCTCAGGCGCTGGTTGTATTGGCGCAAGGCCGCTTCGGCGCGTTTGCGTTCGGTGACGTCGCGCTGAATGCCGAAGTGGCCGGTGATCCTGCCTTCAGAATCGTAGAAGCAGATGTAGTCCCCTTCAATCGACATCGGCGTGCCGTCGAGCTTGCGCTCGTCGGTTTCAACGTGCAGTCTTCCCGCATCGAAAAAGCGCCTCCACACTTCGCGGCCGTGCGCGAGGTTGTGTTCATAAAAATCATTGGGGGTGAGGCCGAGAAATTGCTCGCGCGTCGCGCCATATTGGGCGAGCATGGCGTCGTTGACTTTGGTCATGCGCTGGTGCGAAAAGACATAATCCAATACCTTGTCTTTGTCGACGGTATCGTCCCAGCGCACCGGCTCGTCGAGCATCATGAAAAAGAAGCCGTCGAGCGATTGCGAAAAAAACAATTCGAGGCGGGCCTCGCTTTCACGCAAAACGTCTTCGGCGCGATGGCGCTCGGTAACGCCGCTCTGGTATGTTTTTCCTTCCATCCGTTCCTTTTCTTCCATGTTAAAGAGACGAGTGGTCAGCGGGAAAATTTCAGAATTTTTGCTGAGTTTTGTTGCGCAATGGCCTATTCCGGTCCTATCGCGCCGCGCGAGCACCGGAGTTTTTCTGTCTCATGTAAAAGGCCAAAAAAACGGCGAGAGCGACGGCGGCTGCATTAATCACGAAGACACGTTGCAAATCGATGGCGATATTGCCGCCCAAAAACATTCTGCCCAACCAGCCGATCCAGCCGGAAATCTGCTCCGGAAACAATTCTCCCGAAGCATTGCGGAAGGATTCGCCTGTGGTGAGAAATTTAATGATGGGATTAACGAGGGGGATGAAAACATAAAACAAGGTGTCTTCGACGTAGCCGAGAAAAAGCGCGGCGAGGCCGAGCAGGGTCTTGATCTGCTTGAAACGCGAATAAAACCAGGCCAGCGCGCCGGCGATGACGATGGCGTAATTCAGATGATAGACGTCGTTGAGGCGTTGATCCAGGCCGATCCAGCCGTCGATGCGCAAAATCGTCGAAATCGCGCCGCCGATCAACGCGTCGAAGAGCACCAGGCCGAGAAAAGTTATCGTCGCGACTTTTAGCTGTCGGCTCATCTGGAGACGGGATAAAAAGGCTTTCTTGCTCTTGGCATTTTACAGTCATTGCAAGCTCGGCGCCTGAAAGCGGCGGCTACGAACTACTCGACCACAATCAGCTTTCGCGTCGCAGTGAAGCCCGGGGTTTTGAGCTGGTAAAAATATACGCCGGATGGCACGGCCACCCCGCGGCGGTCAAGCCCATTCCATTGCACCGCATAGCTGCCGGGGTTTTGCACGCCGCGCACGAGCACGGCGACTTCCTGGCCGAGCACGTTGAAAATGCGCAACGTCACCGGGCCGGTCTCGGCGAGACTGTAGCGAATTTCCGTTGAGGGCGCGGTTCGCATCGCGAACGGATTGGGCGTGCTCTGCGCCAGCGCGAACTGCAAGGGCACGGGATCAATTTGCGAATCATCCACTTCCGTCGTCAAATAGACGCTGCGCGCGGCTTGCGCGTTGGCTTTCAAATCGTTCAGATCCGTGCCGCCCAACACCGCGAAGGCAACGGTCACGCTTTGTCCAGCCGGAAGATTATACGGGCCGAAGCTCAACAGTTGCGACCAGTCGCCGACGGCGTCGCTGCGCACCAACTGAAAACCTTCGGACATGTATTGATATTTGGCAGCATCGGTACCGTCGTATTCTTGATTATTGACGGCGCGATACGACGTGGCTTGTGCCGGCGACACTGCGGTTATGCCATAGTAGGCGCTGCCGTCTGCCCACTCATAACCGAGCTGGTTGGCGCTATCCCAGCCGGCAAAATTCGCCTCGGGATCGATAATGTCCCAATCCAAATAAAAACCGGCGTAAACGTTGCTGATGGCCTGCGCGGTGGTGTTGCGAATGGTATATTCGAGAATCACGAAATCATTCCATGGCGCGTTTGCCCACGCGTAGGCTTTTTGATCTATGGTGAGGCCGATGGGCGCTTCGGCGACGCTATCGTTAAAGCGCGAGGTGGCTTCAACCGTGGCCTTTTTCCCGGGCTGAATATTCAATTCGCCGCCGCTGGAGGTGACGAAGTCATAGCGGCGGGTGCTGAACGAGCCGTCTGCGTTGCCATACGCCACGTCGCTCACATGGCTCGACGCCGTTCCAATGATCAAACCGCCGTGAAAAAGCGCGTTTTCGCTGCCGATTGGAAACTCAAAGCCGCGGCCGATTTGGCCACTGCCGTTGCCACCTATACTGCCGATATAATCATCTTGAAATCCAAGCGCGCCAATGCTGGTGAGCGTCGTCGTCACATTGCCGGCGGACAAATCGCCGTAGAGCGGCCGGATAACCGCGGTGAATCCCTGCCAGTCATTATAATTGGCCGCCGAAAAATCCACGTAAAAAGTCACAACGTGGCCGGCTGGAGCGTTGGGGGCAATGCGAAAGCCGAACGTTCCGGCAACGGCCACGGTATCGCCACGACCGATCGTGCCGGCGTTCAGCGTCGAAGAAATCATATTGACAAAAGCGCTGTTTTCCGTCAATGTTACGCTAAGATTACTGACCGGTTCCAAAAAATTCGTCAATCGAATTGAGACGGCGACCTCCTCGTTGGCTTCAAAAATTCCATCGCCGTCGCCAACCGTTTCGCGCAAGGTGTAACCGGCGAGGCGCACTGCCGGCGTTTTAAAGGTTGACATCACCGCGCGCTGGGCATTGACGCGGCCAAAGCCGAGTTGGCGGTTATAACCCGGATTTTGGCTGTCAATATTATCCGCGGCCAGCCGGATTTGCTCGGCAATCGCGCCAGGTGTCCAATCTTTATGAACGGATTTACCCAAGGCGGCGACCCCGGAAATAACCGGCGCGGATGCCGAAGTGCCTCTGAAAAAAGGATTATAAGAATTTGCCGGTACTTGCCAGGTCGTATAGAGACGATCTCCCGGCGCCGAAACGTCTACCCAATAGCCATAGTTTGAGAACCCGGCGCGAATATCGTTATTATCAGTCGCAGCGACAGACAACACATTTCGATAGGCCGCGGGATAAGAAAGGCTGCTGTTGCTCTCATTGCCAGCGGCGGCAACGACCAACGCCCCAAGCTGCGTGGCATAATCGATAACATCCTGGCCGAATTGGCTGAAACCGCCGCCTCCCCAACTACAGTTGATGATGTGAGCGCCATTTTCCGCCGCGTAGGCAATGCCATCGTAACCGTACGCAATCAGGGCGGTGCTACCGTCCCGCACGTTATCTTGGCTGGTTTTAACCGGCATGATTTTGCATTTGAAGCCTATGCCCGCGACACCAAGGCCATTATTCGTCGCCGCAGAAGCAATTCCGGCAACCGCGGTTCCATGATCGGCTTTGTCTTCGCGGGGGTCGTTGTCCGGCGTCGCTGAGTTGTCCGGGTTGCCCAAGCCGCCGAAGTCCCAGCCGCGGACGTCGTCGACCTTGCCGTTGTTATCGTCATCGCTGCCGTTGTTGGGAATTTCATCGCTATTTTGCCAAATATTGGCCTGCAAATCATTGTGCTGCCAATCCACGCCGGTATCGACAATGCCGATAACCACGTCCGGATCGCCTTGAGTAATATCCCAAGCTTCGCGGGCTTTGATTACAGTCAAATACGTTTGGGAGCTAATCGAAGGGTCATTGGGATCATAATAAATTCGATGCAAATAGCGCGGCTCGGCGTAGACCACGTCGGGTTGTTGGCGCAAAAGCTGCACCAATTTCGCCACGTTCACCGGCTGGTTAAAACGAAACTCGTAAATGGCGCTCAAATCAACAGGCGCGGAAGCTTTCTGCAAAAAACGTGGACGCGGTGGAAAAAGTTGTTCGGTCTCCACGGCGCCAAAACGCGCGAGCAGATCGGCAACTTTTGCCGGCGTGGTGTACGCTTTAAACAAGCCGCGCTGCGGGCCGCCGACACCACCAGTTGCAAATTTTACAATAACCCGGTCCGGCAAATATTGTGGAGATTGTGATTCGCCGGCATTGCGGCCGCCGGTTGCCAGGGCGGGCTGAGGCGTGAGATAAACAGTGAGCGCCAGAAGCAACCTCCAAAGCACAGATCGACATGTAACGAGAAAACGTTGCTCTCGCCAAGTTCTGGTGCTTTCAAAAATTGTCGAATCCAAAAGTTGGGCCACAGTAACCTCCTGATAAGCTATCGCAAGTGCAAAGATTTAATCTAAATATTAATACGCAAAAAAGCAAACAAATCCTATGCCATGGGAATTAGGGCCAAAGAAATTTTGCTTGCAATTTAAAAAGGAAAAGATTAAACTTAATTTACATGCCATTGATCGATTTGCGTAGTGATACCGTTACCCGCCCGACTCCCGGTATGCGCCGCGCCATGGTGGAAGCGGAAGTGGGCGACGACGTTTTTGGCGAAGACCCGACGGCCAATCGCCTGCAAGAGCTGGTGGCCGAGCTGCTCGGCGCCGAGGCCGCGCTGTTTGTGCCGAGCGGCACCATGGGCAACCAAATCTCCATTCATTGCCTGACGCAACCCGGCGATGAAATTATTTGCGAGGCCGGGGCGCATTTTTTGCATTATGAGGCCGGTGCGACGGCGGTGTTGAGCGGCGTGCAAGCTCGTCCGCTTACCGGCAATAACGGCGCCATTACCGTCGAGCAAATCGAAGCCGCCTTGCGCGGCGAGTCTTATTATTTTCCGCGCAGCCGTTTGATCGCGCTCGAAAATACCCACAATCTGGCCGGCGGCACGATTTTCCCTCTCGCCGAAATTGAGCGAATTCGCCGGCTCGCAAACCAACGCGGCTTGGCGATGCATCTGGATGGCGCACGATTGTGGAACGCTTGCGCTGCTTCCGGCATCGCGCCGCAGGAATACGCCCGGCATTTTGATTCGGTGTCAGTGAGCTTCTCAAAAGGCTTGGGCGCGCCGATCGGCTCGGCGGTGGCCGGCTCCAGGGAGTTTATCGCCAAAGCGCGGCGATTTCGCAAAATGCTCGGCGGCGGCATGCGGCAGGTCGGCGTGATTGCGGCAGCCGCAATCTACGCGTTGGCGCATCATCGCGCGCGGCTTGCGGAAGATCACGCCAACGCGCGGCGCTTCGCGGAGGCTTTGCACGGGCGGCACGGCGTCGCGGCCGATCTTGCCACGGTGCAAACGAACATCGTCGTCATCGATATTGCCAGGACCAAGCTCGGCGTTGCCGCGGCGTGCGACGAGCTGAAAAAAAAAGGCGTGCTCGTCGTGCCGTTCGGCGCCACGACTTTGCGCGCCGTCACCCATCTCGACGTTAGCGCCGCTGATATCGACCGCGCCGTCACGATCTTTCACAAAGTTTTCGCTCCGTAACCTCAACCGCGTCCGAAGCGTGAAAAATTTGAGAAAATTTTTTCTATTCTCTACCTTCGTGCTCGTATTTTGGGCGGGCGTTGCGCGAGGCCAGCAGCCTTTGAATTTCCAGGGGCGCACCCTCGCCGCCAGGAGCTTGGTGATCGGTCTGTTGAACGGCAAAACCGACTATCGCGACGTGACGATTACTTTGCGCGATGGCACGTTTCGAATTTACGGCCAGGGCAATTCCAAGCCCTTCGAGATGGTGGAGGGCAGCTCCGAGCGTGTCGTTATCGCCTTCAAAAATTCCGGGGCTGGTGTTCCGATCGCCGAAAACCTTGAGAGCGGGCGGCCGCAACGCATGATTTATCAATTTTATCGCACCGAGCGCAGTCTGATCTCCGCCATCATCCTCGACGACGTGGATTATACCATCCTCGAAAGTGAAGCGTCGGCTGAAGAAATTCAGAAAGCGACGCGCAAGTACCGCATCGTTCCCATTCGTGCCAATCCCAATACCGTGGAAATGATTTGCTATAATACGGCGCATGCGATTTTGCGCGACCGCACGGTGCGCCAGGCCCTGTCTTATGCGATTCGCCGCGAAGAGATCAAACGGCGCTTTTCCGCCACGCGCGCGGAAATCGCCAAGGGACCCTTTTCCGGAGAAAGCCAGTTTTTTCCGCCGAACATCAACGACTACGATTACAACCCCAAGAGGGCCATCCAACTGCTCGGCAGCGCCGGCTGGCGCGACACCAATCACGACCAAATTCTCGACCGCAACGGCGAGCCGCTGCGCTTTCGGTTGTTCTACGACCAAAGCACGCAGGTGAAAGATCAGATCGTGCGCCAAATCAAAATCAATTGGAACGAAATCGGCATCGACGTGATTCCGATGCCGATGAGCGCCAACGAGATCAACGATCAGTTGCGCAGCGGCAGTTACGACGCGGTGCTGGCCGGCCATATCTTTGAAGAGACGCTGGCAAGCCTGGAGGATTTTTTCAATCCGGGTTTTCTCCGCTACGACAGTCCGCGCTTGCAGCAGGCTTTCAGCAACGCCAAAAGATTTCAAGACACGCCGACGTTTCGGCCGTACATGCAACGCCTGCAAATCATCATCAACGAAGACCAGCCGGTGAGCTTTCTTTATCATCCCTGGGTGACCTGGCACGTGATCAATAACGCCAAAATTGAAAATTTTTTCGACCGCAACGGCGGCTTGAAGCCGCCGCAGGAATGGGAGCTGCGGCTGCGCCCGTAGCCGGATTGTCCGAAGTCTGGTTGTCCGAAGTCTTATTGTCGGATACTGAAATGCCGTACAAAGCAAATGAATCACTGAGCTTCGCATTATTGAGTTTTGCAATAATAATTGGAAACAGTTCTAAACCCAGACTTGAATGTCATTCCGGAGGAATCCTGTTCCAATCAAGCACGGTGCTGAATAACAAACAAGATGCTTCCAGCATGACGTTTTCCTTTTGCTTTTGCAGACATCAATCATCCCAACATAATAAAAAAACTGCCAACAGATAGAGATAACACAACAGATAAAAATTCCAAGACTTTTATGCTCCAACAGATCAAGCTTTTACAGTTGGGTTCATCTATCCGTTGGGAAAATTCTATTTGTTCACAGTTAATGATTTTGCCATAATCATTTTGCCTTAAACAGCTTTGCCCGGATTTATCAAGTTTGAAATCATTGCAGTATGCCCGTTGAGCGTATACAATTTCGGTACCGGCTGTTTACCCGCCTGTTGATCTCGCACATTCTGCTCGTCTCCATTCCTTTGCTGATCACCGGCCAGGTTTTGACGCACACGGCGCAAACCGCCATCGAGCAAACCATTTTGGCGCGCAATCTGGAATTTGCGCGGCGCTCGGCCGGCATGATCAGCGGCACGCTCGGCAAGGCGCGCGAGATTCTCCGCTTCAGCGCACAAATTCAAAGCCTCGCCAGCATGGAGCGCATGAGCCAGGATTTGATGATCAACAACATGGTCACGCAATTTCCCATCTTCAAGCGCCTGTCGATTATCGACCAGCAGGGCAGCTTGATCAGCTCAACGGCTTATGGCAATTTCGGACTCAATGCTGCCGGCAACGGCGCTGCCGGCGATGGCTTGCTCCCGGCCATTTTGCAAAAACAGCCCTACATTTCCGACGTTTATCTCTCGCCGGAAAACTTGCCGACGATGGAAATCGCCGAGCCCATCATCGTCCATAACGAAGTGATTGGCGCGCTCTGGGGCGAAGTCGATTTGAAGGCGATTTGGGACGTGGTGGACAGCAACGCCATCGGCGGGCACGGCGAGGCGTTTATTTTTCACCCCGCCAAAAAGGGCCTGTTCATCGCGCACTCCAATCGGCGCATGGTAGTGGAGCGGCTCCGTTTCGAGGAGCCTGACATCGTCGACAGCGTTGCCGCCGGCCGCAACAACCACAAAATTTACGTCAACCGCGACGGCGTGAAAATGATCGCGGCGTACGCGCCGATTCCGCAGGAGCAATGGGGCACGGTCATTCAGCAGCCGACCAGCGAGGCATTCGCGCCGGCAAGGAAAATGCAGTGGCAAATTTTTTTGTTGGTCGCCGTCAGCGTTGTCATTGCTGCGCTGATTGCCGCGATGTACACGCGGCAAATCGTCCAGCCCGTCAACGCGCTGGTCTCGGGCATCGAGCTGATCGCCACCGGCAATTTGCGCCATCGCATTCGTCCGCTGGGGCATGACGAAATCAGCCGCCTGGCCAAGCACATCAACACCATGGCCAGTCGCCTGCAAGAAGTTCAGCGCCAGCTTAAGCGCGGCGAGCGTTTGGAGACGTTGAACAAGCTTGCCTCCGTGCTCTCGCACGAGATTCGCAACCCGCTCAATTCGATGGTCATCAACATGCAGCTCATGCGGCGCGAATTTAACAAACCCCAAATCGTCGCCGCCAAGCTCGAGTACTATCATCAAATTCTCACCGCGGAAATCGGCCGCGTCGAAGCGCTGGTCAGCAACTTTCTGTTGATCGCCAAGCCGCCGAAATTGGAAAAAACCCCCCAACGCCTCGGCGCTTTGCTGGACGATCTCGTCAAAGCCGAATTGCCGAATGCTTTGACCAAAGGCATTCGGGTGGAAAGGGACTATAAGACTCCGAATCTCGTCGCCGAGGTGGATCCGCAAAAGCTCTATCAGGTTTTTTTGAATATCTTTTTGAATGCGTTGCAGGCCATGCCGGGCGGCGGGCGGATAACCATCGGCTTGAACACATTCGTGCCGGAAACCAGCGAAGAGAACACGCAATCAAACGAGGAACCGGACGGCTTGTCCTACGCGGAGATTTCTTTTCACGATACGGGCAAGGGCATCGCCGCCAGCGAGTTGGGCAAAATTTTTGATTTTTATTATACAACCAAGGAGCAAGGCACCGGCATCGGCCTGTCCTTTGTTCAACAGATCATCGAAGAACATGGGGGCCGCATCCAGGCCAAAAGCGAAATCGGCAAAGGCAGCGAATTCATCATCTATTTGCCTTATTCAAAGCCTAAAAAATAAAAAAGAAAATTTTGTCAAAACCCTTGACAAAGCTGTTGAGAAGCATTATATTGCAGCTTGTCCAGAAATTGCCCTTCAAATATTTTAAAACGAGGGTGGTTTTTGTTCACTTTTATTGCGAAGTTGCTGTTGTTTTAGCAACGGGAATCACCTTAAAATTTTTTTCTGCCTTTCTCCAACCTGCCGCTGCTTGATTTTTCTGCATTTAAATCATCAGTGGCGCTGGAACTTTCTACCTAAAAAACAGTATCTATATTACTGAGATGCTGTACGGGAGTTATTCTTTCTTTGCCGAGCGGTAGAAACAAAAGATGTTCCTGAAACAATTGAAAGGCAAAGGAGCGGAATGACGACAACAACCCAAAGAAAGGGGTAGTTACGGATGGTTAGAGTTACCGTTGGAGAACATGAATCGTTGGACCGCGCAATTATGCGCTTTAAAAGAAAATGCGACCGGGCACGTGTTTTGCGAGATTTCAAGAAGTCGACGTATTACATCAAACCCAGTCAGCGCCGTCGGATCAGAAGAGAGAAAGCCATACGGCGCGCAAATCGAATGCTAATGCAACAGGTTGAGTAATTGAGATGGATCAAATTGAGTTAGGGCTTGGTGTGGAAAAGCAAATGGCCAAAAAACGCAAAACCACGGAGAATCGGACGAAGCAATCCATTGAGAAGTATTTGGAAGAGATTGGCGGCTATTCTCCCCTGGCACCGCAAGAGGAAATCGAGTTGGCACGCCAGATTCGCAAAGGCAATGCCAGAGCTTTGGACAAGCTGGTAAAGGCCAATCTCCGTTTCGTCATCAGCGTCGCGAAGGAGTATCAAGGCCAGGGCTTGCCGCTGCAGGATCTAATCAGCGAAGGCAACCTGGGCTTGATTAAAGCCGCGCAGCGTTTCGACGAGACGCGCGGTTTCAAGTTCATCTCCTACGCCGTGTGGTGGATTCGCCAGTCGATTCTGCAGGCTTTGGCCGAGCAGAGCCGGGTGGTGCGTCTGCCGTTGAACCGCGTCGGCGCCATCAACAAAGTCGGCCGCGCCCTCGAAGAGCTCGAGAAAAAATTCGGCCGTGAGCCGAGCATGGAAGAAATCGCCGACAAGATGGAAATGACTGCCTACGAGGTCGCCGACGTTTTGAAGACCTCGGCGCGGCATCTGTCGCTCGACGAACCGTTCAAAGAAGACGAGGGCAACAGCTTGCTCGATATTTTGGAGAGCGACCGCTACGCCCCTCCGGATGACACGCTGATGCAGGAATCGTTGCAGGTGGAAATCGACAAAGTGTTGTCCACCCTGAAGCCTCGCGAAGCGGAAATCATCCGGCTGTATTTCGGCCTGGATGGCGACCGCCCCTTGACGCTCGAAGAAATCGGCGAGCATTTCAAGCTGACGCGTGAAAGAGTGCGCCAGATCAAAGAGAAAGCGCTGCGGCGTTTGCGGCATCGTTCGAGACTGGAGCCGCTGCGCAAGTATCTTGGCTGAGCCTCCGGCACGCGCGTTTATCATAAAAACTAAGCCCTCATTCGATTGAGTTCGGATGAGGGCTTTTTGTTTTGTGTTGTTTTTAAGAAGTGTATACTCATTTAGGGATAAAATTACAGTCATTGCGAGGTGCTTTTTACCGAAGCAATCCCTTGGTTTTTAAAAGATTGCTTCGCTGAGAAACGCTCGCATTGACCGTTACCAAATAACCCTATAGCGAGTCTAACTCACACTTACTTGGCGAAGAGATTCGTTCCGAGCGTGACTTCTAAAAAGGGTCGTTCCAGTCTGTCATCATAACCGGCGCGCGGGCTGATTTGCAAAGTGCCGTCCCAGATATCGAGAATAAGGCCGCCGGCCGTGCGGCGAAGTTTGCCGTTTTCCAGCAAGACTGTCCCCACGAAATGCAGCGTTCCGTAATCAATGCCCGGCCCGGCGCCGATCGGTTTTTTGCTGAGCTTGGCCAGATGAAAAGCGAGCCGGCCGCCCCACATAAACGCCCAATCCGGATTGGTGTAAACTCCGGCCATGCTGCCGCCGATCGTGAATTTGTCGCCGAAGCCGAGGCTCGGATGCAGTTGCGCCGAAAATGTGTACGGATCCACGCCGGGTTTGAAAATGATTCCCTGCCCAAATTCGATGGGAAGGGAAAATCCACTTTGCGCCTGGCTGAATGTTGCGCTGGTTAGAAAGACCGCCAAGCTGAATGAGCAGAAAATAGTTCGTTTTATTCTCATTGTCTCTGTATCGCCACAAAAAGCAGAACTGCAATCCCGAGAATCGTCTTGGTGACGGCGAACACCGGCACATGTTAGATTTGCAATATACGACAAAATCTAAAGGAAACAACAAAATTTTATTTTTTCCTTTGAGCAACGTCTGATAAAAGCGCTCTCGCAAAATCATCACGACTGCACCTCGTCAAAGCCGGCCAAAGCCGTCGTCGCCGGCGGATGCGGAACGGTGACGAACCACGCGCCCAGCCCCAAAGCGGCGACGATTGCGGCCAAAGTGTAGAACATCGCAGTGTAGGAACCGGTCCGAGTCACGCATTCCGCCAGCAACAGCGGACCGATTGCCGATGCAAGCACGGTGAGTGCTTGGGCCGCGCCTTGAATTTTACCGAGGTGGGCGCGACCGAAAGCGCGGCTCCAGAACGAGAAAAAAATAACGATGACGAAACCGCCGGCCAGTCCCATGACAAAAGCGTAAGCTACGACGTGCGCCTGCGTCTTGACGTGGGGCAATGCGGAAAGCGAAGCTGCGAGAAGGGTCATCGCCAACGCCATGAGCCGGTTCATCGACCACTTCGACGCCAGCCAGCCGCCGAGAAAATTCCCGAACAATGCGGTCAGCGCGCTGATCACCAGCGTGCGGTGATAGGTGGAAGCGTCGAAGCCTCTTTCAGCCAGAATGGATTCGTTGAACAAACCGATGCCGGAAGCGGTGAGGCCGTAAACCGAGCTGGCCAGGCCGAAAATCCAGAAGGCCGGCGTTGACAGAGCTTGCAGCAGCGTGTAGCCGGTCGAATCGTTCACGGCGCTGTTCTCAACCGCGCGCTCGCCGTCAAGTGAGAGACCGCACGCTTCGGGCGTCCGTCGCACCAGAAGCCAGCCGAGCGGCGCCAGCCCAAACAGCAGCACGAGGCCGATGCCCGTCCATGCCGTGCGCCAGCCATAGTTGATGGCCGTCGCGCCCACAATCGGGAACGCCAACATAAATCCGATGCTCAACACGATCGTATAAACGCCCATCGCGGAGCTGAGCCGGCGCACGAACCACTGGCCGACCATCGTGATGCTGATAACCGAAAGCGCGCTCTGCCCCAGCCCGCGCGTGAGTGTGATCAGCAGAGCCAGCGAGGCCAATTCCTGTGCGCCGCTCATCAAGAGCACAACTATCGCGAGCGCCGTGACCACAACGGTGAGAACGACGCGACTGCCGAAGCGGTCGATCATCCGGCCGACGCCGAGGCAAAAGAGCGAACCGATCAGCGTCGCCCAAAGATTGATGCGAGCAAAGAGAACGCGGTCGATCTGGAGATCAGTGAGCAGCGGCTCGGTGATCAAGCCGAGTCCTTGCGTCCGCCCCGGCAAAGTGCTGACCATTGCCAGCGCTGCGATGGCGAGGTTCACCCAGCCGTAATAGAAAGGAAAAGCAACCGGGCCGATAGTCGGGCGGCGCAACTCGACGCGCAATAAGTCCATGTTATACTCGTTATGGTTTGGTTTTGGAGTGCTGCACCTCGTAACTCAACATTTATGTTGAGAGGAAACGGAGCACGCAATATGAATGTTGCGTTACAATCTCACCCTTAGCGAGTATGGTTCTCCACAACAGTGAGCTTATGATCGCCCGCCTTGCGCGGCGAATTGTTGCGGGCGGTGAGCCACCACACGACACACAATCCAATAGACAAACACAGCCCGAGCCAGCGCGTGGGGCCGGTCGCAAAAACGACGGTGCCGTTAAAGAAAATGAAAAGCAAAAACGCATGCCATGCGGCAACCAGCGGCCACGGCCGGTGGCGATAAGCCTCGAGTCCGCGCCACCACCAGAGGGTGTCGATGACCCAGCCAATGAGAAATATGTAGTTGATGTAAAGCCCGCCGCCCCAGTCGAGGCCGAACACCTCGGCGGTCTGGCGAGCCGTGTCGCGGTAGGCGGAAGTGTGGCTCCACTCGTGATAAAAATGGAAGGCGAAAGCAACGTGAGCGAGCAGGCCGACGCAGGCTGCCGTCCAAGCCAGCCTTGCTGCTGCATCCCATTTATATCTTTGGCGGGATAATGCAAAGATGGCAGCCCCGGCAGCGTATCCGGCGATGGCGATCCAAATTGTGGCTCTGGTTAAGATTTCACCTGTGCTCATCTACAACTCAAATATTTCGTTTTGATTTTAACTCATCCGCGCGTCGAGCTTGGGCAAAGTGTAAAACCGCGCTAAGTCCGGCGCCCAAGCACAGTCCGTAAACACCTCCCCACAACAGCATTCCCGTGCTCCCTTTGACTGCGTTGTTGAGCGCCGAGCCGAGAAAGTATCCGATGGAGTTTGCTACGAACAGCACCGCCGACAAGTTCAATGTGGTGCGAACCACACCAAAGCCGGCGGCGAAAACCAAGCCCATCAGGATTGACCCGGCGAATGAACCAAGCCATTCGCCCAAGCCATCACGCCAAATAAAATATGCCGTGACCCAGCCAACGGCATAAGCGAAGAAGGCCGCACCGAAGAGCAGATAGAATTTGGGCAGGTGCCACTTACCGGCAACCAGCGAACCCAAAACGCCGCCGCCCAACAAAATAAAAAGTGCGGCCCAAGCCACATAAGCCCCGAGCAAACCAAGCTGCGTATACATCCACTTTTCGGCAAAAGCGACCGTGGCGAACACGCATAAGCTAACGAGGCAAAATCCGAGTCCGCCGATAAGAAGTGAGCGTCCGAGAGATTGGAAATTCGCTTCGTCTAAAAAATCTGTTGGTACATTTTTTAGGGGCATTTGTTTTGTTGCCGTCTTTTCAGCTCAATCTGCTTAATCCGCATACAAAAAATTAAGGCGAACCGGAAATTCTTACGCCGGTCCGCCTCTAATATGACGATTAGACGATGCAGAACGTTTCATCATTAGACAACCTTTCATTGCTGATATGGTCGAGAGTGCGATCCGCTGCAAGTCGGGATCGAGGGTTGCGGAGAATTTGCTTTACTCGAATGTGTGGCCATTTGGCTCATTTATTATTGCGAGACGTCATAGTTTGGGAACAACGAAAACTTTCTGCGATAGGCCCCGGGGGAAAGCCCGGTGCTCGTTTTGAATAATCTTTGGAACGAGCTGACGTCTCTATAACCTACGTTCCAGGTGATTTCTGCGACGGTTTCTTTTGTGGATTCCAGCTTCCGTTTGGCTGAATCAATGCGCATTCGTTGCAGGTATACGCGTGGGGAATCTCCCGTGGCATTTTTGAAACGCCGCATGAATGTACGTCGCTCCAGACCGGCAATGTTCGCCATGGCAAGAACGGAAACCGGCTCGTTGAAGCGCGATTCCAGCCATTTTTGTGCTTTCAGAACCTCCCGGTCGCCGTGGGCTTGAGGGCAGTTGAACATCTCATAAGGCGTTTGATTGTGCCGCCCGGAATCAACCAAAAAAACTTTCGAGCAGCGTGAGGCAAGCTCCGCATTACTGAATTTGCCGACAAGATAGACGCAAAGATTCAAATAGGCAGTCACGCCCGCGGCACTGATAATGTCGCCGCCGTCGATCAGTATTTTTTCCGGTTTCAGCTCGACCTTGGGATAACGTTCTCGGAACAGAGCAGCGCAACTCCAATGCGTGGTCGCCTCTCGACCGTCCAGTAAGCCGGTTTCAGCAAGCAAAAAATTGCCGTTGCAAACAGCATTGATACAGGTTCCCTTGGCATGCCGCTCTCGCAGCCACGCGATGGTATTTCGTTGTGCCTGAATAATCGCCTCCAAATCGCCCAAGCACCCTGGAATGATGATAATATCGAAATCGTTTTTGCCGTCCGTCGCCCCATGAGGAAAGATCGGATGCTGATTGAAACTCGCTACCGGCTTGCCGGTCAAAGTAAGAATTTCAACGTGAAATAGCGGCTGGCCGTTTGATGGGGGCGACGGATCGAAATTACGCCACTGCGCATTAGCAAACGAAAGTATATCCAGCGTGCCGAGCACAATGGACGACGTGCAGTTTTCGTACGCGATGATTCCGATATGGGTGGTTGAATTGGTTTTCATGGAATTAAAATACAAAAAAGTACCTTGTATTGCAACAAGGTACTTTTATTTTGCAGAGATATCTTGCGGTTGATGGTTACTCTTTCAATTCTCCCTCGATAGTGGCAGCGCGGAATTGCTTTTCAAAAATTTCAATGAATTCTTTCTTTGCAGCTTCCGGAAATTTCCTTTCGTCCATGGCAGTTGTGAGAATTTTCATAAATGTATTCCAGTTGGCCTCGGTTATTCCAAGGCCCCGGTGTACTGACTCCAACGGCCGCCCGATATAAATAACGGGCCCTCCGGTTACGGCGCACAGACGGTCGACAATCAGTTGGCGTTGGCGATATTGGCTTTCCGTGGCATGCCCCCGGAAAAAGTGAGAAAGCTCCGGATGGGCAGCCACCCTTGGGAAAGCTGAATCCACAAAACCTGCAATGGCGTCATATCCACCGAGGCGCCGATAGAGTGACAACGAAAACATTCCGTTGCTATGTGGCATTTGAGCCGGCACCTCCTGCAGCACGTCCCAATGTTCGGCAATTTTTCCGTGCTCAACCCGAAAGAGATCGAAAAAGGCCGTGGGCTTGCCGTCGAATTTGCCTTCTGAGAGCGTAAGAACAAAATTGCCTTCGCCGATGATTTGGTGTATTTTGTGAAATTCGATTTTTATGCCCTTTTTTTGCATCTCTTCCAAGCCTCGCTCCAAGCCGGATACGCCGTCGGCTATCATCGGGTTATGTTGAAGGTATTTGTCCCCGTCGAAAAAATCGCGCAGCTTGTTAAACTGGCCGGCGATGAAAACCTTCTCCAAGAAGTCTTTGATCAAAGCCTTGTTCGACTCCGTCTTACTCCTGTCCGTTATCGCAGTTTCCCCATCGACCATGCTGTGCCCATTGGCTGTTTGCTTGGGGTGATTCTGGATTCCGCTCCAGTGCTCGGCGGCCATTCCATCTTCAAAACGAAAAATCTCGAACACCGCTTTCCTGCCGCCCCAATCGAAGTCGCTATGCAGCACGACATACTCGCCCTCCGCCAGCACACGCTTGACGTTTATCACCGGCATTGGAAGCTCGCCGTCGATGATTCTGTCAATCAGGCCCAGCAAACCTTTTCGGCCATCCGGAACGGTGGGGTTGTGTTGAATGTAATCATCTCTCACGAGATCATGCACGACGCTTTTATCTTTTTGTGCAATCCCTTGCTTGATGATTTTTATTGCCATTTCGGTATTGGTTGGTTTTTGCATCGCTGTGCTCCTTTCATTGTTTTCTTTGAGAAATTTAATAAACTGGGTGGGAAAACACAATTGTCACAGCGGACAAAAAATGTGCGGAAAGTGCCACTTAGAATAATTCGCTTGGTAGGCAGGGAATCGGAATAAAAAACCAGATGTAACCGATCAGCACTTCATTACTGTCGTAGGTCTTTCTATAAGCAACAGATATTGACCGGTCGTACAGATCATTTGTTCACCACAAATCATGGAATTATGGCGACCGGTCAATGAGTTGCTTAGAAATTATGGGGCGTGATGTTTTCTCAAGGCTGCGTCCTTGCATTTGTTGTTATGTTATAATCAGCCAAAACTGCTGCAAACGGCGGCGGCGGCTTGAACTTCAATTCCAGCCGGCCACTCTCGGTAATTTTCCTGTCAGCGCACTGTTGGGTCACATCGCGGCCTGCAGCGACGATTCACTCAGCCCGCGCTTTCATAAGCCTGTTTGATCCAGCCAATCGGTGACATTGACCTTGTACTGGCACATGCCGCCCGGTGGCATCGCATTCAAGCGCGCCGTGGCCTTGACGCCTTTCATGTTCAGCCCGACTTCAAAACGGGTGTTGGTGGCCGCGCCAATCATGACGAACTGCTTTTTGCGCCGCAGGCTGACGTAGCCTTTCTTAGGCGCGATTTCAAACTCACCGAACTTGTTGATGGCCGCCATCAGCTTGTCATGGATCGGGCGAAAATGCGCTTTGGCGCCGGAATAGATTTCGTCAATCGCCGCCTCTGGGGAAGCCGACTTGACTTGCGCCGAGGGAGGCTCGGTTGATTTCATGTAGAAATGTACCACGGTGTTGGCGTCGCCATGCCCCATGCCGAAATCTTTCTTGAGCATGTCGCGAATCTCACCGTGCTTGGCCAGGCCGCTCTTTTTGATGATAGTGTAAAGCTGGTCAAGCGTTTTTCCGGTTTTCGTCTGAATGTTCTTGAGTTGGGTTTCCACTGCCTTGTCGACACTACTCATGGGATGGTTTCTCCTTAAATTTTTAAAAGTTCAATCGTTGCAAAAAAGCAAAAAAAACAAAAAATATTCTCCGCCGAGAAACGCCGAAGACACCCTGCGGGCGCAGCTGAGATTCACCGAAAAATTTTTTCGGCGACACTCGGTGGTTTCGGCGAAGTTCGACGGATAGATTTTCCCTGTTCGGCTGTGCCATTTGGGTTCTCTAATCTATTAAACTTTTCAGCCAACATCTTTAGATGAAACAAAAGCAATCGCTTCTTTGAAAAGTTTTAAATCCTTTTTATACTCTTTTGCATCTTTATGCTTGATGACCGCCCACTCCTTCATCTCCCTTTTCCCCATCACCAAAAAGGAAGCAGTCTTTTCATCCACCAGCCTTTTTATTTTCTCTTGCGGCAGCTTTAGCACCACGCCATTCCTTTGCGTGAAGGCAAAAACTTTTTCCCCGATCAGGAAAGAGAGGCGGTTTGCGCTCTTTTTAACATTGACGCCGGGCAAGCCTTCCAACATTGCTGAGAGAATGGAGGCAAGATCATTTTTTGCACGAACCGTTTTTTCAGTGTTGCCTCGCTCTGCCCCGAGCGCGGCGTGCAATTTGGGAGGCGCAATTTGCCGCCAAGCTTGGCGCACGAGGAAATCCAGCTCTTCATCGCTGACGCGAGCCAGCTCAACGCCAACCCAGCCGCGCACGCCGACATAAGGCGGCTTAAAGAATTTCTCCGGCGAGGAGGCGATCAACATTTCCTGAATGCCAATCGGCGCCGGCAGCCACACCGCAATATGCCCGTCGTTATGATGATTGTTGGCAAACATGCAAAAGACTTTTTTGGCTACGAAGAAAGTTGGCTCACCGTGCGAGAGTTTTTCAGTTGACTCCGGTAGCGCGATGCAGAGGCGCCGAACTCGTTGCAAATGTTTCTTGCTCATTTTTGCAGAAGACTCCATGACTCATGCCTGTTTCTTTTTATCAGCCGTGCTCTCTATCTGTTTTTGATGGTTTGGCGGCAAAAAATTCGCCGCAGTTATCACGCTCTTTCCTGTTTTCTGTTCTAACTCCAGCCGCGCTTTTTTGGCAATCCTGCCGCCTTTTTTTCCGGCGGCTTTGTTTTCTTTCATACCGGTCGCATCAACGCTTTCGGCGATCTGTCGTGTGGAAAGCTCGGCCAGCGCGGTAAAAATCAACTCGGCATCGCTCATGTGGTCGCGCAGGTTTTGGGCTTGCAGGCCCTTGATGTTCTTATGCTCCCTCACGCTCACGCCCGACCATTCCTGGTGAATGATGTTGGTGAGAATGGCAAATTCTTCGCCTTCTTTTATGTCATGTTTTTTCCAATAGTCGGTTAATTTGTTGCGGGTTTCCTGTCCCATCATGCGCTGCTGAATCCATTTTTCACTGCGTCCATGTTTCTGCCAGGTCTCGCGCGCCCGATCAAGCGACCTTTCGGGATCAGCCATTTCCTGCATGCGTTCATATCCGACTTTCGCAAGCCAGAGTTTTATCGGCTCAGCTTTGGGGCTTGGCACCGATTGAATCAGCCGCAACAGTGTTTCAGCATTGGCGACGTCAGTGAGGTATTTCTTGCCATCAGCAGCTTCCAGTTTCAGTTGGTTACATTTTGTAACCGACTCACTTCCTTCTTTTGCCAGTCTGTTTTTCAAGACCTTCCAATAATTTCGAGCCGCCTGAAAATCGGGTTGTTGGATTAACACTTGAATAATATCTACCACCGAGAAAAACCAGGTTTCGGTCTTTTCATCATACACGCGGCGGATTTGATACTCTTCAAAAACAGCCAAGTTGGTATTCATAGAAGCCCTCGAATGATTTTCAGTTTTGGGGAGCAATCTAGCGCCACGCTTCGCGCACATAGAAATCCAGCTCTTCATCGCTGACACGGGCAAGCTCGACGCCAACCCAGCCGCGCACGCCGACATAAGGCGGCTTAAAGTACTTTTCCGGCGAAGCTGCGATCAACATTTCCTGGATGCCAAACGGCGCCGGCAACCACACCGTCCCGCCGCGGGCGGGATGCCCGTCGTTGTGATGGTTGTTGGCAAACATGGCAAAAACTTTCTTGCGCACGAAGAAAGTCGGCTCACCGTGCGAGAGTTTTTCGGTTGACTCAGGCAGCGCGGCGCAGATGCGCCGGACGCGTTGTAAATGTTTTTTGCTCATTTTTCGCAAAAGGTTTTCACCGCGTCCATGTCTTGTTCAACCGCCTTTTTGATCATGCCGCCAATCATGAAGTTGATGATTTTGGGAATCAACTTGTCGGTTTTCGCATCCATCGTGAGCGTTAGCGAGGTTTGACCATTTTCCGGTTTAACCACAAACAGCGAATCCCAAACCGTTCCATGACTGTCAGCCACCATCCGAATGCGATCATTCTCGACAAACTCCTTCACCTCGAGTTCCGTCGTGTCTTCTTTCCCTTTCATAAGACGCGTTTCACGAAATCGTGTGCCGGCTCCGTATTTGACGTCGGATAGAAATTCAACTTTAACGATATGTGGGACAGCTTGTGAAAACTGATTGATATCGGATACGGTCTTGAAAACGACCTCAACCGGCGCCTTGATGGTTCGCGTAACGATCATGCGGGACATGTTGCCTCTCCTTATCTTGTGTATGTCAATTCTACCGTTGAATTTCCAGAAACTCAGAACTTTGTTTCGATTGCCCGGCTCAATGACAACATCACGACGCCGAAGATAATCACAAACGGGCCTTCCCACAATTTCCAGAAAAGAGGCATTCTCTCCAGCCAGTCGACAAAAAGCAGTATAACGCCCAAAGCGATCACCGAATAACTCAGATGAATCAAAACCGCGCGATGGCGTTTCGGGTCGAAAGAAAGCATCAAAAACAACCCTCCTAGCAGCGCGTAAAACGCCGAGGTTGATCTTGCCAGATAACCCACTACCGGTTGACTGGGTAACGGCCCCATTCCGAGTTGCGCATGGATTTGATCCATCCAGGCATAAGGCGCGAAAACAAAAATCAGAGCAAAGAGGGAAAACGTGCCGATCAAGCGCAAAAGAAATTTTAAAAGTTGCTCTGCATTGCTTGTTGAGGCGAGGTTGGACATCATGTTTCTCCGCTGATATTTCGGGCAAATCGCTAAACGCCGGAGGCGTGCAATGTTTATAGACCCAGGTGCATTTTATGATCCAAACTCCGCTAGGAGTGACATGTATACGAACAATATTACATGTCACCGCTACGCGGTTTTCAAAGGGATTGTGCTGAAGCTATAAACATCCCACCCCGCTGGGGTTGATAAATCTCGAGCATCTGTGAAATCACCAATCAACCCGAGCCTTCAAACCTAGATGAGATTGAATCTTTATAAGAGTATCGCTCAACTTTGCTACAAACTCGCGCCCTGCCATTCGGCCACATCGCGAACGCCGAACCTCTTCATCGGTGAATCACCCGGAGCTCTCCCCAAAATGCCGCAGACCAAACGATAAAAGCCGTCGCTTTCATCCTTCTCCCATTCGCGCATATCCACCCAAAGTGTTTGGCGAACAAAAAGCGGCAGTTCTGGCGTCTCTTCAACGTTGGGTAAAATCACTGGAATCATCCGCGCATTCCCACTCGCCCATTTCTCCACGTAAGCTCTGATCTCCAAAATGTGCCACTTGCCAATATCCGCTGGCCCGAAGCACAACGCCGCGCACGGAATGGTTTTGATCGCCTGCTCCAAAGCCTCCGAAATCGTATCGCCCGGAGCAAGATTCCATTTGTCCAGCCACGGGCGAATGCCCACCTTGAGCAACTGCTTCGCGATTTTTTCCACCGCCGTCTTGTCCTTCGCGTTGTGGCTCAGGAACACGTCGAATTTTCCTTCTGCTTCCTTCGCCTTGATAACCAACCCGGCTGTCATGCGCTGACGGCCAGCTTTGGCGTCCGTACCAATTTTTGCTGCCACCGATTCCGCCGCGGCCGTCGGCGAGGCCAGCAGATTGACGAGCGGAGTCTTCTCCTCGCAATATGGACAGAGCAAATTTTTCTTTCGCGCCGCAAGTCGCGCCTTCACGAGATCGTCGGCGAAGGGCTTGCGGCACTCTGCATTTATGCAGTGATAGTCATGACGCTTGCTCACGCTGCCAGGCGTGCTCTTCGACTCCAAATGCTTGCTGACGAATTCGAGGAAACCCTGCCGGACGGAGGCCGGAGTTTCGCTATCGAAGAACAATTCCAGCTCGCCTTGACCGCGCCCATGGTCGCGCAGCCGGACGAGGCAGCGCCCGCCCGCATCAGGCCGGTAGGCGGCAGCGTCCTGAAAGAACTCCCGCTTCTTGAAGCCCTCGTAATGTGCAAGCTGCGCGATAAGCGTCGCATAAATACTTCGCACCGGCCCGCTGAACGCGAACGCCACGCCGAAAGCCGCCACGCCGGGGAACCTCAGCTCTGCCGTGCATTGTGAGGGGAATACCACGTAATCTTCACCCTTGATAGCCTCGCGCAGCGCCAGATCACGGGACAGCAGATTCTCCATCACATACCACAGCAGATGCCGCTCGGACTCGGGGTCGGCAATGCGCTCATCTTGGTCGAGCTTAAAGTTCCCCTCGCGCACGCGCGATTCGAGCAGATGCCCCGGCCCGTCGGGTTCGTCTTTCGCGGCCACCAGCAGCGCGCTCGCATACGCATCCACGCGCGTGGGGTCGAGCAACACCAAACTTTCCGGTTGCGGCGCCGCGCCCGTGGTGTGAAAAACCAGCAAATCCACCGCGTCCGTGGCTTCGAGACGCTGCAGGTGCGCGATGAATTCCCCCAAAGGAAGCTTTTTGCCAAAGTACGAGCCAAAGCCCTCATGCAGCTCTGCGATGGTAAACAGTCTGGCGGGCGCTCCCTCTCCCCTCCGAGGGGAGAGGGCTGGGGTGAGGGGTGAAAGTTTTTCACCCTTCAACCTCGCCACATAATCGCGCAGGGCTGCCAGCGTATCGGTCGTGGTCACTTTCGGCACTTCGTCCCAGGGAATACCTCGGCGAATGGCTTCCAGCAAGGCATCGCAACCATCGCCAGTGCTGGCGCTGGTGGGAATGAACTGCGCAAAGCCGTGCTCGCGGGCAAAGGCTTCGATGCGCTCTTTGCTCGCCGGAAGACCGCCCACATCGATGCGCGCGGCCACGAGCAGCTTCTTGAGCTTCGTGTTCGTGGCCGCCTGATCTAGCACTTGCGACCAATAAGCCGCGCCCTCGAACGGATTCGTTTCGTTGCGGCAATCAAACAGCACGCACGCCAGGGCCGCATCTTCCATGCTCAACTGATGCACCAACCGGTAGGCGGGTTGCCCGGCGAGGTCCCACAGCACGGTTTCCTGATTCAGCGAGACGCCGCTCGGCTCCTTCACCACGTTGCTTTCGAGCACATAAGCCTTGCGGGCGTGGGAGGATTTCGTGGGCACGAATTGCTTGTGAACCAAACGCTCGGCCAAGCCGCTCTTGCCCACACCGGTGTCGCCAACGAGGAGGACTTTGGCGTTGGTGTATTGGACTTGATCAGGTGCGGGAGGCAAGGCGGGCACAGTGACTTTCGACGCTCGCGCCTCGGTGACAAATTCTGACAGATCCCACACGCGGATACCGCCGCCAACGTCGCCGGAGAAGACGCGGCGTTGATCGGCACTCCAAGCCACGCTCATGACAGTGTTCGTGTGGCCTTCGAGCACACGCAGGCAACGTCCCATCTCCACATCCCACAGCCGCACGGTTTTATCCTCAGAGCCGGAGAGGGCGTGGCGTTGATCGGTGCTCCAAACCACGCTAGTGATAATGCCTGTGTGGTCTTCGAACACGCGGAGGCAACGCCCGGTCTCCACATCCCACAGCCGCACGGTCTTGTCAAACGAACCGGAGATGGCGTGGCGTTGATCGCCGCTCCACGCCACACTCAGGACATAACTCGTGTGGCCTTCGAGCACGCGCAGGCAGTTCCCCATCTCCACATCCCATAGCCTTACCGTCATGTCCCCGGAGCCGGAGAGAGCGCGGCCTTGATCGGCGTTCCACGCCACACTTAAGGGGCGGGCAGTGTGGCCTCTGAGGACACGCAGGCAATCCCCCTTTTCCACATCCCATAGCCGAACAGTGTAGTCACCGGCACCGGAGAGAGCACGGCGGTTATCGGCGCTCCACGCCAAGCTTTGCACTGGACGCCCATGTCCTTTGAAGACGCGCAGGCAATGCCCCGTCTCCACATCCCACAACCGCACGGTCATGTCATCGGAGCCAGAGAGTACGCGGCGTTGATCGGCGCTCCACGCCACACTCTGGACTTTCTCCGTGTGGCCTTCGAGCACGCGCAAGCAGCGTCCGGTCTCCACGTCCCAGAGTCGCACGGTCTTGTCATCAGCAGCGGTGATGGCTCGCTTTCCATCAGGGCTGAAGGCGTAGACATGGATGTTCGTCTCATCGAAGACAAGATCGAGCTGAATGGCCTTTTCTGCAAATTGTTCGGGCACGGCCTGTGCTTCCGCTACTGGCGGCTTCGCTGGTGGCCGGCAGGCTTCGAGGAGCTTCGTATATTCCTGCTCACGGTCCTCCGGCAGCCAGTTGATGTAAAGAAATTGTGTTAGCGATCCTTTGATGGGAGCCTCGTCGAGCCGCAGGGGAATGAAGCGGCGCTCCTTGTTTAGTGGGTCGCGAAACCGAAACGTGCTGGCCTCCAACTGCGCCCACTCGGAGCCGAACGCATTGGCCGACATGCAGAGCACGAGTACGCGGGAACTCTCCAGCCCTTCCTCGATCTTCGCCGGAATGCTGTCGCCGGGCTTCAGCTCCCATTCGTCGAACCACACGCGCAGCTTGTCTTTTTTCAGCCGGTTCGCCAACTCCCGCACCGCCGGTTTGTCCTTCGAGCTGTGGCTGAGGAATACGTCGTATTTGAAATCGTCAGGCATGGTTTTTTGATTTTTTGTAGTCGCGACCCCTTGTGGGTCGATGTTGGAATTCCAAATTCATTGCTTGCAAAATCCGCCCACAAGGGGCGGGGGCTACGAAACGTCGTATTTGAAATCGTCAGACATTATTTGTTTCCCGCTCCAAGTTGCTTGATTCTGGAGTCGTCCGTCAGCAGTTTCATCTGCTGGATGGCGATCTGGTTTAATTTGCGCAGCCGTTCTGCCTGTACCATCTTTTCCTGAATGAACAGGGCATTCAAATTTTCTAGATTGGAGAGGCAAACAAGCTGCGACACATTCGCGTAATCGCGGATATTTCCCTTCTCACCCGAATGACTGTCGCGCCATTGCTTCGCGGTCATGCCAAAGAGAGCCATGTTCAAAACATCCGCTTCCGAAGCGTAGATCAAGTTTATCTGGTGCGGCGTCAACTCCGGCGGAATCAGATTTTCTTTGATGGCGTCGGTGTGAATTCGATAGTTGATTTTGGCAAGATTGCGCCGAATGTCCCAGCCGAGTTGTTTGCGTTCATCTTCTTTTAACCTCTGAAACTCCTTGATGAGATAAAGCTTGAATTGCGGCGATAGCCATGAAGCAAATTCAAAAGCAATATCACGATGGGCGAAAGTTCCCCCGCCGTAACGCCCGGACTTTGATATGATACCAATAGCATTTGTTGCTTGAATCCATTTGCGAGGCGTCAGGTTAAAACTATTCAAACCAGCCTGACTTTTAAAGGTAACGAATTCGTTACCTTTAAAATTTGGATTATGGAGTTCCTCCCAGATACCGATAAACTCAAGTGTATTGCGATTGCGCATCCAACTGTAAATCATCGTATCATCGCCAAAGCTTTTAACCATATCAGTCAACGAGATATAGTCTTCTTCATTTTTCTGATAATACGAGATTTCCGTTCCAAGAACGTTTACCTTACCCATATAGTAACTCCGCAAGTATTATGGCAAACTGGTCGAATTCGACCAGTTTAATTCCATCGAATTCGGGGGAATTAAAATCCAGAGTATATCTTTCTTGTACAACGCCGCGAAACTAATGCTATTTTTAAACCCATCGAATTCGAGGGGTTTAAAATTCGGGTTATTCAAAACTCCTATTCTAAAAGGCGGTTCATCATCAGCCCGTGACCGCCTCGTCAGTAATCGCCAAGCTGGCGTCGATGATCTCGAACACTTCGCTCAATTGGGCTTCGGTTGTACACAGCGGCGGATTGGTGTGGAGCAGGTTGCGCCAGGTGAAAGCATAGACGCCATGCTCTTTCAGGAACGCGCCCAGCCTGGCCATCTCCGGACTGGTGCCGGCGTAGGGTGCCATCGGCTCTTTGGTTTGGCGGTTCTTCACCAACTCAATCGCGCCAAACAATCCGATGTTGCGCCCCTCACCGACAGAGGGATGTTTGGCCTGCAAGCCCGCCATCAAGCCGGCCATCACTTTGCCCATGCGCTTGGAGTTGCCGACCAAATCATCTTCTTTGAGTACGCGCAGGTTGGCCACCGCCGCGGCCAGGCTCATCGGATGCGCGCTGTAAGTCAGGCCGCCGTAAAAAACATTTTTGCGGAAGTAATCGTAAATCCTTTCGCTCATCGCCACCGCCCCCAGCGGCATGTAGGCCGAAGTCAGGCCTTTAGCCAAAGTGATGATGTCGGGCACGACGTTCCAATGATCCACCGCGAACCACTCGCCCGTCCGGCCCAGCCCGGCCATCACCTCGTCGCAGATCAGCAGAATGCCGTAGCGGTTGCAGATTTCGCGCAAGCCTTGCAAGTAGCCCTCAGGCGGGATGATGATGCCGTTGGTGCCCGTCACCGTTTCGATGAAAACCGCGGCCACCGTGTCCGGGCCTTCGTACATCAACGTCTCTTCAATTTGCTCGAGACATTTGCGCGCGAAAACTTCGTCGCTATCGCCGGCCTGGTAAAGCGGGGAGCGATACTTGTACGGATCAAAAGTGCGGATGACGCCGGAGATGCCCGGCTCGTTGGCCCAGCGGCGCTGATCGCCGGTGAGCGTGATCGCGCCCGCGGTCGCGCCGTGATAGGAACGGTAGCGCACCAGAATTTTCTGCCGCCCGGTAAAGGCGCGCGCCATTTTGATGGCGCTTTCATTCGCCTCGGCGCCGCCCAGCGTAAAGAAAAATTTCTTCAAATCGCCCGGCGTCAACGTTGCCAGCTCGCGCCCAATCTCAGCGCGAATCCGCGAGGCCATGCTCGGCCCGGCGTAGGTTAGCTCTTCGGCCTGCCGCTTGATGGCGTCGATCACGCGCGCGTCGCCATGGCCGATGTTGACGCACATCAGTTGCGAATTGAGATCAAAGTAGCGCTTGCCGTTGGCATCCCAAAAGTACACGCCTTTGGCGCGCGCCATCGGAATGGGATTGACCGCATCCTGCGCCGACCAGGAAAAAAACGAGTGCGCTTTGGTCAATGCGGCCATTTCTTCGGCGGACATGGGATCGAAAGTGGGATGGCTCATAGTCTTTGCAAAGTAGCTTTAGAATCAAGAAAAAATTCCCAACGGATGAAAAGCGACCAACGTATTTTTAAATTTTTATTCTTGGTGTTTTATTGAATGACATGGCTTTTCATCCGTTGGTCGTTTTTTAATCCGTTGGCCCGTGCTTTGCCTGAAGTAATTTTATTCTAACTTTGGCGCTTAGTTCATATTGCCGTTCATGCTTTTGATATCGCCCTTGAGCATGAACCCACATACTTTCAAGCCCGCCTTGAGCAAAGCCGCCCTTGACGCTTTATTCTGGACATTGCAACGCGCTGCCGGCACCCGACCGGAAAGATAACACGCCTTCTTCAATTCCTGCAAGATAAAGCTTCCCAGTCCTCTTCTGCGGAAATTCTCTTTGACTTCCATATACAAATCGGCAAACGGCATATTGTATCAAATAAAATTCAAAAATGGTGTCTCGATCTGCGATCTCCTGTCCTTTTATTGAACCGTAACCAATCTCGATATCATCGCTCGTCAGCAGATAGGAGTCCGTCCAGCCGCGCTCATGGCAGGCATTATACCTTATCTGAAAATTGGTTTCATGGAGAAATAAATTACGCAGAGGCAGAATCGTTTGCAGATTCGTTTTGTAAGCTTTTAATTTCATTTTTCGTTATGGCGCATTAGATTTTATACTCAGATGGAGTCCAACTAACATATACCCCAAAATGATGACCTTTGCTATTGTCACGAAGTTTGTTGAAAATATACCAGGGTCGCCTGCACTTGTAATATAGTACTCAAGCTGCCCCAAGAAACTAAGAAAAAGAGCCCCTGCGGCAATTCCCCAAGCTGCAATCAAAAACGAGATCGAATTATGTTTCTTTTTCCTTACCAGATGGGCGGCTATGAGAAGAATACTTCCGAGTATGTAGTCATCAAACCAACTGAAGAACTTGGTCAAGTCGAATATTTGATTGGCTCTTCTAACGGTTTCGGCAAGTGGCAAAAATACTCCCATGATTATCGCCATTGTCACGGCTGTCTTTAAAGGTTTGCCTTCCATGTTTTGAACCTTTGCTTCATCTTTATGCGAAAAACTTCACCCCTACTGTCGTTAAAAGGCCCCAACGCCTCCGATCTTCACGGTTTCTCTGCGAGCGTGTAATCGAATTCATAGGAATGCTTTCAGTAGAGAGCATTTGTCCCTTATTAAAAGCCCAAACCATATAAACGGTACTCAACCTCCATACGTATATTCAGTAGAGCTTCGTTCTTCGGATTTGGACTCGTTACCTCAGCGTCGGGCGCATAACCCCATTGTCATCACGTCGAAGCGCATCGGGCTGAATAGGCAGGGGAGAACCGGGCACTCCGGTGACAGATACGCCGTATGGCCAATCTTTCGGGGCCATAGCGATGTAACGAGCATAGCCGCCGGTGCCGCCCTGAGGCTTCGCGAATCCAATGATAATGAGCGCTCCGGCTTCGGGAACTTTATCAAGATTGGTCACGCCTTCGGCTTGTGCAAAATGGTTGTGCATCAGCCAAGCTTCCCCTTCCAGCGTCGCGGTCGTATCGGTATCCAACGGCTCGTGCCCATGGAAAAGGATCTTGCGTTCGAGGTGTAGAAACTTGAGCGCCTCAAGACTCACCCCGGGAAAGGGTCGCTGGCTAAAGCTTGGAATGTCTGACCATCTTTTGGACCAGTCAGAGCGCACCATGACCACAGCTCCTTCCGGAATGCGGCCGTGCTTTGCTTCCCAAGCGTTGATATCTTCCGTATGCAAATGATAACCGGCATGTTGCGCCACTTTTTCGTGGATGTCGAGCACCACCAGCGGGCGGATGGCATAAGTCGCCGGAATATCGCTGATCGTCGCCCCGTGTTCGTCCCAGTGTGCCGGCGGATCGAGCTGCGTGCCATACTGATCGGTTGGCAAATCGTAGGCCGTCGCAACAAAACCATGCTTTTGATAAGTGAACTCCTCCCCGACTTCCACATATCCGGGGATGGTTTGGCCGGCTCTGGCGGGTTTAAACGTCGCGCGGCCAAAACCAGGCCATACGGGCTGTACCGGTGCAAAGGCGTGAGTGAGATCGATATATTTTGCATCTTTTAGTACCTCGAAATATACACCCCAAAGACTTGGAGGTTGTTTTTTAGTATCCCCACACCCGAGGAAGCTTAAAGGAACGGCAACAACAAGCGATAGCACTAACGTCTCTATTCTTGTTTTCATACACCATGCACCTTCAATTAAATAGTGCTTCGTCTTTCAGTCGCGCGGGAATCGGTGGCGTATCGATTTTCTCTGCTGGCTCCACGGCGGCTCGTATTTTAGGGATGGAATGCTGTGTTGAAATAGGTTTCTTTTGGTGTGAAAACTTAAACAAATCTTTGCAAAAAGTCAAGCAAGTTTTCCAAGTTCCGGAATGGTTCAAATTGCGGGTGGGGAAAAAATGTCATTCGGGAAGAATCTTTTTTCAAGCCAGCACCGTGCTTGATTGTAACAAGATGCTTTCAGCATGACAGATTAGCTGTCCAGCGAAGGCTGAGGCCACGCTCAGTTTTTCAGGCTGAAGTTTTACCAATGACCTTAACGATTTTCTCACAACATGTCGGCAAAAACCAGCTCGTGTAGTGGATAGAGCGCTTACCAATTGTGAGGAATCGTTAAGGTCATTTACAACAAACCGAGAGAAAGAAGAACAACAGAGGCACTTACTCCGCCGAGAGCCGCCGAAGTCACCGAGTGTCGCCGAAAAGTAAACAAGAATTAAACGGCCGTTATTTTTCCGCTAAACACCCAAAACTGTGTCATGCATCAAATTTTCGGTCATCCTTGACTTGGCTTGTCGCGGAGTTTTCTCTCAGTTTTTCTTCAGCAACTCCCGCAGCGCTTTTTCCAAGTCGGTGTGGCGGAATTTGTATCCGGTCGCCACCAGCCGCGCCGGCTCGATGCGGGCGCTGGCGAGCAGAAGCTCGTCCGCCATTTCACCGAGCACCAGTCTCGCCGCAAACGCGGGCAATGGAAAAATCGTCGGTCGGGAGAGCACGCGGCCAAGTGTTTTCGTAAATTCTTGGTTGGTGACCACGCCAGGCGCCACCACATTCATCGGGCCAACAACACTCTCGGTCACGATGGCGTGATGAATCGCGCCGATCGCATCGTCGAGCGAGACCCAGCTCCAATATTGTTTGCCATTGCCCATAATGCCGCCGGCGCCCAGCTTGAATGGCAGCAGCATCTTGGCGAGCGCCCCGCCCTTCGGACTCAGAATGATGCCGAAGCGCGGATGCACGACGCGAATTCCCTTTTGCCGGGCGGGGTCCGCGGCTTTTTCCCACTCCACACAGGTAGCGGGGAGAAAGCCGGTTCCAGGAGAACTTTCTTCGCGAAGCGCTTCGTCGCCACGATCGCCGTAATAGCCGATGGCCGAGGCGCTCACGAGCACTTTAGGCGGCTGCTTGAGCTTGGCGAGCGTTTCTGCGAGAAGCGTGGTGCCTTGCACGCGACTGTCGCGGATCTTGGCTTTTTGCGCGACTGTCCAGCGGCCGCCGGCAATACTCTCGCCGGCGAGATGAACGACCGCCTCGCAGCCCTCGATTTCATTAACCTGCAAAACGCCGGCGCCCGGATCCCAGCGCACGGCAGGCTCGCTGCCCTGTGCTGATGTGCGCACCAGGCGCGTCACGTGGTGGCCGCGCGCTTTGAGAAAATCGATCAGCGCCGTGCCGATCATTCCGGTTGATCCGGTGATCAGGATATTCATTTTTTCCTCCTAACGCGGACGGCATGGACTAACGCCGAAGCTATAGCGTCACGTTGGCCGCCGCAATCAAACAGGAAAAATCTTTGCCGAAAAAGCAAAGATTTAACTTTAAAGAGACTACGCCAGATTTTCAAACAAGTTGAAAACTGGAGCCCTTCGGGCAGCCATGAAAAACAAAATTTTCCCAACGGATAGATGAACCCAACGGATAAGGCTTTTACAGTTGGGTTCATCTATCCGTTGGGCACAAAAAAGTTAGAATTTTTTTCT
>JAKEEU010000053.1 GCA_022616415.1 Candidatus Zhuqueibacterota bacterium | reverse complement strand
TTATTATTAAACAAAATGATGAGTTTTACAAAGTGATACAAAATTGAGTCTGAATCGAACCCTCGTCGGATTCAAACACAAGCCATTTGGCGCTGTTCTCAGCGCCAAATGGCGCCTGAATCGAACCATCATGCAAATGAAATTGAGTTAGAATTATTTTACAAAAATGGTTCCATTTTGTCTGAATCGAACCCTCGTGGGATTGAAACACAAACCAATTTGGCGCTGTTACCAGCGCCAAATGGCGTCTGAATCGAACCAGCGTGGGATTGAAACCCGACATCCGTCACCTATGTCCTATATGTCCGAACGGTCTGAATCGAGTCATCGTGGGATTGAAACAATGATGTCCATAGAGTCCACAACGTCCATAACTTTGTCTGAATCGAACCATCGTGGGATTAAAACAATTCAAGCGCCAATTTGGCGCAGTTCTGTGCGCCAAGTTTGAATCGAACCATCGTGAGATTGAAACCCGACATCCGTCACCTATGTCCTATATGTCCGAACGGTCTGAATCGATACACTCTTGTCCATTTTTGTACAAGTCTATTGCCGTTCGTCAAGCCCAACTCGTTGATATTCTGCTGGCTCAAGAGCGGAAAAGTTTTGGCCCGTGAGTTGCACGTTAGTTTGCAGGCAAGATGCCCTGCGCTACGCAATCCGTTAGTGACTTTCATTCGTATGAAAAGATAAAGTCGCAACTCGGATTTCGCGGCCGGGAACCATCGCGCCGGTCTTGGCGTTGGAGAAAAGTGTGTTGGTCATGAAAAGCGCACTCTTCCGCAAGCCATGGCGTAGGGCGGTATATTCTTTCAGTTGTTTTTAACCACGGAGCTTATGATCCCAATCCCAGCGGCGAGGGTGAGCGAAATCGCCGAAGAAATGACTTGACAATTGCAATCTAAATTTTTATATTATCTATACTTTAAAGTGGTTTGCACAATTTTGGAGTTCGCTTATAAGACATTCGTTAACGGGTTTGCTTTGCGCTGTACATAAAAGTAATTTGGTCGCGTTTCAGCCTGTCGCAGGAATTGGCAGGTCGGCATTCCCGTCAGCGGGTGTTTGGCATAAGCTTTTTTAGAAACCGAAACGATGAGTCGTTGGAGAATGATCGACTCGGAGGGCTGAGCCAAATCCAATGCCCGCGTTTGCGGTTTTTTTGTTTTATGAGAAAAATTATTCTGGAGATTTAAAATGAAAAAGTTGATGAGTTTTCTCGTGGTGGGCGTGCTGGCGTTGCCGATGACCGCAGCTTGGGCGCAAGGTCCGGGCAGCGCCGCGGCGCTGTTTCTTTTGATCGCCCCGGGCGCTCGGGCTGCCGGCATGGGCGAAGCTTTTGTCGCCATTGCGGACGAAGCCACTGCGACGTACTGGAACCCCGCGGGTTTGGCGTTTCAGGAGGGCACGGAGATTTCGCTGATGCACTCCAACTGGCTGCCGCAACTGGCGCCGGATTTGTATTATGATTACGCCACGGTGCGGCACAGCCTCGGGCCGATTGGCACCGCCGGCTTTTCCGTGACCTTCATTAATTTGGGCGAGCAAACTATAACCGGCGAGCTGGATCCGACGCCGCTTGGCACCTTCAGCAGCTACGAGCTGGCCGTGGCCGGCAGCTTCGGAAGCAAGATTTCCGCCAATGGCGCCGCGGGCGTGACGCTGAAATTCATTTACAGCAATCTCGCTCCGCAGGTGAAAAATACCGCGCAGCAGGGCGATGGCCGCGCCACCGCATTTGCCGTCGATGTCGGCTTTCTGCAAAAAAATTTGATCATCAACAACCTGAATTTCGGCGCCAATCTGACCAATATTGGCCCGAAGATCACGTATATCGACGCGGATCAAGCCGACCCGCTGCCGACCAACCTGCGCGTGGGCTTCAGCTATCAAGCGATCAAGCAGGAATTTAACAGCTTGATCTTTACCACCGAGTTCGACCGCTTGCTGGTGACGCCACACAGACGGGGAAAAGCTGATAATGTTTTCAAAGCGCTGTTCACCGCGTGGAAGGATGAGCCTATTAGCCAGGAAATCAAGCACATCATCATCAACGGCGGCGCCGAGTATTGGTACAATAATCTCCTGGGCTTGCGGATGGGCTACCACTATGACGACGTCGGCAAGGTCAAATACGTCTCGTTCGGCGCCGGCCTGAAGTATTCGCTTTATCGCCTCGACTTCGGCTATATCTCCGCCGGCGAAGGCCATCCGCTCAGCGACACCATGCGATTCTCGCTGACCATTGGCATCTAAAAACGATTGGATTTTTGGAGTATTGGATTGATGGAGTAATGGATTGATGGAATAATGCAGAACCATCAATCCAACGCCCCATCAATCCATTACTCCTGTTATTTACCACTCCATTAATCCAACAATCCATCGATCCAGCAATCCAATTCTCTGATGGAGATTGACATCTCGTTGATGATAGCATGTATGCGCCGACGAACGATAGGATTTTGTCTGCTGGGGTTCTCTATCTGCCTACCCTGGATATTGACCGCCTTTGCTGCAGTTCCAAAGCAGGATGCTCATAAATTTCGCAGGAACAATTTCCGCCATTCGCAGCCGAGCGCGCGCTTGCAGCTCAAATCTCGGGCGGCGTTACGCAGCGAAACGGCCATCGATACCCTCGATATTCTCGCCATTCGCGTCGATTTCAGAGCCGATACCATTCCGCAGACCACGGGCAACGGCCGCTTTTTACTGGCGCCCTCGAATCAATACACCATCGACCCGCCGCCGCACAACCGCGAGTATTTTGAAGCGCAAATGCTGGCGCTAAAAAATTATTACGCCAATGTTTCGGGCGGCAAATTGATTTTGCGCTATCAGGTTTTTCCCGCCGGCTCTGGCGACGCTTATCATCTCGACCAGCCGATGAATTACTACGCGCCGGGCCGCCGCGATCCCAACAGCGACAGGCGGCTGGCCGAGCTTTTTCAAGACGGCTTCAAAAAGGCCGAGGCGGAGGCGGGCATCGATTTTTCCCAATTCGACAGCTTCGTTCTTTTTCACGCCGGCGTCGGCGAGGATTTTGCGGAACAAATTAACAGCACGCCGAACGACGTTCCCAGCGCGTTTTTGACGCTCGAAGATTTGCGCAAAAATCTCGGCAACGGCGATTTGAGCTACCGAGGCATTGCAGTTCGCAACGGCGCGTTTTTTATTCCCGACGGTTTGATTTTGCCGGAAACGCAGACGCGCGAGATCACCGGCGCGGGTCTCGTCGAGTTCGGCCTGCTCGGAACCGCGGCGCTGATGTTCGGCCACCAGCTCGGCCTGCCGAATTTGTTCAACACCGACAACGGCGCTGCGGGCATCGGCTATTGGGGCTTGATGGATCAGGGCAGCAACAATTTTATCGGCCTCTTGCCGGCGCAGCCCGAAGCGTGGTCGAAAGTTTTTCTCGGCTGGGAAACGCCGATCATCATTACGGCAAGAGATACCACGGTTAGTATTGCGGCCGCGCTGCACGCCAATCCGGACAAGATTTATAAAATTCCCATCACCGACAGCGAATATTTTTTGCTGGAGAATCGCCACCGCGATGTGAGTGGTGACCGTGTGGCGATTGGCCGCGACAGCAACGGCAATCGCATCGAGTTTCACGATTTTCCCCGGCAGGAAATTTTTTTTGGCGGCCAATCCGGTGTTATCACGCAGGTTGATGAATATGACTTCGGCCTGCCTTTCGCCGTGGATAAAAATAATCGTGTCGTGCCGGGCAGCGGCATTCTCATCTGGCACATCGACGAAGAGGTGATTCGCCAGAATTACGCGAGCAACCGCGTGAATGCGGACATCAATCGTCGCGGCGTCGATCTTGAAGAAGCCGACGGCGCGCAGGACATTGGGCGCTTTTACAGCTTGCTCGATCCCGGTTTCGGCAGCGAGAACGGCGTGCCGGAGGACGCGTGGTGGAAGAGCAATCCGGTGATCATCGAGGTTTTTCTCAAGCCGGTGGAATTTGGCCCGAACACGCTGCCGAGCACCGCGGCCAATTCCGGCGCGCAAACCGGCATCATCATCACGAACTTTTCCGAAATCCAGCCGGTGATGACTTTTTCGGTGCGCAACGCTTTTGCCATGCCGAACTTTCCGCAATATGCCGGCGGCAAGCCGAATACGCTGCCGCCGCTCTTGGCCGACCTCACCGGCGACGGCAAGCTCGATATCGTCGTTGCCACGAAGGCCGGCGAAATTTTCGCCTGGCAAACCGACGGCCAAAAGGTGATCGATAATTTCGATGCCGCCACGATAGTTCAGCCGAATGGCTTGGCCGTCAGCGTTTCGAGGGCAACCTTTGCGATTCTCGGCGACTCGCTTTTTGCGCCGCCAGTGTCGGTTGATTTGAACAATGACGGCAGCGCCGAAGTTTTGACCGCGGGCAAAGATGGCAAGCTGCGCGCTTGGCGCGCGAGCGATGCGAATTTTGACGGCCGCGCTGATCTGCTGTGGGAATTCGATCTTGGCGCGCCGTGCCGGGCGAATATCTCGGTGCGAGCGGATAGTGGATTGATTGTTTGTGGTTTGGAAAATGGCAAGCTAGTTGGTTTGCAGTTCGATGGCACACAGCGCTGGGAAACTTCTTATGTTTTTCCAGTGCGTGGCATTAGTCTTTTGAGTTCCACTCTGTTTGCGGTAGTCTTCACCAATGGTAGCCAGTTTTTAGACAATCAAGGTCGCTTGTTAATTATGACCACCATTGACGAAGTAACTCCTCGACCTAGTGGTCTCTTCGAGGCTTCTGCTATTGCTGATCTTGACAATAATGGCTTTATTGAATTGGTCATACGTGATGGTGCTGGCAATTTGTACGTTTCCGGCCTTAACGCTCCGATTAATCTGCCCGGCCAGGAAAAAGCCGGTGTCGCTATTGGTGACATTAATCAAGACGGCCGCAAAGAAGTCGTGCTGGTGTCAAAGAATCAGCTTCACGCGTACAATTTGAACGGCGTGCTCACGGAAAATTTTCCGCTGCAAATCGGCACCACGCCGAGCGCCAAAACGCCTTATCCCATCACCCCGATCATCGCCGATGCGGATGGTGACGGCGCGCAAGACGTCATAGTGAATGGCGTTGACGGCAATGTTTACGCCTATCGCAGCAACGGCACGCCCGTTCCCGGATTTCCCTTGCCGATGAGCGGCGCCGGCCTTGGCAGCCTTGCCGCAGCGGATATGGATGGCGATGGCAGGCTCGAGCTGGTCGGCGTTTCGGGCAATGGCTATGTGCATGTTTGGCATTTGCCGGCGAGCAGCAACAAGGCCGACTGGCCAATGTATCATCACGACGCGGCGCAGACGAGTCTGAATGCCGCGAGAGAAACGCCGGTCGTCGTTGCCGGGAAATTGATGCCGTCGAATCTGGTTTACAATTATCCGAATCCGACCGAAGGCAATGCGACGACAATCCGTTATCGTTTGCATGACGACGCGCAGGTGAAGATTTCGATCTACGACAGCGCCGGCGATCTCGTCAAAGTGCTTTCCGGCCCAGGCTTGGCGCAAGCGGATAACGAAGTCATCTGGAATTTGAATGGGATTCAAAGCGGCATCTACCTGGCGCGCGTCGAGGCCAAGGGCACGCGCGAAACTTCAGTGGCCATTATCAAAATTGCTGTTATAAAGTAAGTGTTCGTAGTTGCGCCTTCAGGCGTTAAACTTTGGAAGGAAGACGGCGTTCAAAAACTCAACACGTCTTTGATCGCTGAACATTCTGCTCCTGAAGCACTACTGCAAAATGCCAACTTATAGAAATGTCCATCGACACGCTAAAGAATTCCGTCGGATTGCGCTTGGTCATCATTGGCGCGCTAAGCCTGATTCTTTTAATACCGGCTTTCATGATTCAAGCTTTGATCACGGAACGTGAACAAAGACGCGACAGCGCCGTTTTTGAAGTCAGCGACAAATGGGGAGACAGCCAAGTGCTTGCCGGCCCGGTTTTGACGGTGCCTTACAAGAATCCTGTTAAAGATGATAAAGGAAATTTGGTTTCCGTTATCGAGCACGCGCATTTTCTGCCGGAAAATTTGAACGTAACCGTTGAGCTTTATCCGGAAATCAGATACCGCGGCATTTACGAAGTGATTCTTTATAATTCAAAATTACAGGTGCAGGGCGACTTTGCGCCGCCGGATTTTAACAAGTTCAATATCCTCTCGGAAAATATTCTGTGGAAGGACGCTTTCCTGGCATTAGGCTTGAGTGATTTGAAGGGCATTCGCGACATTGTCAAAATCAATTGGAATGGGGAAGAATTGGTTGCCAATGCCGGCATCGAATCGAAGGATGTTTTAGCGGTTGGCATCAGTGTAAAGCCTGTGATAACCGCGGGCGCCGGGAGCTATTCTTTTGGGGCCGATCTCAATTTGAACGGCAGCAGCGAGATCGGCTTCGTGCCCGTTGGCAAAGAAACCAAAGTAACGATTTCTTCCAGGTGGGGCAATCCCAGTTTTGTCGGTGAATATTTGCCGAACGATCGACAAGTCCGGCACGATCAATTCAACGCGGAATGGAAGATTTTTCATCTTAACAGAAATTATCCACAACAATGGTTGGGCAGCCAGCACAAGATCATGGAATCGGCCTTTGGGGTGAAGTTGCTTCTGCCGATTGATGAGTATCAGAAAACCATGCGCACGGCCAAATATGCCATCATGTTCATTGCGTTGACTTTTCTGGCATTTTTCCTGACGGAGATATTGAATAAAAAAGTCATTCATCCCATTCAATATATTCTTATCGGACTGGCGCTGATTCTCTTTTATACGTTGTTGCTGTCTTTTTCCGAGCACGTGCGTTTCAATTTTGCCTATTGGATTTCGAGCACGGCCATCATCGCGCTCATTACGGCGTACACGAAAAGTGTTTTGTCAAACAATCTCTCGACCGCCATTATTGCCGGCATCTTGATCGTTTTGTATGGGTTTCTCTACATCATTTTGCAATTGCAAGATTACGCCTTGTTGCTCGGCAGCATCGGCCTGTTCGTCATTCTGGCCATCGTGATGTACATCACCAGAAACATCGATTGGTTCGCGATCGGCAAGCCGAGCATTGAACAAACGAAATAATCATTTTTGATAAAATGAACATGCGTACCGAGTCTTTGCCAATTTGCCGCCACTTTACAACAAAAGTTGTTTTTGTCATAATCGCCGTTTTAGCGTTGTTTCGGCTCGTTTGGGCGCAACATCTCGGCACTTATGGCGCACCATCTTTGCTGTTTTCACCCAGCGCCGTAGCCAGCGGTTTTGGCAGCGGCTCGGTTGCTGCCAGCACGGAGGCCTCGGCGATTTATTACAATCCCGCGGCTTTGTCACGGATTGGCCGTGTCGCTTTGGAAATGAATACGTTTAAGTTGTTTCCTCTTGTTGAAAGCGACGCGCGCTACTATACTCGTTAAGGGATAAAATTACAGTCATTGCGAGGCGCTTTTTGCCGAAGCAATCTCTTGATTTTCAAAGGATTGCTTCGCTGAAAAACGCTCGC
>JAKEEU010000052.1 GCA_022616415.1 Candidatus Zhuqueibacterota bacterium | reverse complement strand
TCGTTGCCGCGCGCAATCAGCGCCGAAGTCGGCGCCCCGCCGCGGGAGACGAGAATGTCGCCGCTGTGAATCGTGACGCCGAGGATTTTTGTCGAGGGTGTTTGCGATGGTTCATCATCTCCAAAGGAAAGCGCGGCGAGTGAATCGGTGGGAACTTGCAACATCACTTCTTCCAGCGCGGCGCGGCTGCCGTATAACAAGCGATAAATGCGGTCGCGCGCCGAGGGCGAATTCATATCCCAATGCTGCGATTGCTCTTTTACTAACTTGCGCAGGCGAGTTTGAAGGTGGATGTACTCCGGCAATTTTTGCGGACGAGCCGCAATGTTCGGTCCCAATTCAAAAAAGATTTTTTCAATTTCATCAAACGCAGAATTATCTGGGGCGAGAGTATCAGAAGCGAGCTGCGCAAGAAGTTGATGGCTTTGAAAAAATTCTTTTTCGATATACGGAGAAAGTCGAGCACAACCGCTATCCCGCGCAGCTTTAAAACGCTCTTCGAGAGCATTCCAATATTCGTCGCGATTCCAGATGAAGGGTTGTTTGTTGCCGCTCGCTGGCGAAGTCGAATCGGAATCCGGAATGAGCAAGAGCAGATAAAGACCGCCGAGGGCGATAAGGATGCGCACAACAGTTTTTTGCCAATGGGCTTGAGATTTGGATGAAGAGGCCATGGGATTGGAGATCGTCGATTCGCAGTGCTATCAAGCACTCTCAATAGGAAGGCTTAATAAAGTCTGGGACCACGAAGGCGAAGTCCTTATTTCAAACCAACTCGAGATAATTGGGTGGCGCATAAAATCCACGTTTGCGCAATGGTTCGGGAGATTCCGTTTCACAAAGCGCGCGCAGACGTGGCATTCTCGCAGCCGACTTGAGCAGAAAAATCGGTTCAGTTAAAGGGCCAACGCTGCGTGTCCAGTTTGGGGCTTGCTGCTTCAGCCGGAGGGCAAATAATTCGAGCAGTGAAGCCGCAGCGGCTAATAGACGTTTGTCTTCGGTTGTAGGCTTGGAAACTTCTGACAAACGAGGATGGCTGCGAAAGAAGTCTTGCACCAAGCTTCTGGTCATCAGTCCATCTCCCTGCAAGGCAGCTTCAGCAATTTGTTCAATGTGTTCCATGCAATGACAATTTAAATCAAGGCGTGCTAAATTCCAAACACAAAATACAGCGCTCAACTCAACAGCAATGACAGAAAAATGAAGGACAGAAATATGGGAATTGTGTATCATTAAAAAGCCGTCAATATTTTTATGCCCTCCATTTTTCTGTCATGACTTTCTTTAAAAGTTAGTAACATTGGGCAAGATATCTACGCTACCCTCATTTATTCTTAGCCTTCTCTCTGGCGCGTTTTTCAATGGCTTGCGCAATCTCCATCCAAACTTTATCTCGATCACCGGTTGCTTCCGAAAATGTGAGCACGGCTTTGCCATCGGTTGGCAGGGCTTGCAAATCTTTGAGCACAGGCTCAGATTGCCACAGACAATCGCGCACGATGATGGGGATGTAGTGCGTGTCATCGCAAAAAGCGCCGGGCTGGCAATCTTCCATTTCGTGCGAACCGGCTTTGCCCGCCAGCGCGAGGGAAATCAAACTGCGCTTTTCCCAGCGCGCCCGAATGAGTTTGGCGTCGGCCTCCAGCGTTTTGGCCGCCGCTTGAAACGCCTGTTGATAGGCCGGCGTGTCCAGCACGATCACGAAATCATCCGGCTGAACGTGGCCGGCTTGCTCAACCACATACACGCCTGCGTCGTTCAGATCGTGAATGAGTTCTGCGGCCCATTCGGCCTGTTCGGGCAGGCGGCTGAGGTAACACCGAGGTGTCGCCCAGCCGCGCCGGAAGCCTTTGATGCGCGACAGATACATTTCGTATTGCGCCTGATTTTGCCACTGGTTGATGCGAGTGAACGAGGGCGTGTAGCCGAGCAAGACCACCAGCATGGCATACAGGTTTTCCACGCGCCCGCGCACCACATAGGAGACGTCGTCAGTGGCCGGGAGGTCGTCTTGCAAGGGGCGCTTTTGCTTGATCAGGCCGGGGAAAATCAACAGCGTATCGTTGCCGAAGGTTTCGCGGAAGCAGAGATTGTGCTGCAAGAAGCGCAGAATGGCGGCGTCGAGCAGGATTTGTTGCTCGGGCTTTTCCAAGTCTTTAAGCTCATCGAACGGATATTGTCCCTGCAACAGCTCGGCTTCACTCACGGCGCCGAGCTCGCGCGGGTTTTTATCCGCCAGCAGAACGATGGAAGCGGCGAGGCTTGCCAGCAGGTCGGGCGTGAGCAGGATGTGTTGCTCGCCCGCTGAGCTGCGCAAGATGGCGACGTAGCCGTGCGTTTCCAAATGCCCCACTGCCGTCATCAACTCGGCGTCGGTGAAAGACCAATTTTTATCTGTTGCTTGCAATTGTTCGCGCAGGGCGGCGAGACTGACCAGCACGCCTTTGCGGTCGGGCTTTTCTTTGAGGCCCAGCACATAGTCTTTAATGCGCTTGAAGGTGACGGTGGTCACCGTGGCCGTCATTTGCTCCCACGGAATTTGCGCCTTCAGCGTGGACAGCAAAGCCTCCAGCCCTTCGCCGCTCAGGGCGCTGGTGCTGATGTAGCCGCCACGAATACCGTAACGCTGGCAGAACTGATCGAGTTCTTGTTGCGCGAGAGCAGGCGCGCCGCGATCCACCCGCGCGCCGACCAGCACGGTTGGCGGCAGTTGTCCCTTGCCCTTGAGTTGTTCCAGCCAGAACTGCGCGCCTTTGAGCGGGTCTTGCCGATTGCTCGGGTCAACCAGCACCAGCGCGGCGGCGACGTTATCTAAAAAGTATGGAATGAATTTGCCGGTAAACGTGCTGGCCCGCCAAATCCCATAGCACCGCTTCGCATTCGGTGCCGTCTTGGCGCTTGAGGCCGAGTTGCGGAATGGCCCAGAACTGCTGGCCGTGCGTGGAAGCGTGTTCTTTGAATTCGCCATGTGCCAGCCGCCAGCCTAGCCCAGTTTTACCCACACCGGAATCGCCGACAAGGACGAGTTTGGCGGTGGTGTAGTGGACGCTCTTTTGCGCTTGGCCGAGTAAGAGAGCTTCGTCCAATTCCCAGATGCGAATGATGGTGTCTTCTTCTCCAAGTGTCGCCAGTATGGGCAGGCGGGGGTGAAAGGCGAGACTGGGAGGCCAATGGTCAGACGCGGGTTCATCCAAAATTGCCACGCACGCCCAAGTGTCACAACGCCACAGGCGGACGGTGTTGTCTCCCCTATTCGTCTTACTATTGCTTTTTGATGCCAGCCATTGACCGTCAGAGGAAAAGGAAATGCTATCTACCCATCCTGAATGTCCCTCCAGTACCTGTAATGCCTTGCCGCTGGCGGCTTCCCACAAGCGGATGGTTTTATCCGCGGAAGCCGAGGCGATGCGCTGACCATCTGGCGACCACGCTATGCTCCAAACCTCAGCGGTATGCCCTTGCAAGGTGCGCAAGTGTTTGCCGCTGGCAGTCTCCCACTGGCGGATGATTTTATCTGCGGAAGCCGAGGCAATGCGCTGACCATCCGGCGACCATGTCACACTGAAAACCCAGTCGGTATGGCCTTCCAGTGTTTGCAACGCATTGCCACTTGCGACCTCCCACAGGCGGATGGTTTGATCATCGGAAGTTGAGGCAATGCGCTGACCATCCGAAGACCATGAAACGCTTCTAACATAATCGGTATGCCCTACCAGCTTTTGCAAATGCTTGCCGCTGGCCGCGTCCCACAGGCGGAGAGTTTTATCATGCGAAGCCGATGCTAGGTGCTGACCATCGGGTGACCACGCCACGCTGTTGACTCCGCTAGTATGCCTCTGCAAGATACGCACACACGCCCCAGTGCGTGCGTCCCAAATGCGAATGGTTTTATCCTCAGAAGGCGAGGCGAGGTATGAACCATCCGGTGACCACGCGATGCGGTTTACCACACCTGTATACCCCTGCAGAACGTGGCGCAGAGTGAGGCCGGGCACGGGTGAACCGCCAATTTCAGTGAAGGTTGGGGCTTCCTGCTCAAGCTCTATTGGGGGCGACACAGGTTTTGGCTTAGGAGCCACTTTCGCTTTTTTATGTTTTGGTTTGCCCATATAAATTGCTCCAGAGATCAGTCGTCTTTAAACGATTTGCTGCTTTGAGCTTGCGACTATAATCACAGGCTTTTTTAGGCCCGTTCATACGTGGTCTCTTCAAACTTCACGCCCACTGGATGATGTTCATTCAACACCTTTTCGGGATAAGCGAGCACCCGTTTGCGGCGCTCCGGATCATTTTTCGTCAGCTCATCCACCCAATGCGTGCCGTACAGAACGTGATTCACTTCATCGGCGAGCAGAAATTCGAGCAACTGCACCGAGCGCGTATCGCCGGCCTTTTTCGCTTTGGCAATCCAGTCGCGCAGATGCTTGCAGCTTTCACTTTCGAAGGTCATATTGGAAAGCGCGAGACGCTCCAACGGATCGGGGCGATTCACATCCTGCTCCCAACCGAAGCAGCTCGTTCTGAACATGCCCACATGTCCGCCAAGTTCTTCGAGCCGACGCTGCACAATCTCCGCGTGCCGCGCTTCATCCCACGCTTGATGCGCCATGTCGATCTTCATTTGCCAGGGAATTTCGGGAAAGTCAGCGATGATTCGTCCCATACGTTCGACGGTGATGAACTCGCTGTTCAGCAAATCGTGCAACAAGTGGCGCTTGCCGTCATCGTTATCAAACGACCAATTCTTTTCAGTGAATTCGGCGTCGTTTTCAATAATTTTCCAGCGCGAATCACGGGTGGGCCGTTTGCTGTAGGGATGCGTCTTTTTAAACGAAATCGCGCCCGCGGTTTTGCTTTCGCCGCGAATCCCGCCCGCCGCCCACAGATCGTTTTCCAACTCTTGCTGCCATTGCGCGGCCAATCGCGACAAGTCCGGCGAAATCGCCAGCGTGTTGATGATAGTCTCGCCCCATTCGCTATGGTCGTTCTCTTCCGCCAGAATGTTGCGCAGAATGTAAGCCGTCGGTTCATCTGCCGGCAGCTCAGCGTGTTCGAGATGATATTCGTACGCCGCCACCAACGCAGGTTTTAACACGCGATAAAGTGCCACCATGCGGCGCAAGGAATCGTTCGCCTGCCAAATCTTTTCCAGCAGTTTGACAAATTCATCACTCGGCGCGATATAATGAAAATGCTCCGAACGGCCTTTCAGCTCCGGCAAGCGCTTGCCGAGCATGTCGGCATGAACCGCATCCTGATACATCTGCCGGCCAAAACCGATTTTGACCTCCGGTTCGACGATCGTGTACGCCCAGCTTCCCATCAATTCCATCATTTGAATCTCGACGTAGCGATACTTGCCGAGCAGCTCAAGGTTTTGGGTGACGCTGATTGTCTTATACATTTTCCAGTCTCATTTTTAGTAAGCGGATTGAACAGATTAAGCGGAAGCTGGTTTTGGCTTTTTCTGTTCAATCCGCTTGATCCGCTTACTCATACTCTTTGAGATGTGGATTCACCAATCTGCGAATAATAAGCTCATCGCTGCCGAAGTTCACCAGCAAACCAAGCTTCAGCTTGGTCGCTTTCAAATAGCTCAGAACCTGTGCTTCGAAGCGCGGATGCAACTCAGCGACGGATTTCACTTCTAAAATGATTTTATCGTAGACGAGCACATCGACACGGTACTCATCAACCTGTTTGCCGCGATAAATGATGGGATATGTCTTTTCTCTTTCAAAAGGCACCCCTTCTTGCTCAAAATCCACTAGAACCGACTGTTTGTAAGTCTCCTCACGAAATCCTGGCCCATGTGTGTTGTAAACGTTAAACAGGCTGCCACGGATTTTAAAGGTTAGGTCTTCATAAATCAATTTGCCCATAACACCCTCCTAAAGTTAATGAGAATTTAAAAGCTTTTGGTAAACGGATTGAACAGATTAAGCGGATTTACCAGACTTTAAAATCCGCTTGATCCGCTAAATCCGCATACAGTTTTTTATTGTTCGATTCTTAACGTCGCGATTCCACAAGACCCCGTTTCGATGATTTGATTTTGCTCAGTCGGTAGCAGCGACACGGCCTCTTCATTCAACTTTGCCAGCGCCATGCGTTTGACAGAAGTATTCAGTTTCAAATTAGTAACAATTTTAGATGGCGTTGGATTCCACCATCGCACAATGGCAGCTTTCGCATCTTCGCTTTCTTTGATAGCGCTGAGCACGGCGGTTTTCGGCGAAAGCGTGAGCAATGAATCTTCCAGTTTCAAATCTTCGGTGTTCTTTCGTCGCAACGCGAGCAACGGATAGTGAAATTTTTCGCACTGCTCGTTAATGCTTTCCATCGTTTCGAATTCCTTGGCGCGGTGCGGGAAGATCGCGTATCTGAACGTGTGCGTGCCCAAGCATTGCGCTTCGGGTGTTTCGTTGTGCCAGCCGGATTTTCCGCCTGGACGTGTAATAAGTTTTTCACCAGCCAACAGACCGACACACCGTAACAACGTCAGCGCGAGCGTGCCTTTGCTGTCGAGTTTTAATTCGTATTCCGGCAAACCGTAAGAGAGAAGCGTCAGCGCTTTGTCATCGTCCTTGACCGTCACAAAGCGCTGCATCGGCGCCACTTTGGCCGGATGCTCGATAGTAAACTCCTTTAAATTGTACTCTTTTTGTTGGCGTTTTACAACACAAAACTGCGAGTCAGCGTAGACTTGATCGGTTTTGATACCGGACGGGAAGAGCACGCGGAAGCGGTGATCTTTAGCGTGATTGGCGATAGTGGTCTCGATCTCGACAGCGCGGGAATACGGCGTGAGATACAGTGTCGTCGTAATCGGGATTTTAGCGCGTTTGGTGCTGCGGGCCTTCTTGTCAGATGTCGCCGCTTCCGGAATGCTCATGGTTAACTTGACTTGCAACGCGGCGCGGAGCGGACCTTTTTCAACCAGCTTGATTCGCGCTTTGCCCTTATTCGAGTAGAACCACTGATCTTTCGGCGGATACGAATAGTTGTACTCGTCACCCACGTCGCCGGAGTCCTCGAACACATTCAACTTGGCGTATTTGCGTCTGTTGGTTTTGTCTTGCAAAGTCACTTCGCCGCGCTCGTCGACTTCGACGCGAAGATAATCATTTTCGATGAAATTTCCGCCGGTTTTGAGATTTGAAGTGTACTTGGGAAAGCGGTCCGTCTTTTGGATCACGAGTCCTTTGAATCCCACCGGCGGCACGTCGCGGATATCGACGAGCACGGAAAATTTATCCGCATAACTTTGCTTGGGATAATTGTATGGCGAATAGGTAATGTCGTAACCTTCTTCGCGCCAGACAAGCTGATAAGGCACTTCTTTTCCATCGCCATCCAACAAAACAAAACCGGAAATCGGCGGCAGCCTCGGCGCGACTTTCACATCGGGATTCAAGCCCACCACAATGTCCTGCAAATAGAAATTGATCTGCGCTTCCGCAACTTCACTGCGCGCAAAGGGTGAAGGATTGAAAAAGAAAACGTACCGATCATCACGATAAGCGAGATCGTCATACGGAATGAGATGATTGAGACAAGTTTCAATCACCGAGCCGCCGATTTCTTTGACCGCTTTGAAGCGCGTCATCATCTCGCGATGTACGCTGTCGATGCTGCAGCCGCAGATGCTGTCGTGCGGATGGTTTTGCAGCAAATTTTTCCAAGCCTGGCGAATGAGTGGCGTTTGCGAGCGCATGCCTTTGGTCATGGCAAAAACGTTGAGCGGCTCCGTGTAACGCTCGAGCAAGGTTTGGCACCGCCAGTTCTCCTGCTTGAGATAAATCCGGCTCGAATAAACGCCGCCGAGCACGACAAAGGCATAACGATAGCCGAAGCGCAGCTCACCCGTGACCTCCGGCAAGCCATTGACTTCGCTTTTCACCGCCTCGAGATAAGCCGGCAGCGTGCTGTGGAGAAAATCTCCATCAAAGTTGCTCCGCAGAAAATCGAGCGTCTGCGGCAGCTTAGGATCGGGCCAATGATGATCGCCGCCGTTCATCAACAACCGCTGCGAAGTCGTGGCGCGGGCATCCAGCTCGTTTTTGATCTCAGCAAATCGCTGCATAATCTGCTCGGGCGTTTCCTGATGAAAATAGCCGGCACTGTAGCCATGACGGAAGAAGTGAATCATCAAACTGCGCGTGCCGTCCGGCGCTTTCCACCAATACTCCGAAGTCTTTTGCTCCGGCTCGCCACCGAAGCCGCGATAGAGCACGGCGTTGTCAATATCAAAACCCTTCAGAATCGCCGGCATCATCGCAATGTGCCCGAACGAATCCGGAATGTAGCCGACTTTCATCTCCGTTCCAAACTGCTGCGAGATGCGCCGCCCAAACAAAAGATTCCGAATCGTGGCTTCCGCGCTGACCAAAAATTCATCCGGCAAAATATACCACGGCCCGATGAGCAAACGGCCTTGCGCCACCAAACGCCGAATCTCTTCGGCCCGCTCCGGCTTGATGGCCAAATAGTCTTCCAATACAATCGTCTGTCCATCGAGCGTGAAACACTTGTACTCGGGATCGCGCGCCAGCAAATCCAAAAGATCATCCACCATGCGGACGAGCATGGCGCGAAATTGCTCGAAGCTCAAATACCATTCGCGATCCCAATGGGTATGCGAAACAATGTGGTAAGTTGGGGGCATTGTTAAAATGGATTGATGGATCATTGGATTACTGGATTATTGGGTTCCATTAATCCAAAAATCCACCAATCCATTACTCCTTTTATTCTTCGATTGTCAATTTTTTGAAATCCAAAACACGGCGTTTGTTTTTGTATGTCATCGTCAGTTTCTCGCTGCCGACCTCGGCGTTGAGAAACGGCCCTTCGAAGAGTTTGTACTTCGTCAAATCGATCGGCTTGCCGTTCAGTTGGCGCATCTCGGGAAAAGCGAAATACATTTTCGCACCGTCCAACGTGGTGTAATCAACCGAGACGCCATTCGGCTGCATCTGTGCTTTGGGAAGATGTGAACGAAGCTTCGCCTGAAAGTTTTCAAACGAACCGATTTCTGTTTGCGAGCGAACTTCAACGACGTAACCATTTTGGAGCTTGTGGCTGCGCAAGCGCCAGTTCTCCTCTTCTTCTTTCCATTCGCTTTCTTGCAGCGGATACCAGCCGGCATACGTATCGCCCGCCTTGCAAAAAATCCATCCGGAAGCATCGACAATACGTTGCTCGAGATTCTTCGGGAAGAAGCCGTCGATATGCTCCGTCGTCGTGCCGGGAGCGATGTCGTACAACACCAGCAACGTGTTCTTGTGCTGAAACGTGCGCTCGTAAGGCGAGCTGCCGGTCCACTTGTCTTCTTTGTTGTACGTTCCCTTCGACGACACGACATCGGCAATCATGGTTTTGATCTCTTCCGGAAAAAACATGCCCAACTCGGTTCCCGACCAATACGGATGCAAGCCGAAGATCGTGGTGTACGGCTTGCCGCTGGTGAAGCGCACGCTCCACGTGTGTTGCTGAATCGGCTGCAGAATGCCGCCGTGCAACGAGCTGAGGCCGTAATCCTTCGTCATGTAAGTGTATTTGTAAACCGGCGGATTTTTCTCGCTGCCAAAGCGAATAACATTGCGCACGCGCTTGCGCTCTTGGTGAATGTAAGATTGCGAGCGATCCGTCGCAATGTCATAAATGATTTCGGGCAAACGATAATTCGACAGCGCCGGAAACAATACCCAACCGCTTTGCGAGGGATCGCCGGCATTGAAATACAGATAAGCATAAGCCGAGGCCGGAGAGAGCAACGGCTTGTAAACCGCGGGCTGATAAATGCGGCTGAATCCACCGATATATTGCCCCGCCAAATGCTCGGCGGCGAAATCGGCATGCAAATAATCCGCCATCATCGCGCCGCGCTGCTTCATCTCCGCATCTTGCGCGAACTGTGCGAGAAAGAGCATCGGCACCGCATACTCGGGCAAATAATCCGGCGAGTCAAATTCGCCCTGCCCGATCGTGGTGGTGATTTTGATCCAATGGATGAGATACGCTTTCGCTTCTTCGCGATTTTCATCCGAGCTTTTGCCATTGTACCATTCCGATCCTGGCAAATTGGGCCATTGCTCCGTGGCTAAAAAGAGCGAGGCGTAATACATGCACCAATGATTCTCCGTGTCGCCGCGATACGGCGCATACGTTTTCCACGCCTGGCGCATTGCTGCTTTGACCTCCGGCGACATTTTGTCCTTGCCGTGCAAATAGGCGCCGATGACCTGAAACATCCAAAACATGTCGCCACTCGGCTTTTGTAATGACACCAGCACCATGCTGTCGGCCTGCGCCACATTTACATTGTGCGCATATTTGGCGGCGGCGGAATAATAATTCGCGTTTCTCGTGGTGTCATAAAACGACGTCACATACGCCGCGCGCTGCTCGTAGCCTTTGAGATACTCATCGCGACTCAATGTCTGCGAAATTAATGTTTGCAAGAGTATTCCCGAGCTGAGAACCAGAAAACTGATCATCTTGACCATACGAACTCCAGCAGGCTGAAAGTTTTTAGAGTGAGTTCCCAACGGATAGATGAACCCAACTGTAAAAAAGTTTTTTCCGTTGGGTTCATCTATCCGTTGGGGCAACAAATTAACAGAAAAGCTGATGTCGTGCAGACAAAGGTATTGATCTTACTGAGTTAAGATTCACATCAATCCGTCCAATCCGTAAATTAGAAAAGCTAAAACGGTTGTATCGAAATCGCCCACACTTGCGAGCCGCTCAAGCCGGCTTGGCGCCACGTCACGCCAGCGTCATCGGAGCGAAGTATTCCGCCCCACATTGTTCCCGCATAGACGCGATTGCTGTTCGCCGGATCGACCGCAATGGAATGGATATTCAAATTCGTCAATCCCTGCTGACTGCGCTTCCAACTGCGCCCGCCGTCGATTGATTTGTAAATGCCGGTGACGTAACCGCCGGCATACATAGTCTCCGCATGATTCGGATCAAAAGCGATGGTGTAAAACGTCGCGTGATCGAGACCGGCCTCGCTCCTCGCCCACGCGTTGCCGCCGTCGCGAGAGATGTAGATGCCGTTATTTTCCGTGCCCACCACCAGCATTTGGTTGTCGCGCGGATTCTGCGCCATCACGCGCACGTTGCCCACGCGCAAACCCAGCTTCGTCCATGATTGCGCGCCGTCCTTGCTGCCGAACACACCGGCTTCGGTCGAGCAATAAATCACATTTGAGTTGACATGGTCAACGATCACACTGGACGTAAATGTCGAAGCCAATCCGATATTCATTTGCTTCCACGTCGTGCCGCCGTCGCTGGTTTTGTAAATTCCGTATGCCGTCGCCGTGTAAACCGTTTGTGGATCTTTGGGATCGATGCTCACCCACAGCGCTTCGGTGATTTCCCAACCTGTAGTGATCTTCCAACTTTTTCCTCCGTCCGCGGTTTTGTGGAGGCCATTTCCAGCAGCGATGTAGCTCAGTTGTCCACGCGCCGGCGTATGAACCGCGAAGCCAAACGCCCGCGTATTTTTTGATCCGGTATGCTGCCAGGTCGTATCATCCGAAGGACGCTGATAAAACAGGCCGGTCTCCGGATTCTTTGCGCCGACGATGAAACCTCGCGTGGCCACGACCGTGGCGTAGACGGTGGATTCCTGCGCGAGAGCTTGAGAAACAGGAATTAACAAGAAGATGATAAACTCAATTTGTTTGCACGTTGCTCGCTGCATCATTTTCCTTTCTAATTGCAGAAATAGAACAGAAAAAGAACCGCGTAATACATGAGGCGCTGATTCATCGTCGCGTCATCGCCAGGAGGCCGCCAACCATCGGTTGCGAACAATGGCAGAGCGAAGCTCGCCAAGACGAGCAAGCAGGCGATCCCAGAAATAAACGGAAATAGCAGCAGTTCCTTGTCTTTCTTCAAGACCTGCCACGAGGCCTTCATCAAAGACCAGGTGTTGGAAAATTTGCCCATGATAGTGTCCTCCTGCTAAAGAGTTAAACCGGCCCGCGGATTCGCCGCGCCGATGACAAAGCCCCGCTTGGCGACGACAGAGGCGTAGACGGTGGATTTTTGCGCAAACGATTCCAAGAAGGAAATCGCTGTGAATATGAAAAGTGCGAGCACAAGTCGTACTGTTCCAATGAGCACGATATCATCGTCGGAACTTAAAAAACGAATTTCAACTTTTTCATGTCTTTTCGTCATGACTGCTCTTGCAAATGAAAAATATGATTGTTGTGTTTAAAACGGATAAAACGCAATCTGCTTCACATGCGCGCCTTCCAGCCCCGCTTGCTTCCACGTTTTTCCTTTATCATAAGATTCATAAATCCCCTTGCCATTCGTGCCCACCATCACATGATTGGCATCCATCGGATCAACCAAGAGCGAGTAAATCGCTTCGATCTCCGGCGCTGTCCAAATCTGTTGCCAGGATTGGCCAAAATCTTCGCTGCGCCACACGCCGGATCTAAATCCGCCGGCATAAATTTCTTTTCCATCTGAAGAAATGTGAATCGCGTAGATGGCAGTGGCCGGCATGCCCACGCCGGCTTTCCAGCTTTTGCCGTTATCCAAAGTGACACGCACGTCGTGATCTTCAGTGCCAATCAGAAAAACATTGAAATTCGCCGGATGCTGCACGACCGTTCTCATCCCAGGCGCGCCAACTTTGAGCGGCGACCAGTTTTCGGCGCCGTCGATTGAGCGATACAAATCCTCTTCGGTGGCAGCATAAAGCGTGCGCCGGTCGCGGCGGTCGATGATCACTTCATCGGTGTACCAGGTCTTGAAGCCGCGCATTTTTTCCGTCCAGCTTTTGCCATCATCGGTGGATTTGAAAATTCCGTATGGCGTGGCGACGTAGATCATCGTCGAGTCGACCGGATCGGACGCGACCGAGAGAACTTCCATGGTTTGCCAACCGGTAAGAATCTTCCAGGTTTTGCCGCCATCGGAGGAACGATGCAAACCATTGCCGCCGGCGATGTAATAGCGTTGCGTCGCGCCGTGTTGCGAAAAACTAATACCGAAGGAAAATAAATTGGTGTTGGAAATGCTTTGCCATTCCGTTTCGCCTCTTTCTCGCACGAACACGCCCACATAACGGTCGCCGCCGGCGACATTGCTCTTGGTGCTGTTGAAGAGCACGGCGACGCAAATTTTTCCACTTTGACGGGCAGTTAAAGGACTTGCGAAAATGAACGGGAACATCAAGTATTCCACACGGATCAAAAACCCACGCGGAAAAAGCTTTTTTATAAATTTCTGTGCGAGTTCCATTTCTGTGTCCCAAATAATCAGCAAGTTCTTCAGTGTGAGTTTTTGATCCGTGTGAGATTTCATTGTGCTCGAGTCAATTATTTTCTGTTCGTTTTCTCCTCAATCGCAATCCTGTTGAAATCAAGAATGCGCGTGTGATTTTTGTAGGCCATTTTCAAAACACCGCTGCCGGCTTCGCCCTGTAAAAACGGGCCATTGAATGATTTGTAACTCGCAAAATCCACCGGATTGCTGTTGAGCAATCGTTGCCCGCCGTAGGTGAATTGCATCGCCGCGCCATTTTGCGTTGTGTACTTGACTGTCAGATTTGTATCAAAATCCTGATGCCCGACTTTCGCTTGCTGGAAACGTTTTTTAAATTCGGCAAAGGAGTCGTAATCTGCCTCGGTGCCGATTTCCACCACGGCCCCGTTTTTGAGATCGTGGCTGCGCCAGCGCCAGTTCGCTTCTTCATCGATCCATTCGTATTTTTTCAAAGGGAAGAAGGCGATATAGGTTTTTCCGGTTTTGCAGAAAATCCATCCCGACGCATCTTCAATGCGCTCGTCAAGCGTTTTGGAAAAAAAGCCATCGATGTGTTGATGTTTGGCATCCTTGTCAATATTGTACAAAACGATCAAAGCGTTCTTATATTGAAACGTTTGTTCATAGGGCGAGCTGGAATTCCATTTATTAGGATCGGTATAAACGAGATGAAAACGATTCACCTCGTCGCTCAACACTTTTTGTTCTTCAGGAAAAAACATCGCCAGCTCTTTGCCGGAATAAAACGGATGAAGTGTAAAGAGCGTGTTGTTGGGCTTGTCGGAGACGAAAGTCACATCCCACGTATGCTGCTGAATCGGCTGCAAAATTCCGCCGTGCAATGAACCGAGCACGTAGTCGCTCGTCATGTAGGTATATTTGTAAACCGGCGGATTTCTTTGCTCGCCGAAGCGAATGACGTTGCGTACGCGTTTGGTTTCGGTGTGAACGTAAGGCGCGCTCCGATCCGTTGCGATTTGTTGGATGATTTCAGGGAGCCGATAGGAGCTCACAGCGCCGAACACCGTTTCCCACGCGCGATGGCGGGAGTGGCCTCGCGCTTCTGACCACGGTTCAATATCAGGCTCGCCAAAATACAACCAAGCCCACTTGGTGCTTTGCGCGGTCAATGGATTGATAATGTCTTGAGGATAATCGCGGCTGTGCCCGCCGCCGTAATTTCCGCGCAAATGCTCGGCGGCGAAATCGGCAAACAAGTAATCGAGCATCATCTGCGCCTTTTTCTTCATAATGGAGTCTTGCGCAAAATCGTGCAAGATCAACATCGGCGGCACAAAGGTGATGAAATAAGTCGGTGAATCAAACTCGCCTTGCCCTTTGGTCGCCGTGAGCTTGATCCAGAAATTGAGCCACGCTTCAGCTTCTTTAAAATTTTCTGCGGAGCTTTTGCCGTTGAACCACAGCGCGCCGTCTTCGTTCGGCCAGGTTTGCGCCGCGAGATACAAACCGGTGTAATACATTACCCAGTGATTCTCCGTATCGCCGCGAACCATCTTGCGCTCACGATAGGCGCGGCGAATTTTGCTGTGCAGAGAATCCGGCAAAAGATTACGGTTGTAAAGATAGGCGCCGATCAATCCATACGCATAGAACATGCCGCCAATACTTTCATCCGTGGTCAACGAGTCGAGCATGGACAACGCCTGGGGAACCTCAACGCCGCTGCGAAGTTTGGCAGTGATGATAAAAAAATCTTTATACGGCTCCTGGCTGACCACGGCAAGGAGTCGATCTTTTCGGTTTTCAAATGAGGCTTGGCTACGAGCAGCGCTGATCATGCCTAACAAAATGAGCGTTAATACAACACACGTGTTGACGTTTGCAAAAGTAAAAAACGTGCCATTCCGGAAGCCTGCCCTGCCAACGGCTCTAGGCAGGCCAGGGAATCTTTTTTGTTCCTGGCAATTGTTCTGAATTGCAAAAAAATTCCTTCTGAATGACATCAAACGCGGTACGGGCTTGTCGTTTCCATTACCGTCCATTGCATTACTCCATCACTCCGATACTCCATCACTCCACTACTCCGAACCATAAATTTCCCTGCCCATCAAAACCGCCGCAGCACATGACCAGCCATGCAGCGGCTGCGAAACATATCTTTCTCTGGGCAAATTGGTATTGCCTACCAAATGGCATTCAGCGCTTTGTCGCGGATTTCGGCTTCCTGCGCCTGGCGCAAATCAGCATCCCACCAGCCGCGAATCTGTTCGTCCAAGATTTCCCAGGCACTCTTCAAATTTTGCATATAATCCATCAATCCAAAAATCCAACGATCCAGCAATCCAATCATTTCACCGATAATCCCCACACTTGCCCATCTTCCTGGCTATTGAACTCCCATGTTTCGCCGCCATCGGCGCTGCGATACAAGCCGCCGTTGATCGTTCCGGCAAAAATGATTTTGGGGTTCGACGGCAAAATGGCGAGTGCATGCACCACGAGATTTTTCATTCCAGCAATTTTTTGTTGCCAGCTCATGCCTCCATCATCCGAGCGATACACGCCGCTTTCGTGCGTCCCCAGATAAATCGTGTTGGAATGACTCGGATCAACAGCAATCGCATAAACGGTAATCAACGGTGCGCCGTGATTGAAAGATTGCCAGGATTTGCCGCGATCATCCGAACGAAACACGCCGTCATCCTCGGTGCCGGCCCAGAAAATCTTGGCGCGCGTTGGATCTTGCACGATGGTGCGAATGCCTTTTCCTTTTAATCCGGCTAATGCCCAGCGTTCTCCCCGATGCGCGCTGGTGTAAATTCCGCCTCCGGTTGCCGCCCAAAGCCGCGCGCTGTTTCTGCGATCCACCACGATATCCGCAGTGAAGGTGCTCACCAATCCTCTGTTCTTTTCGCGCCAGGTTTCTCCATGGTCGGACGATTTGAAAATGCCATAAGCCGTCGCGGCGTAGATAACATCGGCATTGCTCGGATCGATTTTTACTTTGAGCGCTTCGGTCACTTCCCAACCGGTGGTGATTTTCCAAGTCGCGCCGGCATCGGTTGACCGCAGCACGCCGTTGCCGCAAGCCGACCAAATCGTCCCGTCGGCGCCGGCCTCGGAATGGAAAACTTTGATCTGGTCGCGCCAGCCTTTGTGCTCCCAGGTTTTTCCGGCGTCGTGACTCACAAATAAACCGATGAGCGGATTATCGCTCGCATGCAGACGGGTTTGGCGCGAGCTGCGCACGGACATGTAAATCGTCTCTTGCTGCGCGAACGTTGATTCACTCATAAGTATAAAAAGAAAAAGCGCACGCAAAGACGCAGAGACGCAAAGAATACGCAAAGTATTTTCTTTGCGATCCTTTGCCCCGCCGCGGCGGGGTCTTTGCGTGAAAGTTTTTTTACAAATCCACATCAATTCCATTCTGTAGTTCATCCGCTGAAAACATTCCCAAAAATTTTTCATTGATCGTCAATTCATAATTTGCATGTACGAGTTTCGCAAACTTAATCTTGACACCCCGAGGCGTTGCCACGTTGTCGAGAAGCTCAAAACGAATGGCGCTCTCCTCGATCCCCACGTTTGCGATACGGCAACCATCGATCCCCACGCCCCATTTTCCGGAGACATTCACATAAGCATCGCCATAACGCTGCTGGATAATGTGAATGGAAACCACCGAGCTGCCCGTCCCCCAATGAATTCCCGTGACGCCGCCTGGCCGGTCATCTTCGTCGTGCCCGTAATTTTCAAAAGTTCGCGGCGAGTCGGGAGATTCGAATAACGCAAACATCGCGCGCAGGGCCGCCACGCCGCGCTCGAAATATTCGCGCTCGCCGGTCAGGTCGTAATAGTTCATTAGCGTCACCGCAAAATAGCCCTGCCGCGAGTCGCTCCACTCGGCGTCGGTATTTTGCACGCCGAAGCCGCCGAACAATTGGCGCGACATCCACGGCGGACTCCAAACTTGCTGATAAAGACAGAGATAGTCGATGATGGAAATTCCATGCTCTTTGTAGCTCTCGTTGCCGGTCAGCTTGTACAACGTGCAGCAAGCTTCAGCCGCTTGCTGCATCGAGAGCGTGTTTTGCGGATGTTGCTGCGTGTAAGCGTCAAAAAATCCGAGGGGCTTGCGTGAGCAGGAAAAGAACGTCTCGTAGTCAAACCACTGGCGCGCTGGAAAAATGTGCGTGAAAATATAACACATGGCTTTTTCCGATGCAACAAGATATTTTTCTTTTTTGGTGCGCGCATAAAGCTCGGCGAGAAAGAGCGCGGCGCCGGCAATCTCGGCATTTTCGTCGCGCAAGGCTGCCGCCGGCTCGAGCGTGTCGGGATGATACCACGAAGGGATCACGCCAGATGGCTGTTGCTGTGAGAGAAGAAAATCAGCAAAGGCTTGGGTGTAATCTAAAATCTCGTCGCTTCTTTCCGGCAGAAGCTCAATCCATTGCAAAAGCCAATAACACGTCCAGGCGTTATGAAACATTGAATAGTATTCGCCGTTGGCGATGCCGCCCCAAGCATGGTCCGCCACCCAATGCCCGCCGCGACTGTCCAAATAAAAAATCGACGGCGCAATGCCGTGGTGTTGCGGAGCGGACAAAGCCAAGTTGAGCACGTTGATTGCTCTTTGTATCAGCGCCGCATCGCCGGCATTTTTACCGTGCAAATACATCCCATACGCCGTGCGCAAAGATTGAAACCAAACGTTAAACCAATTATCGTTGTCGGCTTCCGGATGAAGATTGTTGCTCCACGCCAAACGTCCTTGCCGCAGCAGCGTAATCGGCTTGCCATTGTATTCGGCGCCTGTGGCGCCGCAGGCGCCATCGAGCGCGATTTGCGGCAAATACTCGTCCCACGCTTTGCGGATGTAATTGGCAAACGGTTCGGCTTGCGGGCCTTGGGATTGCGCCAGATTATCTCGGCCGCAAGTAGCCCAGTGAAATCGCACCACGTCCTGAAAGCCGCAACGCGGTTCAGCCTTCGCATTCAAGAAGAGATAATGACTGCAGAAAAGCGCTTTATCCTCAAGTGCGATGGGTTCAGGCTCTGCCATGGTGTAGTAAACATGATCGCGGCGCTGCCAATTCAGGAAGCCATACGAGAGCAGCGGCGTCTCGGAAGTTTCGACCTGAACGTCCGCGGCGGTTTTGATCATGCGCTCTGCTGCCAGCATTTCAACGTCAGGGATGAGCGCGGCGAAGAGAGGGCCTTGCTGCATCATCAACGCGGGAGAGCGAAAGGTGTGGTCGGCGATCACGTCGTTGGGCTCGGGCCGCAGTTGCGGTGTAAAAATAAAATCCAGCGGTTTGTATTCCGCGTATTTCCTGCCGTCGGGAACAAACGAGTAGGTAGAGAGCACACCATCCAATTTGATCGTGCCGAGCGCGCGATAGGCCACGAAGATTTGCACGAAGGGATCATCCGCTCCCAACGCGATGATTTTAACGATCAGATGATTTTTGTGACTGGCGATCAGAAACACGATCGCGCGCCGCTCGTTGTTCGTAACGACCTTCGCCTCGGTGAAAGCAACCGGCAGGGGATGGCCGTCGCATTTGAGCGCCGGCTCCGGCCGCAAACGATTGCCGCTTTCGAGCAGCAAATGCCACTCGGAATCTTTGGCAAAATAGGATTCTTGATAATAACCCTCGCGATTCTCGAGGAGAATTTTTATCCGTTCGTTCGCCAACTCGATCAACCCTCGCTGTGACTGATCAAGCACAATGAGTGTCGATGGTGATGCAGATTTTGTCATTTGCATCCGTTATGGTAGATATGGAATAAGGCCGCGCCGAAAAGCCTCTTCCTGAATCTCGCGGGGCGCGTGGCGAGCATCAATCATAAATCCATTCACACTGATCATCCAAGCTAATGGATTATCCGCAAGCTTACTTGGCAGACACCACTTCGGATCCAAAAGCACAATATCCAAGAGATCAAAAATGCGTTTGGCTTTGGCAGAGACGGTGCTCTTGCTCACTCCGAGCAGAGAACAAAGCTCTTCAGCGCGCAAGTGGGGCGTCTGCGTCTTGTCAAAGAGAAAGTTGACTTTGCCGACGGCATACAGAATACTGCTTGCCCAGATTTCAATGGCACCGCTGGCGAGAGGTGAAGGCCGTTTACGACACAATGCCGCAGTCATTTTTCGGCACAGATCGGCATACTCTTGGTTGAGATGTGCTTGGCAAAAACCATCGGTTATGCCGACGACGCCTTCAAATATTGACTGCATTTCTTTTGGAATACGATCTGAAGTTTTTTTGCTCATAGCAATTCAAGAGGTTAGAGGTAAAACAAAAATGACTCTACTGAATGTACCAAAAATCCAGTGTTCCATCGTCCAAATGAATATCACTCAACTCTGCCATGGCGTCGGCCAACATCAACTCGCGTTGATATAATTCACCTGGGCCGGTCCTGCCATAAAAACACGCGACATCTTTTTTGTCAAAATCAGAATAGCCGGTTTCATAATCATTTCCCAGCGGTTCCATCTTCACGACGGTATCGCCCTTCCACGTCACACGATAATGATATTGGCGAAAGCCAGGATTGCCAACGCTGATTTCTTCTTGATAAACGGGAAGCGGGTAAGTGATTCTGATCATCTCTCCGGCTTGCCTGTGGTCGAGATCGAGAAAATTACCCCACGTTTTTGCGCTTGCCATATTCGGCTCAACCTTCATTTCCTCCGCTTTAACAAATTCCGGTATGCGAACCTTGACGTTGCATGACGCTTTCAATTGAATCGTAAGCAAACCTCGATATGGTTGATAACCGCGGATTTCGGCTTGCGGCAGCAGCTTGTCGAGATGCAAATTCACGGCGAGACATCCATTATCGTAGCGCGCCGCATTTTTCCACGCAATGAAAAAGGCGTGCGTGCCGGAGCCGCCGCAACAGTTTTGGAAGGCGCGAATTTTTTCCCGCAGTTCGGGACCGCCCCAGGGCAGAGTTTCACAGGCGGCGAGAATGTGATTCGGCGAGCTCCAGCCGGCATAACCACCGGCCATTCGTTTGTCGATATCACGCCAGGTGAATTGTTCCGTGTCGGATTTGCTCGCATCGGATCGCAACCACGAGGCGTCACCCACTTGACTTTCGGTCAAATGATTGCGAACCGTTCTATCGAGATATGCCGTCACCAAGGCGTAAAGCGTCAGCGCCTGATCGCCTATGAAGCTCACGTTTTCGTCACCATCGGCGTAAGGCGTGTGGGGTCGAATTATCAAACCCGTTTGCGGATCGAAACAGGAGAGAATATTTTGGTGCCAAACTTTTTCGATGGGAAGCTCAACGCCGGTCATGCGTCGCGCCATAATTACCGCCTGTAGTTGCCGCGCGGTGACATCGCCGGAATCAGGCCAGTCGTGCGCCGCCTCGGCAGGATCAATCCAAAAGATGTTGAAATATGGCACACCGCTCGCATCAACCATATTGGTGTAGTAATTGAAGCTGCGCTTCACATAAGTTTCGAGGGCGAGGGTTTGCTTGGAATCGTTTGTCATTCTTTACTCTCAAGAGTCGAATCATTGCAATAAAACAAAAACTATCACGCAAAGACGCAAAGGCGCAAAGATCACGCAGAGAAAAGCAAAAACAGCTATTCTTCCAACCTGTGAACAATTCGCTCAATTCTTTCCTTACAGGTACGTAGAAATTTAAAAACAGGCCAAAACTTTGCGTATCCTTTGCGTCTCGGCGTCTTTGCGTGCGCTTTTTCTATTTGGTTGCGTTTCGTCCGCGTGGGAATTTTGGACATCATGATTTCCTCTGTTAGCAGCCACTTTTGCTACCCGATTCTTTCCATGAGATCAACCAGCTTGCACAATTTGTCGTGGTAAAGCTGCATCAGAGATTTTATATCTTCATCCTGCAATTGAACAATGTCCGTGGTGTTTTCCACCGCCTGTTCGACGGTTTTGATGCCAGGAATAACGGTTGAAACTTCGGGAAAGCTCAAGATGAAGCTCAAACTCAGGGAAGTTGGTGAGATCTTATATTTTTTGCACAGCGGCCAAACTTCGGCAAGATCGTGCAGCGCGGCTTCCAATAAAGCCGGTGGCAATCTGAAATGGCGATGGTCGTTTTTATCAAAACGCGTCGTTGGCGCAAATTTCCCTGTCAATAAGCCGAACTGCAGCGGCATGCGCGCAATGATGCCGTAATTCTGCATGTGCGCTGTTCTGATCAGCTCCAACGCGCGCTGGTTGATGATGTTCAACACGATTTGAAAACCCGAACCCAACTGCTGCTGCATCATAAACTCGGCTTCGGGATGGGGATTGAACGTGTTGAGCGAAATTCCCCAATAGCGAATTTTGCCCTGCGCTTGCAGCATCCTCATGGCTTCAACACATTCGCCCTTCTCCAAATGCTCGCGCTTGGCGGAGTGCAGTTGATAATAATCGATGGCATCGCGCTGCAATTTTTTCAGACTGGCTTCGCAGGCTTTAAGAATATGCGCTTTGGAATAATCCAAAACAATGGAGCCGCCGTTGGCGAGTCGATGGCCGACTTTGGTGGCGATGATGACGTCTCGGCGATTTCCCAAGACTTTGCCAATCAACTCTTCGGAATGGCCGAAACCGTAAAAGTCCGCCGTATCAAAAAAATTAATGCCAAGATCGACAGACTTTTCAAGCGCGCGAATAGACGCGGCGTCATCGACCTTGCCCCAACCAATCGGTATGGCGCCGGCCATCGCCGGGCCGCCGATTCCCCACGCACCAAAACCAACTTCACTCACCAAGAGATCGGTATTGCCAAATTTTCGCTTTTTCATTGTTGAAAAGAGCAAATCAACTCAGCAGCAAGGACGTAGTTTTTCTCTTTGTAATCATCCACGATGCTATCGAGAGTCTGCAAATCTCGGTGCCATTTGAGCAACGCATACTCAAGTCCGAGGTTCAGAATGAAATTTGAATAAGACAGCTTCGTTCCGGCGGCAAAAAGGTGTCTGATATTTTGCTTCGTGTTCTCATACGACAAAATAGTATTCCCTTCTCCAATGGCTTGGTTCGAGGCATAGAGTTGTGGAATATAGGCATAGCCCAATCTCACCGGCAAATGCGGGCGGCGGAACGGATAAAACTCGATCCCTGCTCGTAAAATGTTGCTGTCCTTCCAATTCGGCGCGCCGCCGAATTCGACCAAATTCAACCGCACCTCCGAACTTTCATAGTGATGGGTTTCCAGGTCAAAAGCAAAAGTCCAATTCTGATAACCGGTATAAGCGAAACCAAGGCGGCCAATCCACGGCATTTTCCATTTGGTTTGATCGTAATTGGGGAAAAGCGATGCGTACGAGTTGTCTTCGGAGATTTGCTTCTGCGTGTCAACGGTCAACTCAAACGGCGGCGCGAAGGCGACACCGGCGCTGAATTTTTCGCTTTTGAATATTATGCCGAGATCAAAATTCATGCCTTTGAGATCACTTTCCAATTGGGCCGATTTGAAAAGCTCGCGGCCGTGATTGTCACCCTGCAGTTTGCTGGTGACGGTTCCAGTGTATCTGGCAAGTGAAATGCCCAGCAAAATGTTTTTGGAGATGGTGACACCCGAAGCCACGGTGAGCGCATAGACGCTTCCATCCGTCACTTGATTAATCAGGCTGCTGCCCGTAATCGCTCTTCTGCTATTTTTGAGGAAAGGATTGAGTTTTTGAATGTAGCCGATTCCCAAACCAATTTTCTTGTTGAGGGGAATGACCGCAAGGATATTCTCAAAATTGTATTGTGAGCTGTGCCAGTCAAGATTGAATGCCCACTTATCTACATTTTGTCTGAAGAGCGCGTAGCGGTAGTAAGTCGTGCTCTGCGAAGTTGAAAAGGAAATGTGTTGTGTGCCCGCCAAACCTGCCGGATTGAAATCGACCGATGAAACACCTTGCACGGCCGCCATTCCCGCACCCGCCATGCCGCGGTATTTTCCGGAGGCGTGGTGCGTGAGCAAGTCAAGGTTTTGGGCAAACAGTTGGCAGTTCAACAGCAGAATGACAAAAAGTGATTTCAGTCGCATGACGCCATCAGTTCTTTAACTTTTCCTTTTGCAGGCTTTGCAGCCAAATGTAAAGTCGCACCATCCGAACTGTGAAAACATATTCGCCCTGCACTTCGCCGGAGCGCAAGACACCCAGGCGTTTCATTTTTTGGAGAAAGTTATTGAGCTTCCCTTTTTCCTTTTCTGTAAGCCCCTTGACCACGTCACCTTTTGTAAAACTCATGGTGTCGGGCCCCATGCGGGCAATCTTGGCAAGAATGGAACGATAATCAGCGCTCCGCAAGGCGGCATAAACTTGTTGATCGACGTATCGTTTTCCAACTTCTTCGGCAGCCAGGACCACTGCATTCATGGCATCGTCTTTGTCGATGCGGCCATCACGATCCAACCAATAGGCGGCATTTCCGATCAAGTGCATGACCTTGGGAAATCCGGCAGCGTAATGCGTCATGATATCCATCGCGCCAGGCTCAACTGCCATGTGCGCTGAATCAAAGGCTTTGCGAAAAAATCCGCTCATTTCTTCTTCGGTCATCCGCTCGATGCTGACGACATCAAAGATTCGACCAACCGGTTCGTGCTGGGCGATCAATTGCCGGCGGCGCTCCGCGACACCGCAGAGCATGAGCAAAAGTGGCAACGTTGGCCTCTCAAGAGAGATCGCGGCATTGGAGTCCACAATGCCTTTCAAAAAAGGCGCAAACTTCGGATTGCTCACGATGCCATTGATTTCATCCAAAACCAGGAAGATGCCACGCGCGCCGTCGGCGCGAACCCGTTCGAGTGTCTGCGTCAAAAAAGGCAGAAGCCCGCGTGTGATATTCGGCGCTTCCTTGCGAAGCGCTTCGGCATGAATGGTCACGCCGAAAAGACTTTGCTCCCCAACGAACTTGGCAAATCCCTCCCGAATTTTTTCGCCGAGTTTGGGATTGTAGGCGCCGGATCGCAGCGTCGCTTCCAGCACTGCCGCGCCGACGTCATCCATGCTCTCCGCGCGTTCGAGCGTCGCATAGATTCCCAGAAGTCCATGATTGCGCTCGGCCAACCATTGGGCAAAACGGGCAACGGAAGTTTTGCCAATTCCATACTCGCCCTCCAAAAAAACCGAAACGGGTTTTCCTTCCGCCACCTGGCCGACGGCGCGAGTCATGAGGTGCCGGAGTTGTTCCGCTCTTCCCATAAAAAGTTCGACGGGAACCGGCTGGTCCGGAAAAAACGGGCTGCGGCCTTTGCTTTCAATTTCATTCACGATTGTCACTCCACTTTACTTATTCATCAAACCTTCAACGCCTTCTTGAGCTCATAATTCAAATTATCGCCCATCAAAATTTTTGCTGACCACTTCTTTCCGTAATTTTTCAAGTAACCGCAGTAATCGATTTCGGCTTCCGCTCTCTCGCCATAATAATCACGTCAAGCCCCTGCTCGGTATATTTTGCCAGGCGGTGCTGAAGAAAGGCTGGTGCTGCAGTCAGTTGAATCTCGTCAAATTCGATCTGGCCATAAAAGGATCGCAAATAACGATGGGCAATGCAATAGCACCGGCGTTCTCCGACGAATCTGTCAACCGCAGCAAGGATTTGCGTTCCCACACCTCGTCTGCGAAAATCTTCCCGAACCCTCATCCCGCGAAGCACAAGAATGCCTTCCTCTTCACAAAGTCGGACCGCACCCACTAATTCGCCGTCGCTCTCAGCAACGATTACCGTATCGGCCGCGTTTAAGCCGCCGTAATAAGCAGTTTCGCGGTAGAAGGTTTCAACTCTTATTAGCTCGCTTGTTGGAGCACATCGAATCGTCATCATGGTCTTTAGAACGCTTAGCTATTCATACAAATCTCGCACGTCAGCCTTGGCCAACTCCACCAAAAATCCAGCGATCTTTTTCGTCACGGCTTCAAAATAGCGCTGTCCCTTTTCCGGTGTCGCCGCTTTCGGATTTCCCACGCCGGTGTCTGCTGTCGTTTTCAACCATTCGCGTTGAGTCCAAACCCAGCCTTCGCGCAGGCCTTGTAGTTTGAACTTTAGCGCTTTTCCATCACCGGCTTCGGAAAGCGGCAGCACCCATTCGGGCACAAACAACTGCATCAAGCTGGTTTCCATTTCTCCGGCGTGATCGCCAGGTTCATCAAAAAACTGCGAAGCATCGACGATGCGATACCAATCCAGCGTGCAGATGAAAATTTTGTGCTTCGGCAAAAGCTCGCGGATGATCTGCCGAAAATCGTTGCCGCCATGTCCGTTGAGGACGGCCAATTTTGGAATGCCTTGATGTGCAAGAGAGGCCGCAATATCGTTGAGCACGGCGAGTTGTGTGCTCGGATTCATGTTGAGAGTGAGTTTGATGTCGAGTTGACCCGTGTTCACGCCGAATGGAACCGTTGGCAACACAATCACCCGTGCGCCGGCATCCCAAGCGAGACGCGCAGCCTCGGCGGCGATGCGGTTGCTCTCCACGACATCGGTTGAATAAGGCAAATGGTAATTGTGCGCCTCGGTCGCGCCCCAGGGCAGTATGGCGACTTCGTAGGGAGTTTCGCGAACGGTTTTCCAGGTTGTTTCAGCCAAGATATAAGGTCGACCAGACATAATTGTTCTCTCTCGCCGTTACCCAAAAACTCACCAACGGATGAATTAAGACCAACGGATGTTTTTATCAGTTGGTCTTAATTCATCCGTTGGAGTTTTTTAAATTTTTTGCACAACTCCGGTTAATATTGTTTAACCCTTTCAATAATCTTCTGCATATTCAAACCAAACATCTTCTTCTTCTCTTCAAACGTGCAATGCGAGTACGCCATCCAGCCGAATTGCGGAATGGGATCGCGCATCGGCTGGTCGGTGCCGAAGAGCACACGTTCGGCGCCAACATGCTTGACCATAAATTCGATGACGCGGTAGGTGACAGCAGTCAGCGTGATTTCCAAAAAGACGTTGGGAAATTTCAGCGCGGCGTCGATGCCTTGGCGCGCCGTGTCGAATGAACTGCCGCAGTGCGCGATGATATGGCTCATGTTCGGATACTTCGGCGCAATCTCATTGATCTCAACAGTAAAATTCGGTGATGGATGCAACAGCATATATGCATTCATGCGATTGCCATACTCGAACCACGGCGCCCACAATTTGTCGTTGTAGGGAATGCCAGTGCGCGGGTTGTACGGCTTGAGGCCTTGCATTTTGTATTGCTCATGAACTTTGCGCAAATCGGCTTCCCAGTTTTTGACGTATTGGGGCTGCAGCGTGGCGTAGCCATGATAAAAACCTGGGTAGCGCGTCATCGCGGTGCGCACGATTTCGTTGCCATCCTCGTAATCCGTCCAAATGCCAATCCACGAGCTGATGCACATCGCATCGATGCCCATGAGTTTGGCGCGCTCGAACATGCTTTTATCGTCGGAAAAGGGTTGGTGCATGAAGCCGGTGCCAACCGCGTCGTCGTGTGAGATATGGGCGTGGGCATCAATCACGAGAATATCATTAAGTGGCTTTCCAGCTTTGGCGACAACGAGAATTGGATCATCGACTTCTTTCTCGTTGTAAGGCTTGGGAAGAGAATCAAATTTGAGCAGCCGGGCGAGATTACGTCCGGCGATGGCGGCCTTTTCTTCTTCGGACAGCATGCAGTAATCAATAAACGACTTCGCTGCTCCTGGCGATTTATCCAGCGCGCCGGTGCCGAAGAGCATGCGCTGCGCGCCGAACCAATTGGCATACACTTCCATGGCGCGATTGGATTGGTTGGCCGAAAACTCGAGATAAAGATTTTTGTGCTTGGTCATCAATGTGTGCAGATAGCGTGTCGCCTCCCAGCGGCTGCCTTGCAAGAGCACGGGCAAGTTCGGATGGCGGGTGAGCATGGCATCGAGATCGGCGAGCAGAACCTGATTGGATGGCTCGAAAATATCCGGCGCGTACATGTGGCCGCCTTCGAGGAGTAGAAGAATCTCGTGCTTTTCAAGTTCCGACAAAAGCGCACCGCAAGTATCTTCGTTGAAAAAATAATGGTGCGTGCGCGGATACATCTTGGCAGCGCGAATGCCGTTGTCCTGCATCTCTTTGACAACATCTTTGGGCGGCGACATCTCGCCGGTGTGACTCGGCATGGCCGTCCACACGCCGTAAAGCCGCGGACTCTTTTTAAGCTCGTGCATAAGTTTGCGATTGCCGTACATCGGGTCATATTCTTTGCCGACCCAATGCGCGATCAACGCGCCGTGAATGCCGCACCATTCCATTTCGTCGAGCAGCACTTCGGTTTCGTAGGGTGTTTCAACATCCTTCTGGCCGCGCCTGCCGACCATAGCGTAGCAGTCGAGGTAAATGCGTTCGTTCATTTCTCCATTTCCTTGTCTTCCTCATACTCCTACTCATACGCGCTTTTCAAAAACTTTAAAGGCGAGTATGAGTACGAGTAGAAGTAAGAGTATGAATTTTCACCAGAAAAACGGTTTCACATTCTCCCACTCTTTGGGTTCAGCTTCCAAAGCGCGTTTGAGAGCTTTTCGCGCTTTGTCAATGGTCTCATCGATATCAGCCGGTTTGTGAGAGTAAGAAATGAACCAGCGCAAAATAACGAAAACCCCTTCGCGGAAAAGCTCACGAAACCAGAAATATTCAAGGCGTGCGTTGTAAGCAGAATCTGGTGTATTGAATTTCAGAAACGGCGCCGGCGGCAAACCTGCCGCATGCGCTTCGATGTTGAGTTCTCTTGCTATAATGTTGAAGCCACTCATCAAACTCTTGCCCATCGCCCAAATGTGCTCGTGAACTTTCTCGCGTTTCATAATTTTGATCGTTGCAATCGCCGCGGCAATCGACAGTGTCTCGCCGGCATACGTCGTCGTTATTTTGAACTTGTTCAATTGTTCCATGTATTGACGCTTGCCGAGATAGGTCGAAATCGGATAGCCGTTCGCCATCGCTTTGGCATAACTCGCGAGATCGGCATCGACGCCATAATATTCCTGCGCGCCGCCGAGCGCGAGACGAAAACCGGTGAGCACTTCGTCCAGCACCAGCAAAATGCCGTATTCTTTCGTTAATTTGCGCAGATGGTGAATATAGTTGCCGCTCGTATCTTCGTTGAGATCATACGGAACGGCAATCACGCAAGCCAGTTGTTCGTTGTACTGGCGAATGAGTTTCTCGGCAACATCGAGATTTCCCCATGGCGCAATTTTGACGTAATCTTTGATGATGGCAGGAACACCGTTGTTGGGGCTGTCTTCGGTGGCAAACCAATCGGGATAGCCGTGGTAGCCGCTGACGATGATCATGTCGCGTTTGGTGTAAGCGCGGGCGATGCGAACGTTGCAGAGATTGGCATCCTCGCCGGTTTTCATGAAACGGCACATCTCGGCGTTGGGCACGACTTCGTGCAGAAGCTGCGCCAATTCCAACTCAATGGGACTGGCCATGCTGAAGAGCACGCCTTTCTTTATTTGCGCCCGAACGGCCTCATCGACTTCATCATAACAATAGCCCAATGTCACCGGGCCGAGGCTGAGGCGAAAGTCGATATATTCGTTTCCTTCCATATCCCAAAGGCGACAGCCGTTGCCGCGTTCGATGAACTTGGGCATGGTTTCTTCAAAAAACGGATAGGGGCGCTTGGCATTGGTTTGCGTGCCCCAAGGGATGAGTTTCAGAGATTCTTGGAAATGTCGGTAGGAGGGTTTCATTATTCTTGAGTTACCAGTTATCAGTGATCAGTTATCAGTTGACAATTTGAAATATCAAAGTTGCATATTGACAGCCACCAGCAACGAGCAACCAGTTACGCCCCAATCCGCATGATCGCCCCATAAAGCCAAATGATCGACCCAATAAGCACCCAACACAAAATGAAGCCGTAAATATCCGCCTTGGTCGGCTTCCAAAACTCCCAATCCGTGCCGGGGAAAATCTTGTCACGCTCGACGATTTCGGGATCGTCGATGGCGGCTTGAACGTGCCGGGCGTCTTCCTCCGGATCGGCCACCACCGGCGTGTGTATGGCGGCGTAAAATTCGCGCAAGACTTTTTCCGAGTTGCGCTTGGTGACGAGACTGACGCCGAACAATACCACAAAGGGAAAGATGATATCAAAAAGAAAAGACGCCGTCGCCACTTGCGCTTTGGTCATTTGGGTAAAATCGACGCCGGCGAGCGAGACCAAATAAACCTGCGTCCGGAACATGCCCTGGCCGACCCACGGCGAATTCGGATCTTCGGGATTCTTGCGCACCACGGTTTCGTAAAAAATGCCGGATGGCGGCGCGGTTTTGGTTTTCTCGATGATCTGGCCGACGTGCTGGGCGCGGCCGGCAGCTACGTCTTCCTCAATGGCTTTGGTTTGTATCACTGCGGTACGCGCCAGGGTTTGAATGGTCAGCGCCGGATTCTCGCGGTTGTTGTTGATGAGCGGAACGAGGTTCGGCATGGCAATTGTAATGAAAACCGAAAGAATCATTTGGGTGGCGACTGCCGCGGTGGTCAGGCGCCGCCAGAAAAACACCAACCAGATTGCCGGGCCTATGGTCGTCAAAATCGAAAGAATATATTTAAACACGACGAAGATGTCGTCCACCTGCAAGGAAAAATAAACCGTGCCCAGCAATCCCAAAATGATGATGAGCCGCCCGATCAGAACCTGGGCTTTTTCACTGATATTGGGCCGAATCGGCAGCAAGACATTTTTGATGAATGCGGCGCTCCACTCCAAACCAGCAGCGCTGGACTGATCCATGTTCGCGGAAAAAATGGCGGCGATCATCAACCCGATGAAGCCGACGCCTAAAAGTTCACGCGTCATTATTCCCCAAATATTGGTTGGATCCGAAAGCCGGCCGGCATAAAGGCCGAGCGCGATCAAACCGGTCAAGGCCCAGCCGATCATCATAAAGCGCTTTGCAAAGGAGCCGGCGACAAAACCGAGGCGTGCCGCGTTATCGTCTCGCGCCGAGCCGCCGATGGTAAATGCCCGCGGCGCATTGACCACCAGATTGATCGTTACTGCCGCCGCCACGTAGTACCAAGTATATTCGCTGGTGACATCCGAACCGAAGAGCGAAAAGTATTCTGCCGGCACTTTGGCGTGCAGTCCGGCAAATCCGCCCAGCGCTTTCAGTCCCGCCGGAATCAACGCGAGCGAAAGGAAAACGAGCATCAAGCCTTGAATCACGTCGGTGATCGCCACCGCCAGCAGTCCGCCCATGATGGTGTAGGCCGCGATCACCGCGGCATAAAAAATATAGAACCACGGCAAGCTCAAATAAGAAACGTAGGCTTGGATGTCGCCGCGCTTGGCTTTTTCCTGCAGAATGCTCAGGCGGGTTTTCTCTGCTGGCGTCAATGCCGCAAAACCGGATTTTTTCTCCAACTCTTGCAGCTCGTTGAATTCCTGCACGCTTTGCCGTTCGGCGGCGGTGTAAGCTTGCTCGGGCTTCACCATCATGGCTTGCAGCGTTTTGCCCATGAGCAGAAATCCGATTGAACCGCCGTAAACCGTGCTGGCGATCAAACAAAACGTGAACAGGCCGGCGAGAAACCGGCTCTCAAAACGATGGAGATAAATATCGCCGTTGGCGATATAGCGCGCGCGGCGCTGGAAAAGAGCCAGATAGAGCCACTGAAACGGGGTATGAAAAAGCACGAGATTTTGAAACCAAACACCTTGCAAGCCTTGCCGGTAAATTTCACGCGCCACACCGGAGGATTGATCGGCGCTGGTGATGTTGCCGAACCACAAGAAGGTGTTCAGCACTTTGCCCAGCCGTCTTCCCCCTTGATAAAAATCGGTGGTGTTCTTGATTTTCTTGTTCGCCCATTTGCCAATCCAAATCATGCTCGCAAAATAACCCGCCAGAATGAGCCAATCGATCAGATGAAGGCCGAGAAAGTGCATGGCACCTCGCTAGTGATACCTTCGGTTTGTTTTTGACGATGAACGTTTTCAAAACCTTCCAACCGGACCAGGACAACCTCCGGATGAGATGGACAAGCGCAGACGACGGGCAACAGTTGCGGAGTAAAATATGCAAAGAACGGCAAAGAATGGCAAGCATTATTTCAAAATTTTTTCTCGGAAGACTTGCAATTGGGGATCGGCCGAATTATCTTAAACGGGTTTGTTTTGAACTTGTCATGGAGAACCAAGATGCAAAGACGCACATTTATAAACCGTTTCGCGGGTGGATTTGCAGCCATTCTCGGCGCGCCGCTATTTCGTTACGAGACGCTGGCCAAGCTGCGCCGTCTCGACGATTTTATTCGTCGCGGCAATGATGCCAACGACGAGCGCTATTGGGCATTGGTTCGCGAGCAGTTTCCGTTGGCGCGCGAGCGCGCTTATCTCAATACCGGCGGCTTGGGCGCTTCGCCGTATGTGGTGATTGACGCGGTGGTTTCGCGGATGAATGAACTCGAAAAAATTTCTGAGACCGGCCACAGCGAGCAGCTTTGGTCGAGCATCAAACAGAAAGCCGCGGCGCTGCTCGGCTGCGACGCCGAAGAGATCGCGTACACGCGCAACGCCACCGAGGGCATCAATATCGTTTGCAACGGATTGCCGTTAAAACGCGGCGACGAGGTGATCACGACGACGCACGAGCATGTGGGAAATGCGGTGCCGTGGTTGGCGCGGCAAAAGCGCGATGGCATCGTGCTCAAACTTTTTGAGCCATCCACAAAATCGGCGCAAGAAAATCTCGACCGTATCGAACGCTTGATTTCCAAACGCACGCGCGTGATCAGCGTGCCGCATGCGACGACAACGACGGGGCAGGTTTTGCCGGTCAAAGAAATCGCGGCAATGGCGAAAGCCAGGAACTCGTGGCTTTTTGTTGATGGGGCACAAACTGCCGGTATGCTAATTTTTAATTTGCACGATATCGGTTGTGATGCCTATGCCACCAGCGGCCATAAATGGTTGGTTGGGCCGAAAGGAACGGGTTTGCTCTACGTACGCAAAGACATGCTCGACATCATTCAGCCCATTGAAGTCGGCGCGTATTCGGATAAAAGCCACGATCTGCTGACCGGCGAGCTGACTTTTCACCCCACCGCGCAACGCTACGAATACGGCACGGTGAGTACACCGCTGTTTGTCGGACTGGGCGCGGGAATCGACTTTCTGATGAAGATCGGCATGGAAAATGTGTGGAATCGCGATGCGGCGCTGTCAACGGCGTTGCTGGATGGTTTGAAGGAGATTCCGAATGTCGAAATTCTCTCGCCGCTCAATCAAGCCGAGCGCAGCGCCATGATCACATTTAAAATGAAAAATATCGACTATCTGAAGCTGCAAAGTTTTCTCACGGAAAAATATAAACTGCGTACGCGAGGCGTCGGTGAAGTCGGTGTGAATGCACTGCGGACTTCGTGGCATATTTACAATTCGTTCGAGGAGGTGAATCGGGTTTTGGAAGGCGTCAGAGAAGCGGCAAAGTTGTAACGAAGCCGTCAAATCATGTTCAATGTGTTGCGAATGGCATCATGAAGTTTTGCCATGTATTCTTTTTCTAATTTTCCAAGTTGCTGAACTAATCGTGATTTATCCATTGCCCGAATCTGCTCAGCCAGCGCTTTTGATAAATGATTTAATCCACCTTGTCCTGACGGAATCAGAACATGGCTGGGTGATACTTTTTGCGTCGAAGTCGTAACCGGCACCACAACGACCAACTGGCTAAATTGGTTGATCCATTCATTGGACACAACAATAACCGGCCGTGTCTTTTTGATTTCGACGCCAACGGTCGGGTCCATATTCGCCAGAAAGATATCCCCTTCATGAACCTCCATTGACCTCCTCCGCCTCAATGAACGCGTTCACTTCATCCTCCAACGTGGCGAAATCAGCCAGCATCTGTTTTTCCTCGGCACGATCATCATCAGAGAGCGTTTGATAGTATTGTCTATATTGCTGCGCTAATAGCTTGCGTTTTTGATGACGCAAGTATTTTTCCAGAAGCATCAAGGTAAGCGCATTCAAATCCATTTGCGGAAACAACACTTCCGCTTCCTTGGCGATTTGCGCGGGTAACTTCAGGACGATGCTTTGGCCATTCGTTTCAGTCAACGAATCCATTTTGTCCATCCTTTCATTTCACTAACGTATATAACAAGCCCAACTTCGCAATAGAAAAATAAGAAAAGAAACTGTAAACCACAAATAAAAATTTGTGATTATTTCAATCCTAATTTTCTCTCGGCATCATCACCCGCCTCTTCCACGCTGATATGCTTGCGTTCGAGACGGCCGTACATTTGTTTTGGCACGGCGCCGATGGGATTGTGGCGGTACGCATCCACGCCACGGCACAAGTAGGTTTTGAAATGCGGATTGATGGACAGATCGCATTTGACTTTGGTGCTCGAATAACGCGCCGTCAAACCGGCGCGGCGGCGATTGGAGCGGTTGGCCGGTGAGCCGTGGACGACGTTATCGTCGTGGATGGAAATTTGTCCGGCTTTCAAAATCAGCGAGACGGCGCTATCTTCGCGGAACTGCCCTTTTTCGCACTCGAGCGTGAGCACCGAGTCGGTTGCTTGTGAACGCGCGTGTTTCAGCAACCCGACCTTGTGCGAGCCGGGAATGACTTGCATCGCCGCGTTTTCTTCATCAACATCATCCATCGCGATCCAGACGGTCAACGACTCGTGCGGCTCCAGCGGCCAGTAATAAGCATCCTGGTGCCAGCCGACCGTCGATTTGCTGTGAGGTTCCTTGATGAAAAAGTTTGATGCCCAAAAATAAAACGGGCCAAGCAAATCCTCCACATAATCTAAAATCGTCTCGTTCATACAGATGTCGTAAAGAAAACGGCTGCTCTCGTGCCATTCGCGAATTTCTTTGGAATCCTCACCGGGGCGCAAGAGTTTCATTAACTCATCCAGGCCGGCGTTCATTTGCCGCACTTCTTCAGGCGTAAAGACTGGCGGCAGGCCGATCAAATAGCCGTTCTGTTCAAAGAAGGTTTTTTGTGCATCGGATAGACGATTATTCAACATTTTGCTTTGCTCATGTTAAAATATTTTTTTAATTAACTCGACAAAAGCCGGATTAGCAAACGTCAAAGCAATCAGCGCGATTGCTAGAAAAAGATTCAGCTTGAAATCAAGGCTCTTGAATTTCTCGACCATCCGGTCCTCCAGACTCTTGAGCTTTTCGTCGACGCCTTTGAATTTCTCGTCGACGCCTTTGAATTTCTCATCGACGCCTTTGAATTTCTCATCGACGCCTTTGAATTTCTCGTCGACGACGTTGAACCTCTCCCTGATCTCGTTTCTTAAGCTTTTAAGAGTCTCATCAAATATCTCTCTGGTTACCAGCTCTTTTCTGAGCTCATCCCGAACCTCAATTTTTATCATTTCCTTTTTGTCAACAATTTCGGCTGTAGCTTTGTTTTCGATGGCAACGAGAAATGACTCCATAGACTTGGCAAAGACTTCCGCCTTTTGTTGCCCTCCAAGCGCTTCGAGCAATAAATTAAAGGCCTCGCGCGGCAAAGTGTATGTTTGCATATTAGCCTCCATGATAATCAGCGCCTTTTCTTTTATGCAGCGATGATAGATTTATACAAAGCTACGCAACTTTTTCGGAAAAGTCAAGCTCGGTTTGTTGTGGTTTTACGTCGTTGCCGCGCCTATTTACACCTTGATCTTCTTCATCTTCTCCGGCTCTTTGGATTTGACCCTGGCTAATATTGCCGCCTCCGGCCGTTCTTTATAATATTCATCCAGCGGATAACACCCCGAAATCAACCCATTGCGCGGCGCCGTGGTGCAATCACTGAAGGTGCGGCAGATACGTTTGCGCTGCAACGGTTTGCCAGTCAGCACGTCAGCGGCAAAATCGGGATATGTCAAAACCATACGTCCGTAACCGACGAAATCAACTTTTCCCATACGAACGACATGCTGCGCGACATGCGGCAGCCACTCTTGCAGATAGGTATAGCCGGTGCCGACAAAAGTGAGATCGGGACGATATTGTTTGAGTTTGGCGGTGACGTTGATTTGCCGCGCCACGCCAACGAGTGGATCTTCCGGCGGTTGATAACCATCAGAAGGAGGAAAGACCGCCGGGCGTTGAATGTGCGGATTGTAATAAGGGCTACCGGCGGAGATGCAAATGAGCTGAATTTTCAACTCCGCGAGCAAATCGAGAAAAGCGTACGGCTCGGTCAGATCAATGCCAACTCCGGTGCCATCGCCGCCAAAGGCGTAGCGATACTTTTCTTCGATTTGTTCCGGCCGCCCAATATTATCCGCGCCGGCGCGGAATGGAATGAAATCAAAGGCGCTGAGGCGAACGCCGATTTCCATTCCAGGCACATTGGCGCGAATGCCGGCGACGATTTCGCGCAGAAAGCGGGTGCGATTCTCGAAACTGCCACCGTAACGGCCGGAGCGATCCACGGCGCTGAGAAATTCGTGCCCTAAATAACCGTGGCAATGTTTGATGTCAACGAAAGCAAAACCGGCGCGGTGCGCTAACGCCGCCGCTTGAACAAAATCAGCAACAAGCCAGGCGATTTCGTCATCGCTCATTACCGGCGTGTCGGGTGAGAGATGGAATTTAGCATCGAGCAGGGGATGATGATAGAGAATTTTCGGCTCCATTCGATCCTTGCGCGTGGGTTTCGCAAAACGACCGGAATGCGTCAGTTGCAATCCCACCAATAAATCATCGCTGCGTCGAAAGCGTGCTTCGTGAGCTTGCACTAACGTCTCGCGCAGCGCCGAAATATTGCCGAGATTTTTTTCAGTAATAAGCAACTGATTCGGATTGGCGCGGCCGTCTTCGCGCACGGCGACCGCCTCGCCGCCCCAAATCAGCTTGGCGCCGCTCTGGCCAAAGCGCTGCCAGCGCCGGATAGTCGGCTCGGTGGGTTTGCCATCGGTGGTGCCGTCCCAGCCTTCCATCGGCAGAATGGCGAAGCGATTGCCGATTTTGAAACCGTTGGTTAATTGAAACGGCTGGGCAAGCGGGGAAGTCGACCCACTTTGCACGTGTTCGTCGAAATTTAAATCCACGCCTGACTGCGCCAGATAATTGCGGAAGTCGGTGGCGGTTTTGAGCGTGGCGATGCGGCGGTAGCTCATTTCTTTTTCTTTTTTCTGCGGCTGGGCCTTTCAAAATTGACGCGAATGATGCGCGTGACGATGCGCTTGCCATCAATGACTTCTTCTTCCTCTAACACATCGTCTTCAGCATGTTTTTTGCTAAAGACAACATAGTAACCGACCTCCAAGCCTTCGGTCTTGAGATATTCTGCCAACTGCCTTTTGCCTTGTTGAAAATAAGTCTGGTCGGTGAAGATTTTGGTCTCGATGATATATTTTTTATTGCGGAAGAGAATCATGATATCCGTCCGGCCCCTTCCGGAAGGCACCTCGGTAAAAGTTTGGCCGCCCAGACGCTCGACAAAAAAATTGATGAACCCATCGAGGGAATAATGCCAGGCGCCTTCTTTCAGATGTTTGGTGTCAAAAGCCTGGTAGCCGCGTCTTCCCACATACTCAACGTACCGTTGCAGGATGGCTTTGAGATTCAAGCCGTCTTTTGAAAAATATTCATTAAACGTGTCATGCGCTGAGACGTAATAACCGATTTCTCCATTCACCGTCGGTCGAAAGGCTGTCAGCAAACGTTTTTTATATAATGGCACCGCTATGTCCGTGTAGCCATCGACGTTTTCAACGACGCCGTTGGCATAAAGATATCCAATATCAGGGTCGTCGACAGTGAAGGATATATCGACATCGGCAAACAACAACTTCAACATAAAGGGTTGTTTCGCTCGCGCTTTTTGCACGATGTTCAAGATGTTTTTGTCGAATCTTTCCGTGAGAAAATGTTTGAGGGTGCGATAAAAATCATCCATCGTGACCGGCTTGGTGCGGTCGGTGGCAACTTGCTCCACAAGATGAGCGCACAAGCCGGATACCAAACCGGGTTGGCCGCCGGTGTTTTCATAGATCGCTTTGACAACCTCCCGATCAAACGGCTGCCCGTTGTCTCTGGTGTATTGCCCGATCAAATCGCTGACTTCCTCCGACGAGAAATAGGGAATCTTCAGCTCGCCAACGATATTGAAAGGCGAGGTTGAAGCAGAAACAATCAAATCGGCGATCGTGCTGACGCCAACGAGAATGAGCGAATGCAAGGCGGAGTGTTTGCGTTCGTGGTAGATGGCCCGAAACGTGTGCATCAGCTCGCCTACTCGCTGTTTCGGTATGCCCTCGAATTCATCGATCACCATCACCACCGCCTGGCATTGGTTCCGAATTTCCTCAAAAAATCGCGCCAGATGTAACTGATTTCTGATGACAAGAGGAGACTTGACCCCATACTCTGCCAGTTCCCGACCCAGCTTATGATTCAAAACTTCATAAAACTCTTTTTTAGTGGCACCAAGCAAATTTTCCGAGCTGATCCAAATCGGCGTATAGCGTCGATCTTTCCGCAGCTCTTCTAAGAGAAGCTGAAAATAAGTCGTTTTGCCGGCCTGTCTCGGTGCGAAGATCGTAAGGTATCTTCCCTTGTGAACTTTGTCCAATCCTTGGGCGATCAGCTCTTTTCGCAGGACAGTATAATGCTCCGTGGGATTGCAAGGGCCGGAGGTATTAAAATATCTCATTCATCAGCTCCTTTTGACTGTTTTCGCGATGCTGTTTTAAGCTAACATCGGAAAGCATCAAAAGCAAGCGCAAACACAAGAAACAAGTAATGCCTCATGGGTGGAAGAGCACCGTCCGGACGCTTTGTCATACGCGATTCTGGCAAGTTCTCGAGGTTCAGCGTCCGGACGGTCCATCCAAGTGAGGCATTACAGAAACAACGGATTTAGCTATAAATTCCTTTTTGCAAAATTTCCATTCGGTGCAGGAAAGTGATCGTAGCTCTGCAGATTGAACGGTTTGCCCGCGACCGCCCACGGGATGCCCATTTCTGATAGCAGCTTTCTCTGTTCAAAGGCTCTTTGCAGCAGCGTATTCAAATTCGGCACGCGATCAAAAACAGCTATCGCATCAGAGGGCGGCATCTCTTTGTCGGTGACAACAGTGATTTCCGAAGGCGGAAAATTTTGTATGACCGGACAGCTCTCGTGCGCGCCGTTGACGCAAAGCGTGTGGCTCCGGCACACCTCCGGTGGACAGAGCAGCCTTTCCTCGCCATGTATCGCGCGCACGAAATTCCGAAATCCTTCGTAAGTCCATTCGGGCGAGCCGTTATCAAATTTCTCTTCTCCGCCGTCACGGTAACGGATGCTCGTTTCGCCGTTGAAATTTTTCCAGGTCGCTTTGCCGTTTTCGCACGTCAATTCCATCACCGGGCCGTACACCGGTGCGCCGGCGAGGGTCATGTAAGAATGCACTAAAACCTCTTTCTCGCAGCGTACGCGGAGAGCGGCAGTATCGTAGCTTTCAATATTAGCCGCGCGATAAAGCTCTGCGGTTATTTCCAATGGCAAGGCTGAATCTGCAAATGAATTCGAAGCGAGATAAAGCATATTGTGCAAATAATGCCCCATGGCATTGTTGGCCGGACTATCGAGAATCCAATCGCCATCTTTGCGCAATCGTCCGGCCCAGTCGTTGCGAGCATAATAGTTGCGGCTGCGCGGCCAACTGCATATCAGCGCCGCCGATTTCAATTCTCCCAACCGGCCATCGCAGATTCGCGCTCTTAAATTTTGAATCGAAGCGCTGTAGATATTTTGAAAATTGATGCCGACAAGCTTACGACTCGATTTCTGCGTCGCAATCAATCGATCCACTTCCTGAATGGTCGCGGCCACAGGCTTTTCGCAATAAACATGGAGACCGGCGCGTAAAGCCGCGATACTCACCGGCACATGCTGATGAATGCCAATCGGCACGGTAAGCACGTCGGCGGTGCCGGCGGCGTTTTGCATAAATTCTTCAATCGAGGCGTACAGCGGAATATGGCGTGCCGTGAGCGACTGGACGAGTTCGGGAAAGCGATTGCGATCAATCGCAATGGCGACCACGCCACTCAGTTTTGCCAGGCCTAGTTTTTCCAACCAAGCGACAGCGTCGAGATGAGCTTTAGCCATGCCGCCGAGACCGATGACGGCGAAGCGAAGCAGGGGATTCATGTTTCAGTTATGATTCGTCAGTTATAAGTTACTGATCACTGATCACTGCTTACTGATTACTGGTCACTGAACGTCCGCCGGCACTTGCGCGGGATGCACGCCCGGAACGACTTGCAACGAATAGTTGTGCCAATAATATTTGTAAGTATCGGCCTTCCAATTGGCGTAGATCGTCTCCCAACTGTGCAATTGCATGTGCGGACGAATGGTGTCCCACACCAGCGGTTCGTTGGCGAGTTGATAGCGAAAATCACACGAGAGCCGCAGCGTGTCTTTAGTGGTGTTGTGATAGGCTTTGTGCACGGTGAGCGCATTGAAAACGATCACGTCACCGAGATGAAAATCGCCGGTGTGCCATTCCTGCTTGGTTTCGTCGATATCGGTACACAAGCCGCCGGTGCCTTCAGCATTTTTTGTGGGTAAAATTCCGAGGCGATGCGTGCCGGCCGCAATGCCCAATCCGCCCAATGGCCGCGGACAATCATTTAGCGGAAACCAGACGGTGTAAACTCGGCGCGTGCCCTGGATAAAAACGTAATCTTGGTGCGGCGGCGTGGTCATCTTGAGGCTGTCTGGCAAAGTAATGCGCGAAATATTGCGGGGATGCGGGAAAATTGCGCCGCCCAAAACGGCCGCCAGGGTGTTGACGATTTTCGGGTGATGCGGCAGCGCGTGAAAATCTTCGAGCAATTGAATGTCTCGATATACGGGCGTAAATTCAAAGTAGCCGGAATAGGCATCGGCGCGCCCGCGGCCTTCCATGATGTCGCTGCCATTCAACAGCCAGCCTTGTTTCTGACAAATTTCCAGTATTTGCCGGCGGACGCGGAGCAACGGCTCGTGATCGAGCAGGTTTCTGAAAAACAGGTAGCCGTTTTCGTCGAGACGTTGACGCAAAACTTCGGATTGATTGAGAAGATTTTGTGATTCGACAAAGGGGTGTTCGGTCATGTCAAGCGCTCCTTTATTTCAGCCCTCCGAATGAACTAAAAAAATTTTCCAACGGATAGAGGCTGCCAACGGGTTTTAAACCCAATTTTTTTCTTATCCGTTGGCCGCTTTTATCCGTTGGTTAATCCTGTTAAAATTTTGCCACTAAGTTTTGGCAGTCACAACAGGGAGGTCATCACCAACTGTGATCTCCACCACAAATTCGCGCTGATTGTGCTTGCCGCTAATATTCCAAGTCGAGCTTTTCATCGTGACCGCTACTTTGCCATGCGATTTGCCGGCCTCTTGCGCCGTGCAAACGGTGAGCAGCAGGTGATCCAGCGCTTCTTTCGCTTCGGCTTCGACATACGGATAAACGCCGATGTCTTGCGGCACGTTGTGGAGGCCGGTGCGAAGCCTCACTGCATTTGGCGAATTGATCGATCCCAGCAGACTCGCGTGTGGCCGCTCGATTTGAAAACCATTTTTCTCAATTTTGGCCAGGCCTTTTCCATCTTCATTATAGATTTGAAAACGCAGTTGCACTTTGGCGGGGGTGGATTTCAAGCGCACGCGATCGAAGAACAACAACATGTCGGGTTTGAGAAAGATCAACGTGCGGCGCACGAGATCGACTTGCGGGTTGACGAGTTTATAGGCTTCGGTGGCGTCGCTGGTGGCGACGAGATGTTGTGAGCCTGGTTTATAATCGATAACCTGCGCATTGGCCCACGAAGCGTTAGTGCCTTCGTGGCCGTCGTGATATTGATGCCCCTTGCCGTCGATGAGCACGGCGGTGTGCGCTTCGGTTAATCGCAGAACCCAATGCGGTTGGGTGTACGGGTAAGCCGCTTTGAACGGGTCGTGCAACAGCCGTTCCCCGTAGGCTTTGAAAATAACGCTATTGCGATCGGCGTGCTCGTGATTGGCCGGCGTGCCGCTGCGCAACGCGACGACGGAGCTGCGTTCGTCCCAACCGGTGCGCGAGACGACCCAATCATTCGCAAAGCGCACGTCGTACAATTCCGGGCCGGGCGTTTGCGGCGAAACGGTTGGGTCGTACCAAATGACGGCAAAATGGCTTTTCACTTCGCCAACGGAGGAGATGACATATTGCGCAATCGGATCGCGGTGCATGCGCGCCACCCACGCCGAAACCGAAATATCGCCCATGACGCTGGCGTCACCGAAATTGACGGCGTCATTCGGCTTGCCGGCTGTCGGCATGGACATTTGCAGTGCATAGCGCACGGTGCCGGAATTGTTGATCAACTTGCGCTCGTCAATGCCGAGCTGGCGATACAACACTTCGAGCATTAACGCGAGGTGCAACGCGGTGTAGCCCCAGTAGCTGATGCCCTCTTCGTAACTGCCGTCGGCGCCAAACATCGGCGCGAAGGCGCGGGCGCTTTGCAGCGCCAGATCGACCCAGCGCGGCGCTTGCGGATGTTTGTCATACAACATGCAACCGGCAAGTCCGAGTCCGGCAATCGGAATGACTTTGAGATTGGTGGAATTGAGAATGAACGGCCAACGGCTGAGATCGACACTGAATGGATGGTCGCTCTCCGGATCGAAGCTCCAGCCGCGCACGCGATCGGGATGGCGCATGCCGTAAAGCGTGCGATAGCAAGCTGGCGCACCTTTTTCGGCAATTTGCTTTTCCATCTCGTTGACGGTCTCGGCGCTCAAAACCTCGCTGAGCCATTCGCGCGCGAAACACATGGCAATGGTGGCTTCGGGCGCGCGTTGCAGGCCGATGGTGTGCTCGCCGCCTTCGAGAAAATAATCCCACTTTTTATATTGCAGCATGCGCTCGATGGCAAGCTTGGCTACTTCCAAGTGCCGTTCGTCTTTGGAGAGCAGGTAGACAAACGAAGTGCGTTCGAGAATGATTCTGGCATCACGAAAATGATAGACGTGATTCAGCAGATTCAATTCACGCAGGAATTTTTTGTCCTTCTCCAGATCGGCATCTTTGAGCGAGTTCCAATACGGCACAAAGCGGGGATGCTTGATGGTTTCTTGCAGGCGCGGCAATTCATCGGGATCGAACAACAAGCCGCGGGGAGGATTTTCCGGAGTAAAGCTTTCAGCAAGGAGGCGCCACGGGCCGAGCGCCAAGCCGGCTGTCGTCATCACGGTGCGATTTAAAAAGTCTCGACGTGTGGTGTTCACCATGTGGCTTTCTTGGGTTAGTGCTCAAGGGTCAAATCTTTGCTTTTTTGGCGAAGTTTTTCAACCGCTAATTGCCGCCGCGGCAAAAAACCTGAGTTTCAAAACCGGCAAAAGATAATCAAATCTTTTAGTAAAGTCAAGGACGAAGTGGTAGCTCGAATACCACCGCAATCGCATGGATTGTTGGATTATTGGATTGTGTTGTTCCAGTGATCCAACCCTCCATCACTCCAACTCTTCAAGATCGCCGTGCGCAAGCTCGACAACATTCTTTACTTCCTCACAATGGAGCTTGAGAAAGCAGCCATCCCAGGCAGGCGCTGCCCAAGATATACTCGTTAAGGGATAAAATTACAGTCATTGCGAGGCGCTTTTTGCCGAAGCAATCTCTTGATTTTCAAAGGATTGCTTCGCTGAAAAACGCTCGC
>JAKEEU010000051.1 GCA_022616415.1 Candidatus Zhuqueibacterota bacterium | reverse complement strand
GCAAACAAGCCGTCCGCAACGACAGTTTCAACACGCCATTCGAGCAACTTGCTGACATATTCAAAGGTCCCGAGCAGAAATGACAATTTGAACTTTTCCGTATTCTCCTTTTCGCCTCATCATCAAAAGCCCGATTGAACTACTTGATTGCCGGCCCTGCTTCGTGCGCGCCATAGCATTCAAGAAAAAGAATTTCAGCCACGAATGAACACGAATGAACACAAATAGGGCGAGCAGGTAGAAAACAAAAGGATTACCGGGACCAAGAAAGTTATTCGTGTTCATTCGTGTTCATTCGTGGCTGAAATTCTTTTTCTTGAATGCTATATTGCCTCTCTCGCAGCGATCAAATATCTAAAGCTGAATAACTAGGAGGCCGCAAATCTCATTATGATTTCAGGAATTCTTCTGGCCGCGGGCGAATCGAGCCGGATGCGGGGCGCGTTCAAGCCGTTGTTAAAATGGGGCAAGCGTACGGTCATCGGCGAATGCGTCTATCAGATGCGCAACTCGCAGCTGGCTGAAATTTTCGTCGTTCTGGGGCATCGCGAGATGGAAATCCGCCAGAGCCTCGCCGGGGCCGGCGTTCAATACGCGATCAACGAGGAGTATCAGCGGGGCATGCTCACTTCGATCAAGACCGGTCTGGCGCAGCTCAGCCCGAATGAGGACGCCGCGCTGATCGCCCTGGTCGATCAGCCGATGGTCACCAAAGAGATCATCAACGCTCTGATCGACGCCTTCAACGCAGGCGACAAAGGCATCGCGCTGCCAACCTACCAGGGCCGACATGGTCATCCGATCATTGTCGCCGCGAAATATTTCGACGACATCATGCAACTCGACGAAAATTCCCCCGAGGGGTTGCGCGAGTTCATCGCCAAACATCGCAACGATACACTGGAAGTCCCGGTCGACGCTCCGGCGGTGATCGAAGACATTGACTTGCCCGAAGATTACGATAGGCTGAGCAAGCGGGTCGAACCGATTTACGAATTTCACAAGTGGCGCCCATAAAAGCAAAAGGCAAAAGGCAAAAATCAAAAAGCAAAAATTCAGAGCCGAAAATCGAAATCACCTGCGCCCGAATCCCACACTTTTGACTTTTGACTTTTGACTTTTGATTTTCATTTTCATCCATGGCTTATTCTGACTTGCGAGAATTCATCAAGGTTTTAGAGAAGAACAGGGAGCTCAAACGAATTCCGGTTCCTGTTTCCAGCGATCAGGAGATCACCGAAATCACCGACCGGGTCTCCAAATCGAAGGAGAACAACAAGGCGCTGCTGTTTGAAAACGTGGACGGCGGGAGGATTCCCGTTTTAATCAACGCGCTCGGCAGCCGGAGGCGCATGGAATTGGCGCTTGAAGTGGACAGCGTTGAAGACGTCGCGGCGCGTTTGACCGAATGGCTCGATTTCAAATCGCCGGAAGGGCTGCTGGAAAAAGTGAAGATGTTGCCGAAGCTGGCCGAACTGGGCAAATACTTTCCGCGCGAGGTGAAATCGGGGCCGTGCCAGGAGGTGATCAAACGCGAGGGCGAGTTTTCGCTGTTCGATTTTCCGATCCTGAAATGCTGGGAGG
>JAKEEU010000050.1 GCA_022616415.1 Candidatus Zhuqueibacterota bacterium | reverse complement strand
TGTTTTTGCTAAATTGAATTGCCATAAACTCGTCAGCTTTAGGGGTAACACTCTTTTCGCCTTGATGTGGTTGACTGCACCTTTAATCAAGGAGGAAAGAGATGGAATCTCAAAACACGTCCAGTCCTGCTGGACGAAACAGGGTCTACACCCTGGAAGAAAAGCAAGAAATTCTCAAGGCGGCTGAAGAGAGCGGTGTTCAGGCTGCTGCCGAGAAATTCAAAGCCAACGCCAGAACCATCCAGTACTGGCAACACAAGGTGGCTCAAGAAGGCCCTGACGCTTTGAGTGACAAGCGCTTTGAGACGCAGAGCCACACGGTACCGGACTGGAAAAAAGAGAAAGTGTTGTCCATCAAAGAATCTGATCCAGGCTTCGGCCCAAGCCAGATTCGCAATCAGTTGCGGCGCGAAGGCACGACCATCAGTATCTTGAGCATCCGCAACATTCTCAAAGAAGCCGGCTATGAGTTGGCCAGCCGTCATGCCCCGACGAAGGACTATATCCGCTTCGAAGCCGCTCGCCCGTTGGAGCTGGCACAGATTGATATTTGCGAATTTTATTTGCATAAACTCAAAGTCTATCTCGTGCTGTTGCTGGATGACTTCAGCCGCTTCCTGCTGGGTTTTGCATTGCTGGATGAATGCAAGATGGAAGCCATTCAGGACATGGTGGAAGCTGCCATCAAGCGTTATGGCAAAATGGAACGTTTGCTCTCGGATCGCGGCTTTGTGTTCCACGGCTGGCGCGGCATCAATGCGTTCGAGCGCTGGCTGGAAGAAATGGACATTTACCATATTCATACCAGCCCGCATCATCCCGAGACCGTTGGCAAAATCGAAGCGGTCAACAAGAGCATTCAAAAAGAGCTCATCCGCGTGCGCGAATTTCAAAGTATCGAAGAAGCCAGCGCCGCCATTCGCGAGTGGATTTGGCGATACAACTATCACCGCGTCCATCAAGGCCTGGATGGGCTGTGCGTTCCGGCGGATCGCTTCCATGGTTGGCTCGAAGAAGTCGAGCGCAGCATGTCGAAGATGGTTGAAGCGGGCATTAATCTCTCGGCCCGCGACATCAGCTTGTTCAACATCCGCTTGGTCGAGGGCAAATTGCGCTTGACAATTCTCGGTCGCCAGGTGTATCTTAACGACAAAACCAAAGAGGATGACACCAACGCTTGAGGCCAAACATGTCTGATCAAAACAAAACCGCTTCGTCGTGGACGCCCGAGGAGATTGCCCAAGTTCTCAAAACCGCCGAGCTGCTCAAACAAAAAGATGCGGCGCAAAAGCTCAATGTGGCCGCGCTGTGTGAGGAGATGGGCATCAGCCGCAAGAACGCCTATAAGCACAAAAAGAATCACGAGCACGTGCGGTCAGATACGCAGAAGCAACTGCAAGAACTCGCCGCGCAGCATGACAGCGACGTTGAGAAGATTCGCTTGCTCGAAGCGCACTTAGAGCAAGCCGATCTCCATGAAAAGCTCCGTTTGGTGATGCGGGAGTTGATCATCGATCTCCAAAAAAAAGAACCGGACCCGACGCCCAAGCGCCAAAGGCTTATCGCCGAATACAACCGACTCTCAACATCGCTCGGACAAAAGCCGCCGAGCTGATGGGCGTCAGCGCGGAGCTCTTAGCGTCTTGGGAGAAAGAGTCCGAGAATGCGGCGGCGGAATCACTGCGTGGGCACAGCAGCAAGTTTGCCGAAACGCAGATCGAATTTGTCGTCAACTTCTGGAAGGCTTACTGCGCGCCGCGCCAGAAGGTGAAGTTTGGCGCCTTCATGAAACAGCTCCGCAAGGCTTGGAAGAAAACCGATTGGGTCATGACTTGTCCATCGCGCAAGACCGTTGAAGATATGCTGTTGGCCAATGGTGTTCGGCAGCCCCAATCGCAACAGCCCAAGACGCCGCATACGGATCGCGTCAAACAATTTTTTCCCAACGCCCAGGTGTTGCTCGATGGCAAGGAGGTCGAGGTGATCTACAAAGGCCAAGCTTATTACGTGACCATTGAATTTTGCAAGGACGTTGCGGCCGGCGCCACCACTGGTCTAGCAGTCGGCGAAACCGAACGCTACGAGCTGGTCAAGAAGGCCTTGGCAGAACACCAAGCTCAATTTGGCGATCCTTTAGCCACACTCACGGACAATGGGCCAGCGAATCGACCGTTGGAAATCGAGTTGGGAAGAAACGAAAAGCTCGTGATCCGCGGTTGGCCCTATCACCCGCAGACGCGCGGCCATATCGAAAATGAGTTCAGCCTTTTCGAGAAGAAGGTTTCACGCATCGTCATCAAGGGCGAAACGGATCAAGAGATCGTCCTGAGTATCGTTGACGTCGTCGCCAGAATGTATCTGCGGTTGCGGAATCAAATTCCCCGCTGCGGGGTCTGTCCGATGACGCCGGAGAAACTCATGCACTTCACCCCGTCGGCGCTCGAAAGCGAAAACGCCTATCGCGTGCTGGCGACGGAGCGCGATAAACGGCGTGAGCAACAAGAGCATGCCCTCAAGATTTCTGCGGAGAAAGCGGATTTGATCGACAGCGTTGTCAAAGAACACCAACTTCAGGGCGACGGCCTTTTGCTCAAACAGCGCCTCCGCCATGTGGAACTGGAGACGATCAAAGAAGCGGAAAGGCGTTTCGCTGTTGCCAGCCGACGCGACACGTTCGATCCGAGCAAGCGCAAGATGGCGTACTTCTGCCGCATTGCCTTGAATGTGCAACAAGAACGCGATCAAGCCCGCCGGCAAGAAGTCGCGCGGAAACGCTACGGCCTGGAGCAAAAGGCCAAGCGCGAACGCGAAAAGCGTGAGCGTGAGCTCGCGTACCGCGCGGAAGAACAGCAACTCAAAAAACAACCGTATGAGGTTCTTTTCGAGAGCTTCGAAAATTATCGCGTACTACCTCCTGGCTTTCGTCAGCACACGAGCTTCTGGCGGCCGCTTGTTGATGACGCCATCGAAGCGATCAAAAGGCATCGCCATGCCCGCCGTCGCCAGGAGCTGATCGACCGGGCGCGCCAGATGATCCTGGCACAGCCGCAAGCTTCACGCGAGCTTCGCTATGAGTTTATCGACCACGTCGAAACCCGTATGCTCGAGCTCGGAATAAACGTGGCGAAAAGTGTTACCCCCAAATGACGATTTTTTGCGAAAAATCATTTGACAATTACA
>JAKEEU010000466.1 GCA_022616415.1 Candidatus Zhuqueibacterota bacterium | reverse complement strand
AGGCTCTATTTTTCTGTCTCTCATTTTTCTGTCATAGCTTTTGTTCAAGCCAACTTAACATTGCCAAGTTAAGAAAGCCTTGCAAAAGTGGTCAATAAAAATAGGTATCATTTAAATTTCTCTGATTGTGTTTTTAGCCGATACTCATGTAATACTGATTCCAGAATGGCAGCGGCAAAGATACTCAATTTTTGAGGCATTATGCAACGCTTAAAAATTCCTTGCAAATTCATTCAAGAGAAATTACATTTGTTTAATTTGTTTTTCAAGATGAATTGCAAAAAGCCGGCTATAAGGAATTTTCTTGTCAGATTCCACCGAAAAAATTTACTCGAGCGCTCCCTCCGAAGCCGATGACGACGTCTGGCTCGAAGAAGGCAAGCGTATGGTCACGGAGTCGCTTTCCACCGTGCGCAACGCCGCCGGCGCGCTGATCATGGCGCTGGGAATGCTGCAGGGCGTGTATTTAGCCGTGCTCGGCTTTGGCGAAAAACAGTTGGCCTGTCTTTCGCTCCTGCAAAAGTCTCTGTTCATCTCGCCATTGCTTTTGTGGGTGGCTTCACTCTACCTCTGCCTGGCGGTGGTGATGACGAAGAAGATAGCCGTGTTTACCAATTCGCCGAGCGACATTCGCGCCAAGTCCACCGATATGTTGCTCAAAAAACAGCTTCAATTGCAATGGGCCTTCTGGTCGCTCGCCCTCGGCCTGTTGGCAACCTTCGTGCTGTTTTTAATTTGACTTTCTTCCTGCTTTGTTTTATATTGTAAGAGAGATATTTTCTCCGCAGTTTCGGCATTTTTGCCAGTGTCTCGCGTTATATGCCCCAGTGATGGCTGTCAGTGAGAATCGGCGCTTTGTTTTCTCGCCCCTCGCCGTATAAAAAAATGGAGCGCGGACTTTTTTGTCCGCTTAACCGTGCCAAGAAAGAAGTGGTGCAACATGAACACCACCGAAATGATCAAAACCCTGGCCGCGCGTATGCAAATCACGCAAAAGCAAGCCCGCCGCCATCTGCACGACATGCTTGCCGCACTCTCCGTCAGCCTGCAAAAAGGAGAAAAAGTCGTTCTACGCAATTTCGGCGCTTTGAGCGCCGCTCCGAGCAAGCCCATCCGGACTTACGACGCTGCCACAAAGGAATTTGTCCCGGCGCCCTCCAAAATTGAAATTTTCTTTCGGCCGTACAAGCGCCTCAAGGATTATGTCGAAGCACGGAAACCGGCACGAGAGGAGTAGCAGTGGTAGTTGCAGCCTCAAAGCGAGTTTAAAAGCACGGAGGCCATTATGAAAGATCCTATCCTTCGTTCCAATCATCCTTCGCCGCTGTCACCCAAGGAAGCGGGACCATTAGCCGAGCGTCTCGCCCACGCCGGTGGCGCCAGGCCCGTGTTTATGCGAAAATTCATCAAGGAAGTAATTGCCGTTATCGAGGAAGGTCTGTTGCGGGACGGCGAGGTCAGGATTCATAATTTTGGAACGTTCCGTTTGAGCCAGCCTAAGGCACCGGCAGGCATGAATGCAAAACTCGGCAAGGCCATCACGCCGGCGGAACGGACGCAAGTCGTCTTTCAGCCCAGCAAACACCTGCGGGGGCTGGTCAATCTATCGCTCGGTTCGACGGTTCCGCCGGGAAGCAGAATATCGTTGCAAGCGTTGCTGGAAAAGCATCTCCGGTTTTCCGCCCCACTGGTTGCGCCGAATATCGAAGCGCCCTCGCCGGAATTCGATATAGTCAAAACATTTCCCAAAGTGTACACGACTCCCGCGCCGGCTTTCACTTTAGTGGAAGGCGAAACCGACAAAAAATTCACCGCTGAAGAATTGAAACTCGGCGAAGGCGTTCCGGAACCGGCAAGCGACAGGCCGCCGGCTTTCACTTTGGCTGAAATCGAGAAAGAGACAGCAATCGCGTTTTTAAAAATTAAAGGGCAACCTGAGCCGCCTCGTCCGGCGGTTCCGCGGCGGCGTTCGAGAAGATTCGCGTGGTATGCAAGCGCTGCCGCCGTTTTTTTGTTGCTGCTTCTTTTTCTGCTCACCGGGCGAATTTCAGAGCAATCGGAAAGCGGTTCATTCTTCGGAGCTGACACCGCCTCAACCCCAACGGAAATGGCGGGGCTCGCGTCTCCTCAAAATGGTGTCAATGGTTCTTCTGCTGAGCGGACAAAACCGGACGAGGGGTTGATCAAGCCTTCTTATGAATCAGCAGCATTTTTTGCCGGCGGCACGCATCGCGTGGCGGGGGGCGATAATTTATGGGAAATCTCCGGAACCTATTATCGCGACCACTATCTTTGGCCCAATATTTATCGCGTCAACACCGCAACCATGCCGAATCCCGATATTTTGCAGATCGATCAATTGCTCGAAGTGCCGGCTTTGCATGGCCCGCCGGAGAAGCTGACGGCTGCGGATCGCCGCAATCTGGCGGAAGGTTATTTTCTCTTGTATCGTTATTACAAAGGAAACGCATCTTCTTTGGCGCCTTACGCCCTCTGGGCCGCGGTGCAATACGACGCCGCCATCAAAACCGAGCACGCGACGGAGCTGAGCGAGGACGATTTGGCGTTCTTGCATGCGCACGGGGTGAGGCGGGCGCTGGCGGAGAGGTAGATTCGACACCGGCTGGCGCAAAAAAAAACATTTGCTTTTAATTTGAAACTCTTTTTATATTACTATAGTTTCGAGTTTCAGGCTTTCACGGGCTTGATTTTTCCGGCAATTTCAGCCGAAACTCGAAACTATAGATATTAAATACTGTGCATGAATTCCTGGCGGTGTAGCTCAGTTGGCAGAGCAGCGGAATCATAATCCGCGGGTCGGGGGTTCAAATCCCTCCGCCGCTACTTGTTGTTGATAAAAATGATTCGCCGAACGCGAATCATTTTTTATTTGGGGATTACGCTCTATGAGTTACTGGATTGGTGGAGTGTTGGATTGATGGATTACTGGATTTTATTACTTCAACAATCCAATAGCTTACCCGTCAATCAAAGTTCTCATGAAACCGCGAAAGTCTCAACGCATCATTATTCAATTTCTGCCATGGACCTCCTCCAGCAATTCCGCCAACATTGCGCCAGCCACCGATTGGTACAGCCAGATGATCGGCTCTTGCTCGCGGTGTCCGGCGGGTTGGATTCGCGGGTGATGCTCGATCTGTTTTGCCGGCTGCGTGAACAGTGGCAGGTGCAGAAGCAGGGGCAGTTGCAGTTGGCAGTCGCTCACGTCAATCACCAAATGCGGGGTAGCGAGTCGGATGAGGATGAGGCTTTTGTCAAAGCATTGGCGCAAGCAGCGAATTTGCCCTTTTATTCGCAAAGAATCGATGTTCCGCGTTACGCCCAAACGCACAAGCTCTCGCTCGAATCCGCGGCGCGGGAATTGCGCTACGAGGCGTTGGAAGAGTTCCGCCAAAATTGGCAGGGCCGGGCGATTATGACGGCGCACACGCTGGATGATCAGGCGGAGACGATACTCGATCATCTCCTGCGCGGCAGCGGTTTGGCCGGGCTGGCGGGGATGGCGGCGCTAACGGATATTCAATTGGGGTTTCATCATGAAAAGTTCGTAATGGCGCCTTCTCCGCCCTGCATCCTAAAAACTAATGAAAGGCGGAGCGGGGCAGGTGCCGTGCTCTCGTCAAAAAGTGAACCCCTGGAGGGGAAACTACAAACGGGGCAACTACAAACGACGGTGTTGCGGCCGCTGTTGCCTTTTTCACGGCAACAGCTCGAAGCGTATGGCCGTTACCGCGAGCTGAGCTGGCGCGAGGATCGCACGAATGTCGATCAGAAATTCCGCCGCAATCGCATCCGCCACGAGCTTGTGCCGCTCCTGAAAACCCGCTTCAATCCACAAATCGCGCGGAGCCTCGAACGTTTGGCGACGATTGCCGGAGCAGCCGACGATTATTTTCACACCGAGGCTGAGACGGCTCTTTCGAAAGTTATTAAAGAAACGCAACCCGATAAAATTATTCTTGATATTGAACAATTTTGGAAGTATTTTGAAATAGTGCAGCGTTACGTCATTCGCGCCGTCATCCAGCGGCTCATGAATGCCCAAGTCGAGCCAACTTTCTCGGAAACGGCGCGTATATTGGCTTTGACGCAACGGTCCGATGTTTCGTCGCGAAATTTTGCCAAAACGACCTTAGGCCGGCGTTTTATCTGGCGCCTGCAAATCGAGGTGTCAGTCGATCATGATGGCGTGGTTTTTCGACGGCTGGAGAGCGTGGAGCGTGGAGCGAAGAGCGGAAAGCGAAAAGCGGCTGAGCGCACCGATGCTTTGCGCTCTACGCTTTACGCTTCCCGCTCTATTATTCCCGTGAAAATTGGCGAGCGTTGTCCGATTCCAGAAGCGGCGATGGCGTTGTTGGTGGAACGAAAGGGTTTGCCTCCTGATTGGCGGCAACAGGTCCATCCATATTCCCAATTTGTCGATGCGGAGAAGGTAGCGGGGAATTTGATCGTTCGTTTCCCGCAACCCGGCGATCGCTTCATGCCGCTGCGAGGGAGCGCTGCCGCAGGCTCGATCGGCTCAAAAAAACTGTCAGATTTTTTCACCGATCTGAAAGTGCCGCTGCATCGCCGCCGCGTTATTCCGATTTTGGAATGCGGCGACATCGTTTGGGTTTGTGGATATCGTCTTGATGATCGTTTTAAGATCACGCCGGCGACGCGCGAGGTGTTGCATTTGCGGCTGCTGTCGTCGGATGATCAGAGTTTGACGGTCTAAGCACAATTCGGTGAAAGCATTTTAGACTAATCGCAAGGCAAGTAAAATCGGCTGTTGGGCTATTCACAAGTGGTATTACTCGAAATAACTAACGCTATGCAAGTCAAGACTTCTATCACTTTGTCCGGTGATTTGCTCCACACCATCGATGAGTTGATCGAACAGCTTTCGGAGCAATATCAGAATCGCTCAGCTTTTTTAGAAATGGCCGCTTGGGCCTTTATTGAGCAACTGCGCCGCGCTCAACGCACTGCCAAAGATATTGAAATCATCAATCGGCGGGCGGATGACCTCAATAAAGAAACGATGGACGCTTTGGCTTACCAAAATCGTGTTGCATCCGCAACTGCTACAAGTATTACCGGTATGAACACCCGGAAATAGGCCTCGTTGAGCTCAAACTCAAACAAGTGGGTTGACCATGATTGTCAAGTTACAGCGAAAAAATTCACGCTATTCGGATTTGTCACCCAATCGACAATATGTGGTAATTGGGATCGAAGCAGATGATTTTCGGATATTGAACGATCAAGGCCGGCCTTATTTATATCCATCTCGATTATTCAAGGTTGTCGACCTCCATGAACCGGAAGGGTGGATAACGGAGTTGGGCGATGATGATGAACGCTATGCTTATCCGCCTCCGTTAAATAGCTCCGGATTTTTTGAGGACTTTTTTGATGGCAAAAAGAAGGGAGTTGCAACTTTCTGGCAAGTTGTCAATCAAAATCTGGCTGCGGCGAGGCCAACGACTCAACCAGTTCATAAAAAATCAATGCCACCAATGAGAATTAGAACAGGCTCAAGGCCGACGCGACAATCCGTTGCAACTTAAGCTAAAAAGTCTAAATGCGCAGGAAAAGCCAATGTCATCAATTGTCGACAGCAACGCCCGGGAAAATGTGCTTGAGCATAAGCTGGAAGATTCCGGCAATTACGAACCCTCGGATATCGAGACAGCTTCGGCATGGAAACGAGATAAAAGCTTAAAAACCGATTTCCTGAATATTGACCACGAACTCGAAGCTCTATTTCAGGCCTACGCAAATGGAGACTTCGAAGACGGGATGGAAAGTGAATTCATCAGCGAACTCATCTCGAGCATCCGCATTCACGGAACCAAAGCCATCGAGGCAATCAGACGAATTGTTCTTGAGCAGAACGTGAAGCCTCTCGTGGCATTCGAGGCTTTGCGTTGGTTAGGCCGCGTTGTTCATCCAGAGTCATATCGATCTAGATTATTTTTTTTGGAAACATGTCTTGACAGCCCGTTCCGCTTGGTGAGAGATGGCGCTGCCTTGGGATTAGCTTCCATGAAAGACACTCATGCAATCCCTTATCTACGTGAAGCTATTGCTCAGGAAAAAATTCAAGATCTGCGCAAGGATTTGGAAGCCGTTCTTTTGCGATTAGAGAATTTGTCTAATGCCACAATATCTGTTGATGATAAATAAGCGTAAGTGGGATCGGTTGAATGTCCCATGGTTGAAGCCGAATCAAATACAAGCCGATCCTCTTGGGGATTTACGCATCAACGAGGGCATACTATCAGTTTGGCAAATTGAGGATGACAAGTCAAATCTTGATCTCGTTATCGTTGCGCTGGCTGCGACGCGCCAAAACTTCGATAAATTTGAGTATGGTCTTTTTGACCAAGAAATTGTTGTCAATTTGGGGTTGAACGCTCAGATTACACCGGGAAATACTCCGATTGATGCGGCTAATGATTGGCATCGTGATTTAATTCAATTAACTGCTGATCAAGCATTGAATTTGGTAAAGGCAATATTTGACAGCTTGGAGAAGCACAGACTTTATGATGATGAAGTGCAAACCAGAGTACTTAATGCGATACAAAAAGGATACTTAGATTTGTACAAGGTCAACAAATCACTGAGGAGCAAAATCACACAATTGTAGATTTGAATTTCATCCAGGAAAATTTTGACAACCAGGCTGGCGATGCTACAACTGAACCCGCTGCATAGGAGCCAAGAGTGCCCGACGACACCGAAAAGTTTCTGGCAAACCAATATCCGATTCTGCTCACGGCTGAACAGATTCAAGCCAAAGTGAAGGAACTGGCCCGGCAGCTTTCCGCCGATTACGCGGGGAAATGTCCGGTCTTTGTCGGGGTGCTCAACGGCAGCTTCATGTTCTTTGCCGATTTGCTGCGCGAGATCACCATCGACTGCGAGGTGGATTTCGTCAAAATCTCCAGCTACGGCGAGGCGGTGCGTACCTCCGGCGTCGTGAAAATCCGCAAGGAAGTCGATTGCCACATCGAAGACCGGCACGTGCTCGTGGTGGAAGACATCATCGACTCCGGATTGTCGGTCACTTATTTGGAAAAAAGGCTGCGCCAGCAACAACCGAAATCGCTTAAATTCGTCTCATTATTAGTGAAGGAAGGGAGCGCCCAAGTCGAGTATCGTTGTGATTACGTCGGCTTTCGCATTCCGAATCGTTTCGTCGTCGGCTACGGCCTCGACTACGCTCAAAAACTGCGCAATCTGCCGGCAATCCATGTGATGGATTGACGCAGACCGCGAATCAACCTTACCAGAAGCGAAACATGAATAGCAAAGGAAGCAAAACCCCGCTCAAAAAACCGCGTTCCGGCAACAATAAAAAGCCGAACAAGGATGACAATTCGCAGTGGACACGTCCGGCGCGCACGCTGGCTTTTTGGGCCATTATCCTTTTAATCTCGATTTGGATAACGACCAAGACCGTTAGACAGGACGATACGCAGCCGCGCACGATAATCTACTCCCAATTTCAAGAGCTGCTCAAAGAGAAGAAGCTCAAAAGCGTCGAAATCAAAGGGACGAAGCTGGATGCCGCGTTGGTGGAACCGTTCGCCGATCCCCGGGGCAACGCCACGCACATTCGCGTCAATCTGCCTGAGAAGCTGAATTTCGCCACCGTCGAAGCCTGGCAAAAAATTTACTCCGAGGCCAATTTGCCATTGACCGTCAGCTTCAAAGACGAATCGCAAGAGTGGTGGAATCATCTGCTCGGCTTGTTGCCATGGATTATACTGGGATTTTTTTGGCTATTTTTGCTGCGCCGCATGCAGGGCGTGGGCACCAAGGGGATTTTCTCTTTTGGCCGATCGCGCGCCAAGCTGCTGACGGAGAATCGTCCGAAGGTGACGTTTGACGACGTGGCCGGCGCGGACGAGGCGAAACAGGAGCTGCGCGAGATCATCGAGTTCTTGCGCGATCCGGAAAAATTTCAGCGTCTCGGCGGCAAGATTCCGAAAGGCGCGTTGCTGCTCGGCCCGCCGGGAACGGGAAAAACCTTGCTCGCCAAAGCGGTGGCCGGTGAAGCCAACGTGCCGTTCTTCAGCATGTCTGGCGCGGATTTTGTGGAAATGTTCGTCGGCGTCGGCGCTTCGCGGGTGCGCGATCTGTTCGAGCAAGGCAAGAAAAATGCGCCTTGCATCATTTTCATCGATGAAGTTGACGCGGTCGGCCGCCATCGCGGCGCCGGTTTGGGCGGCGGCCACGATGAGCGCGAGCAAACGCTCAATCAGTTGCTGGTGGAGATGGATGGCTTCGATTCCAACGAAGGCGTCATCTTGATCGCGGCGACGAACCGGCCGGATGTTTTGGATTCCGCGTTGCTGCGGCCTGGTCGTTTCGACCGCCAAATCATCGTGGATCGGCCGGACGTGCGCGGCCGCGAAGGCATTCTCAAAGTGCATTCGAAGAAGATTCCGATTGCCAAAGATGTGAATTTGGGGGTACTGGCCAAGGCCACGCCGGGATTTTCCGGAGCCGATCTCGCCAGCGTGGTCAACGAAGCGGCGTTGCTCGCGGCGCGCAACAACAAGGATCGCGTTTCCATGCGCGATTTGGAAGAGGCCAAAGACAAGGTGCTGATGGGCACGGAGCGCCGCAGCATGTTGATCAGCGAAAATGAAAAACGCATCACCGCTTATCACGAAGCCGGCCATGCGCTTGTCGCGAAATTCACGCCGGGTTCCGACCCCGTACACAAAGTCACCATCATCCCGCGCGGCCGCGCGCTCGGCTTGACCACCACGCTGCCGATCGACGAGAAGCACAACTATTCGCGCAACTATTGCGAATCGCTGCTGGCGCACCTGATGGGCGGCCGTGAAGCCGAGAAGCTCGTTTTCAAGGAGACCACCACCGGGGCCGGCAACGATATCGAGCGCGCCACCGAGCTGGCGCGCAAAATGGTTTGCGAATGGGGCATGAGTGATGCGATGGGGCCGCTGGCCTTCGGCAAAAAAGAGGAGGAAATTTTCCTCGGCCGCGAGATCGCCCAGCATCGTGATTACAGCGAGCTGACCGCGCAAAAAATCGACGAAGAAGTCAAGCGTATTGTGTTCGAGGCGACCGAGCGCGCCGCGAATATTATGAAACAAAACGAAGACAATCTGCACGCGCTTGCCAATGCGTTGCTCGAGCGTGAAATCCTGGACGGCGACGAGGTCGACGCGATTATCAACGGCGAGTTGCTGCCGGCAGTGGAAGCCGGCAAGAACGGCCGGCCCGCCGCCGCTGGTGCTGAAAAAGCCGTGGCCGCATGAAGTGAAACGTCATTCGTAAAGCGTGATTCGTGAAACGTAATTAAGGATCGATTGCCATGCAGCTTCCGGAGGGAAGCGTCATTTTGATAATCATCTGGGGGATGGCCGTTCTTATTCTGTGGAATTTATACCACTTTGGTCAGGCGCTTCGCAAAAAAACGTTCATCGCCGTCCTGGCTCTGGCCTCAGCAGGATTGTTGGGCGGCATCGTTTTTCTCCATTTTCACCAATCTCCCAACCTGCCGGGAAATCGCATCGGCTTGGTGATTTTTCCGCTCGCCGAGGAAGCGGATGGCACCAACGGAGTCAAGATCGACGCGCGAGGTTTTGCCATTGCCGATATGATCGGCGAGCGCCTGCAACAAACCCCTCACACACCGTTTTATCAAATTTCCACCGATGCGCTTTTAGAAGCCGCTCATCAGGATTCGCTGGCTGATCTCGGATACGCTTTGCGCTTCGCCGAGCAAGCCGAGCTGCCGGTGATCGGTTTTGGCACGTTCAAAATCGGGCCGCGAACGAACCATCATGATAGCTGGCAAGCGAATTTTCAGCTTTTTGATCTCCGCAAAACCGAAGCGGCCGACGCGCACGCCGGCGTTCACTTGAAGCTGCCACAGCAGTTCGGCAGCCTGCAAGAGATGACCGCAGAATTGGCACGCGTGATTCTTCACGAGTGGACAGGCGATGAGAAACCGGCAACAGCGGTTTGGCAAGATCGGTTTGACGACGAGCTTTTACAGCGTTATTATGCTGTGCGACTCACCGTCGCCGCCGATCGAACCGAGCCGGCGCTTCAGCAAGCTCGCGCTTTGCTGCAGACCGATCCGGATTTCGCGCCGTTCGCCAATCTTTACGGCTGCGCGATGATGGCGCATCTACGGCGCAAGACCGCGAGCAAAATGGAATGGGAAGACAGCCTGCGCAGCGCAGTGCCGTGGATGAAGCGCGCTGCCAAACGGGATTCACTGCACGGCGAAAGCAGCCGGCTGCTGGGCGAAATGTATATTCGTCTGGAAAAATGGAATGAAGCCGAGCGCGCGCTGCTGCAAGCGCGGCGACGCGAGCCGACGGATAGCGAAATTTATTTGCTGCTCGGCCAGTTACACGTGTCGCGCCTTGAGCCGCTAGGTTTTCGCAACGAACTGGATTTGTATGAATATGCCCGCCGGCTCAATCCCATCAATATTGATGCCGGATTGGCCGCGGCGGAATATCTTTTGCTCGAAAGCCGCGAGAAAGAAGCGCTCGGCCTGCTCGAACAGTTGCACCGTCTCAACCCGAATCATCCCGGCGTGCTGATGAGCCTGGGGCGGATTTACATCGTCAAAGGCGACGCGGTCAAAATTTTCGAGGTCTACGAACGCATCCTGGCGTTGCAGCCGAGCAACGCTGATGCTTATTATAATCTCGGCATCGCTTATTACAACCGCGACGATTTCGAGAATGCCGTCAAGCTCTTCGAGCGGGCTATCGCTCTAAACAATCACCCCGATGCGCGGATGTATCTCGCTCAAATTTGCGAGCGCCAGGGCCAGATCGAAAAAGCCATTGCCTATTTGCGCGAGCGCATCAAGTTGAGCCGGGGCGACGACGACAAAATCGCGGCCGAGGCCCGCCGCCATCTCTATGAAATCCTGTTGGCCCGCGGCGGAATTCCTCCGCATCTGCGGCCGGATAGTTTGAAAAAATAGTTGCTGGTAGCTGGTTGCTTGTCGCTGGTTACTTGATGCTAAGTGCAGCAATCAGGAGCAAGCAACGAGCAACAAGCAGCGAGTAACCAGCACCCTGCCATGCCCACCTACTCGTTCCGCAAGTTGCATCTCACCACGCGCCGTGACGTCCTGGCTGAATTTGGTACGGCGATTCCGGCTCTGCCCGAGAATCTCATTTCCAGCTTGCAAAATCATTCTTATCTGTTTAAAGTCTTGGCTCGGTCAGACGAATTTCCAGCGGAGTTGGGCGTTGAACTCAAGCAGCTTGGAGCACGGTTTCGGCCCGTCACTTCCAGCACCGGCTATCTTTTTGCAGACATCGAAACCTTACAAGAGTTGGCGCAAGCGCCTCAACTCAATTCGCCTGCGGCAAAAGTTTTTGCCGGCGAATTAGGCCGGTTTCTCCAGCGGCAGCGGCACGACGCTTATGTGCTCGCGACCAAGCCGCAACCTTTGCAGATCGGTGGGCGCGCGCTGATCATGGGTGTGCTCAATTGCACGCCGGATTCATTTTACGACGGCGGCCGTTATTTCTCGCCCGAGGCCGCGATTGCGCACGGCCAACGTTTGGCCGATGCAGGCGCTGATATGATCGACATCGGCGGCGAATCCACGCGACCGAAGGGCGTTTACGGCGGTGGCGCCGAGCCGGTATCCGCTGAAGAAGAGAAACGCCGCGTCATTCCAGTGATCGAAGCACTCTCCAAAAGTGTCAACATTCCCCTCAGCATCGACACTTACAAAGCCGAAGTTGCGGCAGCAGCGGTGCAAGCCGGCGCCAGTTTGGTCAACGACATCAGCGGTTTTCAATTTGATCCGCAAATGCCTGCCACCGTCGCGCAGCTCGGTGTGCCAGTGGTGATCATGCACACCAAAGGCAGCCCGGCCGACATGCAGTCAAATCCGGCTTACGAAAATTTGCTGGACGAGCTTTATCTGTATTTTGAAGAACAAATCGAGCTTGCCCGTGCTACCGGCATTGCCGAAGATCGCCTCATCATTGATCCCGGTCTCGGTTTTGGCAAGCGCGTGCAAGACAATTACGAAATCCTGCGCCGCTTGCCGGAATTTCGCGGCCTCGGCTGTCCAATCTTGCTTGGCCCCTCACGCAAATCTTTCGTCGGCAAAGCGCTGAATTTGCCGCCGAAGCAACGCTTGGAAGGCACCGCCGCTGCTGTTGCCGTCGCGGTGATGAACGGCGCGCACATCATCCGCGTTCACGACGTGATGGAAATGCGGCGCGTCGCGATAATCGCCGAACTCATTGCCGGCCGAATGGAGCTGCAATAAGCTGGAGTGGTGGAGTAATGGAGTAATGGAGTATTGGAGTGCTGGATTGTTGGAGTATTGGATTGGTGGAATTTTGAATCGTCGGACCAAAACAAAAGTAAATGTCATTTCGTGAGGAATCCCTGGCCTGCGGCACCCCGTGGCGCGGTAGGCGCCAGGGCGGGCTTTTTTGTTCTCAGAAATTACGTGAATTTCAACCGGAGAACGCGATGGCACGCTTATTTTTAAAACACATCATTATACCGGCGATTTTGACAGCCATGAGTTTGGGACTCGACCTCGGTTTCGCTTTGAACAAAAACGCATTCAGCGGTTCCAAGCAAACCGCCAGCCAAAAAGTTCGCGTCCAAATTCAGGTGATCGCAGACTCCAGCAATTCGCTGCAAGCCGATCTCGAGGTGCCCGTTGGAACGTCCGCAAGAGATTTGATGGATCGTCTCTTCAAAATGAGCTACGCGGATTTTACGCACAAATTTGTGAACGGCATCGCCGGCTTTGTGGCAAATGCGCGTGATAAAAAATTCTGGAGCCTGGAGATCGATGGGAAAGCCTCCGAGGTCGGAATTGCCGAGATCAAAATAACCCAGCCGATGCAGATAAGGTGGGTGATGAAGGAGTTTAAGTGAGTGAAGGAGATAAAATTTTATTTAACGTGCCTTCATCCATCGGCAACGCCCGCTTCTGCAAATATGCGCCATAAAACTCCTTCGCCCGCTCGCGATTTAAATTCGCGTAGCAATAAATGCAGCCATGCGGGCAACTGTCGTAGTAGCCGAGGTCGCGGCTTTCGTAGCAGCCGCAATCTTCGCGCGTCGGCGCTGCGCGGAGCTTGCGGTAACGCTCAGGGGCAATCTCGCGGATGGTTTCAATATCGACGCAACGTGATTTGGCAACGCCATTGATTTGGCAAAGCGCATCCTGACAACATGAATATAGCGTCATGCCATTCGCCGCGGCAATCGGCGCGAGCTGGCGCACGAGGTCGAGGCGCTCGGCCAGCTCGGCGTCGCGGAAGTTTACGCCGTGCTCAGCGGTAGCTTTGGCAAAATTGCGCTGCACTTTCAGATACCAATTGACAAAAGAGAAATAACAGCGCTGCGTCGCCCCGCGCAGGCGCTCGGCGAGTTGGCCAAATTTTTCAATGTGATAATTTGGCGGGGTGAGATCGGACAACACAATCGGATCGTAGCGCCAAAAAATCTGGCCGGGATAGCGCTCGGCGAGACGAAGAAAAGTGGTCATGGCAAATTCCACCGGCGGGTTGTTCGTCTCCAGCGTCTTCGGCATGCCGTTGATGGTGAAATGAAAATAATAGGCGCGCCGATAAAGCTCGTCGAGCCGGTCGAGATGTTTTTCGAGCGGATGTGGATTGCGCGTCCAAAACACGATGAAGAGCACGTCCTCCGGCCGCAGCGAGAGCCGCACCGGCTTGAAGCTCATCGGGTTCGGATAGGTCACGTAGCCGCGCTCCACCTGCCGCATGAACCAATCGGCGTAATAAGCCGGAATGTCCGTGCGCCGTGAGGCGGAGATGATGCGGGGGAAGTTTGTCGTTTTTTTGGGCATTATAAGTTTAACTGGATTGATGGAGTATTGGAGTGATGGATTAATGGAGCCCAGTACTCCAATACTCCATCAATCCAGTGATCCATCAAATTGCCACTCGTGCTTTCAGCCATTGAATGAGCCGCGCCACTTCCCCATCCAGCGCGGCGAGATCACCGGTATTTTCGATCACATAATTGGCGTGCTTGACTTTTTCTTCAAGCGGAAGTTGGTTGGCCATGCGCCGGCGCACGGCGGCTTCGTCCACGCCGTCGCGCTGCATGACTCGCGCGAAGCGTGTGGCCATCGGCGCGTTGACCACGACCATCACGTCCATGGCCTCATTCCAATGCACTTCGTAATGCAGCGCTGCTTCGACGATGACAATCTTTTCGCCGCACTGTTGAAACGCTTCGATCTGTCGTTCGACAGCGTTGATGACGCGCGGATGAATGATGCCGTTGAGCTTTTCGAGCTGCTTGCGGTCATTGAACACGATTGCCGCGAGCGCTTTGCGCTGCAGATGTCCGGCAGCGTCGTACATCTGCTCGCCAAACTCTTTTTTGATGTTGGTGATAATAACCGGATCGGTCTCGGAAAGCTGCTTGGCCAGCGTGTCCGCATCCAGCACGATGAATCCGGCGTTCAGCAGGCGGCGACGCACTTCCGATTTGCCGCAGCCAATGCCGCCGGTTAAGCCGACGACGAGCATACCACTCCTCCTCTGGAAATGGAATGTTGGATTGCTGGAGTAATGGAGTGTTGGGGGTACTGGATTAATGGATTGTTGGAGTAATGGAGTAATGCAATCCAATACCCCATTACTCCAATACTCCAATACTCCAATAATCCACCACTCCATTAATCCATTGATCCAACCCTCCGGTATTATCGCACAATTACAAACTTCGTCACCGTCGTTTGTGCGCCCGAGGTGACATAACACAGATAAACGCCCGACGGCGCGAGGCGGCCACTTGCATCGCGCGTGTCCCAATCGACGCCGCCGTTGCCGTCGGATTCTTCCAATGTGGCGAGCACGCGGCCTTCCACGTCGATGATTTTGACCACGGCCTGTTCCGTCAAGCCGCCAATTGTGAGCATGAGGTGGCGATCCGCCAGGAACGGGTTGGGATAAATCCGCACGTGGTCGAGATTGGCGCTCGGCATGGAAAAGCCGACGGCGTCACCTTCTCCGGGCCGCAACGGAATGCCGGAAGCGCTGCGCACGCCGATGATTTCGATGAGGTGATTTCTGCCGAAGGGGCCGAGCACGCCTTGAGCGAGCGTCAAGCGCACCGCGTTGGAATCACCCGTGACGACAGCCGCGCTTGCCAACACAATTTCATTTTTCACCGAGCTGCCGAGCGTTTTTAGACGGTAGTTGGCGGTGGATATGGCGCTGGCCGTCTCCACCGGCAGATTGAAACGAACAAGAATCTGTCGGGGCGATTCAAGCGCCGCCGAGACGACATAAAAACGCGGCGACTCTGGCGCAACCGTGAATGTAGTGCGATTTCGCGTGGTGTCCAACGGTACGCGATCCACGTCAACAGCACCGTTGACGCGCACCTGATAATCACCGGTCGTGAAGACGATCTGCGGAAAGCTGAGAATAACTTCATTGCCGGATCGGCTTAGCACCACGCTTTCCGGCTGCACGTCAAGCGGCGCGCCGGCTTGCGACAAGCGAAACAGCGCGGTTTGCCGCACGGACTCGTGCATCGGCTCGTCAAACAGCACGGCGACGTGATGCGGCGCAAAAAAATAAGCGCTCACCACGATGGGTGGTTTTGACGGGCGGACGCTGACGATCAAAGAGCGTGGTCCAATCATCGACTGCTGCTGCGAGTCAATCGTCGCTACGGCGTAACGGTATAATTGCTCTGTCACGAGCAATGAATCAAAAAAAACGTTTTGTGTTTTTGTTGTGAGCAATTGCAGCAGCGCATCGCCGGCGCTGCGATAAATGGCGTAGCCCTCTGCTCCCGTCACTTGCCGCCAAGTGAGCAACACGCGGCTCGCATCAAGGGGACGAGCCTCGACTTCGGCCGGCGCCGGTGCGCCGGTTTGCGCATCGGGCAATTGAAAGGCACGCAGCTTTTCGCCATCGGCAAAATAAAATTCCGGCAATCCCACGCCGTCCAAATTTGCCACGACTGTGGTGTTGCTGCGGGCCGGTTGATAATTCCAAATTACCCGGCCCTGGCCGTTCTCGATTTTCACGACGTAACTATTGGGAAAAAGATTGAGAAAAAGCTCGTCGCGGCCGTCGTTGTCAATATCGCCGGCGCCAATGCCGGCGTCAAAATCTTGCGGCGATTGCAAGCCAAAGAACGCTTGTTCCCACACTGGCTCGTAGCGATTGTCGCCAGCGCTGCGATAAATCCTAAAACGCCAATGGCGCGCGTCAAATTCCTGCTCGGCATTCAGGCCGGGATCGGAGTGGCAGCCGGCGGCGAAATCCAGACGGCCGTCGCCGTCAAAATCGCCGGCGCGGATAAAATCGATGCTGTCGATCAAAAGCAGGCTGTCGCTCCACGTGGCGGTGAAACTATTGTCGCCGGCCGCTTCGTAAATATACAAATCTCCATCGTAGTCGCCAAACAAAATTTCCTGGCGGCCGTCGCCGTCGAAATCACCGGTCTCGCTGTGCGGCACGCCGGTAATGTTCGAGCCTTTGGTGAAATTAGGCAATGTCGCGACGAGTTGATATTGATTGTCGCGGATATTCTCTCGCACCTCGTAGGTATCTTTATGGCGGCCAATGATCTCTCGTCGGCCGTCGCCATCCAGATCGGCGTAGCGGCTGGCCCAGAAATCGTTGGTATCGGCCCAAACCAGCACGCTTGGAAATGCGCCGGGCGCAGTCGCTTCGTAAATAAAACTTTGGGGACCAATCCCGCCGAGAATCTCAGCGCGCCGATCGCCGTCGCCATCTCCCACATCGCGAGGAATGCCGAGATGCGCGGTTTCAAAGCGTTTCACAAAACCGGGGTTGCCGCGCTCAAAGATCGTCAAAGGGCCGACGCCTCCATTTTTTCCATAAACCGACATGACGATCTCACCGCGGCCGTTGCCGTTGAAATCGGTGGCGCGCGCGAGCAGCCAACCGGCCGGCAGCGTTGTGATTGAATCCGGCGCCGTTCCAAACTCTTTAAGGGTGATTTCAACAAACGGCGCCGTGCTCACCGGCGGCTGGTTTAAATCAAGAGCATAATTCTTTCCGCCATTGTTTTCGAGCTGCCGCAGCCCGGCGCGATTCGTGGCTTCGAGATAGAATTCGAGATTGTCGCGAGCCAATTGTTGAGAGAAATTAATGCGATGCGTTTTCGTCAAATAATTCAACGGCAAGGCGGTATAACTGCCGGCGCTGCTTTGTGGGCGCCACCACAATACGGCCTGCGCCAGATCATCGGTAGCGAACTCGATCAACACGCTGTGCAAATTGCCATTGATCATCGGCGTCATTTTAACCGGACTGAAGCGCGGCGGCGTGCTATCGCGAAAGATACGAATTTTATCCTCGACGCTGCGGCCGTTTTGTTGTTGCACGGAGAGGCGCAACGTGTACGTGGTGTCGGGTAAATTGGCGAGCGGCCAAACGCCGAGCGAGTCGGCCAGCACCTGCCGGTTTTCGGAACGGCTAATGCGAGACCATTCAATGGGATCATCGCCGAGGCCGTAAGCCAGCTCGTAGCTGGTTACAAAAGCGCCGATGGCCGTGCCGCGAATCGTCAGATATCCGCCGGCAAATCCTGCGTCCATATTGGGAAATAAAATTTCAGCTCGTGCGGCTTGCTCGGTTTGCAGCGCCGCAGCCGCATCGATACGGCCGGCGCCGTAGAAACGATCCCAACTTTTCTCGCCCAAATCTTGCGCACAGTTTATCATCGCTGCGCGCACCGTCTCGTTGCTCCAACTCGGTGAGCGTGAGAGCAGCAAGCCCGCTAAAGCGGAAACGAATGGCGCTGCCGCCGAGGTGCCGGCAAACAGGCTGTACTTGCCGCCGAGTGCCGTCGTCCAAATCTCGAGGCCGGGGGCCACGACGTCGATGACAGCGCCGTAATTCGAGAAACCGGCGAGTTGATTGGTTTTGTTGGTCGCACCGACAGAAATGGTTTCAGCAAATCCCGAAGGGTAATGTGGTTTGTCGGTGGCGGAATTTCCGGCAGAAGCGACGAGCACGGCGCCGCGGGCGTGCGCAAAGCGAATGACATCGCGCAGCACGGGCGAGACGACGATATCGCCGAAACTCATATTGATGACGCGGGCGCCATTTTGCACGGCATAGACAATCGCCGAGGCAACATCGTCTTCTTCAAGCAAGCCTTGGCTGGAGCCGGCGCGCAAGACCACGACGCGGCAGCCGGGCGCCAACCCGGCAATGCCAATGCGATTGTTTGCCGTCGCCGCGATGATGCCGGTGACCGCGGTACCGTGTCCGTTCTCGTCCGTCGGATCGTTGTCGCGATTCAGATAATCACCCCCGTCCGTAAAATTGGGCGCGTCGGTGAAATCCCAGCCGCGCACGTCATCGATGAAGCCGTTGCGATCATCGTCAATACCGTTGAAATCCGCCGAATCCGCTGCACCGTTGCGATTTAGGTCCTCGCCGGGATTGATCCAAATGCCCGTGCGCAAATCGGGATGATTGAACTCGAGTCCGGTGTCGATCACGGCAATCAAGATGTTGGGATCGCCGACCGTCACCCGCCACGCTTCCGGCGCGCGAATGGTTTGCAGCGCCCATTGTGAGGCAAAAAGCGAATCATTCGGCTCGTCTGCCCATGCGGGCATCTCTGCCATCACCATGCCGGCGGAGTTCGGCGCCGCATCCAAAGTCAAGACGTGATTGAGCTGAACGTATTCAATGTCCGCATGCCGGCTCAAATCAGTGATGGCGCGCGACAAATCAACGGACGGATCGGTGAAACGCACGAGCATGATTCCGCGCAGATCGGGCGGCGCGTTTTCCGGCAGCGCCAGCGCGATTTCGTGCGCGCCGATTTTTTGCAAATTCGAAGCCACTGCCACAGAGTTGATTTCATAGCGGCCGGTGTTGGTTTTAGATAACTCCGCGGTTGCGCGCAATTTTAAAATCAGCTCGCCGGGGCTGTGGCCAGGGGTTTGTGAATACACAAAAGCGTGTCCGAAAAGGCAGAGAAACAAAGGGCCCGCAAAAAGCATTCTCATGGCAATTTTCATGCTCGTTAATCGCGAGAGGTCAAAAGTTGAGAAACAGTGAGTCAGCGCCCCACCTCAGAGAACAAGAACGGTGAATCTCGTAACGCGGCTTTGGCCGTATCCAAACCTCACCACAAAGGCACAAAGGACACAAAGAAAGCACTTGGAAACAATTGAGTGGCCGTATGCAAAGAATTAAAATCCGTTGGCAGCTTTTATCCGTTGGTTACAAAAGTTGGAGGTTTTTAAAAGTTCTATAAAATCCTTACAAATGCTGAGTCAAATACGGCTTTGTGGTGTAAAAATCTTCACGGTTTTGATAGTTTTTTCAGGGTGCTACTATAAGCTGCCACTTCAATATTACCGGCATTATGATTCATTCGCGTGGCCTTCCGCCAGGAACTTTTCATGCAATTCCACGACCAGCTTTTCGGCCGCTTCATCATCAGGCGCTTCCGGCAGCGGCGAGTGCTTCATTAGTTCGGCAAGATCGGCTTCTCCCTGTTTAGCCAATTCCAAAAGCTCTTCATAACTGAGCAAACCGTCGCGTACGGCGAGCAGCCACGGCGCATCCGGACGCCAAACGCGGACTTTGCCTTCGGCGAGAATTTCGCGACCGGTGTGCAACAGGCGCAGAAGATGCATCGCATGCTTGGTGTCGTAGCCGAATTTAGCTTCCAGCTCGGCGCGGGCCGGGTTGCGGTCGCGCTTCCATTTTTGATAATTGTCCCAATGGCGCTGCGCGGCGCGATAGGCGCGCTCGGCATCGCTGTCGGGAAATTTGTAGCGGCCGCGATGCGGCCGGGCGCCAAATGCTTCCGGCGTGGGAGGCTCAGCCGGCGGCGAAACGATCCAACGATGATGCCCCTCTATTCGCCTTAATTGGGCGATGGCATACCGGCTGAACGTTTCCGCGGCGCGCTTGGAGAGAAAAATTTCCCGCGCCGCGCGCAATTTTTCACCGAAGGAATTGATGAAGAGTACGTGCTGCGGCTCAACGTACAAAATCTCGATGCCGTTTGGATTGCACGCGAGCGCCAGCCGCACGAACTTTTTCAGCGCAAAAATCACCGTGTCGTGCGTCGGGCTTTCGTATTGCTCGAACTCGCCAAGGCCGAGCAAATATTGTTTGGGTGGAATGCACACGCCGCGTATATCGACATCGCTGCCCTCGCGCGCCAGGCCATAAGCCTGGCTGCCGGCAACGACTTTGTAGATGAGATTGGTTTCCCAGAATTCAGCCACGACTCGTCTATAAAGGTTTCGTTAAATGTCACTAAAGCGGTTCGACGCTGAAAAGCTACAATCAAAAAATTACTGCCCAAAAATTTTTAAAAACCTCCCATGTCTTTGCGAATGCGAATGACGAAATCATTCAGCGCCGAGAAATTGGCCGCCCGCTCCGGCAGCGCGCTGTTCTCGAAGGCGCTATCAAGGCCAGTAAATAACTCTTCGATGCGCGTGCGGTGCTTTTCAAATTCCTCGGCGGCGAGCGGCGCGCCTTCGGCAGTTTTGCGGATGATGAGATCGTCAATATCGGGCAAGTGAAAATGCTCGTTCAAATGGCCAAGGTTCGACTCGATCTCGCCGGTTTGCAGAACGTGAATGCCGGTGAAAAGCACGCGGTAGACGTAAAGTAAATCCTTTGATAAATTCATTAGCGCCTGAACTAATAGGTTACTCTGAACTCAAAAGATTTGTACATGCCAAGTTTTCTCTTGACCTTTGATAATCTTCTTGCTAAATTAATTGGAGCAACAGGATAAATTATGAATCCATTCGAGATTTACGATGCTCTCAAAATGCCGTTAGGCGACGATACTGCGAAAGTATTGATCAGCTATATCGGCGAGATTCGCGACGGCTTGGCCACGAAAGAAGATGTTGTTTCTCTTCGAGGTGAGTTCGCCGAAGTGAAACAAAGAAGCTCTCAGGTCGAAGGCAAGATGTCGCAAGTAGAGGGTGAAATTTCTCGTCTTGCCGATATAATTGCTCATCTTGAAAGCAATGTTACTCGTCTCGAAAGCAAGGTTGATGATCTGGGAAAGAATTTAACGAACTTTCGTGTCGAAGTCAAAGATGAAATTTGGAAATTGAAAATTTATATCATTCTACTTGCAGTTTTGATGTTGATTACCAACCCGACTGTCCTCGATCTGTTGAGCAAATTACCCGGCATTTTTAAGCCGTAAAATAATTTCGAACTCAACAAACCAAATCGTGATGGTTATTTACTTATGGATCAGGATTGGAATTGGTTTTGGAACTGGCCAAAAGAAAATCGGGATCGCGTCACGGAGATCGATCTTTACATTCCCTTAAAAGAACGTATCGGTGCTGAGCGTGCCAAAGCATTGATCCGTTATGTCAATTTAATGATGACCCAGGACGATCCTCCGGAAGAAAAACTTCGTGAATACCGTGAAGTGTTGGGTGAAAACTTTAAAAAAGAGCTTGACATGCTCACCCAGTACATGCAGGAAGTTAAAAATAAGCGCCGGCAATCCAGCCGCACCGCCGCAGCTTAACTCACACAAAACCCCGCATAAACAGCCGTTGCTTCAACAAGCTGCTCCACACTGATTGACTCGTCGACAACATGCGCTTGGGATTCTTCGCCAGGCCCGAAGCCGAAAGTCGTTATGCCCGCTTGTGCCGTCAGTCTGCCGTCCGTTGCAAAACGCCAAATGCCGAATGGCGGCTCACGCTCGGTCACGGCACGAAAAGCTGCGGCGAATTTCTGTACTTCTTCGTTTCCTTGGGACGTGAGAAAACTCTTGTAATGCACCGGCCAATTTTTTTCTTCGTATCCTGTCCAGGCCCGTTGCGTTACGCACGGCACTTCGGCGCGAGCATTGATTCCAGCCTCTTTGATGATCCGCTCGATCCAACCAACACCATCGCGCATCGTCTCGTTCGTGGTGCGCCAATCCAGCAGAACGTCGACGTAATCTGGAATCACATTTGGGCTGACGGAATTGCTTTGATAAAGCGTCGGCGCGATGGACGATTGCCCCAACTGCGGATGCGTCGCCAGCTCCGGCAAGCGTTTCTCCAAAGCTAACAAAAAACGCGCGGCGAGGTAATGCGGGTTGATGGCGCGTTCCGGCGCGCTGGCATGCGCAGAGCGACCGAAACAGCGCACGGAAACCGCCATGCGACCGCGATGGCCGAGCCGAATTTCATTTCCCGAAGGCTCGCCGATCACGGCGCAGTTTGCTGAAAATTCTTTTTGCGCCAACAAATAGCGCATGCCCAAACCGCCAGTTTCCTCAATGACGGTGGAAACCACAAAAACATCACGCGCCGGTCTTTTGCCCAACTGCCGCAAAAGAACCGGCGCCATCATTTGCGCGGCTAAAGCGCCTTTGATGTCACTGGCACCGCGCCCATAAATTCGTCCGTTATCCAATTCGCCGCCGAACGGATCGTGCCGCCAAAGCTTGCGGTCGCCGGGATCGACGTGGTCGAGATGCGTGACGAACATAATGCCGGCGACATCCTGATTCTCTCCGGCAATGTGGCCGATCACATTGCCGGCGCCGTCGTTCCAAGCGCGATCATAGCCGCGCCGCTGCATCTCGTTGCGCACAAATTCGGCGATGTTTTTTTCTTCGCCAGACATGCTGGGGATGCGGATGAGCTGCTGGCAGAGGGCAATGATCTCAATTTTTCGCGTTTGCGCAGCTTGAAATAAATTTTGATACATGGTATATATAACCTCGTTGAAATCGAGTTATTGAAAAAAACTCTTGACTTTTTTAATTTGATGAAGTATAATTAAAGTGGAGGCTTTGGCAGACCTAAGGGATCGCTGATCTCCAGGTTTGTCACTGCCTTTTCTTTTTATAACCGATCCGTAACCGGCCGTAAATCATCAATGTATGTCACGCCGTAAACAGGCCATTCTTTACCATTATCATCAAAGCGTTTGCCGACGTATTTCAAGTTGAACGCCATCTGTCCGAAAGGTTCCATCTCAACTCGAGTGGGCTGTGTCATCCGTTTTAGTCTGACTCCCCAATTCAAACAATAAGCAACGATATCGGCGATTTGGACGGCTTTTGTGAGGTCAGAATGAACAAAAAACGGCTCCGGAATTATTCTGGCCGACCGAATCCTGCCTTTTGAAGTTTCCACAAAATACTTTTCCATCTGGTTGATTAGCCTTCTGCATCTTGATTTTTCGATCTCATCGAAAATTATCAACCCATACTCGTCTGGTGCTATGTCTTCCAGATAATGGAAGTAACGCTCAAAAAGATAAGCATAATCCTTGCGAAGCAAATCTCCGGAGGGTTGATGAGCGTCCTTCGATACCATTGACGCAAAGATTTTAACTTGATGAGTTGCACAAAGATCAAAAATGCGATGCACAAATTCAAGCACGCTTTGTCCGTAGGCAGTAAATTCCTCTCGCCGAAAATTTTCTGATTGGAGCATATCATCTGCCTTTGTGCCTTTTTCGAGAAACCTTCTGGTTAGTTCTCGTCTCCGCAAGAGGGGAATTTCTGATCCCTGGCTGGCAAAACGGAATATTTTCCGTTTCAGCAGGGTTTTGCCCTTAAATTCAATCCCTAACTGATGCAGAGGTGTGCCGAATAATTCCGTCTCGGCGGCTCTTATGGCTTGCACCAAATTCCAAAACCGGCTTTCGTGAATGGCGACACCAGCGAGAATTTCGTAGGGCGCCTTTTTGCGATCTGTTCCACTCTCGTCTACGAAAAGAAGCATAAGCTTGTCATCAATGTTTGGCCCAAACTTGCCTAATAGAACTCCTTCACCGCCGCGGCCAGCAAAGGAATCATGATCTCGTGATGGCCGATGAAGTTGTAGCCTTTGCCGCCTTGCAGCGTCGGGCGTTGCACCACGTTGACGCGCGGGCGATAATGCGCGTACATATCAAAATTGGCCGTAAAGAAATCTTTCACCGGCGGTTGAATGTTGCGAACGATGGTCAAGGCTTTGAGAAAAACTTCCGGCATGACGACGTTGGAGCCGATATTCAACACCACGCCGCCGCCGTTGATTTTTGCTACCTGCGCGGTGAAAATTTTGAAGTCGCGGAAAGACAGCTCGCCATACGCCGCGCCGTCGGCAGTTGGCTGTTGATGAATGATGTCCGTGCCGATAGCCACGTGTACCGTCGCCGGAATCGATAGCTCAAATGCCGTGGCGAGAAGACTGTGCTTCACATCCTCGGCACTGCTCACCAGCAGCGCTTCACCCACGGCT
>JAKEEU010000465.1 GCA_022616415.1 Candidatus Zhuqueibacterota bacterium | reverse complement strand
CGGGACAACGGATATAATTTTTTATCCGTTGCGTTGTTTCTATCAGTTGGGAAAATTCTTTCTTGTCGGTTTGAGGCGAAGCTTCGCTGGATAGTTACGAATCTTTTTTCAATTCTTCTGAATGCGCTTTTCCCAGTCCGCATTCATCGGCTCGCCGCGTTTGGTGGAATGGAGCTGCACGTATTCCCCGAATTCCTGCAGATCGGCAAAAACGAAAATCACACCGCCTTCAATGTTGTCGTAATGCCAGATTTCGTAGCTGTAAGAAAGCGGATTGTTAGGAAAACGCTCGACGTCGTTGGGTGGGCCATAAAGGATGTAGACACGGCCGCGATCGGTTTTCCAGCCTGGGCGGGTGTAGCTGCGGAAATTGTCGTTGGTATGTTGCAAACGCCGTTGATATTCAACACGAAATTCGTTACCCGGCGTTCCCGGCGTGGGATCCTGGCGCTGCCAGAATTCAAAGAGATACTGCCGCTTGCCATCGGGGTTTTTCAGGCTCGCATACGCTTTTTTCTCTTCCTGGCGCGCGATATACCTGGCCATGTCGAAATCGGCATTCAATTCTTTTTCACTCATCGTGGCGAATTCGCTGCGATAAACCGTGCCGGGTTCGGTGGCGGCGCCGGCCGGCTCCGGAATTTTCACGCCGGGGTTGTAAACATAAAACTTCTTGGCAATCGTTTGTAAGGGCTTGTCTTCGGCATCAAGAATGCAAAACCAAAATTGATAAGCGCCGGAAGGCAGGACCGAAACATTGAGCGCGCCGACTTCCACACTCGCGGCCATTTTTTGCTTGGTTTGTTCGCGCGGCTTGACTGCGGCCAAAGGCTCACCGCCGGCATCCGTAATCTGGCAGCGCGTTTTATAGGCATGGCCTGCAATCGCCTCGACGAGATTGTAAGCTTCGAGATAGTAATGCAACAGCGGCGCGCCCTGGCCATACATCGCCCCCGGCTCAGGAATGACTTCCAGGCCGTTTTTATAAAACACGTTGCTCGAATCACCGGCAATTTGCTTGATGGCGCAGGCAAATTGGACGTCACTCAACTTTAGCCTTGGCTTGGAAAAATCAACAACCGTCAGCTCTTTGTCGATTTTCTGAGAATTCTGTGCATCGTGCAGGTCTTCAACGTGGAAAGACATTTGATATTTTCCCGGCGCCATTACGTAGCGAACCTGGTCCACCATTCTGCCGGCGGCATGAATTTGGGACGAATCGTCCACGGTTTTTTCCATGCGCCAGGCGTCTTCCCGCCAGCTCGAGCCGTCTTTCAAAATCGTCAAACGGATCATAACTTGGGCTTGCAGTCTGCCGGCTTCTGACCTCACGAATTTTAAATCAGGGGTTGGTATCGAGTAATAAATCTCAGCATAGGTTTGCGCCGGATTATAGCGAAAAGTCCCGAAATCTACAGCAACGTTCAACTGCCCTCGGGTTGGGAAGGGCAGCAAAGCAATGAATAAACCCACCCGCATGTTCAAACGGAATTTTGCGGTCGGCATGGCCACATCTCCTCACAGCAAAAGATTCTTGCCTGATTATAAAACAGGATGCCATGCTTTATACTCGTTAAGGACTACAGCGGATTTTCAGACAAGCTGAAAACCGCAGCCCTTCGGGCGGCCCCAACGGATAGATCAAGACCAACGGATAAAGCTTTTCGTCTTTTCATCGTTGGTCTTGATCTATCCGTTGGGGATAAAAAGTTAGAATTTTTTCTAACTTTCGTGAATCAATGGCATAGCATGGCGATGATCTTGCACACCCACCAACACAATGGCAAACCATTGCACTCCGATTTTCAAAATCAAAAAGGCCGGCCCCTTGCGGAGCCGACCTTCCCTCTAATCAAAGATGCTGATTCGCCTTAAAAGCGAATCTTAAAGGTGAACCATTGGTTGTCTTCAAAAATTTCGGTCAGGCGATAGGCATAATCGAGGCTCAAATTCATGGATTTGCCGAGATCGAAGTTCAGCCCGCCGCCGAACGACGGCCCCCAGATGAAATTGTCTTTGTCCATGGTTCTGACCTTTTCGCCATCGGCGTCGTAACCAATGACGTAGCTCCCGCGCAGGAAAATGTTGTTGTGAAAGTTGTATTCCCCGCCGATTCTGTACTCATCCAGCGCGAAATTGTTGTTCAGAAAAGAGCCCATCAGCGTGAACTTGTTGCTCTCGTTGAAGGTGTGCAGATAAGACACACCGATTTCCAACGAGGTCGGCAGCTCGAAGTTGGCGAGCGGCAAACGCGTATTTTCACCTTCCGTATCCGGGCGATCGGAAATGTCTTTGGTGAAAACTTCCAAGTCACCGCCGTCAAATCTCATATTCGGCCCGATGTTTTTCAGCGTCACGCCAAAATTGAAATTGCCGCCGGTGCTGTATTGCAATCCGAAGTCAAAGGCCATTCCGGTCGCCGATTCGCGCATGATTTTCTCGGTAAGAAATTTGGCGCTGGCGCCAAAATTGATGCGGTCGGTCATCGCTCGCGAATATGTCACTCCCAGCGTGAGAAAGGTCGGAGAGAAAATCTCGTCGGTGCCGTCCGGGCTCGCGTTCGTGGTGACCGGGATATCGCCAAAGCTGAGGGACTTGATGCTGACGCCAAGCGCCCCAAACCCATTGGATTTGAAATTGCCGGCGACATAATTCACATTGACGTCCGCAATATACTGCAAGTGTGAGAACATCACTTCCGCAGAATGTTGCGAGGCCGCCAGTCCGGCCGGATTCCAATAAATCGCCTCAAGTCCTGAAACGTTGGCGAGGTTTGCGCCTCCCAAAGCCGTGCCGACCGAACCGACTGGAATAAGCAATTCTTGCCCACCGGCGGTTCCTTTGCGCTTGCCTGTTCCTGCAAAAACCTGAGCAGCGATCAGCAGAACGCAGAGCGCCAGAACGGTGCCTATCATAAAGATTCTGTTGGTTTTCATATTCGAATCTCCAAATTTCAACATGTACGACCGTGGAGTTTTGGGAGTGGTGGATTAATGGATTTTTGGATTACTGGATTGTTGGATTGTTTGAAACCCATCACTCCATCACTCCATCAATCCATCAATCCACCACTCCATCAATCCATTCGATGGCTTAGAATTTATCCAGTCTCTCCTCGGGCATAAAGACCGCGGCTTTAAGAACTTTCTGTCCCAGGCTGCCCATGTCGACGTGAATAAAATAGATGCCACTGGCAATCGGGACGTCATTGGCGTTGCGCAAATTCCATAAAGCCGTGTGGGTGCCCAAGGTTCCCTGTTGACTTCTGGTGCGGTCATCGATGATTTTGACGAGATCTCCGGCCAGCGTAAAAATTCTGATGGTCACACCGTCTGCCGGCAAATGCGTCATAGTCACAAACCGTTCCACCGGATTAATCTCGGCGCGGTTCTGGCCAAAATACGGATTCGGGAAGAGGTTCACTTGTTGCGCCGCGGCTTTCGCATCGGCGACTGTAGCCGAGGCTTCAAAGCCGGTGGTTTGAAACTTGAACACATCACTCGGGGTGTTGATGTGATTGGAGATGATAAGGAATTCATCACCAGCATTGAAGGTGGCATTGCCACGCCGATTCGGTGTGCCGAACCATATAATGGGCAAGGTAACGTTCAAGATGTCGGCCTGCAATGCAGGATCCGGAGTTTCGCTATACGGCACATCAAAGATAAAGAACCATTCGCGAGGTGAAGTGGCCGCGAAAACGTTATCTCCGGGAACAGCAGTATGGGCGTATGGCCAATATTTGCCATCCACCAGGCCAGTGGCAATATTATTTTCCAGATGACCAACCATCAACCGCCGTGGCGGCGTGCTTTCAGCATCATAAGCGGCGAAGGGAACGCCCTTCTTGTAATCCTGGTAGGCGTAGCCTGATCCTGGATTCACGATGAAAGGAGCGAATTCAGGTTTCGCTGGAGGCCGGCTCGCAAAACGGAGATAACGATACCCAAAAGAGGCGTTGGGATCATTCGGATCCAGCAAGTTGCCAAGCGTATCAGTAGCGGCAAACTTGATCAGAACGTTGCGAAGCTTGTCCGGCGTGACGCTGGAGCTGCTGAACCAATTATTATACGCCATGCCGATCGCACCGTCGAAACCTTCTAATTCAAAACCATCGGCATTAGCCCACGTCCAGTGGCGATTGAGATCGGGATCACCCGAAGGTATCTGCCAGTCTTTCATGCCTGGTGGCGGGCCAATCACTTTAACCAAGATCCCATCGGTCACCGTATATCCGAAGTCGCCAGTCTGATTGGTTTGTTTTGACAACAACCGGCTGGGGCCAGTCGGGTCGATTCTGTCCAAATTCCACATGTTGTTGCTGGTCACCGGATCGATTTCAAAGGTCACTTGATAATCTTTGCCGGTAAGCTTGCTGGGATCGATGACAACAACTTCAAGCTGGCCGTCACTCAATGCTCCAGTGCTCGTGTGAGTGGCATTAAACGTCGTATCGGGATTGATCGCCGCGATCATTTGATTGAAAGCCGTTTTGGTCTTCAGGCCTCCTGGCGGCGGTTGCGGTTGCACTTCAATCGCAGTAAAGGGGGATTCCAAAATTTTGGGCACCCCGTAAGGATTGTAGCCATACGCCGTCACCAGAAACCAGTATTTGTTCCAGTTGCTCAACGGCACACCACCCCCGAGCGCGTCGGCCGTAATGCGATAGAATCGCTGCAAGCCGGTATCCGGAGCACGCTGCACCGTGGCTTCGACCACCTCGCCAAACTCTTCACTAAAGACGAAGTCTTTAATATCACCGACGCCATCTGTCACGTCAAAAGTGGCAAGTTTCAAGATGCTGACGTCCGGTCCAACGGTCGCAGAATTGGCCTGATAGACGTTATATCCCTGGAAGGTGTATTCGGTGGGATTTCCCTCTTCATCCACATCCACCTTGTCAGCCGCTACATAAGACTCAACCTCGTCATCCCAGCTCAACAGAACTTCTCCAGCGAGGTTATGCACGGTCACTTGCGGCATAGCAGGAGAAGGCGGCAGGGCGAAGTTGAGATTATAAGCCAACTGTGCCAACTCATCTACTTGTTTCAGCCGGGTGGCGCTGTTCTTGGCGTTGGTGCCTTGGGCAATCATGAAAGCCGCGACGACTTCCTGAACACCCGGCTCACCCACTTGCGCCAAGCCATCACCGTTGGTGTCGACCCACATTTCCATGGTAAAGGGGCCGGAGTTCATCAGCATCCGCCGGTCCGCCGGACCCAGATCGATACCGTCGACCCAACCCGTGCCTTTCTCGGGGTCGCTGACATTAACAAACTTAGTGGGTAGATTGGTGGTGGGATCAATGATTTGTGCACCAAGCCCATTCAGACCGGTCATAAAATTGTAGGCCTGAGTGGCATTTTCCGGGTCTTGGGTATCCGGAGGGCCGCCACGAACGTACTTGGCGAAAGAAGCCATGCCAAGATTCTTGAAGCCCGGGATTTTACGACCTGAAACATTAGCGGTATCGCCCGGGGAGGCCACGATCGGGCCTTGGAAGAAGTCAGCGCCGACCGCGGGCGGAATTGGAAACTCGACATCATCGCCATCATTCCAAAATGCGCCCAAGGATAACGTGGTATCACAAAAGACCAAATCGTCGTTGGAATCGCCTAGATCAATGTCGAACCACAGTCCAAAATAGGTATCCTGAATGGGATTTTTGCCTTTGTTGATCAGCAAAAATTTCAAGAAAATCATATCTCCGAACGCATCGGGACGGTTGAAAACCCAGACCGTGTTTTGCACTTCGATGCCCAGCGGCGGGCTGCCGAAGAGTGGGCCGTGCAGCCCGGGATTCAAATCATTGTAGACCATCCACAGCATCTGGTCGCCAATCATATCAGGAATGCGTTTTCCCGTTGCGCTCAAAATCGGGTCCCCATTCTCATCTCTTAAAATGGGCGCACCGAACTGGTAAAGATCGTCGATCCACAGCGCGTAATCGGGATTGTCAAAGCCCTCATTCAGCAGATCTCTTTTTTCGATCTTGAGAATTTGATGCCGGGAAGAGGTTGGATCGTCCGCGGTTCCATCCGGTTTGATCGGCCCGGCCTGAAATTCTGAGGTGAATTCCGCCGCGGCCGTGCGAATTCCTCCATTCACTTTCCCGCCCAGCCAAACCCCGGAAGCAAAATCGGCCGAATGGCCGCTTTGCCCGGGCCACTGCATGCCAAAGCCTACCGGATTAAGATGGGAGCACCACTGTCCATTATTCTTGATGTAGTTGAAAATGCGGTTGCCGTCTATGGTCTCCAAATCATTAATCATGGGCTTGGCGAGTTTTTGCTTTTGCGGCCTTTTGCCGGTTGGTTCTCCAGAGAAACTTGGAGCGCTCACCAGCAATGCCGCCAAAGCAAAAAGCAGGGGAAAAAACAGTATGTTGCTTAGTCTTCTCATGGTTTTCTCCTCATCTGTACTTGAGACTTGCTGCAAGTTGCTGGCAGGAGGTTTATCCCTGCTGCCCAAAGGGGCGGTCGATTGCCAGCCACAAAAGCCAGCAACCACGATCAGGCAGCAAGTCTCACTCACATTTCATTCGGCCAATTAACCATCGCCACAATCGTGCTTCCCGAGTGGGAGAGGCAGAGACCAGAGAAATCTTCTGTTACTTTTTCCACCTCTTTTCTCCCACCCGGTGGCACAAAGAACAAACCCGCTTGTGCAGCAACGGGTCAAATATTGAACTGCAAGCCCAACCGCAACTGGCGCGGCGGCCCAACCATGTTTGGGTTGCGCAATAAGAATTTGTATAACTCAACTCCGTTGGGACCCCAGGTTTGGAGAAAATTCTTGCCGACGACTGTATCCAGATAGCCGTCGTTATCCGGCTCGCCGGTTCCCGGATATACCCAGGTGGCGTTGAGCGCATTGGTCACGTTGATGGCCCACAAATACGCCGTGAAGGCCAGGTTCTGCACTTTAATCGTCTTGTCGAGTTTCACATCCAGTTGATAAGTCCATGGACCCGTTGCCGAGCCGACTTGGCCAATCGGAAAGTAACCGGAAGTGCCGCCCAAAACTTCGGTTTGCACGCGCACCGGGGTATAAGAGAGCCCGCTGCCAAACGTGAAGAGTAGGTTCAAACCGACGTTGCCCAGCGGCTTGCCATTCAAGAAGGTCGGGCCGTCATCGGGGTTGGTGCGGAAATCGAAATTCGCCGACCCGGTATGCCGTTGATCGAAATCCAATGGCGCCACAAAAGTGGGCACGCGGCCTTGTTGCCAGGCAATGTTGTAGAATGTATTCGCATCGCTGCCGGTGCCGGCGGCATATTGCAGCGTGTAGTTCACGCTACCCGAGACGCGATTCGTCCGGCGCAGATTGAAGGTCAGGGACAATCCTTTGACGGTGCCATAGTCCTGATTCAAGTAAATGGCATAGGGAACCGGCGTGGCAAAATCCAGATTGACCAGACGCACGTAGTCGCGGATTTCCTTATAATAGCTCGTAATATCGAGCGCCGCATTGTCGCCAAGCTGCTGCCGGAATCCGACCTCATACGCCGTGGTGCGAATGGGCGCCAGATTGGGATTCTCTTGCGTGAAGAAGTTGCCCGATTGGAGATTCTGCGCGTATTGCAAGGTTGAAGTATACAACCGGTTCAGCTCCGGTGTCTGGACAAACTTGCCATATTGCGCGTGAAAAACGGTGCGATCGGTAACCGGATAGGAGAACCCGAGCCGTGGACTGAAGTTGGAACGGGTTTCTTTCTTGACAAAATTTTCCTCGGCCAAATCAAGAACGCCCTTGTTTCCCGTAATGGTGATGACATGTTCCACATCGCGGAAGCCATCGCTTGCCGGATCAAAATAATCCCAGCGCAGGCCGACATTGAGCACCAAATCGCGCAGCTCGATTTTGTCCTGTAAATACGCCGCGGCGATTTTGGGATGCTTCGCCGCATTCCGGCCGCCACCGCTGATTTCGTTTCCGAAAATGTCATAGCCAAAGTTGTCAACAAAACGATTTTGGTAGGCTTGCTCGGCGGTGAATTCCGGGCCGACTTGCCGCAAGTTTTCCGCCAAGGAGTGGAGATCGGCAGCGCCATACCCGCCAATGATATAGTTTCGGTAGGTATTGTAGCGATACTCCAACCCGGCCTTGAGCTCGTGCTTGCGCCCAATCTGATGAGTGATATCGCCCTTGAAACCCCAGAACGTCCAACCTTGCTTCCAGTATAAACCCGGTTGCGTTCCCAGGCTGGCAAAAAGATTGGCGGAGCGGGGATCCAGCGGCGGGGTGGTGCCTTGCTGAGTGATATAAGGATTCGTGATCCCATCTCCTTGTGGGCCTGATGGCCCGATGTCGACATTTGAGGCATCGCCGGCGTTCCAGAAATTATCGCCAAAGGCGATACTGGAGCGCACGAACTTGTCACGGAAATAATTAATTTGCGCCGAATAAAAAGTTGAGGTTCCCAAAGCGTGGGTAACTTTGGCATAGTAGGAATCGCGCCAAGAGTCCTGCACCGGATTATTCACGGAGTTCCAAATCGAAAAGCCGATCCCGGCGCCGTCCACGTTATTTTGAATATCGGCGCCCGGCGCAAAGCCGGCCAGCAAACGCCCCTCTTGTCTTTGGGAGTTGCCACCGATTTTGAACAATAACGGCTTCATATCGATGGTGATGTTGCCGTTCCAGAGCCACTCCGACGAGGCATTATCCGGCCACGGACCTTGCTCTTCCCACTGGTAGAGTTTATAGAGCCCGGTGGTGCCTCTGCCATCGCCCGGGAAAGCATCGTTGACATTGATGCCATAAACGCCGGCCGCCGACGTATCGCTAAATGTGATCGGCTGGCCATTGGCGTCAAACGGATTGCCGTTGCTATCCATTTTAAGCTGGCGATAGGCAAAGCCCGAGGGCGTAGCATCTTCCAGGAATCTTCTCTCGCCACCCAAATAAAATTTCACCTTATTCTCAGCAATGCCGGGAATCGGGCCGCTGACCGCAAGATTATAAACGTTATATCCGTAGGAATAGGTGCCGAGGAGTTTATCCTTCTGGCTCAAGTAGCTGTCGGTGATGACTTCTCCGGTTACGGCGTACTTGCTGCCCCCGGCTTTGGTGGTGGTGAGAATAACGCCGGAATTGGCAAAACCATATTCCGCGTTGAATCCACCGGCTTGGTAGTTGACTTCCTCGATGGCATTGTTGGCCAGGTCGCCGGAAGCCCGGCCCGTTAGCGGATTATTTTGGTAGACGCCATCGATGTAAGTGGCGATCTCTTCCCGGCGACCGCCGCGAACGTAGAGCCGGCCGCCCACGTTTGTGACCCCGGCCTCGATCCTAACGACATCGCGAAAACCCCGCAAGGGCAGATTTTTAATCTCTTCCGCCGTTTTGATGGCGATGGAATTGGTCGCTCCCTTGTTGATCAGGGGACGAGTGCCGACAATCGTGATTTCCCCCAGCCCAATGGCTTGGGAAGACAAATCGAAATTCAATTCGGTGGTCAAGTCTGCACTGACCCGAATGTTGCTGAAGGTTATGGTATTGTAGCCAATGAAAGTGGCCCGCACCTCATATGTTCCCACGGGGACATTCAGGATCACATACTCCCCGTTGAGATCGCTGGCCGCTCCCAGAGTCGTACCCATCACGACCACGTTCGCGCCGGGCAACGGGTCACCGGTTTCTTTGTCCTTGACCACACCGGCAATCTTGCCGGTAGTGCCGGAATAAAGCAACGCCGGAACAAGCAAGATCAGCAAAAAAAGAAACCAAGTTCTTCGCATTTTTGCCTCCTTACTAAAAATAGCAGTTGAGTATAAATTTCTGCTTAGCTGCTTTGATGGCGTGCGCGCCTCAAAGCAATCTCGATCAATGCAATTTTTCTTTTCATCACCTCCTTTAGAAGGGAGCGTGGACTTTTAGTCCACACGCGCATCATCGCGGACAAGAAAGTCCGCGCTCCCTTTTTTTCATAGGCGTAAAAGGATGGATAACACCAACCGCAAGGAAAGACTTGCCTTTGGGCAGGAAATGCGTTATATTTGAAGTAGCCAAAAGGGTTATTCAATCCTTTTACGCCGGCTCAATGAGAGGTGACGCTCTCATTGGGCTTTTTTTATTCCGTACTTTTGAATTGCGGGTGTCGTTCTTTCCTCCTTCCTCATGACTTTCCAACGAAGCTTTGCCTTAAACCGACAAGTGAATATAAGGAAAATTAACTCCAATGGATTGAAATCCCGCCTTTCGCAGCGATTTTTTTGACATAGTTTATTTGACTCGTTGGATTAAACTGATTTTGACATCCGAAGCCGCGGGCAATAATTAGTCTAATAGAATATGGCGGTAT
>JAKEEU010000464.1 GCA_022616415.1 Candidatus Zhuqueibacterota bacterium | reverse complement strand
CGTTAGCGAACTCATCTCAATTAATCAGTGTATACAATTAACGATTTGTTTTTCATCTTTTTAACGCTGATTCCCGAGCGATTTTAGGAAACTCACGCTAGCAAGTTCCATAAACGGATCAGTCAAATCAATGCCGCAAAAAATTACAAAAAGCTTTATTTCACCAACGGATAGATCAAACCCAACTGATAAAAACATCCGTTGGGCTTGATCTATCCTTTGGCAATTTGTTTTGTCATAACTTGTGAGTGGCCCATCGTGCAAAATCAAGATTCGGCTGATTCATACGGTTCGGAAATCTCCTCCAAATTATTTTCTGCCGGTTCCGTCTCAATGGGCGCTTCCGCCGCCGGTTCAACTTTCCGCGCAAAAGTCAAAAAACCCGTGTGCCCGATCATCCGCAGTTCCGGTCGCACGGACATCGACTCGACGTTCCAGCGCCGCAGCAGGGTTTCGAGCGTTAGCACATCAACAAAGCAGCGCGCCTGGTGCAAGGCTTCACAAAATGATTTCACTTGCAGCACGGTGGGCGAGTAACTGCAAATGACAGCGCCGGGGCGCAAATGCGGCGCTGCCAGCGGGGCGACGCGCCAGGGCTCGGGGAGATCCAAAATCAAGCGATCCACCGCGTCATCTTCAAATTGCTCGTAGATATTGGCCTCGCGCACGAGGTGGTTGGGAATTTCGCCCAAAAAGTTTTTCAAATTTTTGCGCGCGTTGTTGATAAAATCCTGCCGGACGTCGTAGCTGATTACTTGTCCGGCCGGACCGACGGCGCGCAACAACGCCGTCGCCAAAGCGCCGGAGCCGTGGCCGGCTTCCACCACTTTGGCGCCGGGGTAAATGTCGGCGTACTGCAAGATGACGCCGAGGTCTTTGGGATAAATCACTGTGGCACCACGCGGCATGTTGACGACGTGCTCGTTGATGGTCGGGCGAAAAACCCAGAATGGAATGTCACGTTGGGAGCGCAACAAAAATCCCTCGGTGCGTCCGATCACCGCATCGTGCGGGAGCATATCGCCACGAATATCGGTCTTCTTGCCGGCTTGCAAAACATTGTAATAGACGCGCTGTTTTCGATCTAAAAAAATAACCGGATCGCCTTCCTGGAAAGGGAGCTTGGGATCTTTCATAATTTGAATTCTTTTTGCACCGTTTTCGCCATGGTCCGCTCAATCAATGGCTGCAAATCAAGCTTCGCTTCAAATTCGTGAATCACCGGCAGTTTCGCCCGCGTCTCCGGATGCGGCGGCACGAAGAGCGAGCAGCAATCTTCAAACGGCTCGATGGAAATTTCAAACGTGCCGAGGCGTTGCGCCATGGCAATAATCTCCTGCTTGTCATCGCCGGCGAGCGGCCGCAAAATCGGCAGCGTCGCCGCCTGGTTGATGACTTTCATATTGACGAGCGTTTGGCTGGCGACCTGCGCGACATTCTCACCGGTCACGAGCGCATGCGCCCGATTCTTATAGGCGATCATCTCGGCAATGCGAACCATGGCGCGGCGATAGAGCAACACGCGATACGAAGGCGCAGCGTGCGCGACGATATGCTGCTGAATTTCCGCGAACGGAACAAGATAGAGCTTCGAGCGAAATTGATACGTGTTCAACATTTCGACGAGGCGCTCGACGTTGCGCTGCGAAGCCGGGCTGGTGAATGGCGCGCTGTGAAAGTGTACGAAGATCAACTTGACCCCGCGCTTCATCATTTTATATGCCGCCACCGGGGAATCAATGCCGCCGGAAATTAGGCATACGGCTTTTTCACTCGTGCCGACCGGCAAGCCGCCGGGGCCTTCGATGCGGCCGGTGTACATCAGCGCATAGTTATCGACAATCTCGAGGTGCAGCGTCAAATCTGGCTGCGAGAGATCGACGCGCGCCGGGAAGCGCTGGCGAATGTGCTCGCCAACCTCCGCGTTAATTTGCGGCGAGGTCATGGGGAAATGCTTCTGCCCGCGCCTGGTGTCAACTTTGAAGCTGGCAAAATTTTTATCGGTGAGTAATTTCACCGCGGTGGCTTTGATTTCCGCCATATTTTGCTCCAGCTTCACCGCCGGGGCAAAATAGGCAATGCCGAAAATTTTCCGAAGCGCCGCGGCTATCTTTTCCCAATCCGCGCCGGGCGCAAGAATTCCCAGCATCCGGCCTGAGAGGCGCAGAACGTCTTTCACTCCCAACACACTCGTGGCGCGCAACACATTGCGCCGGAGTTGCTGCTCAAAAAAACGGCGGTTGCCGAGCTTGAGCGCAATCTCGTGGTAGTGGATAACGACGCCATTCAAAGCGGCACGTGGCCCAGCCTCTGCCGTCACATCGGGGGAATGCGCGTCAAGCCGCGTCTCAGCAGGAGAATTTTGCACCGTTGAATCCATGCCATTGAGTTGAAAACATCGAATGTTCCTTCAAAAAAATCCAGCGAAGCTTCGCCTCAAACCGACAAGCGAATAAAACAAAATTAACCCAACGGATTGAAACAACGCAACGGATAAACAGAACTTTTATCAGTTGCGT
>JAKEEU010000463.1 GCA_022616415.1 Candidatus Zhuqueibacterota bacterium | reverse complement strand
TATGCAAAAGCAAGGTGCATATGTTCGGAGGGCGGCTTGATCGGTTTCGGCAAGCTTGGCGCGCATCATAAACCACCGCACCAGATCTGAAAATCAACCCCACGGGCGCATCGTTAGACAGCCGGTACCTTTGATCTTGGGACATTTGTTCATCTTGCCGCCGGTCCACCCTTTCACCCTCTCAGAACCAAGCCAAAAATTAGTCCAACACATTGTATTTTTTGAACCAGGCCTGCATCGCCATCCAGGCGTCTTGTGCTGCGTCCGCGCGATAACTTTGCCGATAATCGGCAAAGAAACCATGAATCTAACTTTTTTGCTTTGCGCCGGATCGCCAAATGCACCGGTTCAGTCTGCCCTTGAAAGTTGTATATACCTTTGTAAAGTAATATAATGGATTTCAAGGCTGATGGATTTGATTGGGACGAAGGCAACTGGCCAAAATGCGCGAAGCACGGCCTGTCCAAGCCGGAGATAGAATACGCCTTACGTCACGATCCCATTGTCCTGATGGACCGCACGGGCCGCGCGGAACAGCGGTTCAATGCCGTGGGCCGGAACAGGAAGGGGCAGCGCTTGTTCGTCGTTTTCACGGTCCGCGTCATCGGCGCCGCCGTTCTGATCCGGCCAATTTCAGCCCGGTACATGCACGAGAAGGAAGTGAGAATCTATGAAAAAACAAAAAAAGCTTAAGCCGTTTCCAGTCTTCAAGACCGACGAAGAGGCGGAAAGATTTGTCGATACCGCCGATTTGTCCGAATACGATTTTTCGCAGTTCAGGCCCGTGCGCTTCGAATTCGAGAAAAAGGCCGCGCAGCTAAACATGCGCGTCCCGCAGCCCTTGCTTGACGCCGTCAAAAACCGCGCCAAGGCCAGAGGCATCCCGTACACCCGGTATATCCGCGAGTTGATGGAGCACGATATATCGGGGGCGAAGCCGCATAGGTGATTTGCCGGGGCATTTGTTGGTCTTGCCGCCGGTCCCCGCCCTTTCGGAGCCAAACCCAAAAATTAGTCCAACACCTTGTATTTCT
>JAKEEU010000462.1 GCA_022616415.1 Candidatus Zhuqueibacterota bacterium | reverse complement strand
GCCTGCCCTGATGTCTTCAAAAAAGAGGTCACGCCGCAACAATGGCCATCACTCGGCGCGGCTACTACACCCGATGCGCAAACGCAGCAAGTCCTGATGCAATGGGTTGCTGATCTCAACGCATGCATTCAGGAAGAAAAGGGGAAACAATGACGCAATACCATAATCCTTACCACTTCGTGCCTACCGTAGCGGAAACACGGCCTGATGATTTGCCAGTGGCTGATTTTGAAGGCTTACAGGTTGGTCACGTGCGCCACGACCGATATTCTGAAAACACTTTCTCAGGCCGCATCATCTGTCGCTTAACCACTGAAACCCCGATTTTCATAGGTGCCAATCGAACAAAAGAAGCAACCGACCAAGCGCCTGCTGAAGTTGCGCCATTTTTGTTGGGTATAGATAAGAGAGCGGCCATTCCCGCTTCGTCGTTGCGTGGGTTGATTTCGAGCGTTGCCGAAGCTGCTAGCAAGTCGGCTTTGCGCGTGCTGGAAAATCGCGCATTTTCCTTTCGCAGAGCGATGACGGAATCTTTGTCCGCGATAGGAATGGTTGTAATTAAAGACGGAACCTATCATTTGCGGCCGTTGACATTGCCAAACATCGAACTTCAAGGCCGAGTTGCGCGATTATCAGGCGGTTTTGCCAAGTTGTTTCCTGTGCCGAATTTGAAGGTCTATGTTGGATCAGCATCCTTCATTCGCAGTGCTGGATTTCCCTATAAAACATTTTCACTGGATGCCCCAAAATATTATGGCCTGAAACTTAGGCAACGCTCGTGGGGTGCAAACAAAGACCTTCCTTCTGACCCTAACCAATACATCAAAAATGGTCGTTTCCTACTAGCGCAAAGATCATTGGTGAATGGCGATCCGATTCCTTGGGAGAAAATACCGGACAATGAAAAACCGCAATACACGCGAGGCATCATGCGTGTACTTGGTTGTGACTCGAAACGCGATTTGCCGAACACGAAAAAACACGAGATTTTTATTCCCTATCCGGTCGCAGCCGAAAGCTGGCCTACAATCCCAATTGAGAAAACAGCGGTCGAGCGTTTTCATGAATTGGCCGATGAACGCACCGATGAAACGCTCAAAAGCCCGGAATTACTGCCGTATGAGCCACGCGGCACCAAGCGCAATTCTGAGGCAGGCAAGAAATTGTTCCGCTTGAAAGAGGGCGATCTGGTGTTCTTTCGCCCGAACGATAATGGCACAGCCGTTGCGGAGATCGCGTTTTCCTCGATCTGGCGCGGACGTGTTGAAAACCAATGGAAAGGCGGAATTGATGCCGTTAGATCTGCCGATTTCTTCAGCGAAATTGAACCTGATTTGCCGCCGTTTGATTCTGGGCGCGGACAAATCACCATCGCTGAGCAGCTCTTTGGGTTTGTGCAGGATGACAAGGATCAGCAACAGATCTCGTCGTTGGCCCTTGCCGGGCGCGTATACTTCTCGCACGCGCAGACGGATGCTGGCCAGGAATGCTTTTTGCCGCCATTGACGCTACGCATTCTCGACAGTCCCAAACCTCCGAGCCCTTCACTCTATTTCAAAAATGGTCAAGGGCGAAACAGATATATCGCCAAGCGCAACTTG
>JAKEEU010000461.1 GCA_022616415.1 Candidatus Zhuqueibacterota bacterium | reverse complement strand
TGGTGGACACCCAACCATGTCATGCTGAAAGCATCTTGTTCCGGCTGAGTACAGTGCTGGATTGAAACAAGATTCCTCCGGAATGACATTTCTCTCCACCTATAAGTGAGGCATTACAAAAAAAATTAAAAAAGTCTTGACTTAGACGAAGAGAGTTTATATCTTTTATCCTATTGAAAATTTTTGGCGCACGCTACCCCCCTGATTGTGGATTGGACTGGTGTTTGGTTGCAAGAGGGGTTTTGGGTTACACGCCCGACTTTTTTCCATCTGTTGTTTCAATTTCAGATCTATAAAGCAAGCAGAAACGACCGAATTCGCAAAATATTGATTTTTCGGTTTCCGGAGGGTGGGAAGCTTTTTTTATTTTTTGGCACTCTTGAGCGTTGTCGCTCTTGATGGTGTTGGCTGGAGCGATGAACTGCTCCGGTTTACTCGATGGACAGTCCTGGGTTATTCGCGCTTGATTTTTGCTTGCTTCTTGCTTGCTTCGTTTATTTCCACGTATAAGGTCACGAAAATTTAAGGGAGGGCAATATGCGAAAAGCAGAAGGGCTCCAACGCCGAATGGTTCTTGTCCAAGAGGACGCGCTGCCGCATTTCGGCATCAAGCGGGCCGTCGAATTCATCCATCAATTTGGAGGATTCCATGCATTGGCAACGGACAACTAAAGGTTCCTGGCTTGCCATAATCAGCCTCGTTTTGTTCGGCGTTGATTTGGCGATGAGTCAATTCCCATTTAATCATGACATCCACGTGGTCGAGGTCAAAACCGGCCGCGTGGTTCAAATCAGCGGTGTTCCCGATGCCGGAGAGTTCAACCCGAGTTGGTCACCCAATAGCAAACAAATCGCTCATGACGTCGTTGGCGGACCGGCGCCGTTGGGTCATTCCATTTTTATTACGAACGTCGAAACCGGCGTGAGCACCCTGCTGGCGGGCGCAGAAGGTGGAAATGACGCCGCCTGGTCGCCCAATGGGCAGAAAATTGCGTTTGATCGTGCTAACGTTGGTGATCCAAGCATTTATATCGTACCGTCAAGCGGAGGCACCCCGACCCTGGTGAAAACTGATGCCGTCGATCCTGCCTGGTCGCCGAATAGCAAGCGCCTGGTGTTCCAACAACCAAGTGACGGATCGATCCGCACTGTAGATGAAAGTGGAGGCGCGGAAACACTCGTCGCCGCAAGCGGTTTTAATCCGGTTTGGTCTCCCAATGGACAGTGGATCGCGTTTGCCGATGGCGGCGACATCTGGAAAGCTCGCGTCAACATTTTTGGCGTTTCACTTGGATCTCCGGTTCAGGTAACAACGGCCCCGGCCTTTGAGAACCAACCTTCCTGGTCCAATAACAGCATGACGATCGTCTTTCACTCCGATGCTGATGGGGATTTTGACCTCTGGACGATTCCGGCTGCCGGAGGCACAGCGACGAAATTAACCGGATTGGCAGGCCAAGGCGATTTTGATCCATCTTTTTCCAATAACGGCCAGCACGTCGCCTACGCTGGTTTTACCGAGCCGCCGTCTCTGACATCAGTCAATTCTCAAAAATTTGTCGCGCCACCCCTCTTCGACCTTGCGCAAAATTATCCCAATCCTTTCAATCCCGAAACCGAGATTGGCTTCCGGATTCCGGAGGCCAATCATGTGGTGGTGAGAATTTTCAACACGCTTGGCGAAGAGATTCGCACACTGGTCGATGCGCCATTTGCAGCCGGCTCTCACAGCGTGCGCTGGGATGGCAAGGCCGAGAATGGAGAAGCTGTGGCCAGTGGTGTATATTTATATCAGCTTCGCGCCGGCCGTTTTATGAAAGTGAAGAAGATGAGTTTGCTGCGGTAGGAATGCCAGGCCATCTTTTATCTCAGCGCGATGAGAGCCGGCAATGCTTATGTCAACGTTCATACAAACGACGGCGCGGGCCTGCCCAATACGGGACCCGGCGATTTCCCCGGCGGTGAGATTCGAGGTCAAATCCATTAACGAGGGCTTGGAAGTTTGAAAGGGAGAACCAAACAAGATGATCGCAGGCCCGTCGGCTTGTTGTATGCCGGCAGCAGCACCGCCATGATTCTCAACCCCATCGACGCTGTCCTCACTCGCTTCGGCGTGACCATCGATGGTGAATAATTCCTCGATTATTCGGGGCTCAATAGAGGGGAAGCGCAGAATAAGTCAATCTGCTCTTCCCCTCATTTTTTTAACGACTTCTCGATTTTATTGTGGATAAACCGTAAATTATTTATTAAGATTTTGTAACATAACTTGCTCTTGTCATCTTAATATCTTTATATTGCAACTCGCAAAATCAGGCTAATCATTCAATGATTTACCCCCCCGAAATCAAAAGCGCGAGTTTTGTTGGCTTGGTTACTTGAAGGATGGAATTCCACTCTCGCAGAGGAAAGGAGGTGAAGCTCTTTAGTGATCTGCAGATTTGCCACTCTTCATTTTCTTACCCCGTTTTACAATTGTATCACAAGTTCATCAAAACAAGGAGGATGCAACATGGATCATGCAGTAAAGTTACTTCATTCCGATCGTTGGCCCGGCCAAATTTTTACGATCAGCGTGACGCTTCTTGTCGTGTTTCTTTTGCCGTTTAATCTCAACCTTTACGGGCAAACCACCGAAGGAGATCCGTTACCTTCAGTCGAACCGGAGGAAGGAACGTCTCTTTCAAGCATGGCAAGTGACATTGGCGCATTTCCCGATCGCACCGCGCTACAGAAAATTCTAACGTTAACGACTCTGAATTCTCCGGTAGTGGATTTAACCTTTGAGGGCTTTGGATTTGACGATAACCCCATTGAGAACATAAATCCCGCAACCGGAGCCGGGGTGCGGTTCATCCCGCCGGATCCCCATGGCGCCGCCGGCCATAATCTGGTCATTGCGGTCGTCAACTCCATGATCGAAGCCCGCAACAAGGGTGGATACTTAATGTGGAGAGATGGTCTGAGAGATTTCTTCGCGTCATTAACACCCGGGGCCTTCCCCTTCGATCCCAAGATTGTTTACGACCAGTATGAGGACCGTTTCGTGGTGGTGGCTTTGGAATTGATCGTCGGCACGGCCTCAGTTAGTCCCACCAATGTTTCTCGCATCCTGCTGGCCGTTTCAAAAGATGGTAATCCCGAGAATGCTACAGCAGCAGAGTGGCACTTCCATGCTATTAACTCGAAGGTGGTCATTCCCAGACCCGTAACACCTTTTGACCATTGGGCTGATTATCCCGGCTTTGCGGTAGACGAAGAAGCGGTCTATATCACGGCCAACATGTTTACTTTCGTTCCTTTTGGGTCATTTGGCGGTGTACGGCTATGGATCGTTGACAAGGGCCTTGCCGGCGGATTCTATGCCGGTGGACCGGCCAGCGTGACCGTTCACAATCCTTATGCGAGCGCCGGCATTGCCACCACCACCATGCCTGCCCACGTATTTGGTGATGGCGGCGCAGGAGCAGGGATCGGTACCTATCTGGTCTCTTACTCTGGTTTGACATTCGGCGGTCCTGGCGGAAACGAAGCGGTCCAAGTCGTTCGTGTTGATAATCCGTTGACCGGTCCCACATTCTCACAGCAATTCGTCATTGTTGGCGATCTTGAAAATCTCGGTGGCATCTTTGGCTTTCCCGCCCTTCCCGACGCCCCCCAGCCCGGCGTCGACCTGGCTGGTATTGCCAGAACCATTGAAGTCAACGATCGCCGGGCGCTGAATTGCGTCTGGCGAAACAATGCTTTGTGGATGGTGGCGGAGATTAACCCCAATTCGGGCCCGGATGCCGGCCAAACCACGGCACACTGGTGGAAACTGAACACTTCCGCGGTACCCGCTGGGCCAATCACATTAGACGATCAAGGCAATATCGGCGGTGAGGACATTGCTTCGGGTACTTTTACCTACTTTCCCGCGGTGGTGGTAAACCGTGATGGACACGCGCTGATTGGCTTCTCGGCTTCGGCTCCCACGGTATTTGCCGGCGCGTTCGTAACCGGACGAACCGCGAGTGACCCTGCAGGCACGGTGCGACCCTCTGAAGTCGTTCACGCGGGTGAAGACTTCTACTTCCGCAGGTTCGGCGGCGCGAACAACCGTTGGGGCGATTATAGCGGCATTGCGATAGACCCTTCGAACGATGACTTTGCCTGGGTGTTCAATGAATTTGCGGATCAACGAGGAACGATTTTGTCAGCCTTTCCGACACAGGACGGCCGCTGGGGAACGGCCTGGGGAAGAGCCAAGTTCGTCGGCCAGGATGCGAATGCGAAAGCTACAGGAGGTTTAATCACCGAATCCATACCTTCTTCATTCGGATTGGGACAAAATTACCCAAATCCGTTCAACCCGCAAACCACGATCAGTTATCAGTTGCCCAACGAAAGCCATGTTGTGATCAAAGTTTTCAACTTACAAGGGCAGGTGATACGCACGTTGACGGACGAGTTCAAATCCGCAGGTTCTTACACGATTGCCTGGGATGGACGAGATGCGAGTGGACTTGGGGCGCCAAGCGGCACCTATTTCTACCAAATCAAAGCCAGAGATTTTGAACAAACAAAATCAATGATCTTACTGAAATAGGTCCCGGGCATGGATTGAAAACTCTTAAAGAAAAAGGGTATTCACTTGAATACCCTTTTTTATTGATTGCAATTTTGCTTGATCTATTCGAGGCAAATGCTATATTGATTCCTAATCGAAAAATTAATCGCCCCGGAAAAGAAACAAGGTGATTTTCAATTTCTTTCATTACTGCTTCTTGCCGGTTTCTTCAATAACCCTCAGATCTTGTGTAAATTATTTTTTAAAATTTTGTCATAAGACTTGACCTTGTCATCATAATATCATATATCTAATACTGCCGCTCGTGAATCAGGCCGGCCATTTGACGATTCATCCCCGGAATCAAAAGCGCGAGTTTGGTTGGCCTGATTGCGTCGTTTAAGGATGGAATTCTATTCTGGCAGAGGAAAGGAGGTGAAGCTCTTGAAGGTCTGCGGATTTGCCATTCTTCATTACTTACCACTTCATGTCATTAAGTTAAGCAACAATCATGCCATTCCGTAGTAATCTTTTTAGAATGCAGCCGTGTGCTGGCTTTTAAAAAGATTCTTCCAGAATGACAACCTTCTTAATTTAATGGCATGCACTTACCACTTTCAAATTATCACTTGCAGGTAGTGCCAGGAATTCTATGGAAACAGGAGTGAAAGCAATGGAATCTGGCCTTGGGATGTCGGCGCTTTAATAAGCCTCGATTGAGGCAAGATTTACGTTTTCTTGGGCATGGGGCGATGACGAATATGAGCAGCTCCCCGCTGGTTTGCCAATGAACTTATCCATCAGGGGTGATGACTCATAAGGGTCAATTCTCATAACTTTCCTCCCAAAGAACACAAGAGTTTTTGACACTACGCCTAAACTTGAAAGGAGCACATCATGTATCCTCATGACAAATTGGACCAGGCCAAGCTTCAAACCCAATTCTCCAAAGCATGGGGTACCTTGCTGGTGGTGCTGCTTTTCTGCTTGCCGGTGTACGGTCAGGTGGCTAACGACGAGTGTGCTACAGCCACTGTAATCCCGTCCATACCGTTTACAGACAATGTTAACACCACCCTGGCAACAAACAATCCAGCCGATCCGATGCTGAGCTGTAATTTCGATGGAAACCAGACTGATGGCAACACGGTCTGGTATGTCTGGACACCCTCAGCGGATATAACCGTCAATATTAGCACCGCCGGCAGCACGGAACCCGATGGCGATCCTTTGGACACGGCACACGGCGTCTTCACGGGGAGTTGTGGCGCTCTCACCGAAGTTGCATGTGTGGACATTGGCCTCACTGATGACCTTATTTTCACGGCGACTGGTGGGGTGACTTACTTCATCAAATTTGGGGAATTCCTCGGTGGCGTCGGTGGTGGCAAACTGGTGGTCACGGTAGATCTACCACCGGAACCGGAGCTGTTTGTTCTCGAGTCGATTCGCAACGGCATCTCTCCGCCGATTAGGACAATTGCTTCTGCCCTCTCAAAATCTGGTTCGGGAACCCCTACCGTTAAGGAGGTCCCGAGGTTCATGAGGAACCCCAAAGGAGGGCGTGCGGAGAATGCGTTGGGGAAGGCATTGAGCCCCCTTGACGTGCAGAACTTCGATGGTACCTCGAGTGCGGAACTGTTGCAGATTTTTGAGGGTGCCGAGAACGATGACAATGCCTTCGAGTTAGGCATTCTATTGGCGCCGCCCGATACCGACGGCGACGTTGGCCCCAACCACTACGTGCAGATGACCAACTTGGTGACGACCATCTTCGACAAGAGCGGTAACGTCGTCCTTGGCCCGTTCCCCAACAACGTCTTCTGGACCGGCACGGGCGGTCTGTGCCAGACAACTAACCAAGGCGACCCCATCGTGCTCTACGACGAGGAGACGGACCGGTGGCTGGTGAGCCAGTTTGCCTTCCCGGACAATTTCTCGCGGTTCTCCCTGTGCATTGCCTGCTCGGAGACGGGCGACCCTACGGGGCGGTACTTCGGGCATGAGTTCGACTTCACTGACATCGGGTTCCCGGACTATCCCAAGTACGGCTTCGTCACCGACGCCATTGGCGTGATGGTCAACCTGTTCACCCCACCGGGCTTCGGCTTCGGCGGCACGGGGCTGGGCGCCATCGACAAGGCCGAAGCCTTCAGTCAAGCAAAAACGACGATGGTGTTTTTTAAGCTGAACCAGAGTGAGTTCGGCTTTCTCCCAGGCGACAATGACGGGCCAGTCTTCGACAACATGCCGCCGACATTTGCCACCAATAACGGCGGCACGGGTAATACGATCGACTTCTGGGAGATCGACCCGGACTTTGCCGTGCCCGCTAATTCCACAATCAGCGAGGTGGCTTCGATCCCGGTTTCCCCTATTGACGGCGACCTCTGCCCGGCCCTGCGCGAGCGCTGCATTGACCAGCCGGGCTCGGGCACCGGCACACCTCCTAACAATGTCACATTTCTGGAGGCCATCTCCGACATCTTGATGCATCGCTTGCAGTTGCGCGACTTCGGCGGCGGAGACAAGCGGGCCGTGGCCAACCACACGGTCGACGCCGATGGCAGAGGTCGAGCGGGCATCCGCTGGTATGAGTTCCGTAACGGTGGCAGCGGCTGGTCGCTGTACCAGGAAAACACCTTCTCACCCGTTCGTGACCACCGATGGATGGGCAGCATCGCGATGAATAGCAAGGGCGACATAGGTTTGGGGTATAGCATCTCGAGCCAAAGAACCTTCCCAAGCATTGGCGTGGCAGGCCAAACGGCGGCGCGGAGCGGCACGGGCCGCTTGGACGTAAGCGAACTGGTGGTTTTCGATGGGAATGTTGACCGGTTCGTGCAGAGGCAGACGGCACGCTGGGGGGACTACAGCGCCATGGCCGTCGACCCGGTCGATGACACGTTCTGGTACACGCAGGAGCACGCCCATCCCAATTCCTTCATTGGCGAGAGATTCGGGTGGGCGACCAAGATTGCCCAAATCCGGCTCGGCGGTGATCTTGATAAGCCAGTGACAGAAGCGGAGACCGTGCCAGACAGCTACGCTCTTTTACAAAACCACCCCAACCCCTTCAATCCCGAAACCGAGATTCGCTTCCAGCTTCCGGAGGCTGGCCACGTCGTGGTAAAAATCTTCAATACCCTCGGTGAAGAGATTCGCACATTTGCGGAGGCGCAGTACGAGGCCGGGTATCACAGCCTCCGCTGGGATGGAAAAGACAATCAAGGAAATTCAGTTGCAAGTGGAGTATATTTCTATCAACTTCGAGCAGGAGAATTTAAACAAACGAAGAGGATGAACCTGTTGCGATAAGACCGGGCTTTATACTCGTTGCGGGTTGGTTTGTGATGTCATTGCGAGCGTTTCTCAGCGAAGCAATCTTTTGAAAACCAATAGATTGCTTCGGCAAAAAGCGCCTCGCAATGACTATAATTTTATCCCTAAACGAGTATAGCAGCCACAAAGCCACCGGGCAAGAGGCTCGGTGGCTTTTCTTTCCAAATCGGCGGCAAATGTCATGACAACCACGGATTATCTCCGGATGCTCGAGCAAAGGATCAAAGCCCGGAATAATAGGGGAGGGGAATCCTGAAGTAGAACCTATTTACTTCAAAAAAAGCATTTGTTTTGAAGCAGCTTGAAATCTTTTGGAGGCAAATCGGAAAAATCGTTTACAGAAGAAAGGACAATTTCCCCGATTTTGCCTCAATTTCGCTTGACCTATTCGATGCAAATGCTATATTAATTCCTACTCTAAAATTGAATCGCCCTGGAAAAGAAACAAGGTGATTTTCAATTTCTTTCATTACTGCGTCTTGTCGGTTTCTTCAATAACCCTCAGATCTTGTGTAAATTATTTTTTAAAATTTTGTCATATAACTTGACCTTGTCATCATAATATCATATATCTAATACTGCCGCTCGTGAATCAGGCCGGCCATTTGAAGATTCATCCCGGAATCAAAAGCGCGAGTTTGGTTGGCTTGATTGCGTCGTTCAAGGATGGAATTCTATTCTGGCAGAGGAAAGGAGGTGAAGCTCTTCAGTGATCTGCAGATTTGCCATTCTTCGTTTTCCCACGATTCAGATCATATAACCAATTTACCCAAGCAAGGAGGATTGTACCATGAAGCGAAGCATATTTTTCGTATCTTTGGCTATGGTTATCTTGTTGGCTTTTGCCTGCGGCAAAAAAGAACCTGTGTCTCCAGAGTCAACGCAGCCCCAAAAGCCAGCCGTTTTAGCTAAAGAGGGCGATCCGGCCATATTGGCTAAAATGGACGAAATTAATGCACAGTTGGCTGCCATGGGTTCGAACCTCTTCCTCAACGAGATCGAGCTCTTTACCATTGGCTTAGGTAGACCAAACAACCGCATATTGCAGCAGCCGTTCCGATGGGTGCCCGATGACCCCCGCCGGAATGCCGATGGCGACAACATCACCTACTTGGTTGATCAAAGCGATGGTAGAACAGCCAGCGGTTTGACCGCAGTGCAGACAGAAGCGGCTATTGATCGAGCGCTTGTCACATGGGACAATGAGGTCACTTGCGAGGGCGGGGACAAGTTGGACATCGTGAAGCGCCAAGACCCGGGGCAGGATCCGGACATCTTCGACTCCTTCTTTGGCTTTGGTCGTTTTGGTGATCCGTTCTTAGCCGACATCGTCAACGCCGGCTGGCTGCCGAGAGCTTTCTTCGAGGCGGTAGGCGGTCCTGGCGGTGGACGTGGTATTCTGGCATTCTCAGTAACCTTCATTTTCGGAACCTTTGACGATCAAGGGAATTTTATTCCCTCCGATATCAATGGTGACAACTATCTGGACACGGCCTTGAATGAAGTGTACTACAACGACACATTCGGCGATCGGCGTGATGATCGCGCCGATAGGCCGTGGGGTATCAATATTGCGCCGCCAGGGATCGATGTGGAGACCGTGGCGTTGCACGAGAACGGCCACAGCTTGGGAATAGGTCACTTCGGCCCGCCGCCAGATGCGGTGATGAATCCTAGATATGCAGGAATCCGGCAGGCCCTATTAGACTCCGACGAAGCGGCGTATTGTATAAACTATTCCTCATGGCCTAATCCTTAGGCTTAGGCCATTCATTCAGTACCTTAAGTGGCTAAAGTCAAACAGGGCTGAGGAAGAAACCTCGGCCCTGTTCATTTTTAGCAAATACCTTTTTCATAATTTAGATGATCCAATAATTCTACAAGAAAATTTTCTTGACCTTTTCCCGTCAAATGATACATTCATGACTGTACAAATTGAATCTTTCCGAGAAAGGAAACAGTCATGATGAGGAAGCTGTATTTATATGTTGTCGTTTTCATCTCCGGCGCAGCCGTGCTCGCCGTTGAAATTTTGGGCACACGGATCCTCGGCCCGTTTTATGGCGTCAGTCTCTTTTTGTGGTCGGCGCTGATTACGGTTACTCTCGCCGCACTGAGTTTGGGATATGCAGTTGGCGGGCGCTGGGCGGATAAAAATGCAACCTTGTCTCGGCTCTGTATCCTCGTCGCTGGAGCGGGTGCCTGGTTGCTGTTAATTCCGTGGATCAAGCAGCCCTTGCTTATGCTGACGGAATCTTTGGGTCTGCGCTTTGCTGTTCTGTCCGCAGCGTTCGTTCTTTTTGCGCCGCCTTTGACGCTGCTCGGCATGGTTAGCCCGTATGCGATCAAGCTGAAAACCGCGAGTCTGAGTGTTGTCGGTCGTACCGCCGGAAATCTTTACGCCATCTCAACCGTCGCCAGCGTTGTCTCAGCGCTGCTCACCGGCTTTTTTCTCATACCGAATGTCGGCGTGGAGCGCTTGACGCTTGCCATCGGCGCCCTCCTGTTGATCACGGCGGCCATTGGACTTTTTACAGATAAAAAATCGAAACTGGCGGCTTTTGGGGTGACTGGCATTTTATTCTTAATCGTAGCCGTCATTTGGAGCTTGCCATCAAATAATGCTGCTCCTGAGAAGGGTTTGCTGGCTGTCGAGCAAAGTCCGTATGCGGAAATACGCGTGCTGGACACGCAAAACAGAAGATATTTGCTCATCGATGGTGGGACGCACACGATTGTCGATCCGTCAACGTGGCAGTCGCATTTCCCCTATGTCGCGGTTATGGATTTGACCAAATCCTTCTTTGAAAAACCGGAGGAGCTTTTGTTGGTCGGGCTGGGAGGAGGATCAGTGGTCAAGAATTTTGCCAAGGACGGCTGGAAAGTGGATGCGGTCGAAATCGATCCGGTGGTGATCGAAGTGGCGCAAAATCATTTTGGGCTGGAATCTTCGGAAGGCAATATTTTTCAAATGGATGGCCGCCAATATCTGCTGACGCATGAGAAAAATTATGAGATCATCGCGATGGACGCCTTCGGCAGCAGCTCGATTCCCTTTCATTTAGTGACCGCCGAAGCTTTTGCCTTGATCGCATCGCGGCTCATGCCCGATGGCGTTCTCGCAATCAATATCGAATCGCTGGGCTGGCATCACATTCTGGTGCGCTCGCTGGCGGCGACGCTTAAAAAGAGTTTCTCACACGTGCTGGCGCTGCCGACCTACCAGTCGCCTGAAACCATCGGCAACATCATCATCCTGGCTTCAAATCGTGCGCTTAACTTGAGTCTCATTGAAGGAGATATCACAGACTTGAATTATGTAACAAGCCCGGCTTACCTGCAAAACCTTGCCTGGCATAGTCGTTTCACACCGGACATCCGTGAGGCCCCGGTTTTGACTGACGATTTGAATCCCGTTGATATATGGGCCGAGGCGACCAATCTTGCGGCGCGTCGAGATCTCCATCGGTATTTTAAAGAAAGCGGCTTAAGCTGGTAAGCATCTCATCTCTTCGGCAAAGCGCGGAACTCGCCGGTGACTTCAATATCCACCGTATAGCCTTCGAGATTTTTCGGAATCTTTTGCTCCAGCTCCGGCGTCAACGCGACGACGTATACTTTAATGCAAGGTTTGTCGTCGCAGAGGCCTTGGGCGGTTCCCACCACGCCGGACATGGCCATCAATTCGTCGGTGTGTTTTTTCAAGACCGCTTCGATTGAGCTTTCAGACATGGCTTCATCTCCCTGGCGGTGATGGCTGGCTTTTTGTGAACAAGCCAGCACAGAAATCGCCATCAAAAGCGCGGCCATGAAACAGCCTCTTATCTTGAGATGGGCAGACATAAGGTTTTTCATTGAAGTAATTTGGGGAACAACTATGAAACGCGATTTTTCCACAAAAACCCAAAATGAAAGAGCAGCTTAATCACCATGTCGTTTAAGCTGCTCCTTCCATTTATCAAAACTTCGATTCGGCTGTGAATCCAAACTGCAATTAATCGCCAACAACCGTAACACTAAATGCGCTCAACACTGCATTAATTGGGTTGGCAATGGTGGAGCTGCTGCTGCCGGCAAAGAGCAGCCCAACGGGTTTGCGATCGTTGCTCCCGCCTCGTGCAACGATCAGCGATCCGGAATCTCCGCCAGCGCTGAAATTGCCGCCGCCAATGACAATCTGATTGACAAAACGGGCCACGCCGCTTTCTTCGCCATAATTGACATTTACCGTAGCGTTGATGGCTTGTACTTTACCATTGGTATGTTGTGTCGTGCGGCCGTATTTCTGCACATTCATGTTGACCGAAGCGCTAACCGTGGTCGATCTCGGCTGGCCATAACTTCCGGCATTCGGGTCAGTCGCGCCGGTCACATCAGCGTCATTGACAACATCTGCGATTGCCGCATCAACGAAATTATCGCTGCCGTCAAATTTGATGGTCACAAAAGCGGAGAGATCGGCGATCCTATCGTCCGGATCTACTCCTCCATCGAATGGCCCCGGCTGAAGAATGTTATCACCAATATTGGCATTGTTCGAGTTGGCCATAACATGGTTGTTGCTTAAAATATAAATGATGCTGCCATTGGTAACCAGACAGCCGAGGGTGCCGGCCGTGATGGCAGGATGTCCTAAAGAAACGCCATTTGGCGCCGGGCGATGTCTGGCCGTAGGATCAAAACTACCTCCTGGAGGGCCGCCTTTTAACGCTTTGATTTCGCCGGTGACCAGGACAACCACCGGCAAATCTTCAATAGCGGCCGGAATCGCCACCGGCGCCACACCTTTTCGCAACGACTCAATCTTGACATCAGCTTTCGTGCTCATGTCAGATTTGGTCATTACCAAGATGGCAACCTTGCCATCTTTAGTGAGTCCGGTCGCCGTCCCGACCACCTCGGGATGAGCCAGCAGATTGTCCGTATAGCGTTCTTGCACAGCCATCACTGCGAGCGCTTGCGAGCTGGTCGGGCTTAAAACCGTTTCTTGAGTCGTTGGTTCATTCGGGGTCCTGCTACACCCTGCCCAGTAGGTGACAGACAACACCAACATGACTCCTACGACGACAAACCACAACCTAAATGAGGGCTTCTTCATGGCCTTTCTCCTGTTGGGTTAGGAATTAAAATGATCGGAATTTAACCATAACATGCTTCAAAGCCGATAGAACCTACAACGATAACAAAAACCATTATAAATTGTTGAGGTGGGCAGATCTGAGGCTTGCTCAAATTTGAGCAAGCCCTCGAAAATCAATCCAAAAAATCGAGGAAATCCGTTTCAAAGGAATGGTCTCTTCTCCGCGTTGACCAATCAATGCGAAAATAATAGAGATATTTTAATGAAAATACTCATAAAAAGCAAGACAATTTTTTGTAAAAAATTCTACGCCAGATTTTCAGACAAGCTGAAAACTGAAGCCCTTCGGGCAGCATGAAAAATAAAATTTCCCAACGGATAGAAACAACGCAACGGATGGAAAAATGTAATTCTTCGGATACTTATTGAGAGGCAAAAAGCATTTAGGGCAAAACAATTTATAAAGCTTTTTTTAAAAATCTTGCCCAAAATTGTTTTGTCTTTCAGAAAAGACTTAAGCTACAAAAAATTTTATATCCGTTGCGTTGTTTCTATCCTTGGGGATTTAAAATTCAGAATTTTTTTCTAACCTTTGTTACACAAAGGCTTAGTTATAATCAATCTGGCCAGTCCATATTCGGTCGTAAAATGAACCCGCCGGGGTCAAGTGGGGTTACTTAATCGCCCCGTGCGGCAGCACCACATGCACGCCACAAACGCCGTTGACAATCTGGGTAATTTGCAGATCAACCACGAGGCTCGCCAGCGCCAGCGCTTCAAGGCGCGACATGCCATGCGATTCGCCGAGCAGACTCAACATCGCTTCCAATGCGATCATGGTGGCTTCGTGCAAGTCTTGGTGAAAACCCAATGTGATCCACCCACTCGGCGCGTTGGCGCGGGGCGTGGTCAAATGCAAATCATCGCGCAGATGAAAGGTCAACTCAACTCGCTCCATCGGACACTCGATGCCGGTGCTGCAAACTTCGCCATCACCTTGTGCGGCATGGCCATCACCAACCGAGAACAACGCCTCCGGAACAGGTATGGGCAAGTACAGGGTGCTTCCCGCCACCAACTCTTTGCAATCAATGTTTCCACCGCAGGGACGTGGCGGCATAGTGGAGTGAACACCGGGTTCATTCGGCGGCATGCCCATGACACCCATGAATGGCCGCAGCGCGATGGTGTGACCGTGCTGATTCGTTCCGATCTTATGCTCGGCGTCGAGCGTCCACGATAACAAGATCGCCTCCTTCTCCACGCCGAGTCGCTGATTCACTTTGCTCGGCCATCCTCCGGCGGTTGTCCATCCCCACGCACCGGGGCGTATTTCATTAATTTGCACTTCGAGCGTCTTGCCGGGTTGCGCGTCGCGAATCGCGATTGGTCCACAAAGAGCATGACCACCGTCCAGACCTTTCATGCGCGGCTCAAACTTGCGGCGTGGCGGATGCAATTTGACAAACGGTTCAATTCCCCACCCGGCATCAAGCGTGCGAAAGCACACGGTGTCACCGGAGTCAATCGTTAGAACCGGCGGCAGCTCACGAGAAAAGTGGCCGTGCAGGGTTTTGCGTTCCGGCTCAATCGTATACAGCGTCATATTGAGAATAAAAAATCAAAACGCCATTTGTTATTTGGTGTTGAGCAAATGGCGCTTGGAATTTGTTATTGGGTGGGACGATTTACGGCTGCTTCCCTCGCAGCGCCGCCAATTCTTCTCGCAAACGCGCTAAATCCGCTTCCGCCGCCTGTCGCGCTGCCAGTTCCTGCGCTGCCTTTGCTTCCGCTTGTGCTGCCTGTGCTTTCGCTTGTGCTGCTTTCGCTTTTTCTTGTGCAGCTTTTTCTTCCGCCGCCAGACGAGCCGCTTTCTCAGCGCGGCGTTCCGCCTCCGCCTCTTCGGGGGTGCGCAAACGCTCGCCGGTCTCGATATCGTACAAGCGCAATTCGCCTTGTTCCACGCGCAATTCCAACCCGAGCACTTCGCTGCTCAAACGCGTTGTGCCGACCATCGGCACATACTCGCCGCCCTCGAGACGGAAGCCTCGCAACATGGGGTGTTTGGTTTCGCCGTAAGGATCGAAGAGAAAATATTCCCGCACACCCATATTGGCGTAGATATAATGCTTGGCGACGAGATCTTCCACTTTGGTGCTCGAGGAAGTCAACTCGATCACAATATCCGGGCCCTTGCCTTCTTCGTCGACTTTGTAAATGCGCCGATCTTTTTTCTCAACGCCGAACACGACGAGAATATCGGGCGAAACGCTCTGCCTCACGCCGGCCTCGTCGAGATAGTAAACAAAGATATTGCCGCTGACATAAACCCGCGCCTGGTCGTGATAACGTTCTGCCAAGGCATAGAGCAACGAAATCATAACCTTGCGGTGACGATCGGTTTCAGCCATGGGTTTCCCATCCGAATCAGGAAGATATTCTTCCTCAAAGGGGCTTTCGCCCGAGTAAGCGTCCAACGGGCGAATCCCGCGTGCAAGAGTAGTTGCCATAACTTAACCAGTCCAACTTGAAAAGTTTTGAACCACAGCTCGTATCAAAATATAACCATGTCCGGCCTCAGAGTCAAGCAAGAAGTTCAAAACAAAATCGGGGTAGTAAAAACCACAACGCCATGCTTTTTGCCTTTTGCTTTTTCCTAATTCGTTCCTTCCTCTTTCACCCATTGATCCAACCAGCCGATCACGGTCTCGTGCCACAAAATACTGTTATGGGGCTTGAGCACCCAATGATTCTCATCGGGAAAATAAAGAAACTTGCTCGGAATGCCGCGGCGCTGCAGCGCGGTGAAGGTGGAAATGCCTTGCGTATCCACGACGCGATAATCCAACGCGCCGTGAATGACCAGCATCGGCGTTTTCCAATTCTTCACATGATTGATGGGGTTGTGCTTTTCGTAGTTCTCCGGATTATCCCACGGGTTGCCTTGATGATCCCATTCCGGAAACCACAGCTCTTCAGTGTCGAAATACGCCAAGCGTTCGTCGAGATTGCCGTCGTGATTCACCAAGCAGCGGAAGCGGTCCGGCCAGTTGCCGGCGATCCAATTGATCATGTAGCCGCCATACGAAGCGCCCAAGGCGCCGACGCGGTTGCCGTCCATCCACGGATACTTTGCGAGCGCCGCGGCGAGGCCTTTCAGCAAATCTTCGAGCGGCTTGCCGCCCCAATCGCCGCGAATGGCGTCGCAGAATGCCTGGCCGTAACCGGTGGAGCCGTGAAAGTCCACCATCGCCGCAGCGTAGCCGGCGCCGGCATAAGCTTGCGGATTCCAGCGATAATGGAAATCATTGCCGAACGAGCCTTGCGGCCCGCCGTGAATGAGAAACGCCACCGGATATTTTTTGTTGGGATCGAAATCCACCGGCTTGACGACGTAGGCGTAAACGGTGTCGTCGTTCCAACCTTTGAAAGTAAATTGCTCGGGTTCGCCCATGCGCACTTTCGCGAGCTTGTCGGCATTGATGCGCGTGATTTGCCGCATGTCGCTGCCGCTCGGCAACGCCGAATACAACTCCACCGGCGAACGATGGTGGTCCATGCCGAAAAGCAAGCGCGCGCCCGCCAGCGCGACCGTACGCACATGGCCGTCTTTTACCACCGTGCGCACTTTACCGGTGGCGGTTTCGATGGCGAACAACGAAGTTTGTCCCAAATTGCCGGCGGTGGTGTAAATTGTTTTGCCATCTGCCGACCAGATGATGCCGCCGGGCGAGCGATCCCACGCTTCGGTCAACACGCGTTCTTTGCCATCTGGCCATGAACGGAGCGCGATGCGAAAGCGGTCGGACTCGTAGCCGGGGCGCGACATGGCGAGATACGCGAGGGTTTTACCATCGGGCGAAAAAACCGGTTGTGTATCCCAGGCTTTGTTGCTCTCGGTGATATTCTTAGGCGTAGTGGCACCGTCTACCAGCGCGAGATAAAGATCGAAATTGGTTGACCACGCTTCTTCGCGGCCAGCCAGGCGCGCGGCAAACACAATGGCTTTGCTATCCGGCGTAAACGCGATCTCTTCGATGCCGCCGAATGGTTTGGAGGGAGAATCCGCGTCCATGCCTTTCATCAAATCGATTGGCTCGCCGCCGCTGGTTGGCATGACGAACACGTGGGAGCGCCGGCCGTCTTTCCAGGTGTCCCAATGGCGGATGAAGAGCTTGTCATAAATGCGCCCGCTGGCTTTGCGACTTTCCATTTCATCGAGCTTGCTTTTGGTGCAGGCGATGGTTTCACAATTCGGAAAAACTTCCATGACTAGCGCCAAACGCGCACCGTCGGGCGACAACAAAAAACCGCCGACATCCAAAGGCAAAGTGGTTTTCTGCTCGGCTTCGCCGCCGTCAACCGGAAGGCGCCACACCTGCGAAGAGCCGGAGCGGGTGGAGAGAAAATAGATGCTTTTGCCGTCCGGCGCCCATTGCGGACTGGAATCGCCGCTCGGATGCGAGGTCAATTGCCTCAATCCGGCGCCGTCGGTTCCAACCAGCCACAGATCGGTACGGCCACGGTTAGCGGCCAAATCGGTTTTGCGCAAGGTGAACACCACCCGCTTGCCGTCCGGCGAAACCTGCGGCTCGGAAATGCGATCCATCGCCAGCATGTCGTGGACGGAGAAGGGATGGGCGTCTTGGTCACCGGCGGCCCAAATGTTTGTGCTCATTCCGAGACTGAGCAAATAAAGCAACTTCAGAATGCGACGCATGGGTTCCTCCTTAGTGGATCAATGTTATGAAAGTTTTGTCTGCTCATGATAAAATAATCTACAGGGGAAACTCCCGAGAAGCAAGGGAATTCTGCAAAAAAGTGCTTGAAAAGGAAATGGAAAGTTGTATATTTGATTTATGAGCCGCCAAATCATCAAGCTTGAAATGAAGAAAACAAAAGTTAATAGGAATGATTGGGAAGTTCCAGAACTTCCGCCGAATGCAGTGCTCCGGCCGCCTCGTCGTCGGCCGCCAACCAACGCCCGTATGCCTCAAAAAAAAATAACTCTCCCAATCGACGTTGACATTATCGCTTGGTTTAAGGCAGAGGCTGAAAGTGGCGGTTTGAATCACACTGATCACATCAATAAAGCACTGCGGCAATATATCATCGATCTGATTGGCGACAAACCGATTGCTCTGCCACGCCACAAACGCCAAAAGCCCAAAGCACGAAAGTTAATTGACGAAACCTTGGCGCCCAAAGGCTTCGCGCAAGCTGAAACCTATTGAACTGGCAAGCAATGAGCGCCAAGCGTCCGGCTACTTTGCCAGCGTTCTTCTTGTTGACAGTTTCAAAAAATCTTATTAGCTTTGAAAAAGTCTATATAACCAGCTTTGGTGACGAGGTTTGCCATGGAAATGACTCTTGATGAAGTCGTCCGCGAAATGAACGAGCTCGAGCAGCACATGCAAAAGTTCGAGTGGAAATATAGCATAAAATCCGCCGAGTTCTATAAGCTCGTGCTGGCCGGCAAAATTGAAGAAACCTTTATGAGGTTCATCATGGCAGTGAAAAAATCTATTGGTATGACTGCTGGCCTCACCTGCCGATCCCTCTTTGGCTTCGACTTTCCCGCACCACAAACACATCCCGCCTGACATAAAGCACCATCGCATTCCAACCACGCTATTGAGTTTTGAGCAACCCAACCTGCCGGCTCTGATTCGGGAAATTGAAGAATTGATTCCGACCTTGTAATTTTTCCAAGCCTCGCTTCCTCGTTCCATAGCTCGATAAGTCAAATCTCGTGAAAAAAAGCTTGCATTCAAAAGCATTTTTTCTATCTTTCAATCTCATTCAACGAGGCAGTGAAGTCGGACTTGGGCAGTAGGGTTTTGCAAAATTTGAAAACTCGTCGCGCCCAAGTCCGACTTCGCTCCAAACACCGGAGCAAAAATGAACTTTGGCTTCATCATCGACAACCGCAAGTGCATCGGCTGTCACGCCTGCACCGTTGCTTGCAAAGCCGAGCACGAGGTGCCGCTTGGCGTCAATCGCACGTGGGTGAAATACATCGAGAAGGGCGAGTTTCCCAACACGCGGCGGCTGTTTTCGGTGATGCGCTGCAATCATTGCGACGAGGCGCCGTGCGTCGAAATCTGTCCGGTGACGGCGCTGTTTCGGCGCGACGACGGTATTGTGGATTTCGACAAGCGCCGTTGCATCGGCTGTCGTGGCTGCATGCAAGCTTGTCCGTATGACGCGCTATACATCGATCCGGAATCGCACACCGCGGCGAAGTGCAACTACTGCGCGCATCGCGTGGACATCGGCTTGGAACCGGCGTGCGTCAACGTTTGTCCGGAGCATGCGATCATTTCCGGTGATATGGATAATCCGCTGACGGAAATCGCGCAACTGCTGGCGCGCGAGCAGGTAACGGCACGGAAAGTCGAGAAAGGTACGCGGCCAAAACTTTTCTATATTGAAGGAGATGAAGCAGCGCTCAAGCCCATTGCAACTGAGCACTCGAATCAATATATGTGGAGCTCGCAAACGAGTGGCGTTGGTCATTTCGCCAAATACGCGGAAGCGCGCATGAGCCAAGCTGATCCGGCGAAATTAGTGCAAGAGCTAGCGGGAAACGTTGCGAAAAGGGGAGAATGGGTGACGGGGGGAGAGGGAGAAAGGGAGAGTGAGAGAGCCGGAGATGAAATGAAGGTTTTCGTTCCGAGCGAAGGCGATGAAAAGAAACTCTACCAGAAGGCGCTGGAGGTGATCAAAGAGAACGCGCGGCGCGTTTACGACGCGCCGGGCAAAGGCGTGCTGTGGGGCTGGGAAGTTTCGGCTTATGTTTGGACGAAGGCGATTGCGACGGGCGCCATACTCGTGCCGTTTCTCGCGCATGTGGCGCAACTGGCGGAAGTGGTGCCTTCATTGCAATGGCTCAGCGTCAGTCTCGGCTTGATCTTTCTTATCGCCACAACGGTCTTACTGGTGAAAGATTTGGACCAGGCCAAACGTTTTGCCTACGTTTTGTTGCGGCCGCAATGGCGCTCGTGGTTAGTGCGCGGCGGCTATGCGCTGGCGATTTACGGCGGCCTGCTCACGCTGTTGGGTGCAGCCTTATTTTTCCGCTGGCCTAAAGTCACCGCGCTGGCCTTATGGGGCGGCGCAATTTTCGCCGTTATCACTGCGGTTTATACAGCGTTTCTTTTTGCGCAAGCGAAAGGCCGCGATTTTTGGCAAAGCCCGGCGCTGCCGCTGCACATGCTCGTGCATGCGTTCATGGCCGGCGCAGCGGTGTTTAGTATTTTCACATTATTTTTTCAAATTGGCGAAAATTGGATCATTTACTTGCGCACGGTTCTTTACAGCAGCATCGCTTTCAATATCATAGTCATCGCCGCCGAGCTGATGACGCCGCATGCGACAGCAGATGCGAGAGCAACGGTGCAAATAATCGTGGCCGGCAGTTTGAGCATGCACTTCTGGCTCGGCACGGTGATTTTGGGAAATTTGCTGCCGCTCCTTTTGATGTGGTTCGGCGGCGACCCCGAGTTGGCTTTGGCCGGCGTGGCGGTGTTGGCAGGAATTTATATCACTGAGCACGTTTGGGTGCGCGCCCCGCAACTGATTCCGTTGAGTTAAAATAACTTGCAACGAAAAGGGAACCGCAACGAACAAATTTCAAGAATTATGCTTCGCAAATTTATTTGTGTTTTTTCTCCACTGCTCTTGCTTGTGGCTTGCGTCAAAACGGATTCTACACCCACGCCCGCAACCGGTTTTCTCAGCCGAACCGTCACCGTCAACGCCACTACCTATCGTTATCAGGTTTGCGTTCCCGCTGATTTCACGCCCAAACAGAAATGGCCGGTGATTCTCTTTCTGCACGGCGCCGGTGAGCGCGGTGATGATGGCGTGCAGCAAACGGAAGTTGGGCTGGGCCCGGCTATTCGCCAACATCCGGAGCGTTTTCCGTGCATTGTGGTGTTTCCGCAGTGCCGGTATAACAACGTCTGGTTTGGTGACATGGAAACGCAGGCGCTCGAGGCGCTGGAGCAAACCATCAAAGAGTTCAACGGCGATGCGCAACGCGTTTATCTCTCCGGCATTTCGATGGGCGGTTATGGCACGTGGTATTTCGCGGCGCGGCATCCGGAAAGATTTGCGGCGATTGCTCCAGTCTGTGGTGGTGTCGTGCCGCCACCGACATTTCCATTTCCACCGGCAGCCGCAGCGGAAATTTCGGTGGAGAAACCTTATGAGACCATCGCGCAGCGGATTGGCAAAATACCGGTATGGATTTTTCACGGGGATGCCGATCCGACTATTCCCGTAACAGAATCGCGCCAAATGGCGGCGGTGTTGGAAAAATTTAATGGAGAAGTGAAATACACCGAATACGAAGGGGTGAATCACAACTCGTGGGACAGGGCGTATACGGAGCCGGAGTTTGTTCCGTGGTTACTCTCGCATCGGCTCGAGAAATAAGAAAAAAACGCCAACGGATGAATTAAGACCAACTGATAAAAACATCCCTGGTCTTAATTCATCCGTTGGGACAAGTCTTTAGGATTGCTGTAGTTTGTAGATTTTTTATTTATGTAATCGGTGTCTTCCATAGTTCAACTCAATTTCTCGATCAACTTCTTCAAGCGCTCGCGATAACTGAAATGCTCGACTTCGACGTAATGCCGCGTCGAGTCGAGATATTTGATGCCGTGGCTGAGATTCGGCTGGGGCGCGGCTTTGAGCCGACGAAATTTATTCGCTTTATCGGGGTTCTGCTCCTGCGCGCAAATGAACTTGGCAATAAGCTGGGTTTGATAATCCACCAGTCCCCATTGCCCGCTGTCCGGCTGAATGAGTCCGGCAACAAAAAGGTTGTCGTACTCCGGATGGAAAATGTTCAAATATAAATGCGGACGGTTATTGTTCCAGTTGAGATATTTTTTGTCCATGAACGGAAACACGATATTGTAAAGAAATATTTCGGCACGTAATAATAGCCGCGGCGGGCGCTGTGAAAAGTTCGCGCCGCGTTTGGTTATTGTTCAACGTCACCTCCCAAAAACCGCCGGCTTTTTCGATGCGCTCGACCGCGGTGTTGAATTCGATAGACTCATATAATCCGAATGTTTTGGCATACGAACGCAGATATTCCCACACCTGCGCATGGCTTGGATAGTCGGGATAATGCGCCGGCATGGGAAAGTCGGTGTACTCGGTCAGCGGCTTCGAGGAGATGAGATGCGTGGAGCGATAGACGCTGCTGCGCGGCTTGCCGTAATACCAATTGCCGCCGACGTCGTCTTCGGCTTCGATCACATCACAGGGAATTTGATGCGCTTTCAAATTCTTCGCCGCCGCCAAACCGGAGCAGCCGGCGCCGACGGTGCAATATTTTTTGGTGTAGTCGAAAGCTTCCATCCTTCTCCATTTCCTGTTTGCCAGTTGGCCGGTTTATCAACGCTATAAAAGCGACGGAGAAAAGTCAAGAGGAAAATTGGTGGGGCTTGCTTTTCGATTTTTCAAAGGTTATATTTAAAAAAATGATTAACCCGAGAGAAGCTTTTATGGAAGTTACATCCGAACAAAGACGAGAATGGGAGCGGGAATTCGATGCCGCGGCCAAGCGGTCGCTGCGCGACCGCATGGAATATTCTTTTATCTACACCTACAAGCCGGTGTTAGATGATGCCAAATTTCGCTCTTTCGACACCATGCAAGAGTACCGCGAGTGGTGCAGAAAAAATCTACCGGATTACTTGGGCTACTGGCAATGAAAATATTTTCATATAAACAAGGTGAGCTTATCGCCGAGGCCTTCGAGCGTTGGGAGGTTGAATATCTATTCATCGGTAGCTCAGGCTCCATTTTCTATGGGTTTCCCGCTGTCATACAAGGTATCGAAATTTTTCCAGCCAAAACTCCGGAGAATGGGCAAAAGCTAATTTCTGCACTTCGCGAATTGGGTTTTGAGCTGACTCCAGAAGACGAGAGTCATCTCATCGCCGGAAAGGATTTCGTACAACTGCGCAGCGGTCCGTTCGATCTCGATCTCGTGTTCGCGCCGGACGGCATCGAAACTTTTACCGAAGCCAAAAGCCGGGCGCTGATGATTGACGGACGCTTCCCGGTTGCCAGCTTGGATGACATTATCGCCAGCAAGCGCGCAGCGAATCGCCAAAAAGATCGCGAGAGCTTGCCGCGCCTGGAAGCGTTTCGCGATTATCTCCGCAGCCGCAATCTGACGGCTTTGCCGGCGAATCCTTCAAATCCTTAAATAAAATCTTCTTGACAAATCCCTTGCGTTGATATATATTGTGTCAGTTTCAGCCTCGTTGTTTCACTCCCAGGACGGAATCGATAAGGCCACGCTGGTGAAAAACAATTTCTGCAACGCGGAGGTGTCGGCGGTCTGTTATCGGATTTCGGCTTTCCTTATTTCTTGGCTGTAAGCTTTCCCTTTTGCAAAGCATGGCGTGTCTTTAAATTCACCTGCCTTTTCGGCGCGAGAAGGCGAGTAACACAAACCTTATCAAGAGGTGCTCTATGAAACGTGGTTTCTGTTTCGGGGTGGCTCTATTAATGGTGGGTTTGCTCGTGGCTCCGGTTGGAGCCCAAGTCACGATGGTGAGCTTGGAAGGAAAAGTGGTGGACAACGAGGGCAAGGCGTTGCCAGGCGCCAACGTCACGGTTAAAAACGTGGCAACCGGCGTATTGCGCGGCGCCAGCACCGATGAGGATGGGCGCTACAGAATCTTGGGAATTGCGCCGGGTTCGTACACGGCGCAGGCGCAAATGATCGGCCACAGAACGGCCACGCGCGAAAACGTCCGCTTCCTAACCGGCCAACGCCCGGCGCTGGATTTCGTTTTGGTGCCGGAAGCCGTGGCGCTGAATGGTGTGGAGGTCACCGGGCTGCGGGTGGCAGAATTCGAATTAACCCGCGTCGATGTATCGACCCCGGTGGTGCGCGATCAAATTCTCAATCTGCCTTTGAATTCGAGAAGCGCCTTGAATCTGGCGGCCTTGGCGCCGGGTATCCGTTCGTATGCAGCGACCGCGGGCCGCTCGCTGCCGTCTTCAGGGTCGCTGCCCGATCTTCGCTTCATCAACTTCTATGTCGACGGCGCCGAGTGGAAGAGCATGTTCAATGGCAACGTCGTCGGTATTCCGCAAACCGGCTCGCCGCTGCCGCAAGAGGCGATCGAAGAATTCCGCGTCATTCTTACGCCCTTCGATACCGAGTTTACGCGCGGCGGCGCATGGGTGATCAACGCCTTGACGCGGCGCGGAACGAACGAGTTTCACGCCGAAGCTTTCTCGTTTTTCCGCGAAAGGGACCTGAACGCCAGAGGGCCGTTCGAGCTGAAGAAACCGGATTTCAATCGCCAACAAGCCGGCCTCTCTTTCGGCGGTCCGCTCAAAGAAGACAAGCTTTTCTTCTTCGGCTCGTATGAGCTGCACAACACGAATGATTTCATCGACGTCGTTCCCGGCCGGCCCGCGTTCAATCCCGGCATCTGGGATCGCTATCGCGGCACGTTTTCAGCGCCCAATAAAAATCACACCGGCGTGGCGCGCCTCACCTATCAGCCCTCGAACACGAACACGCTCGATCTCATTTGGGCCTCGCGGTATCTCGAGAGCAAAACGTTTTTCGGCGGCACCGCGGCCGAGCCGGCCGGCATCTTCGGCAAGTACCACGTCAACAGCACGATGTTGAAACACACGTGGGTGGCCTCTTCCAGCGCGTTTAACGAGCTGAGCTTGCAGTATCTGCGCTGGCGCCATTTCGAGCCGACGATCAGCTCGGGCCCGGCTTACGTCTATCCCAGCGTCAGGCTCGGGCGCGGCACGTTCCCCATTAAAGTGGCGGAAGATCATTATCGCCTGATCAACAAATTCACCGTGAAGGTGAAAGACCTGGCCGGGCCGCATTTGTTTAAAATCGGCGGCGAGGTGACACGCGTCAGCATGACGCCGTGGTTCCCGAGCTTTCTGTATCCGGAATTTACCTTTGCCACCGATACAAGCCAGTTCCCGCGCGACGCCTCGATCGGTATCGGTTTGCTGAATCCACTCGATCCCAGTGGCATCGACGCCGAAACGGATGATTCGGGCACGCTGATCGGCGTTTATATTCAAGATCAATGGAACCTCACGCCGCGCTTGACGCTGAATCTCGGCGTGCGCTATGACGCCGAGATCAATACGCTCAACAATAAACAGCGCTTGCCGTGGGCCGATAGCACCATTCTTGCCAACGCGCTGCCACCCGAGGCGATCAACAAGGGCGACCGCAAGAATGATTTGGATAATATCGCGCCACGCTTCTCGTTCAACTACGACGTCTCCGGCACCGGCAGGACGATCTTGCGCGGCGGCTACGGCATCACATTCGACCGCACCGCATATTTCATCGCCTATTTTGAGAGGCGCGACGCGCTTTGGCGAACGTATCAATTCAGCAATCCGGGAACGGTCGATCCCGCGGTGCTCCGGCAGCGTGTCACTTCCGGGCAAGGCAGCTCGGCACCGTCAATGAATCTGCTCAACCAAAAAATGTCGACGCCGCAGGTCAACCAATTTTCCGTCGGCTTTGGGCATCAGCTCACCGAACGATTGGCGGTGAATGTCGATTATATCAATCAACGCGCGACCGGTTTGTATGCCTCGCTCAATGCCAATAATCGCGTTCCGAGCTTGAATCGACGGGTGATTTCCAACCGTTTCGGTGACGTGATTTTGTGGGGCAGCATTGCCCGCGCGCGTTTTCACGGCTTTCTCACCAATTTTTCCTATCGCACGCCGAAAGCCCGCGTCTCAGCTTCTTATACGCTTTCGTGGGCCGAATCCAGCCTGGATGGCAATCCCGCTCAGAACTACACGGACATCAACAGCTATCGCTTGCAACGCAGCAACGCGGATGAACGGCATCGGCTGGTTCTCGCCGGCAGCGTGAATTTGCCGCTCGGCTTCAATCTCGGCAGCTTGGCAACCGTCGCCAGCCCCCGGCCGTTTGACGTGACGGACGGGCGCGATTTGAACAACAACAATCTGTTCAGCGACGACTGGCCAGACGGCGAAAGGAATCAACGGCCGAAGTCGACGTTCCGCAATTGGTATAAAGTCGTCGATCTCCGCGTTTCCAAGTCGCTCGTCTTTGCCCCGGCGCAAGCCGAGCTGATCTTTGAAGCGTTCAACGTTTTTAATTGGTTCAACGCCTCCGGTTTTTCCGGCCGCAGGTTCGACGCTGCCGGCAATCAGTTGTTGAGCTTCGGCAGGCCAACCGGCGCTTATGCGCCGCGCCAGATGCAGTTGGGGTTGCGGGTGTCGTATTGAAAAATCGCCCGACAAACAGCCCGACGGTGAACCGTCGGGCTGAGATGTGTAAGACGGCTAAAGCCGCCTGGCGAATAATGTATTCGAATAGGCTTTTGCAGAACAGGCATCCCGAGATGGGCGGGGTGCCTGTTTTGTTGTTGGGACGTTTTGCATAAAGCAAAAAATTTTGTAAATATTCATCCATCCTCTTGCATGTCATTTGGAAGAATCCCTACGGGCGTAGCCTACGGAATGACAATTCTCTTTTGTAAGTTACAAAATTTTTAGCTCACGGAATACGAACTCTCACGGAAGTAAAAGATTTGATAATACGCATGAAAAAGAAAATTTATCACCGCTCCGCGCTTGTCATTTTTATAATTGGGCTGATCAACAGCGCCGCGGCCCAGAAAAAAACGTTCAGCCTCGATGACATTCTCCGGCTTCCAAGCATGGGCGAGGTTGCCATTTCTCCAAAAGGTGATTGGATTGTTTACACGCTTTCCGAGCTGGATTTCGAGCACAACACCATCAACATCAATATCTCTTTGGTATCGACGGCGGTGAAAAATCCTGTGACGCGCCGGCTCACGAACGGGAACGCGCAAAACACCAATCCGCAATGGTCGCCCGACGGCAACGCGCTTGCTTTTCTCTCGAATCGAAGCGGCTCACCTGTGAAGCAAATTTATTTGACTCGTCTCGATGATCAAGAACCACTGCAACTGACCACGGTCAATTCCGGTATTTCGCTATTTCGCTGGTCGCCGGATGGAACCAAGATCGCCTTTCTCTGCAAAGATGTGCCGGACAGCGTTTGGATAAAAAAACAAAATGAAAAAGATGATGCCATCGTAGCCGGCCAGAATTTGCAGATGACGCATTTGTGGATTATCGAGGTGGCGGCCAAAACCATGCGGTGTGTGACGAGCGGCGCGTTCACGATTCTCGATTTCTGCTGGGCGCCGGATGGCAAGGCCATCGCCTGTTCGGCACAGCCCAAGCCGACGCACCCACCGGATTATTACGAGAGTGATCTGTTCGTCGTCGATTTGGCAAGCGGGGTCTCGAAAAAGATTCTCGCACAGCCTGGCAAAGAAATCTCGCCACAGTGGTCGCCGGATGGCAAATGGATCGCGTGCATCTCGAATGGCGGCGAGTACGATTGGATCGGCAACGAATATGTTCTCATCGTCAATCCGCTCACCGGTGAAAAGAAAAATCTTACGCAAAATTTTGACGAAGTCACGCGGCTCGCCGGTTGGTCGGCGGACGGCAAAGCGATTTATTTTTTTGCGGCGCAGGGAATCTTGTCAAAACTGTTTTCCGTTTCAATCTCGGATCAACGCGTTCAACCCGCCACGACCGGTACAGATTATTGCAGCGCTTTTAGTTTCACACAAGACACGCGCCAGATGGCGTTTCTCAAACAAAACGCCCAAACGCCGCCGGAAATCTTTTTATCCGAGCTGCGCGATTTCAAGCCTCGGAAAATAACTTCGATCTACGCCGATCTTCAAGAGTTTGAGGTGGCGGCGACGGAAGTCATCCAGTGGCCCAGCCAAGATGGAAAATATCAAATCGAAGGATTGTTGGCCAAGCCGCTTGGTTTCAGCGCGGGCAAAAAATATCCGCTGCTGGTGGTGGCGCATGGCGGGCCGCCGAGCGTTTTCTCGAACACGTTTATCTTGCGGCGATTGGCGTATCCCGCGCAATTGTTCAGCCAGGCCGGATTTCTCATTCTTTATCCCAATGTGCGCGGCAGCGGCGGTTATGGGGAAAAATTTCGCAAGGCGAATGTCAACGACTGGGGCGGCGGCGATCTTGAGGATCTGATGGCCGGAGTCGATTATTGCATCGCCAAAGGCTGGGCTGATCCAGAACGGCTCGGCATTATGGGATGGAGTTATGGCGGCTATCTTACCGCAATGACGATCGCCAAAACCAATCGTTTCAAAGCGGCTTCGGTTGGCGCCGGCATAACGAATGTCGCCAGTTATTATGGCACGGTTGACATTCCGGACTTTGTCGAGGCTTACTTTGGCGCGCCGCCGTGGCAGAAAAACGAGCTGTACCGCGAGCGTTCTGCGGTTTTAAATGCGGACCGGATCGTGACGCCAACGTTGATTCAACATGGCGCCCAGGATGACCGCGTGCCTTTATCGCAATCGCAAGAGCTTTATACTGCGTTCAAAAAAAGCGGTGTCCCTACTGAATTTGTCATCTATCCACGCGAGTGGCATATTCTCAGCGAGCCGAAACATCAACGCGACGCCTTGCTGCGAAACTACAAATGGTTCAGGAGATGGCTGGCAGATTCGACGGCAACGGAATCGATTGCCCCCGGCGTGACGCGTCGATTTATGGCGAAAGCGCGAGGCCCGTGGCGAATCAATATTTTGGAAATTGATTTGAAGCAAGCCGGCCTCGAAATCGAGAGCGCTCGCGCCATGAATCACTTTCTTGGCCGCGAGACGACACGTTCCATCGCGGCGCGCCATAACGATTCTCTGCGGCAAGTCATCGCCGCGCTGAATGCGGATTTTTTCGATCTCAAAACCGGCGAAATCGAAAACAATCAAATCATCGCCGGCGAATTTGTGAAAGGCGTCAAAATCACCGGCTCGCCGCACGACACGTTTGACAACATTCATTCGCAATTTGCCATGTCATTTGACGGCCGGCCTTTCATCGAGCGCTTTGCGTTTGCCGGAAAGATCATCTGGCGGGACGGCTCGACGAGTGATTTGAGCGGCGTCAACACGGTTCCCGACAGCAATGCTTTGGTGATTTTCAATCACTATTACGGCGCTGCCTCGCCGCATGATTCCTTGCAATGGGGCGTGGCTGAAATTGAATTGGCCAAATTAAAAGAAAAGCAAGATACGCTCATTTATCGCGTGCAAAAAAATCTGCCGCAAAGCGGGGGCGTCGTGATCCCGCGCACCGGTTTGATTTTGGCGGGTTATCACGACACGCAAAAACTACTGGCGCGCAAGCTTGCGGTTGGGGACACGATAAAAATGATCCTGGGTTTGTCGCCATCGCGCGGCAGAATAAAAACACTCGCCGGCGGCTGGCCGAGGATCGTTGTCAATGGAAAAAACATTGCCGCCGGCGCCGATAGCAGCGAAGGAACGTTCCCGCGCTTTTCCGCCAACCGGCATCCGCGCAGCGGCGTCGGCTTTTCTGCAGATAGCACGAAGCTTTATTTTGTCACCGTAGACGGCCGGCAGGAGTCGAGCGCCGGCATGTCGCTGGTTGAATTTGCCGATCTCATGATTTCTCTTGGAATTTATCAAGGCCTCAATTTGGACGGCGGCGGCTCGACAACGCTCGTCGTCAAAGGCAAGATCGTCAATTCGCCTTCGGATAGAACCGGCGAACGGACGGTGGGGAATTGCCTTTTGTTGCTGTTGCGAGGTTCACCAAAAAAGATGAAGCGATAAGAAAAGACATTACTTGAATTAAAGTCATAAAATTATTACATTGTAAATGTTGGGCAAAATAGAAAAGCATAACCCAAACGGAGACTACGCACATGGCAACAATAAGCACTAAAAACCTGCCGAGCCGGGAAGAAAGAAGAGAAATCGGCAAAAAAGCGCGGGCTTTCTACGAGCCGTTGCGCGAGCAGTTGGAGAAAGATCATTGGGGCGAATTTATTTCCATTAATGTCGAAAACGGTGATTACGTTGTGGCGTCTGACGATGTGAAAGCCGCCCGTGCAATCAAAGCCAAGCACCCTGGAATCATCCCCTTTACCATTAGAATCGGTTACAAAGCTGTTGTTCATTTTGGTGGCACTGGGGGGTGCGACCATGATCAATGGAAATATCGAATTCTCACGCTACCCTCGCGTGTATTTAGATCTTATTGTTCATGACCAAAAAGAAAGTCTCAAATTTCTGATTGATACCGGCTTTGATAGCGAATTGGCACTGTCGTACAATCACGCAGATCTCTACGAGTTGGAGCTCTTGCAATCCGTACGTGTGACTGATGACGATGAATTTCATTGAAGACACGCCAACGATCGACAAGCCACTTTCCCATTAAGAGCAGTACCACGACAAATATTTTGATCGTACAAAAAATTCACCGCAAAGGAGTTGACGAGATTTCAAAACATGCCAGAGACGAGCGAAACACCGCACGCGGATCGGGAGAATGAAAAACCGCGTGAAAATCACGAGCCGGTCTGGACGTTCCGCGGCTACGAGATGCGGCCGTCCGAATTCAACACCGCGATGGTACACTACTATCGCGCCGAGATTCAACGGTCGAACGTTTGGCGGCAACGTCTCGACAATACGACCAACTGGGCCGTGCTCGCCTCCAGCGCGGCGATCTCGTTTGCGCTTTCCGATCCCGATCACCACTACGGCGTGCTGATTCTCAATACTCTGCTGGTTACGCTTTTTCTTTGGATGGAGGCCCGGCGCTATCGCTACTACGAGCTATGGGCGTATCGCACGCGCTTGATGGAAACCGATTTCTTTGCCGCGATGCTCTCCCCGCCTTTTGCGCCGCGGCCGGAATGGGCTGAGAGCATGGTCGAGACGCTGCACACCCCGGAATTTCCCATCAGCATGTGGGAAGCGTTTGGCCGCCGCTTTCGCCGCAACTTCGTGTGGATTTTTCTCGTGCTTGCTTTATCCTGGCTGCTCAAAATTTTCATGCACCCGACGATAACAACATCTTGGGATGAGGCCATCACGCGATTGTCGCTCGGTCCCCTCAGCGGCTGGCTCATTTTGACGGCGGGACTCGTTTACAACGGGTTGCTCTTTTTGATCGGTTTCGCCACCGCCGGTTTGCGGCAAGCCACCGGTGAGGTGCTGCCGAAATCCGGCAACGTTCCGGTGTTAAAAAAGTTGTGGCATGCCATGGAAGTTAAAGACGCTTCCGCCGGCGGAAACACCAGCCAAGGCGCAAACAAGCCGCGCGGCCGCAAGCGCCAACAGCTTCTCTGCATGATCATCTCGACCAAACCGAAAAACATCGCCGATCGCATCATGCGCGATTTGAAGCGCGGCGTGACCGGCTTGCACGGCGCCGGCATGCACTCGCAGCAGGAACGCGACGTGCTCATCGTTGCGGCCACCGTGAGCGAAATTGCCGGGATCAAAACCGCCGTAAAAGCCGAAGATCCGAACGCTTTTGTCATCGTCATGCCGGCGCAGGAGATTATGGGCCGAGGTTTTCAAGCGCTGGAGATTTGATTCGGCGCCGGCGCGTTTATCAAACCCTTGCAGGAGAATTGAAAATGGCAGAACATCTTATCGACAAAACGCTGGATTGTACCGGCATGGTTTGCCCGATGCCGTTGGCCAAAACCAACAAGGCTGTGAAAGAAATGCAGGCCGGACAGATTCTGGAGATGATTGCAACGGATCCGAATGCGATGATGGACATGGAAGCCTGGGCGAACCAGAGCCAAAACGAGCTGCTGCTGGCGGAGCGGCAAGGCGACGGCAAATTCAGGTTTCTGATTAAAAAATCGTAACGCATGCTGCCAGTCTGCAAACGAACCCGGCATGCTAATGAGATTTTTTGTCAACTCTGTGTCATTGCAGCTTTGTGTTCGCTGCTCCAAACTCAACCAATGAGGCAGGTACGCATGGCAAAGCCAAACGGTGCGGTTTCCCGAAAGATACTGTTGGAAAAACTAACACGCGAGGTGATCGGCCTCGAGGTGCAATACACGCTGGCGACCGGCGAGCGCACGCGGCGCATTTATCTCGACAGCACGGCGAGCACGCTGCGGCTCAAAGTCGTACAAGACGTGCTCGACAAATTCCTGCCGTATTACTCCAACACGCACAGCTTGCTGCACTTCGGCGCCAGGCTTTCAACAAAGGAATACCACTGGGCGCACGAGATGGTGCTGGAGTTCGTCCGCGCCAATCCGGAAATTTATACCGCGTTTTTTGTCGGCAGCGGCACCACCGGCGGCATGAATCGCGTTGCCCGCACGCTGCGCGAGAAACGGCCGGAGCGCGACGTGGTCATCACCACGATTATGGAGCATCATTCCAACGACCTCCCCCACCGCAAACACTTTCGTGAAGTCGTACACATCCCGGCGGCGATGGCGTCGCACTCGCTCGGTTGTGTCAATCTCCGCCGGCTCGAAGAGACGCTGCGCGAACACGCGGACAAAGTCAACTATGTTGCCATCACCGGCGTTTCCAACGTTACCGGCATTATCAATCCCATTCACGAAATCGCGGAGCTGGCGCATCGATACGGCGCGTTGATCGTGGTCGATGCGGCGCAGATGGCAGCGCACGTGCCGATTCAGATGAGCGGGCACGACAATCCGGCGCACGATCTCGATGTGCTGGTTTTCTCCGGGCACAAAATTTATGCGCCCGGTTCTCCCGGCGTGGTCATCACACGCAAAGATTTGTTTGCCGATTTGGAGCCGCAGGAAGTCGGCGGCGGCATGGTCGACGCGGTTTATATCAACCGCTACACGCAATCGCAAAAATTTCCGGATCGTGAAGAGGCTGGCACGCCCAACATCTGCGGCGCGATTGGACTGGCGGCAGCGCTGTACGCGCTCCACAAAATCGGCATGGAAATGATCGCCGAAGAAGAACGCAAGCTGATTGAGTACGCCATCGAAAAACTCAGCGCGGTTGATGATCTCATCATTTATGGCGAGACCGACAGCTCCCTGTGCAAACGCTATGGCGCGATTTCCCTCAATCTTAAAAACATGGATCACGGCTTGACCGCGGCGACGCTCAACGATTATTTCAACATCTCGGTGCGCAACGAGTGTTTCTGCGCTCATCCTTACGTGCGCGAGATGGTAACGATGAGTTTGGCTGAGGAGGCGGAGCGGCTTTCCGACGAAGAACTCGAGCAACTGGCGGAATTGCACCGCGGCATGGTGCGCGCCAGCTTCGGGGTTTATAGCACGAGAAAAGACGTCGATGCCCTCGTGGCCGCGCTCGAGCACATCACCGCCAACAAAAATTTTTATCGCGAGCATTACGTGCGCCTGCCCAGCGGCGATTACGAGCACAAGACGTTCAGGTTCGATCACAAAAAAATTTTTTCGATTCAAGACGAGGTTGAGGCATTTCTCGCCGCTCGAGGTTTTTGAATTTTAAAATTGACCTTTGTCATGACTTCAGTGATGGCTGAAATTTACGTTACGGAGCCAACCCATGTCTCCTGAGATATTTGCCTTGGGGGCGGTTTGGTATGTCGTTTTCTTGCTCTCGCTGACATGCCACGAGGCCGCCCACGCGCTGGCTGCCAAGATCGGCGGCGACCTCACGGCTTTTCACGCCGGACAAGTGACGCTCGACCCCACCCCGCATATAAGACGCGAGCCGTTCGGCACGATCCTTTTTCCGCTTTTATCCTTTGCGCTTTCTTCGGGCGGTTGGATGATCGGTTGGGGCAGCGCGCCTTACGATCCGACATGGCAGCAGCGTTATCCTCGCCGGGCCGCTTGGATGGCGCTGGCCGGGCCGCTGGCAAATTTCGTGCTGGTGCTCATTGCGGCTGCGGCGATTTGGATCGGCATTGGGGCCGGCGTCTTTTATGCGCCGGAATCCATCAAATTCACACAGGTCGTCGCCTCGCATGAGATAGGCGTGCCGCATGCTTTAGCCACTTTCTTCAGCATTCTCTTTACACTCAATCTGCTGCTCGGCACGTTCAATTTGCTGCCGGTTCCGCCGCTCGACGGCAACGCGGCCATCGGCCTTTTCCTCAGCGAACGCGCCGCATTGAAGTTTGCCGAATTGAGCCACAATCAAATCTTTTCACTGATTGGCTTGTTGGCGGCGTGGAAAATTTTTGATGTCTTATTCAGCCCGATTTTTACTTTTGCGCTGAATTTGCTTTATCCGGGGGCGAATTATCAATAGCCGTGCGCCGAAGATTAACGGCCAAACACGACACTGCTGCCAATCCGAATATTCCCGATAGCGCAAACATCCATTGCGAGAGCAAAACGAGAGACGGCATTTTTTCCAACAAAACTTCCGGCAACAGCAGCGGCACGATTCGGCAAATCACGGCCGCGTTGCCGAGCCAGAAAGTAGCTCCAACCAGTTTCGTTGAGGCGAGCTTTTTCTGAATAAACCCCGGAATCATGCGCGGGGCCATGCCCAAAATCAGCAGCGTGATGAATCCGAGCAAATAGCTGTGGCGGATCGCGTCGGTGCTCACTGCCATTTCCCACCGCAATATCGTCGCTAATCCCGTCAGCAATTCCAACATCGCGCCGAAGAGCAGCCACAAATACGCGGCATATAACAAGCGTTCAAATCTGCCAAACTCGCCATAATCCGGCAGACCTGCGCGCGTGGGCTGGCGTTCGGGACCGGGTTGAAATTTGCGATGCACCGTCCACGGCTCGCGCCGGCGCAGGAGCAGATCGAGCTTCCACACGAAAAGGAAAATCACTACGCTTTTGCCGCATTGCCCAATTGCCGAAATGAAAAAAACCGTTTCCGGAGACATGCTCAAAAACGGCGGCAAGGTTGGCAATAGTTGCAGCGCAAAGAAAAATAGATAAACCAACCCCATTTTATTCACCGGCCACTCCGGCGCCGGCAGCCGCAAATAAAGCGGAAACATGCGAACGGAAAACGCGAAGGCTACCGGCAAAAGAACGAGGCCGATAAAAAGATTGAGCGCGAAATCATCCCACGGCTGATTCACCGTCACCGCTTCTGTCAATGCCATGTGGATCAATAGCGCCGTATTCAATACGGCATAAAGAAGCCAACCCGCTTGCATCATCGCAAAATACGGTTTCACGGATTGCAGCGCCGGACGCTCTTTGCCGCTCTGGCGAGTAGCACGAATCGAAGTCAATAAAAGCGCGATGTAGAGAATGATTCCCGCCAGCTCCGACAAGCCTGAGAGTGCAACGACGACGGAAAGAGTGTGAAATATGGCTGGCGTGCTCACATACGGAAGAATGCTGTGAGCGACAGCGCGTGTGGCGAGGCCCGCGGTGATCAGCCATAGAATACGATTGAGCCATTCCGGATGCGACAGGGGAATGCCGGCGAGCCGGGGAATGAAGTGCAAGCTGATGCCGATAATGAACAGCCCGGTCCAGCCCACAAGCTGGAGATGCCCGTGAATTTGAATGAAACTGTAAAACCCCTTGCCTAACGGAAAATCCAAGCCGATGACCGCGGCAAGATGCGCGCCGATGGCGAAACCGGCGAAGATCGCGATCGCTAAAGCCGACCGGATGAAACCGAGATGGAATTGGGCTTGCGTGCGAAGATTCACGTCGAAAATGCTTTCTCGCTCACAGAAATGAAAATCCCACAGAAGTGAATCTCACACGGATCAAAAACTCACTCGGATAAAGCCCAATATTTCCGTGTGAAATTTTGATCCGTGTGGCAATAAAATTTTTTCATGAAATTCAGTGGGATTTCATCTTCAGTGAGCGATTTCTTTTTATCTGCTTTTCAGTTTTATCTTTTTTGCATCATACGTTCAGGCCAACTGACCTCAACGGCCCAGACGAGCCGTCTGGGTTACTTCCAATTAGGCCAATTGACCTCGGACTTCGGACTTTCGACCTCGGACCTTATTTTCAGTACCGCCAGCTCGTGGTATCCGCTCCCGCCGGCGCGCTCTTGCGAATTCTGGCCAAAATTTTCGGCGCGTGCATTTGATGATAGCGCAGCCGTGAAATCGCGTTCGGCCGTTCGTGATCGCCGTTCCAGCAGTGCTCGGCGCGGTCGCCGTAATCCACCTCGCCGCCGTAATGCGGATCTTTGGTGTTCTTGAGAATTTCTTCGACGAGATAAACGGCATTGTTGAGATAATAGTTATCCATGTCTCCGCAATAAATGTGAATCTTGCCTTCGAGTTTTTTGCCGATTCTCGGCCAATCGCGTTTCAAAATGTAACCGAGATCATAATTCTCCCGCCAATACTCGGCGACGGTACGATCGATCTTGCCGGTCAGCTTGTCCCAAATCGGTTTGGGGTAACCGTCATCGCCTACCGGCGAGTACACCGCCTGCCAAATGTCCCACTGGTCGCCGGAGCGCGAATGGGTGCCAAACACCAGCTCGCGATGATTCATCTCTTCCAGCGTTGCAGTGACTTCGCCGAGATAATTGCGTTTCCCCGGCCGCGGGGTCTTTTTAAACCGGCTGTCGACGTAGTAGGCGTTTTCGTGCTCGTAAATATTGACGATGGTGTAAGCGCGAAAATCGATGGGATCGGGACAGGCCGCCCAGCAGCCGTTGTACTCGTCCGGATAAAAAACCTGCGCCGCCAGCGCTTCCCATCCGCCGGTCGAACCGCCATAAAGAAAGCGCGCCCATCCCGCACCGATGCCGCGAAATTGTTTTTCAATAAACGGCACCAACTCGTATGTAATCGCATCGCCGTACGGGCCGAGATTGGCCGAGTTCACCGCATACGAATCATCATAATAGGGGTTGGCGTGCTGAATCTCGATGATGATCATGCGCGGGAAATTCGGCCCCGTCCAATCTTTATAAAATTGATAAGCATGTTCCTGCACGATTTTGTTGTAGCCGTGAATATTGAAACGCTTGCTGTAATCCGGTTTGAGGTTGGGATCTGGCGGCGTCTCGCGAAAGCCGCCAAACGTCGCGGGAAAATGGCCGTGATTGATGACCAACGGATACCGCGCTTCCGGATGCTGGTCAAAACCCTCCGGCAGCAGCACACAGGCGCCGAGGTGCATCGGCCGGCCCCAGAATTTGGTCAACCGCTCGCTTTGAATCTTCACGTGCTTGATATATTTCGTGTCTTGCGGCGGCGGGATCGGCGGAATCTCCCGATCGAGCGAGATTTTGATCGTCTCGTTTTTGCCCGGATCGATCCACAACTTTTTCGGCGCATTGTAAAGATTGCCCGGCGCGCGATTCCATTGCTGTCCCTCTCCCCTATCCATCGACAATTTCACCGTATGGCCGTTTTCAAGATGGAACGTCTCGTAACGGTGCAATAGCGCTTGCACCCAGTACCAACCCGACGGCATCTCGGCAAGACTTTTTACAGGATAACCCAAAACCGCAGGGTCAATGACGGCCTCTTGCCCCGGTTTCAGCCCATCGACGTTGAGGCCGAAAATCTGTTGCGTATCCGCGTCATCGTTGATTTGAAAGCGCGGTTCGCTGGTGCTATCGGCGGAGATCATTAACAGCACGCGGCCATCAAGCGGAGTCTGGCTGCGCTCTTTGGGAAAAGAAATGCCGAAGTAAAGGGGACTTTGTGATCTTGCTTGACGCGACTGAGATTGGCTCGTCACAGCAAAATGGAGCACGAAAAAGGCGAGAACACAAAGCAAGATTGGTGGTTTGAACCTGGCCGGTTTCATGATCGCTTCCTCCTCTTTTGATATTGGTGCACACCGCCTCGTTAACTTTTCCAAAGGATATGAGATTTATCATAAAACGCAAGGTTATTTTCTAAGAGTGCGACAGCCACATGGATTCGTTTTATCTGTTGATTTCCTCGACAAATTTTATTACCTTGATTTTCAATCCCTAAATACCAAACCACGATTTTCCTAAATGTTGGTGAATGGTTGAACTGGTTTGAGAGCCTATGAGACAAAAACTCCTTGAACCAAAACCCTGAACAAATCGCGCGCGACCCCGTCGCTATAAATTTTGAGCGATGGGGATCGGATGCTTCAGGCCGCAGGATGGGCGGTTCAGGACGTCAGCAAATTCAATCCGAGCGCCAGCCTCGGCGTGGCGGTGAAAGAGTATCCCACCGACACCGGCCCGGCTGATTACATTCTCTTTGTCGAGCGCAAACCGGTTGGCGTCGTCGAAGCCAAACGCGCAGCAGAAGGCCATCGTCTCACCGTCCACGAAGCGGGTTTGCGCCCGATTTGTGATGCGCTGCTGAGAGCCGGTTTCAAGACCGGCAAAGAGGTCAAAGCCTGTCCGTGTAAGACGATGGTGCCACTGTACCGCAATTACGTGTTTGCGCAGATCAAGCCCTCGACGCGGAGGCGCATCGATCTCGGCTTCGCGCTTGGCAATATGAAAACGCCCAAGCGGCTCATTAACACCGGCGGCTACGAGAAGAGGGGTCACCTCACGCACCGTATTCCGATTTCCGCGCTCGAGGAAATCGAGGATGAGATGAAACGTTGGCTCAAAGTGGCGTATGATCTTGATGCTTAAAACTCGCTGAAAAAAACGACTATTTCGACACAGGAGGAAATCCAAATGGCAAGCGCGACAAAAGCGACCAGCCGCATGAGCGACGCGGCAGTGCAGGCGAAAACCGGTAAAACGTGGAACGAATGGTTCAAAATTCTCGACAAAGCCGGCGGCAAGAAAATGAATCACAAAGAAATCGTCGCGTATTTGAGCGTGAATTATAACGTCGGCCCATGGTGGCAACAGATGGTGACGGTTACCTACGAGCAGGCGCGTGGCTTGCGAGAGGCCTTTCAAAAAGCGAAGGGGTATTCGGCGAATAGCAGCAAGACGATCGCGGCGCCGCTGGCCAAACTTTACAAAGCCTGGAGCGATGCCAAATTGCGCAACCGCTGGCTGGCGGAGAAAGGGATCGTGATTCGCACGGCGACGCCGGAGAAATCCATGCGGATCACTTGGAGCGACGGCAAAACCAGTGTGTCAGTCTATTTTTTAGCCAAGGGCGAAGCCAAAAGCCAAGTCGCACTCGAACACGAAAAGCTGCCGGACGCCAAAGCCGTGGCGAAAATGAAAGCGTATTGGGTTGATGCGCTGGGCCGGTTGCAAGAAATGTTGGAATGAAACTCCATACCATTTTGTAAAAATCAAGCTTTGTTCAATTCCTGACAGGTTTCAACAACGAACTTCACCATGAACCAAAACCCTGAACAAATCGCGCGCGACAACATTGATCGGATGCTTCAGGCCGCAGGATGGGCGGTTCAGGACGTCAGCAAATTCAATCCGAGCGCCAACCTCGGCGTGGCCGTGAAAGAATATCCCACCGACACCGGCCCGGCTGATTACATTCTCTTTGTCGAGCGCCAACCGCTTGGCGTCGTCGAAGCCAAACGCGAAGAAGAAGGCCATCGTCTCACCGTGCACGAAGCGCAAACGGAAGTCTACTCCCGCAGCAAATTGAAATGGGTTGCCAACAACCAACCGCTGCCGTTCGTCTATGAAAGCACCGGCGTGGTCACGCGTTTCACCGATTATCGCGATCCCAAGCCGCGCTCGCGTCCGGTTTTCTCCTTCCACCGTCCCGAAACGTTTCAAGAATGGCTGAAGCAAGGCGAGCCGCTGCGGGCGCGGTTGCAGCACCTTCCGGCACTCGATCCCGCCGGACTGCGCGATTGCCAGATCAAAGCCATTGACAATTTGGAAAACTCTTTCAAAGCCGGCAAGCCGCGCGCCCTCATTCAAATGGCCACCGGCAGCGGCAAGACGTTTACGGCGATCACGTTCATTTATCGTCTGCTCAAATTTGCCAACGCCAAGCGCATTTTGTTTCTCGTTGACACCAAGAATCTTGGCGAGCAGGCAGAGCAGGAATTCATGCGCTACACCCCGAGCGACGACAACCGATTGTTCACCGAGCTTTACAACGTGCAGCGCTTGAAATCGAGCTACGTGGCCGCGGACAATCAAGTCTGCATCAGCACCATCCAACGCATGTACTCGATTCTGCGAGGTGAAGAGCTCGACGAAAGCGCGGAGGAAACTTCGCTGTATGAAATTCAGCAAACCGGCGGCGAGAAGGCGGTGGAGTACAATGAAAAGGTGCCGCTCGAATTTTTTGATTTCATCATCATCGACGAATGCCATCGCTCCATTTACAACCTGTGGCGGCAGGTGTTGGAATATTTTGACGCGTTTCTCATCGGCCTCACCGCCACGCCGGACAAGCGCACGTTCGGCTTTTTCAATGAAAACGTGGTGAGCGAATACTCGCACGAAGACGCGGTGGCCGACGGCGTCAACGTGCCCTATGACGTTTATCTCATCGAAACCGCGATCACGCAACAGGGCGGGCGCATTCCGGTTGAAGAATATGTCGACAAACGCGACCGGCTGACGCGGCGCAAGCGCTGGGAGCAGCTTGACGAAGAAGTGGTGTACTCGGGCAAGCAGCTCGATCGCGACGTGGTCAATCCCAGCCAGATTCGCAGTGTCATTCGCGCCTTTCGCGACAAGCTGCCGGAGATTTTCCCCGGCCGCCAGGAAGTGCCGAAAACGCTGATCTTTGCCAAGACCGACAGCCACGCCGACGACATCATTCAAATCGTGCGCGAAGAGTTCGGCGAGGGCAATGAGTTCTGCAAAAAAGTGACGTATCGCGCCGAGGAAGATCCGAAATCTTTGCTCACTTCGTTTCGCAACGATTACTTTCCGCGTATTGCGGTGACGGTGGACATGATCGCCACTGGCACCGATGTCAAGCCGCTTGAATGCCTGCTGTTCATGCGCGAGGTGAAATCGAAAAATTATTTCGAACAGATGAAAGGCCGCGGCACGCGCACGTTTCCCAAAGACGATTTGCAAAAAGTGACGCCCTCGGCATTTACCAACAAAACGCATTTCGTCATCATCGATGCCGTCGGGGTCACCAAAACCATTAAAACCGACAGCCGGCCGCTGGAGCGCAAGCCCGGCGTAGCATTGAAGGATTTGCTCATGAACGTCACGCTCGGCAACCGGGATGAAGACACGCTCACTTCATTGGCCAATCGCTTGACGCGGCTGGAAAAGGACATCACGCCGGCAGAGCGCCAAAAATTTCAGGAACTGGCCGGCGGCAAAAATCTCAACCAAGTTGTGCACGAGCTTCTGGAGGCTTACGATCCCGACAAGATTGAAAAAAAGGCTCGGGAGCAATTCACTTTGAGCGCCGAGGCCGCGCCAACACCGCAGCAAACCCAGGCTGTGCAGGAAGAGCTGATTCGGGAAGCGGCGCGTATTTTTGACAGCGGCGAGCTGCGCGATTATGTTGAAAACGTGCGCCGCAGCCACGAGCAAATTATCGACTACACCAATTTGGATCGGGTGGAATTTGCCGGCTGGGATCAACAGGCTAAAGTGAATGCCGAGAATCTCGTCAAAGATTTTGCCGCCTTCATCGCCGCGCACAAAGACGAGATTACGGCGCTAACGATTTTTTACAACCAGCCGTTTCGCCGCCGCGAAGTGACGTACCGCATGATCAAAGAGGTGTTGGAGGCGCTCAAAACCAACCGGCCCTATCTCGCGCCGGTGCGGGTGTGGGAGGCCTACGAGCAGTTGGAAAAAGTCGACGGCCGCTCGCCCCGCAACGAGCTGACCGCGCTGGTGGCGTTAATCCGGCGCGTGACCGGCATCGACGACAAGCTGACGGCGTTTGAGAACACGGTCAACCGCAATTTTCAGAAGTGGGTGTTTGAAAAGAACGCCGGCAACAAGCAGTTTACCGAGGCGCAGATGGAATGGCTGCGCATGATGAAGGAGCACGTGATCAGCTCGGTGCATTTGGAGCGCGAAGATTTGGATTACGCGCCGTTCGACGCCAACGGCGGCATTGGCAGGATATACCAGTTGTTCGGCGAGGAGTCGGAGGCTTTGATTGATGAGTTGAACGAGGCGCTGGCGGCGTGACGTAGGGGCGCACGGCCGTGCGCCCCTACCGGTAATTATAACCATTAACCAGGGATGAGGGTCATCATGTCATACGATCCAGAAATCCACCACCGTCGATCTATTCGATTGAAGGGATACGATTATTCTCAAGCCGGCGCGTATTTCATCACGATCTGCACCCACGAACGCGAATGTATTTTTGGTGAAATTCGCGACGGGAAAATGCATCTGAATGAAATCGGCAAAATCGTCGAGGCCGAATGGTTGAAAACGGCGGAGATTCGTGACAACGTTGAATTGGATGCCTTTGTGGTCATGCCGAACCATGTGCACGGAATCATTATCATAACCGGCAACGCGGGAACGGATGATGTGGTTGGGGCAAATGATTCCAAAAATTCCGTTGATAGGACCGTAGGGGTGGACCGCCGTCCGCCCGACCGTGGTATACAATCAAATGTAGGGGCGCACGGCGGTGCGCCCCTACGGCGCAAACCGCAATCCATCGGATCGATCGTTGCAGGATTCAAATCCACCGTTACCAAACAAATCAACATCATCCGAAATACACCAGGCGTGCCGGTATGGCAGCGCAATTATTACGAACATATTATTCGCAATGAAAAGGCCTTCACCCGCATCCAGCGATACATCATCGAAAATCCGGCGCAATGGCAATACGATCAGGAAAATCGCAACAATATTTCCGACGAAGACAAAAAACGATTTTGGAAAGAATATTTGGGGTGAATGAAAATGTGATGGATAAAATGGTGGAGGCGCACCAATCGTAGGGACGATGATGATTGATGAATTGAAAAATATATTATTGGCGGCATAACGTAGGGGCGCACCGCCGTGCGCCCCTACAAATGACTATACGGCATCGGCCGAATGCACCAGTTGTCGGCGAGGAAATGGATGCAATGATTGATGAATTGAACAAGGCGTTAGCGGCGTGATATGATAAAAAGAAATGCTATTGAAGATTTGCCAAATGGATGGTTATCAGTTGTTCTCAGCGAAACCATCGACAAAATTCCTGCTCAGGACAAGAAGGTAAAGCAGAAAGACTATCTGGAATTTGGGCAGATACCAATTATTGACCAAGGACAAGAATTCATTGGAGGCTACACAAACGACACCAGCAAAAGAATTGAATGTGACTTCCGGTAGTTGTCTTTGGTGATCACACAAAGATAATCAAGTTGATCCCTTTCTCATTCGCACCCGGTGCAGATGGTGTGAAAATCATAAAGCCATTGGAAGTCTTTGATCCAAAGCTCTTTGCGCATTTTGTTTATGTCTTGACCAAGAAAATTCCTGACCGAGGATATGCTCGCCATTTTCAATTCATAGAGAAATCTGTAATTCCTATCCCTCCCCTTGCCGAGCAGCGCCGTATCGTTGCCAAGGTCGAAGAGCTGTTTTCCGATTTGGACGCCGGCATCGCCAGTTTGAAGCAAGCGCAAGCCCAGCTCAAAACCTACCGCCAGGCGGTGTTGAAATACGCTTTTGAAGGCAAGCTCACCACCGCGTGGCGCGAGCAGCACCAACCCGAGCCGGCGGAAAAACTGCTGGCGCAAATCAAAGCCGAGCGCGAAAAGCAGTACCAACAGCAGCTTGCGGAATGGCAAAAGACCAGCGCCGAAGACAAGAGCAAAAAGAAACCGCCCAAGCCGCAAAAGCCGAAAGAATTCACGCCGCTGACGGAAGCGGAACTGGCGGAGTTGCCGGAACTGCCAGAGGGATGGTGTTGGGTGAAGTTGGGTAATCTTTCAATGGGGGTTGAATATGGTTCTGCGAAAAAGTCAAAAGAAGAAGGAAAGATTCCCGTTATTAGAATGGGTAATTTGCAAAATGGCATCATCGTGTGGGATGATTTAGTTTACACCGACGATGAAGATGAAATCAACCAATATCTTTTGAGAAAAGATGACGTGCTTTTCAATAGAACCAACAGCCCCGAGTTAGTCGGCAAAACAGCAATTTATAAAGGAGAAAGGCCGGCAATTTTTGCTGGCTATCTAATTCGGATAAATCAGGTACCGGACGTCGACGCTAGATATTTAAATTACTTTCTGAACAGCCATATTGCAAAGAATCATGGTAACAGAGTGAAAACTGATGGGGTCAATCAATCCAACATTAACGGCGAAAAACTTTGTCACTATCCTTTTCCTTTAGTTTCGAGAGAAGAACAACACCAAATCGTCCAAGAAATCGAAAGCCGTCTCTCGGTTTGTGACAAGTTGGAAGAGAGCATCAAAGAAAACCTGCAAAAGGCCGAGGCGCTGCGGCAGAGTATTTTGAAAAAGGCCTTCGAGGGCAAGCTGGCGCCGCAAGACCCCAACGACGAGCCGGCAGAGAAATTGCTGGAGCGCATTCGAGCGGAGAAATTGTAGGGGCGTATCGCATACGCCCAAAAAGGACGAGGGCGCACAGCCGTGCGCCCCAACAAAATAACGATTATAAATCATGAACAACACCACCAGCATCGTCTCCAAAGTCTGGAACTTCTGCCACACGCTGCGCGATGACGGCGTGAGCTACGGCGAGTATTTGGAACAGTTGACTTATCTGCTGTTTCTCAAAATGGCGGACGAGTATGCCAAGCCGCCGTACAGCCGCAAGTCCAACATCCCCAAAGCGTATTACTGGGAGAGCTTGCGCGCCAAACGCGGCGCGGAGCTGGAGGCGCATTACGTCACACTGCTGCGCGAGCTGGGGCAGAAGTCCGGCATGTTGGGGCAAATTTTTTTCAAGGCGCAGAACCGCATTCAAGATCCGGCCAAGCTGTTCAAGATCATCGATATGATCGACCGCGAGAACTGGGTGATGATGGGCGCGGACGTGAAGGGCGAAATTTACGAAGGCCTGTTGGAGAAAAACGCCGAGGACGTGAAAAGCGGCGCCGGCCAATATTTCACGCCACGGCCGCTGATTCGCGTGATGGTGGAGTGCCTGCGGCCGGAGCCGAAGAAAAGCATTGCCGATCCGGCCTGCGGCACCGGTGGGTTCTTTTTGGCGGCGTATGATTTTTTGACTGGCACGCACGCGGTGGGGGCGGACGGCGTAGGGGCGCACGGCGTAGGGGCGCACGGCGGTGCGCCCCTACGATTGGACAAACAGGAAAAGGAATTTCTCAAATTCAAAACCTTTCGCGGCTGGGAGATCGTGCCGGATACGTATCGGCTGTGTTTGATGAATTTATTCCTGCACAACGTCGGCGATATGGAAAGCGAGCCGCCAATCATGCGCAATGATTCGCTCATTGCCGACAGCGGCGAGCGCTTCGATTACGTCATGACCAACCCGCCCCTCGGTAAGAAGAGCAGCATGACGTTTACCAACGAAGAGGGCGAGCAGGAGCGGGAGGATCTGACGTACAACCGGCAGGATTTCTGGGCGACGACTTCCAACAAGCAGCTCAATTTCGTGCAACACATTCGCACGATGCTGAAAATCGACGGTAAAGCCGCGGTGGTGGTGCCGGACAATGTTTTGTTCGAAGGCGGCGCCGGCGAGACGATTCGCAAAAAGCTGTTGGCGAGGACGGATCTGCACACGATTTTGCGCTTGCCGACGGGCATTTTCTACGCGCAAGGCGTGAAGGCGAATGTGATTTTCTTCGACAACCGGCCGGGGAGCAAAGAGGTGGCGACGAAGGAAGTTTGGTACTACGACTACCGCACCAATGTGCATCACACCAAGAAGAAGAACCCGCTGCAGTTTGAGGACTTACAAGACTTCATCAAATGCTACAATCCCGAAAATCGCACAAGCGGAAGTCAACGTGGTCGGAGAAAAATCCGGAGGGTCGCTGGCGCAAGTTCACGTATGATGAAGTCATCGCCCGCGACAAAACGAGTTTGGATATTTTCTGGCTGAAGGACGAGAGCCTCGCCGATCTCGACAATCTGCCCGATCCCGACGTTCTCGCCGGCGAGATCGTCGAGAATCTCGAAGCGGGGTTGGAGAGTTTTAGAGAGATTGTGGATAAGCTGGGGGCGTGACTGATTTAGCGAAAAAACTTCACGGACAAAATCAACGTTAAATTCCTTTTCAGAGCGGCGGGCGCCGTTGACAAAATTTTTTTGCTCGAGGCGGTAAATAATAAAACGAGCCTGTAATCCCTGTTGGAATCCGGCAGTTTTGCTTCTCTATCCCACCTCGTAAACGGCAGACATGTTTCCGACGGATACACAACGTCTTCATACTTTACCCTCCGCCTTGGGACATTTTCAAAATCCAGGGTGAAATAAGAAAAAATGCCGAGCTTTTTCTTGACTATTGTAATAAATTTTGCTATATACTGCCAGTCCCAAACCCACCAACTGCAATATAGTTGCCCCCAACGGATAGATGAACCCAACTGTAAAAAAGCTTCTTCCGTTGGGCCATAAACAATGGCTGGGTTTTCCTTTAGTTCTGAACGCGCATTGATATTTCCGAGACATAGATTTAATTGAATCGCCGAAACAAAAAACGCCCGACCGTTCCCGCGCTGGCGCAACAAATACAAGGTCTCAACCCCGAGTTCGCTCGCGCGCTTGCCAAGCTGAATATTATCTCATCGGAAGACCTCAGAGACGCCGATCTCGATTTTATCATTACACAAATCGCCGGATTGGAATACGCCGTGGCGTTGCGCTGGCAGCAGCAGGCATTTTTGCAAACGCTTTTTGCCGGCATAACGGCGCGCAGCGCCGGCGTCTTGGTTGATTCCGGCATCGTCTCCATCACGGCGATGGCGCAAGTCGATGGCGCGCAACTGAAAAAGAACTTGCCGGCAAGCCGCCTCCAAGCCTGGAAATTTATTGCCGCGAACATTCCTGCCAATCTCGTTCCGGAGCAATTGGAAACGGCGCGCGAAGTTGAGCCGCTCGCCCCGCCACAAGCGATTGCGCTGTATGCACAGGGAATAAAGACGCTCCACGATCTCCGTTCAGTAAATCCATCTTCGTTGAATTTTAACTTCTTGCCGGCGACGAACAAACGCGCCGTCGTGCTGTGGCAATACCTGGCCGGCCTGCGTTTGGATTACGGCATCGGCCCGGCGTATGCGCAGCAATTGCACCGGCGCTACAACGGCGATCGCGATAAAATTCGCCGGCGCCTGGAACGCGAGCGGGAAAAAGCGCTCGAGCAAATTTCGCGAACGCGCCGGAATCGTGGGTCTGCAACGCCGCCGGATAAAGAAGCAGTGGCGGATTTTTATCTGGAGCCGGTTTGCCGTGATTTGGCGGATACTATTCCCAAAAATAAAGGCCGCGCCAGCCGCACGCTGAAGCAGGCGCAGCAATGGGGCTCGGCGCACGAAATCTCCGGCCGGCTCGTGCGTTGTCTTGCCGATGATCCCGCGCTCGGCAAAGAGACCGTCATTCCGTGGATGCTCGAAAGAAACTTGACTTCCAAGCGCGGATTGCTGGATCTCGTCACGCAAGTTGTCGCGCCCGAGAAAGGCAAAAAAGATTTGGTCGGCGCGCTGGTGGATCAATGGGGTTTGGGCGCTCTCGTCAATCTCGGCAAAGATTCGCCGCAGAAAGATTCCTTGGGAAGTTTTCTGATTGAGAAGCTCAAAACCGGCGAGAATTGGACAAAAATTTTGCCCGACGCGCTGAAGCTGCTCAAGCTCGGCAGCGGTGCGGCGGAAAAATTGCTCGGCCAACTCGACCTCGAACCGGCGAAATTGATCACCGAACTTTTCAAATCGGACGAGCGCGAAAAAGAATCCGGCCTGTCGGCGATACTGGAATGTTTTCAAGAAAAGCAGAATTTCAATCAGCTCAAAATTTCGACTATTTTTGAGCTTTATAAAGAGGGAAAAGATTTTATTCAGCCTTTCGTGCAACATCTCTTCAAATCCGGCATGGAGTCGTTGAGCCGATTTGAAGAGTTGCTGGAAATTCCTTTGGCGCACGCCGGCGAGCAAAACGCCAAAGAGCGCGACGGCATTTTCGCGGCAATTTTCAAAGCTGTCAGCATCTTCGGCGCCGAGACTGAAGGCGGGCTTGAAACGATGATTCCGAAGCTGATTGCATGGGTGCGTCAAGCCAATGAGCGCGAGCTGGTGCCCGTGGTCGAAGACGGCCTGCTTGCAGACAACCGCGACGTCGCTGTGGTTCCCTTGGGCGTGCATTTGCTGGGCAAAGGCATTCAATCATTGGCGGGCGATGGACAGGAAAGCGCGCCGGCAAATCGCTTTGCTGAAAAGCTGTTTCAGATTTTGCCGTGGAACGACGAGCTGGAACAGGAGATTTGGCTGCATCTGGCGAAAATTCCCGGCATGCTGTTCGTGCTGCTGTCGCAATTGCTGTGGAAGGCGGTCAAAACGCCGATGAAAGTTTTTCAGTGGATTGGCCAAGATGCGAACGCGATCAAACAAAAAGACCGCGCGCTCGCCATCCATGTTTTGGAGCCGCCGCACGAGGATGAAAAGGATCACACCAAAGATCGTAAATATGTCATCCTTTCTGACATCCACCGCGATGCGCCACAAGACGATGTGGTGGATGAGTATTTTTTCGATTTGTCCCATTTTTCCAAGCATCGCGATTTGTTCATCCGCGCGCTCGAATACTATCGCGACAACGGTTACATCGTGATCGAAAACGGGGATTGCGAAGAGCTGTGGGTGGTGCCCTCGGTGCGCAAAAATAAGGGGGTGCGTGCCAGAGCGCAAAGCATCATCGATCCCAACGGGCCGCATCGTCGGGTTTTTGAATTGTTGTCCGAGTTGCACCGCGAGGGCCGTTATTTCCGCACGCGCGGTAATCACGATGACTTCTGGACTTTGACGCCAGAGAACGAGGCGATGCTCAGGGAAACGTGGTTCAACGAAGGCCCGGAGTTTAAAGTCTGGGATGCGCTCATCATCCCGGAAGTTTTGACGATGACTGATGATTATCTCGGCGTCATTAAAAACGTTATCCAGGCCAAACAGAAAAAAGCCCCACTCGACATGGAAGGGCTGGTCGATCTGATGCCGATTGGTTTGAGTCCAAAGCGTTATCACGAGCGCGTCCCTTTGCTTATTTTGCACGGCCATCAATTCGATTTTTGGAACTGTGATGAGCACAGCTACCTGGGCAAAACCCTGACCAATTCAATCGGAATTATCGCCGACGGGATATCGACATTTCCTTACCACCTGCGAGGGATCGATCTCGACGGCAACCCGCTGGTCAAATTTACCGATTTGATGGCGAAAGTTCCGCAAGTGGAAAATTGGCTGCCGGAAGATCACGCTCTCCGTTTGTCGCGGCAAATCGAACAGGAGGATGAGGTGCGTTTGCTTCAGGACAACATTTATTTTTCCGAGACGTTGGCGATGGCTTTTGCGCTCGCATTGAAATATCCGGGCCAAAGCGGCTTGCTGCGGGTGCAAATTTTAGCCGGCCATACGCATTGGCCGCAAAGCCGGCCCGCATTGCACCTGGGATGCATAAAAGTTCCCAACACGGATTTTAAACTCCCTTTGCGGCTGCCGACGCCCTATTTCAACAGCGGTACCTGTGGGTGGTGGGAAAGCGTGTTGTGGGGCATTGAGATTACGAGCTACGGGCAACCCAAACTGTTTTATTGGGATAAGAGCTCGGGACATCCCATTTACATGTCCTGGGAGCTGCACGACGAGATTCCGGAACACGTCGGCCGTTTTCGCCAGAAGGTGGGGCAATTCCTCGCGAAATGCTTCAACACCACTTCGGTGTTGGAAGAGAATACCCAAAACCTGGTGACGTGGGAGCAGATCGACGATTTCAGCGATTTGCACGAGATTGATTTTGGCAGCCTCGACCCCAGTTTGCACAATGCCGCGTTGAGCACGGCGCAAATTTGGGCGTTCAGATTTTTTGGAAAAAGGGACAAAACTTCGCAGAACCTGGAGATTGCCCTGGATTTGAATCGCCTGGCAACGCGCGGCGCGCCGTCGCAGAAATTTTCTTTTATTTCCGAGGACGTGTCCAATCCCAATTTGGCCGGCATGGCGCTAAAGGCATTGGGGATCGGCAAAGAGTGGAAAAAACTCGATCCGCAAGATGCCCGCTATCAGAAGATCGGCTCGATCTTTTTTTATGCGGCGCATTTTTTAAAAAACAGTTTGTGCAACAAGCTCGGCTTGCTGGTGAATCTGTTCATCTCGCGCGGCCGGGAAATTATGGTGCGATATGAAGTGGAAAAGAATCTTTTTTTTATTAAATTAGGGAAATTGGAAAAGTTACGGGAATGAAACGGATTCACTGACTTTGATGTCATTCTGGAAGCCTGCCCTGCCGCAAGCCATGGAATCCTTTTGCAGTGCAAGACAATTCTTGGGGCCAAAAAAGATTCCTACGGAATGACATTTTTAATTATTTTAAATTATCAAAAATGGCCGATGAAATCTGTGCATGAGCCGACGCTCGACGATGACGAAATTTCCGACGTCCGGCCGCGTTTTCCGGAAAAAGTTGAATACGTCGTCAGCCCGGAAGCGGCGTTGCGGGCCATCGCCGAGGCGCTCCAAAAAATCGAAGGGTTTCGCGAAAAGAAATTGCACTTGATTCGCGACGTCGTGCGCCCGCTCGCGCCTGGCGTGCTGCAAAACGTGCTCAAGGCCGATCTGCTCGACCGCGTGGCATTTTCTTATGGCGCCATCGTCAATTTCAGCGGCTATTTGACCGGCGTGCTCACATTACTCGGGTTGCACAATAGCATCGATCACGTCAATCATTATTATCGCCTCGCCGTTCTGCCATTTATCGATTTGCGCGTTCGGGCAAAAATCGATAAACTGCTGCAGGAAAAGCCGTTCGGCTGGAAGTTGTGGAAATGGCTGTACGATCGCGTGCTGCATTCGATTGAAAGCGTGGTGGACAATCTGGTGAACTTGGTGGTGTTGGGTTGGACTTTTTGCCCCGGCATCGGCGAGCCGGACAAGGAGAGCGGATTTTACAACCGTTTCGTTTTTGGCGCGCGCTGCGGTTTTTTGGATTTGGGACATTTTTTCAATTGCGCGGTGATCGCTTATCTTTACGGCCGCGACGAGGCAATCAAACGCGCCGAGTCGGTTGAAATCTCGCAGCGCAAGCTGCGGCAAAAAGAGTGGCTGCAGTGGATGCGCCAGCACACGGTCTTGGCGCCGCTGGCAACGTTGTTTTGGGGATACTCGACGAGCGCGGATACGATCGAAGACCGTTCCTCCGATTGGTTCGGCATCGAGCTCGGCCAAAAGATGCGCGAGCACAAAAACGACGGCAGGATCATCGAGTTTTTTGTGGCCAAATGGCCGCAGCTCGTGAAGGGCGATTTGCTCGACACGGAAAAAGAATCGGTCATGCAAAAATTTTTCGCTGCGATCAAATTGATCTTGCAAGTGTTTCGCCACCGCTTGGGCAGCGGCGGCAAATTCGACGTCTCGCAAGAGATGAAGAGGTTTTTCGCCCGGCATGGCGCCATCGATCCGGCCGATAGCGCCGCGGTGCCGCCGGGACTGCTCGACGAGACGATTCATTTTTACATGGATAAATACGGCGGCGACGAATGGCACCAATTCACCAGCCGCGGCTGGGAGGTGGTGATTCCGCAGAAACTGTGGGAACGCGCCGTCCGCGACACATTCATAAAAAACGGCGAGAAGCTGGAAGCCGGCGCGCTGCCGATCAAGATTCAGCTCGAGAATGGCGAGAAGGTGTCGCCTTATTTTCGTGAGGAGTGACTACGCTTATCTGCATCGGGTCTCAAGAAAAATTGTCACGGGATGTTGAATATGACTTGCTTTTCTTTGCAAGTTTTATTATCATGATCTTGACCTCAGCAATTTGGAAAGGAGCATAGCTATGGCCGATAAAGTTCGTGAAATTTTCGACGAGTCCGGACAAGCAATTGAATTTCGTGAAGGGCTGGAGGGCGTGGTCGCCGCGCTTTCCATGATCAGCTCGATTGACGGCGAGAAAGGCATTTTGCTCTACCGCGGCATCCCCATCGAAGAATTGGCGGCACATTCGACGTTTGAAGAGACGACGTATTTTTTGCTCAATAGCCGTTTGCCGAAGCAGCAAGAGCTAAGAGATTTTGAACAGCAACTGAAGAGCCATCGACAGGTTCCCGCCGCGGTTCTGGATTTGATCCGCTCTTTTCCAGCGAACGCCAACGCGATGGATTTGCTGCGCACGACGGTGTCGGGGTTGGGGTTATATGACCCGGATTCCCAAACGAATACCGTTGAAAAAAATATCGAGCGGGCAATTAATTTGATCGCTTCCTTTCCCACCATCGTGGCGGCGATTCAACGCCGGCGCAGCGGCAAAGAATTTGTCGCGCCGCAGCAAGACCTCAGCCATGCGGCGAATTTCCTTTATATGGTCAATGGCGAAGCGCCGAGCGAATATGCCGCGAAAGTTTTGGACGTGGCCCTGATTCTGCACGCCGATCACGGTTTCAATGCCTCGACGTTTACAGCGCGCGTGGTGATCTCTTCGCTCTCCGATATGTACTCGGCCATCTCCGCGGCAGTCGGCAGCTTGAAAGGGCCGCTGCACGGCGGCGCCAACAGCGAGGTGATGTCGACTTTGCAGGAAATCGGCAGCCTCGACAAAGTTGAAGAATATGTGATGAATCGCCTGGCGACCAAGCAGAAAGTCATGGGCTTCGGCCATCGGGTTTATCACACCTACGATCCGCGCGCCCGCATTCTCAGCCAATTTTCCCAAAAGCTCGCGCAACAGACCGGCAACACCAAATGGTACGAAATGTCCAGGAAGATCGAAGAGATCATGAGGCGCGAAGTGGGAAGCAAAGGCATCTATCCGAACGTCGATTTTTACTCGGCAACGGTTTACTACTACATGGGATTGGATCAGGATTTGTTCACGCCGATTTTCGCGGTGAGCCGGATTTCCGGTTGGACGGCGCACGTGATCGAGCAATTGCAGAACAACCGGCTGTTCCGGCCGCGCGCGATTTATCCCGGCCCGAAGAACGTGCCGTACGTGCCGATTAATGACCGCTGACAAACACAGACTTTATGGACCAGCGCGGAGTAAGTAAGCATTCTTGAAGCTATAGCGTTTTTCAAATGCACGTGCGGTGCTTGTAGTCTTGCCCCCTTGTGGGGCACTCTTGCAACTGAGAATCCCTTTGGCTTCGACAGCCGCCCACAAGGGGCGGGGACTACAACCTGTTCATCCAATTGAAAACCGCTGTAAAAGATTTTCCAGCATGCCACCATGGTGCCAGGACAAGCGATCGCACAAGGCTCTGAGAAGGAGCGCACAATGAATAAGAAAACCACCACCGTCGCCATTTTTATCTTCATTCTGATCGTCATGTTTTTCCTTTTCCCGAAAAGCTGTCAGCAAGGGCAGGGGAAAACCGTTTCGGATAATTTAAAAGCAGTTTTTTAAATTATCTCTTGCTTTTTCAAAAAAAATTTCAGATATTACGGCAAATCAGAAGAAGATATAAATCGGAGGTTGGCAATTTTTATGAGTACGAGCGAAGCATCATCTTCCCGACATAGCGGGAATGGAGTTTACCCTACCATCCTGGTACTACATCACCGTCTTGCGGGGGAAGGGCAAGTCCTTCCAATTGACATTCATCTCCCGGCTCGACAGCACTTTCGGGCTTTGCAGATTCCAATCAGATACTTTGTGGATTTTCGGGCAGGTATTGCGGCATAAAAACGGCTTTGTCATTTATAAATTTCACATCATCGAGGCAAGCGTTATCACTTCTGTCGGTGCATGCCATTCCGATAGGGAAAACACCGGCAGAGATAACCCAATAATCGGAGGAAAGGAAGCGACCCATGAACCTTCGTAGAATTATTTTAGCGTGCGTCCTATTGCTGTTGGCGATGGGATTGTTGCTGGGCGGTTGCCAGAAGAAAGAAGAAGCGGCCCAAGAACAAACAGCCGCGCAAGAGCAGCCTGCCGCGACGTCGGACACCACCATGGCGGCCGATACCACGATGGCTACCGACAGCACGCAAATGGCCCGTTAACCAGCTTTGCGAAGGGCGGCCGGTTGTAAAATCCGGTCGCCCCTCGCAGATTGGAACAAATTGGCGCAAGGGTAGTATACGTTTTTTGAAAAGTATTTACACAATGCAAGCCTAAACTTTTCAAGAGTCGTTTAGGCAAATTCACTGCGGCTGCCAGGCATTTTGCCGGCGCAGTTGCTTTTTTGTTCTTCATAAATCATATCGGGCCGGCGCCCAAGGGAAAGACCGATGTAGACCGAAATTTTCGGAGGATAGTGTGAAGAAGCAAGCTTTTAACCGTCAAATCAACTTTCGGCTGAGAATGCCAACTCAAGCCGAAACCGAGGCCTTCAACCGCCTCAACTTTTACGAAATCAAATTTAAGCTCAGGCAAAGCCTGTAAGGCTACGTCAGCAAGGCAACGCCTGTTAAGGAGCAACTATTATGCGAGTAGGTATCACCTACAACGTCAAACAGTCGACGAGCTTTTCCGAGGACGGTGACGACGTCCCGCTTGATGATCAGGCAGAATGGGATGCCCCCGAAACTATCGCAACGATCATCGACACCTTCAGCAAATATCACGAAGTTATTCCCATCGAGGCCGACCTCGAAGCCTACGAGAAATTACGGGATTCACGCCCCGATATCGTTTTCAATATCGCCGAGGGCCATTTCGGCGCCTCGCGCGAAGCGCAGATTCCAGCGATTCTCGAAATGCTTCGTATTCCTTACACCGGTTCCGATCCCTTGACTTTGGGGATTTGTCTCGACAAAGCCCGCGCCAAAGAGATTCTCGCCTACCATCGTATTCCCACGGCAAAATTCGGCGTGATCCAGTCGTGGCCGTTGAACGGCCAGCTCAAGCACATCGACTATCCGATGTTTGTGAAACCCCTCTTCGAGGGCTCCAGCAAGGGCATTTGGAACGACGCGCTCGTGCAAAACCACGGCGAGCTAAAAACGTCCGTCGAGAAAATTTGGAGCACGTATACGCAGCCCGCGCTGGTGGAAGAGTATTTGCCCGGCCGGGAGTTTACGGTCGCCATGCTCGGCAACGGCCCGACGCTGCGCGCGCTGCCGATCGTGGAAATCAGTTTTGAGTCCCTGCCCGACGGCGTCAACCGTTTTTATTCTTATGAAGCCAAATGGATTTGGGATCAACGCGACAGCCCGTTGGAAATTTTCCGCTGTCCGGCCAACCTCAAGCCGGCGTTGCAGACAAAAATTGAAACGATCTGCAAGAAAGCCTACACGCGCTTGAATTGCCGCGACTGGTGCCGCATCGACGTGCGCTTGGACGAAGTGGGCGATCCGTGCATCGTCGAGCTTAATCCACTGCCCGGCATCATTCCAAATCCGGAGGACAACTCTTGTTTCCCGAAAGCGGCGCGTGCCGCCGGTATGACGTACGACGATCTGCTGCTGACGATTCTTGACGAAGCCTGCCGGCGTCTGCATCTCACTACGGCGCAGAAAGTCGCCGACCCCAAAAGGCCGTTCATCGGGGAGGTGCTGGCGTGACGTCGGAACGAATTCTTATTGCTTACAACGTGCCCAAGCGCGAACAGCGCGGCCGTGACATTGATTATCTTTCCGAAGCCGGCGTGCTCGACGAGGTTCACGCCGTGCGCGATGCGCTCTTCGAGCTGGGGTACGAAGTCGCGATTGCGGGCATTCAGCGCTCCGTTCCGGTTTTTATGGATCGCGTCACGCGCTTTCACCCAAACGCGATTTTCAATCTTGTCGAAGGTTGGCAGGGCGACAACCAATATGAAATGCACTTTGCGTGCGCGTATGAACTGCTCGGCGTTCCTTACACCGGCGCGCCGCCCCTGGCGCTGGCTACCGCAGTGAATAAATGGCACGCGAAAACGCTGCTGAAACAGGCGAAATTGCCGGCGCCGAACGGCATGATCTGCAGCGAAGTGCCGGCGCGCTGCTCGCTGCGCTATCCGGTGATCGTCAAACCGGCGCACGAAGACGCCAGCCTCGGCGTGGATTTCGACGCGGTGGTGAGCAATCTCGCGGATCTGCGCCGGCGCGTGGCTTGGGTGGTGCAAACGTATCATCAGCCGGCCATTGTTGAAGAGTATATCGAAGGCCGCGAATTGAACGTCGCCGTGGTGGGCGATCAAATCCCGTTTGCGCTGCCGATTTCCGAAATCACCTTCGACGTTCCGGAGCATTTGCCGAAAATTTGCACGTATAACGCGAAATGGGTGGCCGGCAGTGAAGATTATCAGTGGACGGCGGGTGCCCAGTGTCCGGCGCTGCTCGATGAGGCGCTGGCGCGGCAGATTCAAAGCCTCGCGGTCTCGGCGTTTCGCGTGATGGGCTGCCGCGATTACGGCCGCGTCGATTTTCGATTGTCGCCCGACAATCAGCCGTATATTTTGGAAGTGAATCCGAATCCGGATATTTCGCCGGACGCCGGATTGGCGCGTTCGGCGCGAGCCTCGGGCCGCACTTACGCGCAGCTTATCGGCGAGGTCGTCAGCTTGGCGTTGCAGCGAGGCGCGCAGGACAACGACGGCCGCAGCCAACCTGAACGGACGTTTTGGACGCCGTCTCTGGCGCCGCAACGTTCGGCTGAGAGGTCAGGTTTTGTGCCCGCTGCCGACCCCGCGCGCCACCGCAGTTCCGTGCACGTCGGCGCGGCGTGACAAGGATTTCTATTTCAGCGGGTGTAATTTCTTAGTTTTGTTCATTTCGCTGGAATCTTACGTTCATTTTAATTCCCGGCTCTGAGGAAGAGAATTGGCCCTCGAGAAATTTATCCAGACGATGCCGAAAGTTGAGCTGCACGTTCATCTTGAAGGCTCCATTCGTCCGGAAACCTTGTTGCAGCTCGCCAAACACCATCACGTGGCGCTGCCTGCCGACAGCCTTGAAGGGCTTAAAGAATGGTACGTCTTTCGGGACTTCCCGCACTTTGCCGAGGTTTACCAGACGCTATCCAAGTGCATCCGCACGACCGATGACATCGAGCTTATCACCCGCGACTTTTTGGTGGGGCAAGCCGAACAAAATATTATGAAAGGATTCATTCTGAAGGCGTTGCGCGCCTCTTTGCTTCCGCACGAGCGAAAGGCGGCGTTGGAAAAAGAGTTTGTCGAGCGATTCGGCCAACTTGCCTAAAAAACGACAATGTCGCATCATAACGCGTGTTTCACGAAACAATCGGATAATGGGCACAGTGATCCAGAAAAAGTCTTTGATGGTTCGGCCCTTGCGCCGTGACGACCGGCCGAGCATCGAGCGCATTTTGCGGCACACCAGAGTGTTTCTCGAAATGGAAGTGCAGTGCGCGCTGGAGCTGATCGATGTTTACCTCGACAACGCGGAACAGAAAGATTATATTCTCGCCTGCGCAGTTGATGAGACGGATCAGCCGCGCGGGTATGTTTGTTACGGGCCGACGCCGTTGACCGCCGGCACTTATGATCTTTACTGGATCGCCGTCGATCCGGCGTGGCATGGACGCGGCGCCGGCAGCTTGCTCATGGAATACGTCGAGCGGCAAATCAGCGATACCACGTCTTCCGCCCCGCGAGCGCGTTTGTTGATTATCGAAACTTCTTCTTTGCCGCGCTATGAAGCCGCGCGCCGTTTGTATTCCCGCCATCACTATCGCGAAGTCGCGCGCATTCCCAATTTTTATGCTGACGGCGATGACCGCGTCATCTACGCCAAGCGCTTCCATCCCCAAAACAAACCTGATCAAAAATCAGCCTAATCAAAAATCATGCTTGCGCGAGCCAATTTTTCTGATTATATTATCGGACTTTTATTCGCAGCGCAAGTTTGCGTGGCGCAAACGCCCCAAACCAAAGAGGCTTTCGAGGCGTTCACAGTCGGCGATTATCGCACCGCGCTAAAGCTTTACACCGCGGCGCTCGATGCCAATCCAACCGACACGGCGGCGATTTTTTATCAAGGCTTGTGCTATTTCAATCTTGGTGATTATGAAAGCAGCGATCGTGTTTTGCACACCGCCTCTTTCAGCCGGCCGTTCCGCGCGCGTGCTTACTACTTTATGGCTAAGTCAGAGGAAGCAGGCGGCGCGCTTGCTTCGGCCCTCAACGAGGTTCGGTTGGCATTAAAGGCCGACTCAACTTTTGCGCCGGCGCATAAGCTGTTGGCGCAGTTGCTGTGCGCCAATAAGCAATTTGATGCTGCAATGGATGCGGTTGACTCGTCGGCAACTGCCGATGTGATCACTTCGGTCGGCAATTGCCTTTTAGCCAACGAGCGCTGCGCCGATGCCGTGCAACTGGCAGAACGGAAGCTGGCTTCTGATTCAACCAATTTCGCGGCGCAGTTGCTGCTGGCAGATGCCTATTTTTGCGAGACGAAATATGAGCACGCTGCGGCGATTTACCAGCGTATTTCCCATCGCGCGGCAAGCTATCCGCGAATATTGCGGCGATTAGGCTCATGTTATATGAACGCGCGCCATAGCCGCAACGATCTCGCGCTGAGCTATTTGAAAGTCTATCTGGCTGCGACGGGAGATTCGACTGTGAGCGTGCTCTCCGATATCGGCCGCATCTTTCAGAGCATGGCGCACTTCGACTCCGCAGCCGTTTACTTCGCGGCGGCCGTGCGGCAGGATGCTTCGCTGGCGGGCAGCCATTTCAATCTCGGATTGGCTTATTACCAGTTGAAAAAATACCGCGAGGCCGAGCGCGCCATGCTACAAGCCATTTCGCTTTCCAAACCGAATCTCGATTTCAGCAGCCGGCAGCATTACATGCTCGGCGCGGCGCGCATGAGCCAAAACAAAAACAAGTCCGCCATCCAGGCTTATCGTAAAGCCATTGAGCTGAACGCCGACTGCTACGATTGCTATTATTTTCTCGGCACGGTTTATCAAACGCTGAATGACCGCCAAAGCGCGGCCACCTGGTTTCGCAATTTTTTACGACGGACTGCCGATTTAAAAGACACGCGTTTCGACGACATGCGTAAACATGCCCGGCAGTACTTGCAGCAAACGCATGAAGCTCCAAAGTAGGAAGCTCGAACCGAACGTTCACGGAGATGAAACAGCAATTTTAAATTAACCCCGAGTTTATTTTAACAGCCAGCAAGCCTCTGGCAAAATCTGCGGAGAGAGGAAGAGCATGGAACGACTCATCAGTGTAGTCGGCATGGTGGCGATGGTGTTGATAGCCTGGTCGATATCGTACGAGCGCCGCCGCTTTCCCTGGCGTGTAGTTTTATGGGGCACGGGGCTTCAACTTTTTTTTGCGTTCATCATTCTCTGGACCGACGCCGGCAAAGTCGCCTTCCAATGGACCGGCGATAAAATCACCGCCTTCCTCGGTTTCACCCAGCATGGCACGCAATTCCTCTTCGATAATCTGGTCAAGCCCGAATATCAAAGCACCTTCGGCTTTCAATTCGCATTCAGAATTTTGCCGACCATCATTTTCTTCTCGGCGGTGATGTCCATTCTCTATCATCTCGGCGTCATGCAAATCATCGTCGAGGTGATCGCCAAAGGCATGGCTAAAACCATGGGCACCAGCGGCGCCGAATCGCTGTCGTGCTCGGCCAATATTTTTGTCGGCCAGACCGAAGCGCCGCTGCTCATTCGGCCGTTCGTGGCGAAAGCGACAAATTCCGAATTGATGGCGATTATGTGCGGCGGTTTCGCCACCGTCGCCGGCGGCGTGCTGGCGGGATACATCGCGATGGGCATCCCCGCATCGCATCTGCTGGCCGCGAGCGTCATGTCGGCGCCCGCGGCGCTGATGATGGGGAAAATTATTTTGCCTGAAAAAGAGGAGCCGGTGACGAAAGGCCATGTGAAGGTTCCACCTGGCAAGGTCGCCGGTGATGTGATCGAGGCTGCTGCCGTCGGCGCCGCTGATGGCGTGAAGTTGGCCGTGAACGTCGGCGCGATGCTGCTCGCTTTTATTGCCCTTATTGCCGTCGTCAATGCCGGCATGGGCGTCATTCACGACGCGCTGTCAAACTGGCTTGGATTTGCTTATTTTCCGCAAGATCTTCGCACGCTCTTTGGCTGGATTTTTGCGCCGCTGGCCTGGCTCATGGGCGTGCCGTGGAAAGATTGCATCGAATTTGGCAATTTGCTCGGCACCAAAATTTCCATCAATGAATTTGTGGCGTATGTACATCTTGGCGATTTGATCAAAAGCGGCGGCATGAGCGAGCGCGCCATAACCATCGCCACCTACGCTTTGTGTGGTTTCGCAAACTTCTCGTCCATAGCGATACAAATCGGCGGCATCGGCGGCATGGCCCCGGAGCGCCGCGGCGATCTGGCCAAGCTCGGTATGCGCGCCATGTTCGGCGGGGCGCTGGCGAGCTGGATGACGGCGACGGTGGCGGGCATGCTTATCGGATAAAGAGAAAAGGAGCCAAAACTGAAAAGGAGCCAAGGAGTCAAAAAGATAGATGGCCTAACAGAACCATTAAGTCATTGGTTCACGAAAGTTAGAAAAAATTCCAACTTTTTTGTGCCCAACGGATAGATGAACCCAACTGTAAAAGCCTTATCCGTTGGGTTCATCTATCCGTTGGGAAAATTTTGTTTTTGATGGCTGCCCGA